>CANEFX010000005.1 GCA_947426945.1 uncultured Bacillota bacterium
TTTCTTACATAAACCCGCTTTTTTGTGCTGTCCGCACATGTTGGCGCGGTTCACCCGGGGAGGCCGTTTTGTCATCACTTTTTCATGCCGCCGGGGTTTTTGGCCGGCGCTGCCTTCTGGGGCGCGGCCTTTTGCGGGGCCTCCTTTTGGACCTGCTTTTGGGCCTCCGGTTTGGGGTGGGCCTTCTGGAACTCCCGGGCCATCTGCTGCTTCTCCAGGCTGGCCAGGAGGGTCTTGGAGGGGACGACCTTGGGGTCCATGGCGGGGGTGGGGACTGGGACCCTATCCACATGGAGGTGGAGCTGGCCGTCCTCTCCCTTGACCAGGCTGGGCTGGGAGAGGGTAGGGGTGGCGACGACGGGCTGGCCGTTTTTCATCTGTTGTTCTATGGTGACGCCGATCTGACTCTGGAGCTGGCCGGACTGGGCCAGCCGGCCTGTGGCCTGGATGAGGGCGGGATTCTGTTCCAGGTATTCGCTCATACCCTTAAGGGTCTGGTCCATTGCCAGGCCGGGCCCCAGTATCTGCACGTCATCCGGGGTCACCCGGTGGAAGATATCGGGATCGGTCCTGTTCTTCAGGAGGTCGCGCATGGTTCCGCCAGCCAGAACATAGATCAGCGACTGATAGACGTCGATGTCTTTTCCAGGCGTGCTCAGGACCAGGCTGGCCCTCAGCTCCTTCCGGGACAGCTCCCCGATGTTGCTCACTCCGGCGGCCCGATCGAGGAGATTCTGTCCGAATTCGATGCCCTTTCCGGGGTGGTCCGCCTCGGCAGCCAGATAAAAGCCCTCCTGGTTGCCGGGCTGGCTCATCTCCTGAAGGGCGTCGAACAGGGGACGGGAGATATCGCAGAACTGGGGCAGGACTTCCATCAGCTGCTCCCGGTTTGCGAGGTCGTACTGCCTGGTCATCAGCTTGGCCTGGTCCACCAGGTCCTTCATCCCGTGGTAGAAGGTCGCGCCCAGCCAGTTGGTGTCCCCGGCGATGGCCTTTTCCATATACAGCTTGCCCGCCGCCTGCCGCTCGGCCTGGAGCTTGGAGGGGTCCAGGATGTCCCGGACGGAGTACCCCTGAGACGCCAGCTGAAAGACGCAGGCGGTGACATGGGCGCTCCGGGAGGCCCGGAAGGAGCCGTGTCCCAGGCGGATGTTGTTTTCCGACAGCACTGAACTCAGCCTGTCCTCCGGGCCACTGCCCAGCTCCTGCTTATATTCGCTGAAAAACAGGTTTTCCGTCCGCGTCTGGGCCAGGCTCCGCTGAGCGATGCGGGCCGACTGATAGCCGTTGCGCATCTGCTCCCGGCCCTCCATCACCCGCTGGTACTCAGCGGCCTTGGCGGCCTTCTCCTTGTATAAGCCGTACTTGGCGAAATGGCGCTCCCAGGCGTTGAGGGTGACCTTCTTCAGGGGGGAGGGCTCGTAGCCCGACTTGGTGATCTGGGTGGGCTCCTTGGGGAGCTTTCCGTTGGCGTCGGGGACAAAGGTCTCCACCCGCTTGCCCGCCATCAGCCCGGCGGACACGATCTGGTTGGTCATCTCCCGCACGTTTTCCTGGTACCACTCGTCAAACTGCATGGAATCGCCGGTGTACTGCTCTGCCATCATGGAGCGGACGGTCTTGCCGTCCACCGTGATGAGCGTTCCCCGGTCCAACTGGTCGTGGAACTCGCCCTGGTTGAACATTTCCATCTTCTCGAACAGAGGCTGGAGGGTGCGGTCCACTGTGGCGGCGGCGTACTGGCCCACCGCCAGGGCCCCGGCCTCGGCGTTGGCGATGTCGGGGGGCATCTGCCGGCGGGACTTGCCCCAGTTCCGAGGGTTGGAGAAAAACTGCTGCTCCACGATGTGGTCGAAGTCCTGGAACTGGACGGACAGGGCTGCGGGCGCGGCGGCGGGGGCGGTACGCACTGCCTCCACCCCTTCGGGGATGGGAGCGTGGAGGATGTCGTTCAAAAAGGTCTTTGCCCGGTCGTCGGGAACCTTATCGCTCAGCCCGGCGGCGTATTCCATGGCCCCCAGGAAGCCGTCGATGCGCTGGATGCTGGCCATCTTTGTGGATTTTGCGGCGGCGTCCTGAGCCAGACGCTCGCTGGCTTCCGGTGTGGGGGCCAGCTTGGCGGCCCGCTCGATGAGGCGGATGTTGATGCAGTCGTTCTGCATGGCATCCCAGCGCTGGCCCAGGGGAGTGGAGCGGCTCTTCAGCTGCTCGAACAGTCCGCCCACATACTCCCGCACCTCCGGGGGGCGGGCGGGCAGGGCGGCCTGAAGCCTGCTCAGCCGCTCAAAGAAGGCCATATCCACCTGGCACATCTTCCCCCTGGGGTCCACGCCGGGGAATTTGGCGGTGATCTCCTGACTCTCCGGGTAGTTCCAGGGCCGCAGCTGCTCCTCGGCCCGGTCCAGGCCTACCCGCATCTCGGCCTGCAGGCGGTCGGGAGAGGTGTCCAGCATCTCCTGCTCGCCGGCGGTCAGCCTCGGGCGGTAGGGGGCATACTGTTCAAAAATGGTAGGCATAGCTCGCACCTCCTGTTTTCTGGATGGTTCTATTTTATCGGAGGTCGTCGGGAAAGGAAAGCCGCGTTTTTGTATTGAGACGGTCAATTTGGAACAAAGAGCTCCCGCCGGTTTGGCAGGAGCTCCCTACTGGACTCGTTCGGCAGGCTTGGGAGCCTGCCGGTGCATGGCGGAGGAGGGGATGGCAAAGCCCTGCTTGGCGCAGCAGCGCTCCCAGGCGGACCGGATGGCCTTTTGGCCGGCGGGGGGCTGATAACCCGTCTTTGTAACGAGGATAGGCTCTCTCCCTCCGGGGAGGGTAATATCTACCTGACGGTCTGCCATCAGGGCGGCGGAGACACACTGAGCGGAAAGCTCCCGCAGCTGGCGGGGGGAGGAAGCAGCGGCGGCGTCCCGGTCCAGCAGATCTCGAAGAGGCGCGCCGTCCACACGGATCAGCTCCCCCCGGTCCGCTCCCCCCTTCTCCCGGACTGGCAGGAGGGCAGACAGGGTACGTTCGGCGGCGGCGGCGGCATAGGGCAGAAGCAGGGCGTCCTGATCCAGGGCGGAGGAGTCCAGCCCCGCCGCAGGCCTGCCCCAGTTCGCCGGATGGGAAAATTGAACCTGAAGCAGCCGGTGCTCAAAGTCTGGAAAGTCCACCGTCAGCCTTTCAGGAGGAACCAGCTCGCGGGCCTGCTCCAGAACCTGCCGGGGAACAGGCGTGTAAAGTCGGTTATAAAGGTCCGCCACGTCCTCCGGCAGAGGGCCCTCTTTCACTCCGGCGGCATACTCCATTCCCTGGAGGAGAAGGTCATACCGCACCACTGCCTCCTCTGTCTCCAGAGAGCGGGCCTGCCGGCGGAGGATACGGCCGCCCTCCGGGTCCAGGCACAGCTTGCCGGCCCGGGTGAGGGTGCGGTGCCGCCGGGCGGGGGTCTCCATATCCTCAAATATCTGACGGAACTCAGGCTGTCCCGACACGGCCGTTCGAATGGCACGAACAAATTTCTGCACCTCAGGGGGACGCAGTCGGACGCAGGCGTCCACCCGGCTGTGCCGCTGGGCAAATTTCATATCGATCACACTGTATTTGCCGACCGGATCCACACCAGGGAATCGGATGGAGATGTCTCCGTCCTCCGGCATGGAGGGATATCCCTGAAACTGCCTTTCCGCCCGGGCCATGGCAATGGCGATGTGGGCAGCGGTGGAGGGGGGCAGACCTCCACTGTCCCGCACCGAGGCCCCGTCCAGAAGCCGCTGCTCCGCGGGCGTGAGTCGGGGATCCCTGTATTCTGAATAGAGGTCATAGAGAGCCATGCTCACACCTCCTCAAACACATTTTACGCTTCACTCCGACCGCCCCTCCCCAAGTCTGCTCTCCACCTGGGAGGCGCCGTCCCGGTCATAGCGGCCGGTGACGTAGCGGGCATAGTAGCTGCGGGTGATCTGGCGGTAAGGCCGGGAAATATTGACGGTCTCTCCGCTGTCTAAAATAAAGCTGTTCTGTTCCAGGCGGGCTGCATGGCTCAGATTGATCACATAGCTCTTGTGACAGCGGAAAAAATGGCGGTTCAGGGCAATCAGGGACTGATAATCCTTAAAGCTGGAGATGGAGCGAAACTGGCGGCCGTCGTCCATATGGAAAATGAGGCTGTGCCCCGCCGATTCCATATAGAGGATGTGGGCCATGTTCAGCCGGCTCCAGACTCCGCTGATTTTAATGGGCAGGTACTGCTCCCTGGCCTCCATCCTTCGGCGCAGCAGCCTTGCCAGGGAGGAAATCAGGTCCTCCGGGTCCAGGGGCGCAAGGAGAAAATCCGCCGCCTGAACCTCGTAGCCGAACACGGCAAGCCGGATATCTTCCCCCACCAGCACCAGCGCACAGCCGGGAATGACCCGCATCACCTCCCGCACCCGCTCCTCCGGCTCCTCATCGGACCGGACGCTGTAGAACAGCACCTCCAGCGGCTTGTCGGTAAGAGCGGAGAGCAGACTGCGGTACGTTTCAAAGGGGTGCACGGTAAGATCCAGACAGGAGGTCTCGATAAATTCCTCCGCCGCCTCACACTGCCGCTCCAGCTCCCGGGGCTCCGGACAGTATATTCCGATGTGCATGGGGCGGCGTCACTCCTTTCCGACGTGTCCAGTGGTATTGTAACAGCTTGGAGCCCGGGACGCAAGGGTCAGCTCCCCTCTCCCCCGCTCTCTCCGCCGCCGGCATCCCCGCTGTCCGTATATTCCCCCCCGCCGACGCCGAAGTCAAGGTCAGGTTCTGGCTCAGGCGGCGGCGGGTCCTCCACGGCGATGGTGATGGGGACGGACAGCCGCTGGTCGGCGGAGCAGTGGACGGAGAAGGTATAACTGGTCCCAGCGAAGTCAGAGGAGGGGACGTAGAACGAGGCGGAGCCGTCGTTCCGGACGGTAAGCCGGTTGCTGTACTCTCCCGGGACCCAGACCCAGGAGGCGTCCGGTTTGCCCTGGACAGTGATGGCGGGAGAGAGAATAACGGTATCTCCCGGGTAGGCGGTGACCAGGAGCGCGGAGCCGCTGGCGGCGCTGGCGGCGCTGCCGGCCAGGCTGCCCCGCCCGGTGACTGCAAAGGAGAGCAGCTGGTTGCCCGAGGACTCGTCCTCCCGCAGGAAGCCGGGCCGGATATCAATGCTCAGGGGGGCGTCGATCTTGGACCAGTTGTTCACCGTGGTCTCGCTGAGCACGGTGGTGCCGTCTGGCAGGAGGACCTGGGCTGAGGCGGAGGTGATAAACCAGTTGTCCTCCGTGGCCCTGACCGACAGGCCGGTGACAGCTTTGACATGGGGAAGCAGAAGGGTAAACTGGGTCGTAGTGCCGGCGGAGAACGCCTCCCCTTCAGGCAGGTAGGACAGCAGGTTTGTCAGCCCGACGGTGCGGGAGCCGCCGTCCAGGTCCTGATAGGTCACATCCATGTTGATGACCCCGGAGGAACCTGCGCCGGATACCACATCCTCGGTGGGGGTGGTGAACTGGAAGGTGACGGGAACCACGCAGTCGCCGCTGCCGCTCAGGGTGTTGGGGATGGAACCGGTGACAAAGGAGTCGGAGATGTAGCAGGTGCTCTCCAGATTGGCGGTGGAATTGGTCCCTGGGCTGCCTCTGTAATTGTAGATCACTGCCCGGTCCACGGTGATGTTGGGTCCGGAGCTGACCACCGACAGCCCCACGATTTCCCCAATCCCGTCGATGTCGAAGGGCAGGTCCACGATCCGGGCGCTGGAGATGGCGTTATACAGCTGCTGCTGGGTGACCTGCCCGTCCTCTCCCGTCACCGGGGTGGTGAAATCGGTGAGGTAGAAATAGGGGGACTGGTACACTGTCTTTGTGGTGGATGGGTCCAGGGCGGTGGTGTACCGCAGAGCCACGGCGATGTCGCTGGTCTCGGGGGTGAGCTTGGCCAGCTGGCTGGAGGCGAGCTGCAGACGCACTATCTGGTTCATATCGGCGGTGGCCGACGTCCCGGAGATGGGAACCTCCGGCTGGGTGGAGCCCAGGTTGGCGTTGCCCATGTCGAAGTAGTAGGTATCCACCAGCACGCCCCCCTTGACCCGCTCCACAATGGCGTGGCTGATGGTGGGCCGGTTGTTGGTGTCTTCTACAGTGTCGCTCAGCTTCAGCAGGCGGATGGCGGACATGAGGCTGATATCCAGGTTTTTGGCGTACAGCACAGTCTTGCCGTCTATTTTGCCCAGCGTGCTGATCACATATTTGTTCTGGATGGGCCGCCCGCCGTAGACGGAGGTGTAGAGCAGGGTGGCGTTGACCGCGTCTCCCTCCTTGAAGGTGTAGGGCTCGGCCAGAAGGCTGCCGGAGTAGAGGTAGATATTCAGCTTCTCCCCGCTCACGTTGGGGATCCGGAAAATGGAGGTGTTCCAGCTGATGTCGTCCGAGCCGGCGGCCACTTCAATGAGGTTTTCCTGGAACGAGATGGTGGCATTGCTGTCGTTAGGGATAGACACAGCCTGGCCGTTGGTCCCCTTGGTCAGGTTGGTCTCGGTGATGGGCTTCCGGTAATACTCCTCCATGGGCGGACTGAGGAAAACCTCTCCCAGTCCGCCCACCTGGGTGACGGAGACCATGTCGATTTTCCACACCCCCTTGCCTCCGGAGCGGGTGATCTCCAGGGCGATGATGGACTCCACGTCGGTAAGGGAGACAGTAAAGCGGTCCATATGGGTGGGACGGTAGAGCCAGAAGGTCTTGTCGGTGTCGTTGTAGGCCTTGATCTGGGCGGTGAGGTCGAAGGCATAGGATTGCTGCTGGCCACTGCTGTCCCGGTAGTAGAGCACGGCGTTGAAGCTGCCTCCGCCCAGGGCGCTGTTGAAGGGATCGGACATCATTTTGCCCTCGCTGATTCCGGCGCTGTCCTTGCTGGTGGTGATGCAGAACAGCAGCTCCACGGCGGTGGCCACGCCGGTGACGGGGAATTCCTTCACCACCTCCACGTTGGCGCTGTCCGGCTGCGTCACATCGTCCAGTCCGTCGACGCCGTAGTCGGAGCCCTCGTCCACGTAGGTAATATCGATCCAGCCTACCCGATCCACTACCCAGCTGCGGCTGACGCCGGTGCTGCCGGACAGGGTGACATTGATTTTTTCGATGTTCAGCTTGTCGAAAACGTCGCTGGTGGAGGAGGTATTGTCGCAGATGATGCGCACCGAGCGCACATTGCCGAAGTTCTGGGTGGTCTTGATCTGGAAGGACTCGGTCATCCCCCGGCGGAAGGAGTCGGAGGCCAGCTGCTGGTTGGCCAGCACCACGCCGCTGGCCCCGTTTTCAAAGACCAGCTGGAAGTAGAAGTAGTTGCCGCTGCCTGCGTCCTCCAGATCGGCCACCTTCACGTCCACCTGGTAGGTGAACTTGGGGACGGCCAACCCCAGGTTTTTCAGCGTCTCCTCGTAGGTCATGGAGGAGGGCAGGGTGGTAAGGTACTCCACCTTCTGGACGGGCTGCTCGGGCTCGACTGGGTCCCCGCTCTCGTCGTAGCGGGTAAAGTAGATGGTGTGCTGGTTGGCCCGCTGGTGGAACAGCACGTCCTGCTTGACGTTGGCCACCAGAGGGCCGTCAAAGTCCCGCCGCCAGTAGAGATGGCAGGTGTCGTTTCCGTCCTCGGAGCGATCGCCCCAGCGCTGCTCCAGCTTGTTCAGGGCGTAGATCTCGATATACTCGATCTGCCACTCGTTGGCTCCGTCGAGGGACAGGGTGATGGAGTCGAAGGAGCCCAGGTCGTCGATGGCCACCACGAACTCACACCGGCAGTTTCGGCGCATATGGCGCTCGTACTGGAGATTGGGGGAGGCAACGTCATAGGAGTTCTTGTACCGGAAGCTGGCGCCGTAGAAATCGGCGGCCAGGGCGGGCAGGGAGTACTCGGCGGTGTTGCGCGCCACCCCGGCGGTATCGGTGTAGGCAAAGCTGAGGGAGACAGAGCCAGAGGTCCCCGCCGTTTCAATGTCGGCGGTCTTGATCCGAACCATATACTTGTTGGAGTAGTCCCGGGCCTTGGGCGCGCTCCTGGACAGGGCGCCGTTCTCCAGGGAGGCGGTAAGGCTGCTGCCGCTGGTGAGCTGCTGGCCCTGGGCGGAGGCAGAGTAGCTGTACACGGGTTCCAGGGTGGTCTTCAGCACACAGGCCAGCTTTTTCGCGTCGTATTCGCTGTTGAAGTTGCTGGAGGTCACCCCCTCGTAGAAGCAGATGTTCTCCACGGTGATGGGGTCGCTTTGGGTGGCCACCTCGTCGCGGTTTCTGGAGTCGAAGCCCTCAGGTCTGGAGCCGTAGGAGAGCTTGACGCTCAGCAGTTCCTTATACTCAAACAGAAGCATGGGCAGGGCCACGTTCTCGTTCTGCTGGAAGATGCCGGAGATCCAGCTGTCCCAGTTCCCGTCGGACAGCTTGCCCTGGTTCTCCTTCAGCAGATAGACCAGGTAGGTGGTGGTGAACGGGACGTCTACCTGACGGACGGCGTCCAGGGTGTCCCTGTACCGGACGGTGAGGGTCATGCACTCCTTGCGGAAGATGTTCAGGTTGAACCAGGCCAGCAGGGCGTCCTTGCCGGCCTTGCGCTCCATTGTTTTGGCGGCGGCGAAGTTGGGGGAGTGGCTCCGGCCGTTCCAGGCCAGAAACTGCTCGATCCCGGCCCCCTGCACGTCGGCCAGCTGGATGGACACCCCAACGCCGGTGCCCCGGTTGTCTACGATCGGGCCCTCGCCCCGGGGGTAGTTGGTCAGGCCGTGGCCGACGCTCTCCGGGGAAAAAGTGACGCTGTTCAGGCCGATGATCCTGGTCTCCGCCGGGTCGGTTTTGGCCCGGAGCCTGCCGCTCCAGGCCCGCTGCCGCTCCAGGCCGAAGGCCCCGTTCCAGTAGTTCACGCCGGACAGGGGGGAGTCCAGCTCGATGAGCCGCGCGCTCTGGAGGACCAGCATGTCGTCCTCGCCCAGTTTGACGGTGATGGAGTTCACCCGGGCGATGTTCTGAGGCATGGCCAGCATAAAGGTAGTGCCGGTGTAGGGCCGCAGGCAGGTCTCGGACACGCCCTGATATTTCCAGTAGTTGCCCACATAGCCCGACGCCAGCCCCTGCATCTCCCGCACGGAGGTCTCAAACCAGGAAGAGTCAAGGCTGTGGCCGTACTCGTTGGGATATTCCTCTTTGTCGTCTATGTGATTTACGTCCTCGTTTCGCTGGACGTGCCCGTAGCCCTCCGTGAACTGGACGGACCGCTCGCAGGTGAGGTCCAGGGTGTCGGTATAGTTGATGGTAACGGTACCGTTTTTGTTCACGTAGCCGTCGTCGCCCGCCACAAGCTCCACCGCGTAAGTGGACAGGGCGGCGGTGTGGTCCCCGGAGACAGATTCCGTATACACAATGGCCCCGGTGTTCTGCTTCGAGCTGTTCAGCTCGTTGGTGTCCTTGATGTAGTCGTCCAGTTCGGTGGTATAGGCCACATACTGCCCCTGAAAGCCTCGGAAACGGCAGCCGCTGCCGTCCTCAATGGAGCCCTCGATGTTCCCGGTGGCCTTGGCGACGGTGAGCCAGTCAATGACCAGGGGCTCCTTGCTGCGCTTGTAGAAGTAGACCCCCAGGATGCGCCGGGCCGTGGTGGGCAGCTGGACGGAGACGGAGCTGATGGTGCCGGCCTTGAAGCTCTCGCCGCCTGTATAGTTGGCCGTTTGATCGTTGATGTTGAAATCGTCGGTGTAGTGCAGCTTGCCGTCGCTGCCCTCGTAGTACAGGGAGAAGTCGATCCTGCCCCTGCCGTCCTGAAGGGTATGGAGCTGGATCACATACAGGTCCTTCCCGCTGGTGACGGTGGTGGCGTTGACCTTATGGTTCGTGACCTTGCCGCCGTTTTCCAGCCCGAACCACTCGCAGGCATAGGTGGCCTTTCTGGCCAGATTGTCGTCCACGTTGTCAGCCGAAGCGGGAACGGCCATGAGCCCCAGGATCAGGGCCAGGGCAAATACAAGGCCCAGGACCCGGCCTGAAAAAACGCCTGTCTTCCGCATGGGAGCACCTCCTGATGTTGAATCAACCGGATATGATTTCCGGTAAAAGCTGTTGTGACAGCCTAAATGCTATCAAGTTTTTCCGCCTAAAACAATTGCTTTTCAAAAACCGCCGTCTATCCGCAAAATTGGCAGGACCACAGGCCGTCAAGTTGTTGTATGATGAAAACACAAAAAATGGCCGGACCTTGTCCGGCAGGAAGGAGCGCAGGCGCATGAAAAAGGGACCGCGGATCGCCCTTATCGCCCTGCTGTCGGCTCTGGGCATGGCAATTGGGTCCGGCCTTGTGGGGCTGGTGCTCAGCACCCCCCTGTTCCACATGGACCGGCTGTATCAGGGCAAAGGATATTTTGTTCTTGCAGACCTGGCCGACTACAGAATTTGGGGCGTAGGCCTGGCAATCATTCTGGTGGGCGGCATGCTGTGGCTGGCCCTGGGCCGGAACAAGGGGAGCGGCAAGCGCCTGCTGGGCGGCTCTGCCAAGGGGGTGGACAGCCCGCTGGAGAACAGCCGTTTCCTGACTGACAAAGAGCGGGACAGCTACTTCCCCTGCTTTAATTTCTTTCAGGCCGCTTCTTCCAATCAGGACGGCGTTCCCGTCCGGGCGGTACTGGATAAAAAGGGAAATCTTCAGGTGAACATTCTGGGCGGCGCCCACGCCCTGGTCATCGGCGCCACCGGCTCAGGCAAAACCACCACCTTTATCAACCCCATGATCCAGATCATCGGTGCCACCTCCGCCGGCTCCTCCATGATCATGACCGATCCCAAGGGGGAGCTGTTCTCCCTGCACAGCAAGTACTTACAGTCCCGGGGCTACGACGTGATGGTGCTGGACCTGCGGGACACCTACTCCTCCTACCGCTGGAACCCCCTGGACTCCATCTGGGACATGTATCAGGAGTATGTCTCCCTGGGCAGAGGCATCTTCGTCCACCGGGACGCCATCATCGACTATCCGGACCTGCAGTGGGTAGGAGATCCGGAGCTGTTCGGCGAACAGTGGTACGAGTATCAGGGGAGGGCCTACTCCAACCGCAGCCAGCTGGCCGACGAGGCCAGCGTGGCCCGGCAGAAGGTCTTTGACGAGATGTATGAGGACCTGAACGACCTGGTCAGCGTCATCTGCCCTATTGAAAACGAGAAGGACCCGCTGTGGGAGAAGGGAGCGCGGTCCATTATCATGGCCACTCTGCTGGCCATGCTGGAGGACAGCGAGATCCCTGAGCTAGGCATGACCAAGGAGAAATTCAATTTCTTTAATCTGAACAAAATCATTGCCAACAGTGAGGACAACTTCCGGGAGCTGAAGGCCTATTTCGACGGCCGATCCCCCCTGTCCTCCGCGGTTACTCTGTCCCGGCAGGTGGTGTCCGCCGCGGATTCCACCTTGTCCAGCTACATGTCCATCGCCTTTGATAAGCTGTCCATGTTCAACGACCGGGGGCTGTGCGGACTGACCTCCGCCACCGATATCGATCCCGCCGGCTTCGCCGAACGGCCCACCGCCCTGTTTATGAAGATTCCCGACGAGAAGGACACCCGCCACGGACTGGCCGCCGTTTTTATCCTGTGCATGTATAAGGCCCTCATTAAAATAGCCTCAGCCCGGGAGGACCTGTCCCTGCCCCGGAATGTGTACTTCATTCTGGACGAGTTCGGCAACATGCCCAAGATTGAGAAGTTCGACAAGATGATCACCGTAGGCCGCTCCCGCAAGATCTGGTTCAATATGGTGGTCCAGAGCTACTCCCAGCTGAATAACGTTTACGGCGAGCAGGTGGCGGATATCGTCAAATCCAACTGCGGCGTAAAGATGTTCATTGGCTCCAACGACATTGGCACCTGCAAGGAGTTCTCCGAGTTGTGCGGAAACGTCACCGTCTCCACCCGCTCCGTCTCCTCCGCCCTGGGCAGCAAGGAGGGGGAGCTGAACGTATCCACCCAGCTTCAGACCCGGCCGCTGATCTATCCCAGCGAGCTGCAGAAGCTGAACAACAAGGAATCCACCGGCAACGCCATTATCGTCACCTTCGGCAACTTTCCGCTTAAGACCAAATACACCCCCAGTTATCTGTGTCCTCTGTATCAGTTCGGCGAGATGGATCTGACCGATGTGCGCTCCAACGTGTTTTACGCCGACCGGGTGTTCTATGACATCACCCGCCGAAACAGAATGATGCTGCCGGACGAGGACGGAGCGCCCGTCTGAGGTCCTGCGGTGCACAGGTCCAGACAGACGAAATTCTGAGGAGGGACGCCCCTTGAGAAAATGGATTGTCTATTCTGCCCTGGCGGCGCTCCTGATCCTTACGCTGGGAGGACCGGCGGGCGCGGTCTATATGGACCCCAACTACAGCGGAGCGCTGGACCCATATACCGGCCTGCCTGTCTCCTATGCCGACGGCACGGAGCGGAAATCGGTGGTAGACCTGGGAAACTACAGCTTTGACCGGGATAAACAGCGCTATGTAATAGAGGTGGGCAACACCAGCTTTTCTGCCTCGGTGCCGCCGGGCATTATTCTGGACCGGGACGGAGAGGTGTCGGTGGAGCTGCCCGATCAGCTGACCGGGACTCTCTATAAGAACGGCGACCCGGTGGACCAGCCCGATCTGTCCCATATTTCCGGTACCGGCTCCTATCTGCTGGTAGTCCGCAGCACCGGCAGTTACGACGAGGTGCAGTTTTCCTTTACTATCCAAAGCGCCCTGACCCGCTCCTTGATGGAATACAGCCTGCCCGACGGCTTCACCTTCACCTCCGTGTCCGTCAACGGGGAGGATATTTCCGCCGGATACAGCAGCTATATTGAGTTCCAGGAGGAGGGAGAGTACCGCCTGCGGTACTCCTGTGAGGAGATTGGCCGCAGCTACAGCCTGACCTTTACTCTGGACCGGACAGCCCCCGTTCTGGCCCTGCCCGAGGTGACGGAGGGAGAGGCCTGGGGTCCTGTCACTCTGTCCGATCTGGAGGAGGGAAGCTGGGTCCAGGTGGAGTCCGGCGGCGAAGTCAGCCGAATCACCTCTGCGGCTGCGGTGCTCCGGGAACCTGGGCGCTACACCCTGACCGTCTGTGATCGGGCGGGAAATACCAATTCCTATAGCTTCATTCTTCATTTCTACCTGAATTTCAGCGCCGTGACCGCCATCGGCCTGGCTGCGGCGGCCATAGGCGGCCTGATCTTCTACAGCCGCTGGGTGCGCAAGCACGCCCGGGTAGGCTGAACCAGACAACGGAGAGGAGGGCTGACAATGGTGAAAAACTGGTTAACCAAGCTACTGTTCGATTGGGTTTTTGTACTGCTGTGCAAACTGATGCAGGGTCTGCTCAAGCTGGTAGGGTTTATTGAATCCTTTTTCGATATTTTTGCCGGAACATCCAAGGTGATGTACAAGAACAGCGGCGATTTCCTGATCAACATCTTTTTTGGTCATGACGCGGTGACCAACGCGTTCTGGGCCATGGCCCTAATCGCCATTGTAATGGCCTTTGCGTTCTGCATCGTGGGTATGGCCCGAAAGGCGGCCGACGTCACCGACTCGGCCAAGCAGTCGGTGGGGCAGATATTTTCCAATTTTATCCGGTGCCTGATTATCATTCTGTTGATCAACGCTATCTCCGTGGCGGCCGTCAATATCTCCAACGTGCTGCTGGACCGCATTAATTTTGCCATGGAGAACGCCGCCATTCTGGACCGGGACGACCAGGAAAAGCATTTTTCCGACCAGGAATACGCGGCAATGGCCCGGGTGCTGGCCACGGTGGCCAACTACTCGGTCAATCCCTCCTCTGACAGCCGGTACAATATCAACAGTTGCTTTAACGCCATTCGTAACGACCTGCTGGCCCTCCATGTCAACGGCTTTTTCGATTATGACTACGACCTGGACGCCAACGGCCACCATACCTGGCAGTCGGCCCTGGCGCTGCTGGCCGCCTCGGCGGACCTGACGGTGGATCTGAATCTGGACACCTATTACTCCGACGTGGCCTACGCCTTCCAGACGGTGAGCCGGGAAATTTCCACCTACAGCGGCTTTGCTCCTGTGGAGACCGCCCGGGTGTCTACCGACAGCGCCATCTCAACCGACGTGCTGATCTTCCTCATTGCCGGCATGGAGGCCGCTCAGAACAGCATGTACAACAACGGCAGATATGACGACGCGCTGCGCCGGGGCTACGTTACCGGGGAAAAAAGCTATATGAACCTGAAGCAGGTCCGCCGGGATTTCGACATCTGGGATATGGATTATCTGGTGGCCTATATCGCCTGCATTGTCTTTATCCTGATCATGGCCATCTGCATTTTCACCTTTATTGTGCGCATGTTCAACCTGCTGCTGCTCTACCTGGTGGCCCCCCTCTTTGCCTCCAGCATGCCCATAGACGACGGCAGCAAATGGCAGAGCTGGACCCAGGCTTTTGTCATCCAGCTCTTCTCCGGCTTCGGCAGCGTAATCGCCATGCGCCTGTATCTCATTATCATCCCTGTGGCCCTCAGCAGCGATCTGATCTATTTCCCCGGCGAGGGGGTTGGCTATGCCGTACTGAACCGGATGGCCCAGCTGCTCATGGTACTGGGAGGGGCCTGGGCTGTGCTTCAGTCCAGCAGCGTCATCACCGGCATTCTGGCCGGCAACCCGGGTATGGCGGCCATTCAGCAGGAGGGCCGCATCGGGAGTATGATGACCCATGGGGCGATGTCCGCCGTGCGGGGCACCAAGCAGATCGCGGGAGGCATCCTGAAGACCCCCGGCAATATCGCGAAGAAAGCCCAGGACTCCAGGTCTCAGAGGCTGTCCAGGGCCGGCGAGAAGGAGCAGCTGGCCACCCGGAAGAGTCAGCGCGCCCAGGTCAAGGCGGATGTGGCGCAGAACAAGGCCAAGGAGCTGCGGGAGAGCGCCAGCGCCCCGGGCGCCTCCAGCCGGCTCCGGAAACAGGCGGACAAGGCCGAGGTGAGCGCGCTGAAGAGTCAGCAGCGGG
The DNA here is from genome assembly GCA_947426945.1 of uncultured Bacillota bacterium. Taxonomy (GTDB): domain Bacteria; phylum Bacillota; class Clostridia; order Oscillospirales; family Oscillospiraceae; genus Lawsonibacter. The sequence goes on from CANEFX010000005.1 coordinate 15,021, forward strand.
CCGACCGGGCCAAGCAGAGTGCGGCCGGTATCTATGCCAGACAGGGCGGCACCCAGAGCAAAGACAGCACGGCCGGCGTGTCCGGGCTGGGAGATACGCCGGGCTACAGGAGCCGGGGCGAGGAGCGGACCCAGGTGAAGGATCTGAAGGAACAGCAGCGGGCAGGCCGGACCGGTGGGGGGAGTCCCGCCCCGGCCCCCGTGCCGGAGGAGCCTGGCTTTTCCGAGATTCAGGTCCCCCGCAGCCGGGATGTTCAGGTCAGTGACCAGACGGCCGGGGGAGGGACGAGGACGGGCACCGGCCCCCAGACGCCCTATTCCGGCATATCTCAGGCCGCCCAAAGCCGGACCGCCCCTGCCGGCGGCCAAAGTACGGCAGTCGGGGGAGGGCAGACCGGTACCAGCTTTCAGACGTCCGATTCAGGCGTTCCCGAGATTCGGGTCTCCCGAAGCCGGACTATCCCTGCCAGCGAACAGAGGACAGCCGGAACTTCGGCAGCCACTCCGCCGCCGTCCTCCGGTACTGCACCTAAGGCGCCTGAGCAGGAAGTGAGCGGTTTCTCCGAAATTCGGGTGACCCGGAACCGGACCGCGCCTCCTCCCCGGAATGGGACAGGCGCCCCGCCCCCAAGAGATAAGCGCTGATTTTGAATCGAGGTGAGCTCATGCGTATCATCCCGCGGAAAACAAAGGTAGCCACTGAATTTTTTAAGGGGGTATCCCTGCCGGACATTCTGGTGGGCTTCTTTGGCGTGCTGGTCGTGTTTTTTGTCTTTATATCATCTCTGCCCTTCCGGCTTTGGATCGATTTGGGACTGCTTTTTATGTTCGGATTCCTGCTGGCGCGTATTGAAGAAGAACCAAACTACATGTTTCTGTTTCGGATGCTGCGGCATTTCTCCTACATCCGCCGGTATCAGAAAATACCTTACGTTCCGGTAGAGGAGCGGGAGGACCCCACTGCCGGAATGGGCCGGCGTGAGCGGCGAAAATATCTGCGGCAGCAGAAGAAGCTCAGGAAATCGAGAACAAACAAAACCGAAGAGGACGGACAGGAGCCGTCCTTTTCGGCACGCCCGGAGCCTTTAACCGGCAAAGAAAAGCGGGCGGCCCGCAAGGCATTGAAAACAGCAAAAAAGCAGGAGAAAAAAGCAAAGAAGCAGCAAAAAAAAGCCAAAAAAGCCGAGGACCGCTTTCTAAAAAACAAAAAGATTCCCGAGGAAGAAAAAGCCTCCATCCGGGAGCGGCGCAAGCACGAAGCGGAGGAGCGCTACTATCAGGCCAAGACAGCCGAGCAAAAGCGCAAACGGGTCGATATCCAGAAAATATATCTGGTCACCGAGATTTTGGACGGCTTCATCTGCTACGGCGGAGAATATTACGGCGCAGCCATTGAGATTCCCCCGGTGGAGTTTCGTTTTTTCAGTGAGCACCGGCAGAACAACGCCATCGACCACTGCCTTGGAAACGTGATCCGCTCCATCGGACCCAAATACGCGGCAAATCTGGTCAAGCTGGAGCGCCCCATGGTGCTGGACGAGCATATTGAGGGAGAGTACGACAAGATCGACGCCCTCAAGCGCAGCTATGAACGGGGGGTCTTTTCCGAGGAGGAGCTGAAAGCCCGGATCGAGGTTATTTACGACCGAATTAATCAGCTTCGTCAGCGCAATTACGAGGACAAGGTGCTCACTCCTCACTTTTACCTGGTCCTGTTTGACAGCGACAAGCGCCAGCTGGAAAACCAGGTGCGCGCCGCCCTGACCAGTCTGGCCCAGGGGGAGATGACACCCCACCGGCTGAATGACAAGGAACTGGCTGTATTTCTGCGTTATGTAAACAACGCGGATTTTGACGAGCGGGAGATCGATGATACAGACCCGGCGGACTACGCCCTGTTCACCATGCCTGAGTCTCTGGAAATCAAGTACCGCACCGCTGAGGTAAACAGTATTATCACCCACACCTTCCGGGTGGCCAATTATCCCCTGACCGTGGACAATGCCTGGGGCGCCAATCTCTTTGACATGCCGGGGACCAAAGTAGTAATGAAATTCAGCCAGATGGACCGTGACAAGTCCATCCGGGCCATTGACCGCTCTATCAGCGAGCTGAACAGCCAGCTGGACAAGACCTCCGTCTCCAGCCGAATTATCGAGCTGCAGACCCACATCGAAACCCTGTCCGAGCTGCTTCTCATGCTGCAGAACAACAATGAGAATCTGATTGCCATGAACATGTACGTCACGGGATATGACATTATGTCAACTCGTGAGAACAAGCTGCTGGTGCCCCAGCCACCCCCGTCGGTCCTTCCCCGGATCAGCGGCATGAAAAAAGACATCAAGCGCACCTTTACAGAGCGGGGCTTCAAGCTGTCCGACCTGTCCTTTCAGCAGTTTGAGGCCTTTGTCGCCACCCAGGTCAACGGCTACGACCCCTTTCTCAAGCAGGCCAGAGGGGTGCCCAGCGGTACGGTGGCCGCCGTATTCCCCTGGATCTATGCCAGCCTCAGCGATGAAAAGGGGCTGAACCTTGGCTCCAGCGACGGAGTGCCCACCTTTTTGGACCTCTTCCGCCGGGACGGCGAGCGTGTCAACTCCAACATGGTTATCGTTGGCAAATCGGGCGGAGGCAAATCCTATGCCACCAAGAGTATCCTGTCCAACCTGGCGGCGGATGACTCCAAGATTTTCGTTCTGGACCCGGAAAACGAATATACCGAGCTGGCGGGCAATCTGAAAGGAAAATTCATCAATACAGCCAATGCCTCCCACGGACGAATCAATCCCTTCCACATTATTACCTCTTTGGAGGACGATGAGGCGGAGGATGGCCAGGAGACCAGCTCCTACGCCGCCCACCTTCAGTTTCTGGAGGAGTTCTTCCGCCAGATCCTGCCCGGGATCGACGGGGACGCCATGGAATATCTCAACAACCTGATCAACCGGGTATACAGTCGGCGGAATATCGACCAGTATACCAACCTGAACGCCCTCAGGCCGGAGGACTATCCCATTTTTGACGACCTGTACGACTGTATTTTGGAGGAGTTCCAGCGCACCAAAAGCGACTATCTCAAATCAAATCTCCGGGTACTGATGAACTATGTCGCCAAATTTTCTACCGGAGGCCGGAACGCCAACATCTGGAACGGTCCGTCCACTCTGTCCACAGTGGAGAACTTCATCGTATTCAACTTCCAGTCCCTGCTGGCCAACCGGAACAACACGGTAGCCAACGCCCAGATGCTGCTGGTGCTGAAATATCTGGACAATGAGATTATCAAAAACCGGGAATACAACCTGAGGTATGGAGCCAGCCGAAAAATCATCATCGTGATCGACGAGGCTCACGTCTTTATCGACGCCAAGTACCCTCTTGCCCTGGACTTTATGTTCCAGCTGGCCAAGCGCATCCGGAAATATAACGGAATGCAGATTGTCATCACCCAGAACATCAAAGACTTTGTGGGCAGCGAGGAGCTGGCCCGGAAGTCCACCGCCATCATCAACGCCTGCCAATACAGCTTTATTTTTTCTCTGGCCCCCAACGACATGCACGATCTCTGCACCCTGTACGAGAAGGCGGGGGGAATCAACGAGAGCGAGCAGGAACAGATCATCTCCGCTGCCCGGGGTCAGGCTTTTGTGGTCACAGGGCCGTCCAGCCGGGCCGCTGTCCAGATAGAAACTCCCCAGGCCATTGAGGACCTGTTCACCAACCCGGTATACGCCACCCATTTCTTCGGCGGCGAAGAGGGGGCCCAGGTGTGGGAGGACGAGATTGGCCCCAGCCGTTCCCTTCGCCAGGCCTGGGAAGATGAGCAGTCCGCTCCGTCTGCCGCCGCACAGGAGGAGGAGAACCTGCCCGACTTTCGACAGAAGGAGGTCTCCATGATCGAAGTGGAGGACGGAGAGGAGGAGATCCTGCTGATGGGAGACGGCGCTTCCCCCGGCCAGGAGCTGCCCAGACACATGCTCCTCCAGGCGGAGGAAGAGGAGGAGGGCCCGTTCAGTCCCGCTGCCCTGCAGCGCTACGGCTTCGAGGCCCTGGTGGGAGAAATCCGCCGTACCGTCCGTCAGGAGCTGGCAAATGAGCGCGTGTCCTCGCTCCCGGAGGATATTCCTGCCAACGCTGAGGAACGCTGGCCCTCCCCGGCGGAATTCGATTTTTCTGCCCCGCCGGAGCAATCTGCCGAGACCTTTCCGGACATGGCGGCTTTCCCACCGGAACCTGACGACAATGAGGAAAACCCCTTTGCAAACCTGTTTGCCCCTCCCACACCCGCGCAGCCGCTGTGGGAGCCTCCTCCGGCTCGAGAGGAGCCCGCCGATCTGAACAGCCTCTTTGCCGAGCTGTTTCAGGCCCAGGAGGAAGCCGCGCAGCAGCCGGAGAATCGCCCCTGGTTTTCCGATGTACCGGAGGAACCAGAGGTTGAGGAAGCGCCCGTTCCGGAGGAGGAAACAGAATTTGAGGAGCTACCTCTGGTCTATGAGGTCACGCTGGAACAGCTGTTGGCCATGACCGACTAAGAATCCCCACCGACAAAAGGAGCCGCCTATGACAGGAATGGACCACAACGATCGCTTTCTGCGGAGCATCTTTCAAAAATTTCTGATCTCCACCATCCTGTCTGTGCTTGGGGGAACGGTAAACGCCCTGGTGGACAGTGCCATTGTGGGCAATATGATGGGCTCGGACGCTCTGGCGGCCATCAACCTGTGCGGCCCCGTATTCCTGCTGTTCTCTACGGTAGGCTCCCTGCTGGGCGCAGGAGGAGGGCTGCTGTCCGCCGCCCTTATCGGCCGGGAGCAGGAGGCGGAAGCGCGGCGGGCCTATACCCTGGCCGTGGCGCTGGAGCTGGTCTGTTCGCTGGTCATCATGGCGCTGGGGCTGATCTGTCTGGATCCGATCGTCCGCCTGCTGGGAGCGGACGAGACCCTGCGCCCTATGGTGCGGGACTACGCCCGGATCGCCTTTTTCAGCGCGCCGGTAAAATGCCTGCTGTATATCCCCTTCAACTACTTGCGGCTGGATGGGAAGCCAGGGACAGTGAGCGCCGCCATGCTGCTGATGACCACCTGCAACGGTATTCTGGACGTGGTGCTCATCCGCATGGGCTTCGGTATGGCGGGGGCCGCCATGGCCAGTCTGCTTGGAACCGCCCTGGGCACAGCCATGGGCTTTGCAGCCCTGCGGGGCGGCATGTTCCAGTTCACAAGCCTGCGGGGAGCAGGCGGGCTGCTGCAGGAGCTGACCATGCTTGGCACGCCCTCCGCGCTGAACAATCTGCTGGACATGACGCGCCTTATCCTTATCAACCGTATCCTCATGGCGGCGGGAGGCGGCTCTCTGGTGGCTGTTTTTACAGTGGTGTGCGCCATGAGCGACCTGACGCTGTGCATTGTGGCCGGCATTCCCCAGACGGGCGCGCCTCTGATCGGTGTGTTTCGGGGCGAGCGCAACAACCCCGCCCAACGGGACCTGGTACGGCTGGAGCTGCGGTACGGCCTGGCGCTGTCCGGCGCCGCCGCGATTCTGATTGCGGCGCTGCCCGGGCCGGTGTGCGCCCTGTTCGGACTGAGCGCCTCGGGAGAGGCGGCGCTGGCCCTCCGTCTGTTCTCCCTGTCTCTGCCCTTTGCCATGGTGTGCAGCATTTTGATCTATTTTTACAACGCCTCCGGCCGGGTGATGCTGGCCAATACCATTACCTTCTGCCGGATGTTCCTCTTTGCGGTGATTCCGGCGGCGCTGCTGGCCCCCTTCGGGCCGGCGGTGTGGTGGTTCCGCCCGGTTGCAGAGGCGGGGGCGCTGGCAGTGCTGTTTCCCATCCTGTGGTGGTTTACCCCCAAAAATGTGTTCCACTCCAAGGTTTTGCTTCTGGACGAGCGGCAGGACCGGGCGGGACAGGTGATTGATTTTTCCGTGGACAACAGCCTCCAGGCGGCGGCCGAAGCGGCGGAGCGGATCGAGGAATTCTGCCAGAGCAACGGTCTGGGCGCCCGGCGCACCATGGCGGTGAGTCTGGCCATTGAGGAGCTGTTGACCATCCTTGTACAGTACTGCTTCAAGCCGGAGGAACAGGCGTCGGTGGACGTGCGGGTCTTTGTCATCCAGGGAGCGACAGGGCTGCGCATCCGGAACGCCGGGCGGCAGTTCAACCCCCTGGAGTATTATGAGACTCACCGGGAGGAGGACGCCTTTGAGGACACACTGGGAATCCAGATGGTCCTGAAGCTGGCCCAGGAGGTCCGATATCAGCGCACCTTCGGAGTGAATACTCTGACTGTGCTTTTTGATAAAACAGAAGGAGAACCTCTATGATGACACAGACAGAACAACAGCCTTCTCTGCCCCAGGTGGTAAAGGGCGCCCGGGAATATTACGACGCCATTCAGAAGCTGTGTGACCTGCGCTATGGTACCGGCTACATTGATAAATCGACCTATGAGAAATGGCTGGAACACCCGGAACTGATGAGCATTGCCCTGATTGAGGGAGAATTTGCGGGTTTTTCTGTCTTTATCCCCACTGGTATCGAGGAGCTGATGTCCCATATGGACATGCCTCGGGAAGATGTGACGCACATCGTGGGAGACAGGCCCGCCCTCATCTATAAGAGCGCCGCCGTGCCCTTCCAATTTGAGAAGCAGGGCGTCATGCAGCAGCTGCTGGGTTCTGCTTTGAAAGAGCTGCCAAGACTGGGTTACGGCAGCATTTTCGGTTCGGCGTGGATGTATGACGGCAGGATCCCCATGTCCCGTCTGTTCGATCTCTTTGGATTTCACCAGCTGTACAGGCGCAGAATGCTCTGGTACTACGATGAAAATTACCACTGTGTGGTGTGCGGCGGCCGCTGCAAATGCGACGCCATGATCTACTATAAGCAATTGTGAGGGGAACTGGTATGGACAGGAAAAAATCCGGCCTGAGCCGGAAAATCACAGTGCTGTGCCTGACGCTGGCGGTGGTCATCTGCGCAGGCGCCTGTACGGTGGGGTATTTTACCTACCGAAATTCCATCTACGAGGCATACAGCGGCTTTGCCTACGGCCTGGCCAACACTGCTCTGATCTATGTGGACGGCGACAATATCACCGGCTATCTGGACACCGGGACGCCCGACGAGGCCTACGACGAGATGGCCCGCCATTTAAACGCCATCTACCAGGGCACCGAACTGAGCAGCATTTATATCAGCAGGCCGAAGCCGGACACCATGACGCTCCTGAATATCTACGATGTGCGGATCCATGAGGCGGCCGACCCCGCTCCCTACGCCATCGGCGTGGAGGACCCCATCACCGGCGACCCGGAGGAGGTGGTGCGCATCTACGAGACAGGAGAGCTGTCCGACAGCTATTTCATCCGCAAGTCCAGGTTTGGATACAACACCTCCGCCATCCTGCCCATCAAGAACAGCGCCGGGGCGACAATGGCCATTCTTGTGGCTGACATGCCCATGCCCAATATTATCCGGGACCTGAACCGCTATCTGATGCTGACCGTGGCCGTCACGGTGCTGCTGGGCCTGCTGATGCTGTTTCTTGTGCTCAGCTACCTGCGCAGGCGGGTCATCGCCCCCATCCGAATGCTTACCGCCAACGCCGAGGGCTTCGCCAGCAGCCGTACCGGCTTTTCCGAGGACGTGCTGAGCATTCACACCGGAGACGAGGTGGAGACCCTGGCCCAGGCTCTGTCTAAGATGGAGCTGGATATTACCCGGTATATTGAAAATCTGGCCGCTGTCACCGCGGAGAAGGAGCGTATCGGCGCAGAGCTGTCCATTGCCACCCAGATCCAGGCAGACATGCTGCCCAGCCTTTTCCCGGCCTTTCCGGAGCGGAAGGAGTTTGATATCTACGCTACCATGACCCCCGCCAAGGAGGTGGGAGGAGATTTTTACGACTTCTTCATGGTGGATAACCGTCACTTGGCCATCGTCATGGCTGACGTATCAGGCAAAGGAGTGCCCGCCGCCCTGTTTATGGTGATCGGCAAAACGCTGATCAAGGACCACACCCTGCCCGGCGTCGACCTGGGAGAGGTCTTTACCCAAGTGAACGAGCTGCTGTGCGAGGCCAATAAGGAGGGGCTGTTTATCACCGCCTTTGAGGGGGTGCTGGACCTGGTCACTGGGGAGCTGCGCTTTGTCAATGCCGGACATGAGCCGCCCTTCCTGTGTCCGGCCGGGGGACGCTATGCCCCCTATAAGACCCGGCCGGGCTTCGTGCTGGCCGGGATGGAGGGGATGGTCTACCGGCCTGGCAGCGTAACTCTGTCCCCGGGCGATAAGCTGTTCCAGTACACAGACGGCGTGACTGAGGCCACCCGGGCCGACCAGGAGCTCTACGGCATGGACCGCCTCCAAGCGGTGCTGGACCGGAACCAGGAGGCGTCTCCCCACGTTCTGCTCCCCGCCGTTAAGGCGGATATCGACGCCTTTGTGGGCGAGGCGGAGCAGTTTGACGATATTACCATGCTGTGTGTGGAATTCAGGAGCCGTATGAACGCGGAGAAAGGAGACCAGACGCATGAATGAGCTGACGCTGAGCGCTACCCTGGAAAATGTCCCCAAGGTGACTGAATTTGTGGACGAACAGCTGGAGGCTCACGGCTGTTCCACGAAGGCCCAGATGCAGATTGACATCGCCATTGATGAGCTGTTCTCCAACATCGCCAATTATGCCTACAACCCAGAGATCGGACCGGCGACGATCCAGGTCTCGGTGGAGGGCGACCCCCTCGCTGTTACCATTATCTTTATTGACAGAGGGGTGCCCTACAACCCATTGGAAAAGGAGGACCCAAATGTCGGCCTGTCCGCCGAGGAGCGCCAGATCGGAGGGCTGGGGATCTTTATGGTAAAACGGCTGATGGACGACATGACCTACGAATACCGGGACGGCCAGAATATTCTCACAATCCGCAAAACGGTGCGGTGACAATCTCGCGGCCACACAGTAAAAAGCAGAGCGCCCGCTCCTTGGTCTTTGGGGACAAGGGGCGGGCTTTTCTGGGGAAACAGCGTTTAAATTACCAACAATTCCGTCATCTGTCTGCGGGCTCAGCCCCGGGGCTGAATCTTGTCAAAGGCCGGATTGGTGAGATAGACGTTCCTGGCGTCCATCTTCTCCTTGCACAGGCGCAGGCACTCGCCGAAGCGCTGGAAGTGGACAATCTCCCGCTCCCGGAGGAATCGGATCACATTGTTCACATCCGGATCATCAGAAAGCCGCAGAATGTTGTCGTAGGTGAGCCGGGCCTTCTGCTCGGCGGCCAGATCCTCGGTCAGGTCGGCGATAACATCTCCGGTGGACTGGATAGACCCGGCAGTCCATGGAAACCCGGAAGCGGCAGTGGGATAGACCCCGGTGGTGTGATCCACAAAATAGGGTGCAAACGCGGGGTTTTTCTGAATATCCTCATCCGTGAGGTTCCGGGTCAGCTGGTGGACGACGGCCGCAACCATCTCCATGTGTCCCAGTTCCTCGGTGCCAATATCGGTGAGCAGCCCCTTGGCCTCGGCGTATGGCATGGAATACCGCTGAGACAGGTAGCGCATAGAGGCGCCCAGCTCGCCGTCCGGTCCGCCGTACTGACTGATGATAAAGGCGGCCAGCTTGGGGTTGGGCGTGGCAATCTTCACCGGAAACTGCAGCTTTTTCTCATAATGGAACATTTACTTCACCTCATTCTGCGCAAAATTCCAGGGCCACGGATCAGACAGCCATTGGTAGCTGTCTCCCGCAGCGGCGGCCTCCTTGGTGATGGGGCCATACTTGGACTCATAGGCCGCTTTGGCCGCCTTCTCCATAGCGGAGAACTGCTTGAACAGCTTAAAGGCCTCGGCGTCATCCTTGTGGGTATCCAGGTAGATGCCCAGCTCCAGCACCACGAACTCCAGAGCCTGGAGCTCTGCCAGCGGGGTTGTGGGCAGTGAGGAGCCGTCTACCGCCAGACGGAAGGGCAGATTCAGACCTGGGAACAGCGTGCCGTTGCTCAGCGCCTCCGACTGGCTGTATTTCTGGGGGTTATTCTGTTGGAAGGGCACATAGGGTACAGCCAGCCCCGCACAGGACGGCAGAGTGCCGTTGTTATCCGGACAGCTGGCCGGGGCAGCAGAGACGGGCCGGGCGCCGTTATTTTCAATTAACAAGGGACATTCCCTCCTTTATTCGGTCACAGGAGGATGGGCGCGGAAGGTCCGCGGCATCCTCCTCAATCCATTCTATGAGCGGAGCCTACAATGGGTACACGCATACCGGACAAGTCGGCCTCCATAGGATAGGGAGGAGGTGGTCACATTGAAGAGAGGAATTCTGCTGGCCGGGGCACTCGTTGGGGCAGTGGTCCTGCTGGCGCTGACGCTGAGCCGGCTGGTCATCCTGGCGGAGCCTGCCATGGAACCGGCCTCGTTTCACCGGACCTGTCCGTTGGTGCTGGACGCCGGCCACGGCGGTGAGGACGGAGGCGCGGTATCTCTTACCGGAGTCCCGGAGAGCCGGATCAACCTGGCTATCGTTCTCAAGCTGCGGGATGTGCTGGGCCTGTACGGTGTAGATCCCATCCTGCTTCGAGAGGAGGACGTCTCCCTTCACGACGGCGACGCTGATACCCTGCGGGAAAAAAAGCGATCCGACCTGAAAAACCGGGTAGCGGCTATTGAGGCTGTGGAAGGCGGAACCCTTCTCAGCATCCACCAAAACACCTATCCTGGCAGCCGCTATCGCGGCGCCCACGTCTTCTATGCCCCCACTCAAGGTTCCCAGGCTCTGGCAGAACACTTTCAAAACAGCATAAAGACCGCCCTCCAACCAGAAAACCGGCGGGCAGTCAAGCAAATTCCGGACAGTGTGTATATTATGAACCACATCACCTGCCCTGCCATTCTCATTGAGTGCGGCTTCCTCACCAACCCGGAAGAGGAGTCCCTCCTCCGGGACGAGGACTACCAGCGCAAGATGGCCGCCGTGGCCGCCGCCGCCTGGCTGACGGCACCCGGATCAGACATTGACTGAAGCATACCTGTATGCCGCCGTTTTAAATCCATCTGAAAAGGCAGGGCCGCGTCCTAATTCTGGCACAGCCCTGCCTGCATTCACAGCCTTTCTATCCCCAGCCGCCGGTAAACTCCGGCTGACAGTCGGTGTCCTGGACTATGAAAATTTCATACAGATGGGACAATGCGTCCCAGGTGGCGGAGTCCAGACAGCCGGTCTCCGGCAGTCCGGCCGCTTTTTGCAGCCACCGAATGTTCCCGGCCGAGGCTGGACCGTTGCATCCGTCCGCATCACAGGGGGTAATCCCCTCAAAATGCCGGGCCAGAATATTGAACATGGTCTGAGGCACTATTAAATATTCCTTGGTATCTCCCTCGTTGACCTGGATGCCCTCTGAGGGAAACATCCGGGTAGCTCGGGAGTAGCTGTCTTTGGCCCGCTGATTCATCCAGCAGTTTCGGATGGCGTTCCAGGTGGCCTGATCCACCGTTCCTGTGACGGGCAGGCCCGCCTCCCGCTGAAAGCGCATCACCGCCTCCAGGGTGCGTTCGCCGAACACCCCGTCCACTGCCAGTTCCGGTAAAAAATGATAGGTTTTGGAGAGCTGACGGAGCATATATTGCAGGCTGCTTACCGGCTTGGCCAGCATTTCCCGCTCCAGCAGCTCCCGTTCCGCCGTAGTGTCTCTCATACCTTCACTCCTCTCTGTCCGTCTCTTCTCCGGCCGTCTGTCCAGCCCATAGTCAGGGGATAACCCGGGTACTGGCCGATCCGCGGAGTATCTCCCCAGCGGTCCGCCTTCCCCTGCCCGTCCCCGTCTCCCTGGGCCATCACGGGGACGGCGTCCTCCCGCAGAGACTGAGCCCGCACCGTGTCCCGGCGGAGGAAGTAATCCGCCAGGGCAAAGTTGCCGTAGATAGAGTCCCAAGTGGTCTCGTCCACGTAGCCGTTAGGCGTGAGGCCTACCAGCTGCTGATAAGTGCGCACCGCCTGGGTGGTGGTGGGACCGAACATCCCATCCACCGTTATGGGCGACAGTGAGCTGTCAAACTGGGCCAGCAGGGCCAGCATATACTGGAGGATACCCACCTCCGGGCCGTTGTCTCCCTCCTCCAGGGGGCCGGAAAACTGATAGCGGACGGTGACAAAGGTCTGTCCCTGGCTCACCAGCTCGGCCAGCTGAAGGATGCCGGAATGGATATATACCATCTTGTACCACGTAGCCTTGCCCACGATGCCGTCTGGAGTCAGGTTGAAGATGCGCTGGAAGGTGATCACCGCCTCCCGGGTGCTCTCACCAAATATCCCGGTGACCGGGGATATCTTGGGAATGGCCGGGTAGTTCTGGGAGATCCGATTGAGCATGGCCTGAATGATCACTACATTCCGGCCCACGGACCCCAGGCGCAGCGGCGTTCCGGGATAGGAATCGGTGATGTCCTGAATGGGAGCGTCCACCACCAGCTCAATATTTTCCCCGTAGTAGTGCCGCAGAATCTCCATGGAGTTAGCCCCCTCCTGGGCCAGCTCCTGGCTGCCCCACTGAGACAGCCCCGCACATTTGGAGGTAGTGCCGTTGCAGAACTTGGCTGCCAAAGGCTCCACATAGCCCTGGCGGCGGATATAATCGTTAAAAATCTCGTCCACCATCTGACTGATATTTTCAAAAATATTTCGACCTCGGATGAACTTCTGATCATACTGGGTGGTGGAGGTAATCTGGAAATTATAGCCCTGGCTGGGGTAGAATTCAGTGTATACCCGATTCAGGGCAAAGGAAATGATGGCCAGAATATTGGCCCGGATGGCGGAGGGCTCCCAGGTTGGGTATATCTCACTGGAGGCCACGTTTTTCACATAGTCCGGGAAAGAAACAGTGACATTCTCCGCCCACTGGTTGGGCAGCCCCAGATGTACTGTAATGGTACGGGGCACATACGGAATGATGCTCAGCATGGCTCCACCTCTACAAATCCTGGGTGGGGATGTCCCACACGTCCCTCTGCTGAAGGCTGCACAGCCCTTGGGGCAGGGGGATCAGCTCCATATTCTGCACTGTCTCTACCCCTGGAAATACTTGTACGTTCTCCATCTGAAGCATGGCGTAGCCCGGCTGCTCCGCCCACACGCTGCACAGCGCGCAGGGGGCGCCGTCTCCGGGCAGTCCGCCGGGCGAGGTGCTCTCCCCCAGTACTGGAGTATCAATCTGCACCGGCTGTATTTTCCCGCTGCTGTCAGTATTTTGAAGAGAGAGCAGTTTCCACTTGCCCTCCTCCCCCGGCGTGGCCACCACGACCGTGGCCCCCTCCAGGGGTATCTGCGCCTGGGAGGTGTATACCCGGACGCTTAAGGTTCCTGTTGCTTGCATAAAATACCTCCCGGGTCGGACTCCTCCGGGAGCCCGGCCTCTGTCCCATCCTATGCGCGGCGGACGCGGTGCGTCCCCACGGGGAGAGCGTGTCCCAAGCGCAGCGCTTTTATCTTTGTTTCCCCCCGCCTCCAGCGGAGAAAACATGTCAATATATCTTCTTCGCAGACACTCCCCCGCAGGGAAAGGCCCTTGCAATACCTCCGCATTTATAGTAGAATAAGGCGATATTGCTCCGGCTATGTCCCTCTCGGGGCAGGGTCAGGGATTCGGCGCCCGGCTGCCGGAAGGAGGAACGCGTCCATGAGCATGACGGCTGTGAAATCGGTGGATCCCCACAGTCCGGCCCACCGGGCAGGGGTGCGGGCCGGTGAAACCCTCACCCATATCAACGGCCATCCCGTCCTGGACGTGCTGGACTATAAATTCTACAGCTACGACCCCCGGCTGGAACTGACTCTGAAAGGTTCTGACGGAAGCGTTCGCACCCTGCGGGTACGCAAATCCGAGGGGGAGGAACTGGGCCTGGAGTTTGAAACCTACCTTATGGACCGGGCCCGCTCCTGCGCCAACCACTGCATCTTCTGCTTTGTAGACCAGATGCCGCCCGGGATGCGCCCTTCCCTCTACTTCAAGGACGACGATGCCCGATTGTCTTTTCTGTTGGGTAACTACCTTACCCTGACTAACCTCTCCCCCCGGGAGGTACAGCGTATCATCGACCTGCGCATCTCCCCCATCAATGTGTCCGTCCACACCACCGACCGGGCACTGCGGGCAGAGATGCTGAAAAATACCCGGGCGGGGGAAGGCATCGGCATTATGGAGCGGTTCGCTGAAAATCATATCACCATGAACTGCCAGATCGTCTCCTGCCCCGGCATTAACGACGGCCCAGCCCTGGACAGCACTCTGACCGACCTGGCGGCCATGTTCCCGGCGGTGAACAGCATCTCTGTGGTACCAGTGGGGGTAACCAAATACCGGGACGGGCTTTACCCCCTGAAAATCTACACGCAGGAGACCGCCGCCGCCCTCGTTGACCAGGTAGAGGCCTTCGCCCAAAAACATCTGGAGGCCCATGGCACCAGACTGGTCTGGTGCTCTGATGAGTTTTATCTTCTGGCCGGGCGGAAACTGCCTGAAGAGGAATATTTTGAGGACTTTACCCAGCTGGACAACGGGGTAGGCATGCTCACCCTTCTCAGCCGGGAATTTTCCAGAGCTCTGGACCTGACGGAGCCGGCCGATTGGGAGGAAATCCCCCCCTTTTCCATCGCCACCGGGGTATCCGCCGCCCCGTTTTTGGCAAAATTAGTGGGACAAGCCCAGGAAAAATGTGGTACAATAGATGGAAAGGTCTACCCCATTGTCAACCGGTTTTTCGGCGAGACCATCACCGTGGCCGGACTGGTCACAGGAGGCGACCTGATCGACCAGCTCAGAGGAAAGGAGCTGGGCCGACGACTGCTCATCCCCGCCAGCATGCTCCGCTCTGGGGAGAACGTCTTTTTGGACGACGTAAGTACTGGCGACGTGGAGCGGGAGCTGGGGGTACCCGTCATTCCCGTCCCCCAGGACGGTTACGAGCTGCTGGACGCCATGCTGGGCATCGCACTCACCCCTGAGACTCAGCGGCTGGCCTGGGCGAATGAGGAATTTTACCGGTATAATCCGTAGGGGAGCGCAAAAAGCCTCCTTTGGCAAAGGAGGTGCTCCAGTGCGCGCACTGGGGCGGAGGATTGTATTTTGGCGAAGCCAAAATGTACGGAGTAAACCAGGTTTGCACAAACCTTGTTTGCTTCGCACGTTTCGCTTCGCGAAACATAATCCTCAGTCAGCCTTCGGCTGACAGCCCCTTTCAAAAGGGGCCTTTTCCCTGCGGGGGACGAGAAAGTTTAGAAGGAAGTGACCATATGAAACCCTTAGTCGCCATTGTGGGACGGCCCAACGTGGGCAAGTCCATGCTGTTCAACAAGCTGTGCGGGCAGCGGCTGTCCATCGTGGAGGACACCCCCGGGGTGACCCGAGACCGGTTGTACGCCCAGTGCGAGTGGCGAAACCGGGTCTTTGACATCGTGGACACCGGCGGCATTGAGCCGGGAACCGACGATCAGATTCTATCCTTCATGCGGGAGCAGGCGGAGATTGCCATCGGCGCCGCCACGGTGATCGTTTTTGTCTGCGACGTTAAAACAGGCATGACCGCCTCCGACCAGGAGGTGGCCAATATGCTGCTGCGTTCCGGCAAACCGGTGGTGCTGGCGGTGAACAAGGCCGACCAGACCGGCCGGGAGAACCCGGATATCTACGAATTTTACAACCTGGGCCTGGGCGACCCCATCGCCGTGTCCGCCGTCCACGGCCACGGTACCGGCGACCTGCTGGACGCCTGCTTCGCCTTCTTCCCCCCCGAGGACGAGGAGGAAGAGGAGGACGACGTGGTCAAGGTGGCCGTCATCGGCAAGCCCAACGTGGGCAAGTCCTCTCTGGTCAACCGCATCCTTGGCGAGGAGCGGGTGATCGTCTCCAATGTCGCCGGCACCACCCGGGACGCGGTGGACAGCTTTTTTGAGAACGACCAGGGTAAGTACCTGTTCATCGACACCGCCGGGATGCGGAAGAAGTCCAAGGTGGACGACCGGATCGAGAAGTTCTCCGTCCTCCGGGCCACCATGGCCATCGAGCGCAGCGACGTGTGCCTCATCATGATTGATGCCCAGGAGGGGGTCACCGAGCAGGACACCAAGGTGGCCGGACTGGCCCACGAGGCGGGCAAGGCCTGTATCATCGTGGTCAACAAGTGGGACGCCATCGAGAAGGACGGCAAGACCATGGACAAGATGCGCCAGGACGTGATGCGGGATTTGTCCTACATGACCTACGCCCCCATCCTGTTCATCTCCGCCCTGACGGGCCAGCGGGTAGACCGGCTCTTTGAGCTCATCAACTACGTGAACAATCAGGCGGCCATGCGCATTACCACCGGCATGCTCAACTCCCTGCTGGCCGACGCTACCGCAAGGGTCCAGCCCCCCACCGACAAGGGCCGGCGGCTGAAGGTCTACTATATGACCCAGGTTGGCATCAAGCCCCCCCACTTCGTCTGCTTCTGCAACGACGCAAGGCTGTTCCACTTCTCCTACCAGCGGTATATCGAAAATCAGATCCGCTCCACCTTCGGCCTGGAGGGCACTCCGGTGCGCCTCACCGTCCGGGAGCGGGGCGAAAAGGAGGGGTAAGGATGCTGACGGATATTTTATATGACGTCATGATGGACCTGATTTACGGCGGCGTTATCATCGCCGCAGTCGCTTACCTCTGCGGCTGCTTCAACGGGGCTGTCATTGTGTCGAAGTATATCCTGCACGACGACATCCGCACCCACGGCAGCGGCAACGCCGGACTGACCAACTTCTACCGCACCTTTGGCGGCCCTCTCACTCTGGTGGTCATCTCCTGCGACGTGCTGAAGGCCATTGTGTCCATCCTGTTCGGCGTCTGGCTGATTTCCTATCTCGGCTATGGCAGAAGTGGGAGCCTCGATCTGGTGTACGCCCGGTACTGGGCGGGACTCTGGTGCCTGCTGGGCCACATGTTCCCCTGCATGTTCCACTTCAAGGGAGGCAAGGGCATCCTCTCCGGCGGGACCATCGCCATTATGCTGGATTGGAGAATCGCCCTTGTCGTCTGGGGCGGGTTTATCCTGCTGGCGGTCCTCACCCGGTACGTCTCCCTGGGCTCCTG
Source organism: uncultured Bacillota bacterium (assembly GCA_947426945.1). Classification (GTDB taxonomy): domain Bacteria; phylum Bacillota; class Clostridia; order Oscillospirales; family Oscillospiraceae; genus Lawsonibacter. Next base: position 32,141 of record CANEFX010000005.1, read on the forward strand.
CTGGGCGGGGGCGTCCTTCCCCTTCGCCACCTGGTTTGTCTATCACGACGCGATTCTCCTGGTTTTGTCCATCGCCATCGGCGGGCTCATCCTGTACATGCACCGGGGAAATATTCACCGGCTGCTCACCGGGACGGAGAACAGATTTTCCCTCCATAAAAAGAAATAAGGGGGTGGGTGCGCTGTGGTGGCTTTGATTCTGATTTACTGGCCTCTCTTTCTGGTCTGGATGGGGGTTGGAATGGCTGTCACCGCCGTGGCGGCCTTTCTGCTGGGCAGGGTGAACCCGGCGGCCATCCTCTCCAGGTGCATCAAACACACCGACCTCACCCGGCAGGGAAACGGGCGGGCGGACCTGGCCAACCTCCGGCAGTTTCTGGGGACAGGTCCCGCCCTCGCGGCGCTGTTCCTTGAGGCGCTGACCGCTGCCCTTGCCATGACGCTCTTTCTCTGGTTCGCCGCCGCCGACCCGGGCTATATCCCCCTCCCCGGCTTTGACGCCAGCCCGGGCTACGTCCCCTTTCTCGGCTTTGAAACGGACCCCGGCCCCAGCTTTCTCCCCTTGGGCAACATTGAGTACGCCATCACCGCCTTCGGCAAGTATTGGGTCGCCATGTTCTGTCTGGCGGGCCGGGATTTCCGGATCAAGGGGGAAAAGGGCATGGTGACGCTGGGGGTGGCCGCGCTGGTTATCGACTGGCGCATCGCCCTGGTGGTGTGGGGCGGTTTTTTCCTGCTGACCGCCCTCACCCGCTGCGCCGACATAGGGGCGCTGTGGGCCGGGACGGCCTTTCCCCTGCTCACCTGGTACTATTTTCCCGAACCCCTTGTGGTCATCCTGTCCCTTCTCTGCGCGTCCCAGATGATCCGGCCCTATCTGCACCGGGTACGGGAGCTGATCGGGACAGAAGCCAACCGATGAAAATAATGGCCTTACAGTATCACAACAACGATTTTGGGAGGTATTGCTATGAAAATTACAGTCCTTGGCAGCGGCGCGTGGGGGACGGCCCTGGCGCTCCTGCTGCTGGAAAACGGCAACGACGTAACCCTGTGGTCCTATACAGAGGAGGAGTCCGCCGTTCTCCGGGAGACCCGTGAAAACCCCATGCTCAAGGGAGTCCCCCTGCCCGAAAGTCTGAAATTCACCACCGACATGGCGGCGGTGCGCGGCTGCGGGCTGGTGGTGGTAGCCACCCCCTCCTTCGCTGTGCGCTCCACCGCCCGGCAGCTGAAGGAGCTGGCCGATCCGGGCACCATCCTGGTATCTGTATCCAAGGGCATTGAGAAGGACTCCTCCCTGCGGCTGAGTCAGGTCATTGAGGAGGAGGTCCAGGGCAGGTGCCCGGTGGTCGTTCTGTCCGGGCCCTCCCACGCCGAGGAGGTGGGCCGCAACATCCCTACAGGGGTGGTGGCCGCCGCCGACGATCTGGAGATTGCCGGAAAGGTCCAGGACCTGTTTATGAACCAGCGCTTCCGGGTATATACCAGCGACGACAAGATCGGCACCGAGATCTGCGCCGCTCTGAAAAACATCATCGCCCTGTGCGCCGGCTGCTGCGACGGCATGGGCTACGGGGACAACACCAAGGCCCTGCTCATGACCCGGGGCCTGGCCGAGATGGCCCGGCTGGGCGTGGCCTTGGGGGGCCGAAAGGACAGCTTTACCGGCCTGGCCGGGGTGGGCGACCTCATCGTCACCTGCTGCTCCATGCACTCCCGCAACCGCCGGTGCGGCATCCTGATCGGCCAGGGCAAGCCGGTGGACGAGGCCGTGAAGGAGATCGGCGCGGTGGTGGAGGGCTACTACGCCGCCGCCAACGCCCGCGCCCTGGCACAAAAGGCGGGGGTGGAGATGCCTATCGCCCAGGCCGCCTATGAGGTCCTCTACGAGGGCCGGGACGTCCACGCCGTTATCACCGACCTGATGCAGCGGGCCAAGCGGTCCGAGCGGGATGAGAGCTATCTATGACGGAAAAACTCTATGAACAGGACGCTTTCCTGATGAAATTTGAGGCCAGCGTCCTCTCCTGCACAAAGGGCAAAAAAGGCTTTGACATTGTGCTGGACCGCACCGCCTTCTACCCCGAGGGGGGCGGCCAGCCCTTCGATACCGGGACATTGGGGGACGTGAAGGTCCTGGAGGTACACAGCCGGGACGGGCAAATCGTCCACACCTGCAATCACCCCCTGGAGGCGGGGACCGCCGTCACCGGGATCATCGACTGGGAACGGCGGTTCGACCTGATGCAGCAGCACTCCGGGGAGCACATCGTCTCCGGTCTGGCCCACGCTCTCTGGGGCTGTGAAAACGTGGGCTTCCATCTGGGGGCGGAGGCAGTCACCATCGACCTGTCCCTCCCCCTTGACGAGGACCAGCTCGCCCAGCTGGAGCAGGAGGCCAACCGCTGTCTCTGGCTGGATATTCCGGTGAAAATTACTTATCCCTCTCCCGAGGAGCTGTCCCGCATCCACTACCGCAGCAAAAAAGAGCTTACCGGGCCGGTGCGGATCGTGGAATTCCCCGGGGCCGACTGCTGCGCCTGCTGCGGCACTCACGTAACGTCCGCCGGCCAGGTGGGACTGATCAAGCTGCTGTCCATGCAGAAGTTTCGGGAGGGCGTGCGCATTGAGTTAGTCTGCGGCGGCAGGGCTCTTCGATATCTCAGCCGGGCTCTGGAGCAGAACGCCCGGGTCTCCCATCTGTTGTCCGCCAAAATTTTTGAGACGGGGACCGCGGCAGAGCGGCTCCTGGAGGAGAACGCCGCCCTGAAATCCCGCCTGATGTCGCTGGAGGAAGCCCGCTTTTCCGCCCTGGCCGGACAGTACGCCGGAGCCGGGGATGTGCTCCTCTTTGAGGAGGGACTGTCCTCCGACTCTCTGCGCCGGCTGTGCGACGCGGTGCTCCACAGCTGTGGCGGGCGCTGCGCCTGTTTCTCCGGCAAAGACGGCCAGGGCTATAAGTATGCCGTCGGCCAGTCGGGAGGAAATCTCCAGGCGCTGGTCCGAGAGCTGAACCAGGCCCTCATCGGCCGGGGCGGTGGCAAGCCCGATTTCGTACAGGGATCGGTGCAGGCCGCCCGGACGGAGATTACGCAATTTTTTGCGGAGAGGACTACCCTATGAGCGGACAATTTTTTGCCCTGGAGGGCATTGACGGCAGCGGTAAATCCACCCAGCTGAAGCTGCTGGCCCGGCGGCTGGAGGAGGCTGGCATCCCCTGCCTGACCACCTGTGAACCCACAGACGGCCCCATCGGGAAATTTCTGCGGCAGGTGCTTATCGGCCAGGTGAAGTGTGACAGCCGCGCGGTAGCCCCTCTCTTTGCCGCGGACCGGCTGGACCATCTTCTCAACAAGGAAAACGGCCTGTGCCGGGCGGTGGAGCGGGGCATGACCGTATTGTCCGACCGCTACTACTTCTCCTCCTACGCCTACCAGAGCGTGGACCTGCCCCTGGAGTGGGTCATTGAGGTCAACCGGCCCTGCGCCCAGTTGCTGCGGCCCACGGCCACCCTGTTCATCGACATATCTCCGGAGCTTGCCCTGGCGCGTATCACCCAAAACCGGAAACGCACGGAGCTGTTTGAGACAAGAGACCGGCTCACCCGTACCCGGGAGCAGTTTTTCCGGGCTTTTGCGCTGGAGAAGGACCGGGAAAACGTGGTCATCATACCTGGAGACAGAGATGTAGACGCCGTCGCTGAGGATATCTGGCGCACAGTAAGCACCCTCCTGTCCTCCGGCGCATAGGATACCACGGACTTGATCCAACAGGAGGTGACTTCTATGGTGACTATGCTGGCCACCGTGGTCCGGGCCTGGGGCTCCCAGGTACTGGTTACCGACAACAGCAATGGGCAGGAGGTTTTGGTCAATACTAACAACTCTACCGGCAATCTGTCCGCCGGAGATCAGGTGCGAATCGTCTATGATGGCGTTATGACCGCCAGTATCCCGCCCCAGATCAGCGCGCAGAGCATCTGCGTCCTGCGCGTATACTGACTCAAAAACCGCCGCAGGCTAAAAGCCTGCGGCGGTTTTCATTTTCGACAATCTTTTAGAGAATATGGACCGACTCCGGATCGAATACCAGAGTGCACCGCTCCCCGACCCGGTAGATGCGCTTGTTCTTGGGGTTATAGTCGGTAAGCTTTACCAGGGTGTTCCCTATCTTCACATGGTAGTTCTGATAGGAACCCATAAAGCAGGACAGCGCCACCTCGCAGGGCAGGCCGCCCTCGTCTCTGAGTACAGCGGACTCAGGCCGCAATACCACCGTATACTCTCTGCCCACGCTCATCCCCTCCTTGGCAGGGACCCGGGTGGGGCTGCCCTCCACCTTCAGAATGGCGTGGTTGCCGTCCATCCCATCCAGCGTTCCCTTCAGGAAGTTGGCCTCGCCGATAAAGTCGGCCACGAACTCGCTGTTGGGGTGGTAATATATGTCCTGGGGGGAGCCCATCTGGGCCACCACACCTTTGTTCATGATGATAATATTGTCCGACAGGGCCATAGCCTCGCTCTGATCGTGGGTGACATAAATGGCGGTGATCCCCACCTCCTGCTGAATACGGCGAATCTCAGTGCGCATAGACACTCGGAGCTTGGCGTCCAGGTTGGACAGAGGCTCGTCAAACAGCAGTACGGATGGCTCGATCACCAGGGCCCGGGCCAGAGCCACACGCTGCTGCTGGCCGCCGGAGAGCTGGTTGGTCATGCGGCCCTCCATGCCGTTCAGCTCCACCAGATCCAGAATCTTCATCACCCGCCTCTGTATCTCATCCTTGGGCACCTTGCGCAGCTTCAGACCGTAGGCCACGTTGTCGAAGACGTTGTAGTGGGGCAAAAGGGCGTAGCTCTGGAACACCATGGCGGTGTCCCGCTTGTTGGGGGTGAGGGCATTAATGGCCTCGTCCCCCAGGTAGATTTCCCCCTCGTCCGGGCTCTCAAAGCCGGCAATCATCCGCAGGGTGGTGGTTTTGCCGCAGCCGGAGGGGCCCAGCAGGGTGACGAAGGAACCTGGCTCGATAGTCAGGGAGGTGTCCTTTACCGCGTAAAAATCCTTGCCCGTCTTGGGGTCCTGATAGATTTTGGAGATGTGGTCCAGCCGGACCCCCTTTTTCACTTTGGACATAGCTTAACCCTCCTTGATTTTCTTGCTGGTGCCGAAGTACTTGATAAACAGGTTCATCAGAAGCACCGAACCGTAGGTGATCAGGATCAAAATGGTGGCGAAGGCGCAGGCAATGGAGTAGGCGCCCTTCTCGGCAAATTCGTTGATTTGGACCGTAATGAGGTAGACGCTGGGGGTGACCAGCAGGATGATGGCGGAGATAGCTGTGATGGACCGGACGAAGGCAGTGACCAGACCGCTGAGGAAGGAGTCCTTAATTAACGGAAGGGTGACTGTCATAAAGACCTTGAAGCTGTCCGCCCCCATGTCGTAGGCCGATTCCTCAATGGACTTGTCAATCTGCCGCAGGGCGGAGATGCCGCTTCTTGTACCGGTGGGCAGGGAGCGCACCACAAAGACGATAATCAAAATGGCCGCGCTGCCGTAGAGCCCCTGCAAAAATCCGGTGTGGAACACGCCGCCGGAGAAGCCACGGATATAGCCCACGCCCAGCACCGTGCCGGGAACGGCCATGGCCAGCATGGACACCGCCTCGATAAAGCCCTTGGATTTGAATTTCCGCTTGACCACCAGGTAGGAGATAATCATAGACAGCAGAGCGGTGATAGGAGAGGCGATGAGGGAGAGCACAAAGGAATCCCGGAAAGCCTGGAGCCCGTGATACCGGCTGAACACCTGGCCGAACCACTTGAAGGTGAGGGGGGTAAACTTGTAGCCCCAGGTGGGGAACAGGGCCCCGATGGGCACGCAGGCGTACATCAGAATGACAAAGGCAGCGGCCAGGGAGCAGAGGATAGTGAGAGGAACGGTGACGCTCCTGTCCTCAATGAGCATCCGCCCCCGGGAGGCTTTGCCGGTGAGGGTGGCGGCGGTTTTGGCCTCCAGATAGTATTTTTGGACGATAAACATACCCAGCGTAATACACAGCAGCACCACAGCCATGGCCGCCGCACCCTCCTTGTCGTAGGCGCCGGTAATCTGCAGGTAGATGGTGGTGGCCAGGGTGTCGTAGGAGCCGCCGATAATCATGGGGTTGGCGAAGTCGGCGATGGACTCGATAAAGGTGACCAGAAAAGCATTGCCCAGACCCGGGAGCAGGAGGGGAAAGGTAACGGTGGCAAATACGGTCCACCGGCTGGCTCCCATATCCCGGGCGGCCTCCTCCAGGGAGGGGTCGATGTTCTTCAGCAGTCCCTTAAGCATCATGTAGCACACCGGGAAAAAGGTGAGGGTCTGAACGATGACGATGCCCCAGAAGCCGTAGACGCTGTTGTCATAAATGCCCAGCAGGAAGCGGGTGATGATGCCCGCCTTGCCGAAGAGCATAATCATGGACAGGGACAGCACGAAGGGAGGCGACACCACGGGCAGCATGGACACCACCTTGAACAGGCCGCCCACCGCCCTGCCCATCTTCACATATACCTCCACATAGGCGAAGAGCAGGCCCACCACGGTGGACAGGATGCCCACTAGAAATCCCACCTTCAGCGTATTCCCGATGGCGGTGCGAAAGGTGGGCATGGCCATTACCTTCTGGAAGGTGGCCAATGTAAAGCCGTTTCCGCCGTAGAAGCTGTCCACCAGCAGAATGGCCAGGGGATAAAGGATAAACAGGGTCAAAAATGTAATCAGGACCACAATGGTACCCACCATAATAGGGTCGGCCATCAGTTTTTTTCGGTCCAGGGCCGCGCTCTGGCTTCTTGCCATAGAGGTTACCTCCTTTCGTTAAAACGCCAAAAGGCTCCTTTGGCAAAGGAGCTGTCAGCCGCAGGATGACTGAGGATTGTCGCTCGGCAAAGCCGAACATGCAAAGTAAACCGGATTTTGCAAAACTGGACTTATTTCATACATTTCGCTTCACGAACTACAATCCTCTTGTCACCGCCCTTCGGACGGCGCCACCTCCTTTGCCAAAGGAGGCTTTCCCCTGCGGGGGACGGGAGACTTTAAAAAGCGGGGGGACGGCGGTACGCGCCGTCCCCCGCCGGTTGCGGTATTTGCGATTGATTACGACGTCTGGAAACGGCTCTCATCGCCGGTATTGGCGCCGGCGGAGGCCAGAGCGTTCATGACCTCCTCAATGTAGGTGCCAATGTTCTTGGTAGCGTCGTCGAAGTCATAGTCCATCACGTTGTTGGGATCCAGACCGAAATCATAGGCGGCCTGGGGCTGCTCGGCGTTATCCAGAACCAGGAACTGGTAGGAGCCCACCTCGTCGGCCTGGTTCACGCAGTCGGGGGACAGGGCGTACTCGATCCACAGCTTGGCGGCGTTGGGGTGCTTGGCGCCCTTGAAGATGGCGGTGGCGCCGATCTCACAGGAGGTGCCGCTGGAGGGAATAATCAACTCAATGTTGTCGTAGCCGTTGTCCAGAATCTGGGTGATGCCGTCGTGCAGGAAGCCGATGCCGATAACGCACTCGCCGGTACCCACGTTCTTGGAGGGACCGGAGCCGGACTTGGTGTAAACCTCAATGTTCTTGTCCAGGTCTACCAGATACTGGATGCCGTCGTCATGACCGTACTTCTGGATCATGGTGTTGATCACCAGCTTGGCGGTGCCGGCGGTGTTGTAGTTGGACAGCCAGACCAGCCCCTTATACTCGGGCTTGAGCAGGTCGGGCCAATCCTTGGGAGCCTCCAGGTTCATGCGGGACAGCTCGTCCTTGTTGACCATGAAGCCCAGGATGCCCGTATAAATGCCATGCCACATATTGTCGGCATGCTTGTACACGTCCTTGGTGATGTGAGAGGCGTTGATAGCCGCATAGGGCTCCAGCAGGCCCTCGGCCGCCACCACGTTGTAGGGGTCGGTGGTGCCGCCGAACCAGACGTCGGCGGAGGGATTGCCGTTCTCCTCCTCGATCTTGGCCTGGACCTCGCCGGTGGACAGGCGCTGGAAGGTGGTCTTGATGCCGTAGAGCTGCTCAAACTTCTGGCAGGCGGCAGCCAGGTACTCCTCCTCGCAGGAGCCGTAAACCACCAGCTCACCCTCGGCCTTGGCGGCCTCAATCAGCTCGGCCATGGGGTCGACGGGAGTGCTGGAGCCGCCCTGCTGAGCGTTACTCTGACCGCCGCTGGGCTGCTGGCTGCTCTGTCCGCCCTGGGGCTTGTCGCCGCCGCCGCAGGCGGCCAGAGACAGCACCATGGCTGAAGCCAGCAGCATGGATAACAGTTTCTTCACGTTTCATTCCTCCATTTTTGATTTTGTCCCGGTATTGGGCAGAATACTTCCCGCCCTAAGGACCTTCTTATTTTAAAACTTTAGATCACAAAAGTCAATATGCCCAAAACAACTTTTTCAAATTTAGGCAAAACCAGTCATTTTGCCCTTAAACGCAGAAAAATCTTTCAATTTCCACACCTGCAAAAGTCAAATCCGTCCGATTCGCTCAGGTTTTTCGGCTTCCACCCTGCGCTCTTATCAAATTTCTTTGATTCTTCATAAAGTTTTACAGCCATAATCGCCCTCAAGGGCATGGACAATCTCCGCACAGGCCCGGAACTCCGCCTCGTCGGTCCGCCAGAGCTCGTACTCTGACAGGAAGGGCAGACCCATGGAGACCCCCTCTTTTCTGTAACGCATTCCGCCGTCCGCCGTTCCCCGCCGTGCGGAGGTATGGAAGCTGGTCACACCCGTGTGCTCGTGCAGAACCCGGATATTGGTCCGGTTTACACCGGCTCCCGCCATGATATCGATCCGGCCGGCCGCCCGGGCAGTCAATTCCCGGAGCAGCTCCTTCCCCGCCGGGGCGCTCTGGGCCTGACCGGAGGTCAGGATTGTCCGGCAGCCCAGCCTGACGGCCTCCTCCAGGGCGGCAAAGGGGTCCCGGGTCATGTCGAAGGCCCGGTGGAGGGTAACTTCCATGCCGCCCGCCCGTCCCATCAGACGAGCCATCTCCGCGCCATCCAGATCTCCTTCCGGGGTGAGCGCGCCGATCACCACCCCATTGGCTCCCAGCTCTCCAAATCGGAGAATCTCCTCCTCCATCTCCTCCAGCTCTCGGCGGGTATAGAGAAAATCCCCAAACCGGGGTCGGATCAGCACATTCACCGGCGTCCCGCAATCCCGTCGGACCTGCTGAAACAGCGCCCGGGATGGCGTTGTCCCTCCAATGGACAGGTTGGCACACAGCTCCAGCCGGTCCGCTCCGCCCCGGGCGGCGGCCATGGCAGAGGCGTAGGAATCCACACAGCCCTCAATCAGCGGCCGGTCCATAGTCAGCACCTCCTGCTCCTGAAGAGCGTCCAATGCGCGGATATATTCGCGTTTTCCCCGCCGGAGGCGGGGAAAACTGACAGCTCCGCCTTTGGGACACTCATTACTCCTGCTCCTGCTTGATCACGTTGATCAGCCGCGGAATCATCTGCTTCTTCCGGCTGACAACGCCGGGCAGGACCGCCATGCCCTCCCGCACCTCAACGCCGAAAGTTTTCTCCACCAGTTCCTCCGCCCCCGGGCCCGCCATCAGCAGCTCGGTGCTGGAGTTTCGCACGTCGGTGAACATATAGAAGATATAGTCCAGCCCCTGCTTGCCCCGGGCTTCGGGCAGATAGGGCCTTACAAGGGCCTGGGCGGCCTTGCGGTTCTTCTCGGTCATGTAGCTGCCCTGTCCCACACCGAAACGCACCTCGCCGCTGGTAAATATCTTATAGTCCCCGTTAAAGACCTCCGCGGCCGTCTTTCCCGACACGTCTCCCCCGTGGGAGAACATCTCATCGGCGTATTTTTCCAGCTCTACCCCGGCCAGCTCCGCCAGCTTCCGGGCAGCCCGCTCATCTGTCGGGGTGCAGGTGGGACTGCGGAACATCAGGGTATCGGACAAAATGGCCGACAGCATCAGCCCGGCCATGGTGGGGCTGATTTCCACATCGTTCTCCCGGTACATCTGGTAGACGATGGTGCAGGTACAGCCTACGGGCACGTTGCGGAAATATACCGGGCCGTCCGTCTCCATGGAACCGATGCGGTGGTGGTCGATGATCTCCAGCACCTCGGCCTGCTCGATGCCCTCGGCGGCCTGACTCTTCTCGTTGTGGTCCACAAGAATCAGCTGCTTCTTGTGCAGGTTGAGCAGGTTCCGGCGGGAGACCACGCCGATATACTTTCCGTCGTCGTCCAGCACCGGGAAGTAGCGGAATCGGACGGTGGCCATCACCCGGGTGGCCTCCTCCACAGGGGTGTGGAGGGTGAAGGTGAGCAGCTTGCCCGTGGTCATGTAGTGCCGGATGGGGGCGGCCTGGCTGAGCATCTGCCCGGTGACATAGGTGCTGTTCTGGGTACTGATGACGATACAGCCCTTCTCCTCGGCCAGCATCTGCATGGTGCGGGACACCCTGCTGCTGGCACAGACGATGATGCAGCCCGCATCCATCTCCAGGGCGGCCAGCTGGCTCTCCGCCCGGTTGCTCACCACCACGACATCCCCGGGGGAGATGGACTTCTCGATCTGCTCGGCGCTGCCCGAGCCAATAATAATCCGCCCCTCCACCGTCTTGCCTGTCACGTCGCCCACCAGCACGGTGCCGTCCAGAATGTCAAGCAGGTTCTCATAACTGGTCCTGGCGGTCTCCAGGGTGTGCGGGTCCATACCGTCCATGTTGGCGGTGGCCACGTCCTTGACGGTAATGACTCCCTTCAGATTCTGCTCCCCGTCCACAATGCACAGGGTGTCCAGCTCCTGGTCCCGCATGGTCATCCAGGCCCGGCGCAGGCTGGTTTCCCCGTCCACTCCCTTGGCGGGGCGGATGTCCACGTCCCGGATGTGGGGGCTGACGTCGGTATAAAGCTGGGGCAGCGGGACCTTGAAATAGTCCAGTACAAACTCCGTCTCCCGGTTGAGCAGTCCCGCCCGGCAGGGCTTGCAGGGGTGCTCCGGGTCCAGGATATTTTTCAGATTGCTGTAGGCGATAGCGGAACAGATGGAATCCGTGTCCGGGTTCCGGTGTCCAATCACCTTGATGGCGCGCAGGGGTATGGTCTGACTGTTCATAATATTCCTCTCACAATTCTTCCGCAGTTTTTTCGTCCGCCTTGGCAAGCTCTTTCTCACCAATAGCTAAGTATGCTTTCGCCCGGTTCTGGTAGGCTTTCTTATATTTAGGGTTCAGTTTAATTGCCTGCGTGTAATCTTCTATAGCCTCCTTGTATCGTTTCAAGTCTGCATATACGATGCCCCGGTTATTATAAGCGCTTGCATAATTTGAATCCAACTCAATTGCTTTATTGTAATCTTCAATAGCTCTTTCGTACTGTTTCAAATTATCATACGCAACACCTCGGTTGTTATAAGCCGCTGCATAATGAAGATTTAATTCAATTGCTTTATTGTAATCTTCAATAGCCTTTTCATACTGCTCCAAATCGTCATATACAATGCCCCGATTATTGTAGGCCGCCGCACTTCTGGGATCCATTTCAATCGCCTTTGAGTATTCTTTAATAGCATCCTCTTTTCGGCCCTCGGAACTGGCACGGAGGCCCCTGCGAATATAATCCCAAGCTGTCAGCGCCTGCTTCTTTTCCCGCTGCTCCTCCTCGCGCTGCTCCGCCACATTCATTTCCTGCAGAACTTCCTGAATTTCCGGCCGTTCATTCAAATTATCCCACTGCTGATTATATTGCTGAACCCGTCTGTCATGCTTCTCTTTCAACTGTTCCGCAGTACGTCCTGGCCGGATATCATCTCCGTACAGCGTTTTTCCGATCTCCACCATCAGCGCGTCAAACCCGTCGATGGCGACAAAATACCCTTTCCGGTTTTCTACAAACTTCTGAATATTCTTATCGGGCAGGTCGGAGAGGTCAGGTTTTCCTAGATAACACCAATATACGCCGTTCCGTATAACTGTAGCTTCGTCCTCCAAAAAAGACATCAGACTGTGATCACCGCCGGCATAACCGATCACAACAGGCGTATAAATGTTGAATGCGGAACTCAGCGCTCTCTGCCACTCCGCCTTTAATTCGCTGGTGGTCTCCGGACTGTTGAAAGGCGCGTACATCAGGCTGCGGTGGACTTTCGCCACAATCGGCCGCTGGATATTCGCGTCCATGTAATCCGCCAGGGACTCATGCCCCACGACCAGAGGCTTTTTGTCCGTGTACAAAAACAGCGCATCCTCCACCAGACTGTCAAAATTGGTAGTAATAACCAAATTATTCAGGTTGCCCTCTGTCAGCAGCTTCGCCAGTGTATGGTAACCAAGGCTGGGGTCGCAGGGCTCCATAATTTTTTCCAGGTAGCTGTACCCGTTGCGCGGATTGGCATGGAAACGCAGCTTATAGATGTCAAAATAGTATTTGCTGGGCAGGTCCTTTTTGTTCTCCTTTTTCGCACGCTGCCACACATCTATAATCTCTTTAAACTCGTGCTCAATCAGCTTTTCGGCATGCAGGGCTCCGGCAATCCTCTCCGTCTCGCCGGGGTCCATAGCAGGCGTTCCCCGGTCCTCCATCCTGCCCATCAGGCAGTTCATCCACTGCATCTCAAGGGTGTTGCCGCTGGGAATGCCAGACTCCACCGATGCGCCGGAGCCCAAAATAAAGCAGAAGCGCTCTCCATTTTCAGTTGATTCCTTCATTAACTGGGATAAACGCTTTGCCGAAAGAATCCTGGATTCAGAAAATGCCATTCCAACTACCCCCTTTTGCTAAATATTGTATTTATATTTTCGACATTTGTCAACACCATATCCTCTTCCGGGAACTTTTGGGCACACGGATAAAAAGTCGGAGCAGGCGATATGACGCTTGCTCCGGAGCGGCAGTACCCAACATCTTCGGACCCTGGCTAAACATCCTTCTTTATTTTCTCAGTTTTATCTTTCTTCTCATCAAACAGCCCATCATTCTTTTCCTCCAGCGCTTTAATGGCATGGTAGGTATACTCACAGTAAGGAACCGCTATTCCAGTCTTCTCCGCCAGGTCAAGCACATGCCCGGCAAACATGTCAATTTCTGTATGCCGGCCAGCCTCCAAATCCTGGAGGGTAGAGTACTTGTCCAATGCGGATTGACCGGGAAAGATCAAAACGTTTTTTTCCAAATGGATCCCCTGGGCATCAGCCACAGCTGCCACCTCCGACCAAAGCCTTTGGGCAAGAAACAATCCATGTTCACTTTTGGAATATAGTCCAGCCGGCGCCCCAATGATTGCCTGTGGAAGGTTGTTGGCAATGTTGCTAGCAAACTTTACCCAAATGTCTGTCAGGATATCATCTGATTGATTCCAGCGAAGCCGGGTGCCGGCAAAAAGAGCGGACAGAGCCTCAAGTTTCTGATGATTGTCCGGACCGACTTTCGGCAAGCCAAAGCTGAGGCCAATTACCCGATCCGGATCAAAGTAAACCCCCGCTTGCGTCCGATAGGATGCAATGCGGATTACGGAATGAACCACGTGTTCCGGTCCTACCGCCTGAGCTGCCCGGCTCTCGCTGTCTACCCCGTTAAGAAGACTGAGTACCAACGTATCCGGCCCCATAAGATGAGGGAGCATGGCAATCGCTTCATCCAGGGCGCTATATTTAGTGGCAATAAAAATTAAATCCTGATGCCCCGCCTGATTAGGTTCCTGCACCTGGAGGGAGTAAAGGTCTCCATTAATCTTAATGCCGTCACGCTCCAACCGTTCTTTTCGCGCCCCCTCTGCTACCACAGTAAAAATGACCTCAGCAGCGCTTTCAAAGCTCCAAATCAGATAGGCCCCAACTGCACCCGCTCCAATCAGAGCTATTTTTTGAATTTTCAAAATAACTTCCGCCTTCCAACCGAATCTGTTTCTAAATATTCCAATGGAGGTATTACTTTCTAGTATATCACACATCTTTTATAGTGCGCAACATAAGACATCTCAAACATTTGAACATACATATGACCCTATTTATAAAAATAGAAACACCTGCATCAAAAAGCTTTTTGGATATGATGAGTCCCGCTTTTCAATAAAATTGTTTGAAAGCGAGTCTCATCCATCATTGGCTTCTCTTCTTACAAAAATTTGGCAGCATACCGGAAGATATAATAATCTGAAAAGTTTATCTCATCTCTGTCTTGCTATTGGACAAACGCCCATATTACCTCCATAATTAATTGGACAATTTTACTTCATGGAGGTCATACTATGCAACCGCTATCGCAAGCCATCGAACAATATCTTGAAATGTGCAAGTACGAGAGAAATTTGTCGGCAGACACACTGAAAGCCTATCGAATTGATTTGCGGCAGTTCTCAGAGTTTACAGAGAACAAGTGGGCAAGTCAGGATCTGTTCAACCAGTATATCAAATATCTCAATCAAAACTTTGCACCGCGCTCCGTCAAACGGAAAGTGGCTAGTCTCCGCGCCTTTTATCACGATCAGGAGTTTAATAGGGCACTGCAAGAAAACCCGTTCCATAAGCTCCAAATCCGCATAAGAACCCCTAAGCAGCTTCCTCGAACCATTCCAAGCCACATTGTCCGTAATTTGCTTCAAAGCGCTTACGATGACTACTCACCAAGCAAACGGACTGTCCTGCGGGATATTTTGATCCTGGAACTGCTATTCAGCACCGGACTTCGGGTTTCCGAGCTATGCGGCCTGTCCACCGAAACGTTCCTGCTTGGCGAATCCGAATTGCGTCTGCTGGTCAATGGAAAGGGACGAAAGGAACGAATGCTTCAAATTACTACGCCAGAATTAATCCACCTGGCAAAAATCTATTGTACTGAATTTGCTAAAGAGATACATTATTCTGGCGCAATTCTGCTGAATCGACAGGGACATCCAATTTCTCCCCAGTCGGTTCGCCGTATCATACAACGATATGTGAAAAGGATCGGCTCCCCGTGCCACGTGACACCACATATGTTCCGCCACACTTTTGCGACATCACTGCTGGAAGCCGGGATGGATATTCGGTACATTCAGTCTCTGCTGGGTCACAGTTCTATTTCGACGACCCAAATATATACCCATGTTACATCTTATCAACAGACTGCCCTTCTGGCTGAAAAACATCCAAGAGGCAAAATGACATTTTCGCTCTAAACCACCAGGCAGGTCGCCGGAAACCGGCGGCCTGCCTGGCTTACGTAAAGAACAATATCCTTTACATAATTTTCCTGCCTCTGGCCGTCTGGTGGATAATGCGGCATCGGAGACATTCTTTCTGCATTCAAGAAAAGGAAGGTCTTTCAATTTCACTCTCTGAGCTTTTTCTCATTCAGCTCAGAAAAACCTATTTTAAAAAGTCCTTGACTTGCAAGGGGTACAAATAAAAGCCAGCCTTGATTCTCGATAAAACACTTCGAAAACCAAGGCTGGTCCAGTTGGCAGCGGGAGAAGGATTCGAACCCTCACAAACAGAGTCAGAGTCTGTCGTGCTACCCTTACACAATCCCGCTATCGGCCCTGTTCTCACAGGGACGAATGCTATTATAGCAAAAGCTCAGAAATTGTCAAGGGGTATTTTAAACTTTTTTTGCCGCCCCGGAGCTACGGTCTCTCCAGAGAAAAACGGAACCTGGTCAGGTGGTCATACTTCTCTCCCACCCGCAGCGTGGCCGAGGGAAAGGCAGGCTGATTCGGGGTATCCGGGAAGTACTGTGTCTCCAGGCAGAAGCCGTGGCGGAACCCGTACGCGGCCCCACCCTTGCCCCTCCGGCCCTCCTCCACGAAGTTGGCAGTATAAAATTGCAGGCCGGGACTGGTGGTCTCCACCTCCATAACGATGCCGGAGGTCCGGCTAAAAGCTCTGGCCGCCGGGCGCAGCGTGCCGGGCCGGCCATCCACCACAAAGTTATGGTCGTAACCGTGGCCCCACACCAGCTGCTGGAAGGGTTCCTCAATGCGCGCCCCGATAGGTCCGGAAGTCCGCAGGTCCATCGGAGTGCCCTCTACCGGGTCGATCCAGCCCAGAGGAATACTGGTGCTGTCAGCCGGGGTATAGGAGGAGGCCCAAAGTTTCAGCTCCTGGTCCAGCACCGGCCCGCTCCCCTGCCCTGACAGGTTAAAGTAGCTGTGGTTGGTGAGGCTGCACGGGGTATCCCGGTCGCTGGAGGCCTCATATCGGATGGACAGGGCATCTCCCTCCAGGGCGTAGGTCACCCTGACCTGCATACGTCCGGGGTAGCCCTCCTCCCCATCAGAACTGTCCAGGGTAAAAACGGCCCGTACTCCGTCCGCCTCCTCTATCGTCCAGACCCGGTGGGACCATCCTACTTCCCCGCCATGGAGATGGTTAGGGCCGTCGTTGCGGGCCAAAACGTACTCTTGTCCGTTGAGGGTAAATCTTCCACCGGCGATGCGGTTGGCAAACCGGCCCACCGTAGCACCGAAAAAGCCTCCCTCCGTCTCGTATTGCTCAAGGCTGTCATAGCCCAGCACCACGTCCACCGGCCCCGTCTTTCCAGGAACAAGCAGGGTGCGCAGGGCTGCGCCGAAGGTGAGGATACCACAGGAGAGCACGCCGTTGTCCAGCGTCACCTCCCGCACCTCCTCTCCGTTTTTTGTCACGCCGAAGGTTTTTCCAAATGCTTCACTCATGGAGACGCCTCCTTACCAAAATGATTAAGTGTAGTATAGCACATTTTTCCAAAAATGCAATTCCCGGCCCGTCTATGAAAAACCCCGCCCTGACGGGGCGGGGTTGGAATCTTATTCCTCAGCCATAGCCTTGGCGGCGGCGATCGCCTTCTCCTGGGCGGCGGGGGGACAGTCCTCGTAGCGTACAAAGTGGAAGGTGTAGGAGCCCCGGGACTGGGTCATGGCCCGCAGGTCGATGGCATAGGAGGTCATCTCGGCCATGGGCACCTCGGCCTCGATCACCTGGTCGCCGTCACCGGTGGGATTCATACCCATCACGCGGCCGCGGCGCTTGTTCAAATCGCCGATCACGTCGCCCATGTAGCTGTCAGGCACCGTGACCTTCAGCTCGCCCACAGGCTCCAGCAACACAGGGTTGGCCTCGGGCATAGCTGCCTTATAGGCCAGCTGAGCGGCGGTCTTGAAGGCAATTTCGGAGGAGTCCACCGGGTGATAGCTTCCGTCGTAGAGCACAGCCTTCAGGTTGACCACGGGGTAGCCGGCCAGGGGGCCGTGCACACAGGCCTCGCGCAGGCCCTTCTCCACAGCGGGGAAGAAATTCTTAGGCACTGAGCCGCCGAAGACCTCCTCGGCAAAGACCATCTGCTCCTCCTCCAGATTGGGCTCGAAGCGGATCCACACGTCGCCGAATTGGCCGGAGCCGCCGGTCTGCTTCTTATGCCGCCCCTGCTTCTGGACGGTCTTGCGGATTTTCTCCCGGTAAGCCACACGGGTCTCGCTGAGCACGGCCTCCACGTTGAAGCGGCTCTTCAGCTTGCTGACCAGCACATCCACCTGGATATCTCCCGAACCGGTGAGCACCATCTGGTGGGTCTCGCCGTTGTTCACCAGGGTAAAGGAGGGGTCCTCCTCGTTCAGGCGGTTCAGGCCTTGAGCCACCTTATCCTCCTGGCCCCGGGTCTTGGGGGCGATGGCCACCGAGTAGCAGGGCTCGGCAAAGGGGATCTGCTTCAGGGCCACCACCTTGCGGCTGTCACACAGGGTATCGCCGGTTTTCACCTTGTCCATCTTACCGATGGCGCCGATGTCGCCGCAGCCCAGGTCCTTAACCTCCTCGGCCCGCTTGCCCTTCATCACATACAGCCGGCCCAGCTTCTCGCTTGCGCCGGTGCGGGAGTTGACCAAGGTCAGGTCAGAGGTGATGTGACCGGACATGACCTTGATGAAGGAGTACTTACCGTACTGGTCAGAGACTGTCTTGAACACGAAAGCAGTGGGCACGCCGCCGGGAGAAACCACAAACTCCTCGGTCTCGCCGTCAGGCTTGGTGGCCTTGTGGTAATTGCCCTCCATGGGGGTTGGCAGCAGTTCCACGATGTAGTCCATCAGCATCAGGGAGCCCATACAGTTGACGGCAGAGCCACACAGCACGGGGAACAGGGACAGCTCCCGCACGCCCTGGCGCAGGCCCTGGATCATCTCGGCGTAGGTAAAGTCCTCCCCGTCGAAGAATTTGTTCATAAATTCCTCGCTGGTCTCGGCCACGGACTCCTTCAGGGAGTCATAGAACTCGTCGATCACGCCGGCCTTCCCCTCGGGCAGCTGGATTTCCACCCGCTGGAGCTTCTGCATCTCATAGGCCCGCTTGTTCAGCACGTCGATAATGCCGGTGACTTTCTTGTTGTCGTCCCAGATGGGCACCACCAGGGGAGCGATCTTGTTGCCGTACTTCTCCCGCAGGGCCTCAAAAGTGGCATTGTAATCAGAGTTGTCCTCGTCGGTCTTAGAGATATAGATGAAACGGGGCATATTCCGCTCCTCACAGTATTTCCAGGCCTTCTCCAAGCCCACGGAGATGCCGTCCTTGGCGGAGCAGACAATAATGGCGGCGTCCGCGGCCCGAAGGGCCTCCATCACCTCGCCGGCAAAGTCGAAGCCGCCCGGGGTATCCAGCACGTTGATTTTGCAGCCCTTGAATTCCACGGGAGCCACGGCCAGGGAGATGGAAATCTGGCGTTTGACCTCCTCGGGGTCATAGTCGCACACGGTGTTGCCGTCGGTAGCCCTGCCCATGCGGTCCAAGGCCTTGGTCATGTACAGCAGACTCTCGGCCAGAGCGGTCTTGCCGCTGCCGCCATGCCCGATGAGGGCCACGTTGCGGATGTTTTGTACAGAATAGCTCATAATTGGTTCCACTCCTTATCGTTTGGTATCGCCCCGATCAAAAGCCGAATGTCGGGCGTTACACGCTGTTAGTCATTATACACGAAAGAAACAATTCTGACAACTGTTTTTTTGAGGGATTTTGGTTGAAGTTGAAAAAGGCCCTCCGCGCCCGGCGGAGAGCCTTTTCTGCTTTATTTGTTTCGTACAATCAAGGCACATCGTTCCGGAGCCGGAGCCGCTTCTGTGGTGCCAGGAATCAGTCCTTGCTCGAAGGCCAGCGCTTCAATTGCGGCCAATTCTTCCGCAGTAAGCCATGTATAGATATCCGTTCCGGTTTCAATATCGTGGGATACGGCGGTTTCGGAAGGAATCAGCTCCGCCGCCCCGTCGGGCAGATAATCCAAGATAAGCACAGCATCCGCTTGTGGCACAATTTCATATTCAGCCGTGCCGTCCGTACCGGGACTGGGCGCGGCCTTCTCCATCCCTTCCGTCCCAATCGATACACCCGCCTGTGTGGGCTCAGGGGCGGCGTAGGCGGCAATCCGAGGGACATCCTCGTCCGTGGTCAGGGACTCGCAGGCGGAGACATCTGAAAACTCCACCACAGCATCCTTGCTGAAGTTGCGAAGCATCATGTCCTCATCCGCTGCCTTCCACTTGGACTGGCCGGCGCCGTACAATCCTACTACCAGCGCCGCGCAGGCGGCCAGCCCGGCCAGAGCCCGGAACTGGGGACGCTTGAACAGGGGAAGCACCTTGGGGGACGTCTCCTCCCGGATGCGGTCCATCACGCCCCGGGCGAAGCCCTCGGGGGCCTCAATGTCCTCCAGCTCAGGGAAAGCCCCTTGGAGCGCAGCCAGCTGCGCTCCCGCTGCCCGGCAGTCCGGGCAGGCGGCCAAATGGGCCTCCAGCTCACGCTCCTCTGTCTCGGCCAAAGCGCCGTCCAGCCGGGCGGAAAAAAGCTCTAAATATTTGTCGCAATCCACGGGCCTCACCCCCCTCCTGTCTTATCCTTCGATGGTTTAGACGGCCTATGCCCGAAAAAGTTCCCGTCCTCCAATAAAATTTTTCTCAGATTCAGCCTGGCCCGGGCAATGCGGGACTTCACCGTCCCCAGGTCGATATCCAGCGCCTCCCCGATCTCCTGGTAGCTCAGGCCGGACAGCTCCCGGAGCACCAGCGCCCGCCGCTGCCAGTCGGGCAGCTTTGCCAGTCCCTCAGCCAGGGCGCGGCCCTGCTCCGACCGCTCCAGCAGCAGCTGGGGGTCGCTGTCCCGGTCGGCAGGCTCAGCCCAGCCGGAAGCCTCGTCATCCAGTGAAATTGACGGTGCCACCGCCTCCCGGCGCTTTTTTTTCCGCAGATGGTCGATACACAGGTTGGTGGTCAGCCGGTATACCCAAGTGGAAAAGCTGCTCTCCCCCTGAAAGGACCCCAGCCCCTGCCAGGCCTTCACAAAGGCCTCCTGGGCCAGGTCCGCCGCCTCCTCCCGGTCGTTCACCAGGCGCAGGGCCAGGGCGTACACCTTATTCTGATTGTCCAGCACCAGCTGCTCAAAGGCCTCCTGGTTGCCCTGTCTGGCTTTCTCCACCAGCTCCCGGTCGGTCACAGCGTTCCTCCTCCCTTCTAGCACAAATCCCGTTTAATGCCCGCAGTCACCCGGTAGACGTCCTCCAGGGTGGTAATTTTTACAATCTGTTCCTTATAGTACCCAGCATGGGGGACTCCCTTCAGGTACCAGGCGTACTGCTTCCGGGCCTCCAGGCAGGCGATCTTCTCCCCCTTGTTCTTCGCGGCCATCTCAAACTGCCGCACGGCGGTGTCGCACCGCTCGGCCAGCGGCGGCAGCTCAGGGACAGGCTCTCCCTTCAGGGCCGCCCTGCACTGGGCGAAAATCCAGGGGTTGCCGAACACCCCCCGGCCGATCATGGCCATGTCCGCCCCGGTATATTTGAGGATCCGTGGCGCGTCGCTCCCTTTGAACACATCTCCGTTGGCGATGACGGGGATCTTCACCGCTTTTTTGACCTCCCGGATCCAGTCCCAGTTGGCGGCGCCGGAATACATCTGCACCTTGGTCCGGCCGTGGACAGCCACCGCCGCCACGCCAGCCTCCTCCATGGCCCTGGCAAATTCCACGCAGTTGATGGACCCCTTGTCCCAGCCCAGCCGGAATTTCACCGTCACCGGACACCCCGCCCCCCGGATGACGGCCTCCGCTACCTTGACGGCCAGATCGGGATTCCGCATCAGCCCGGAGCCGTCCCCGGAGTTGGCCACCTTGGGAACGGGACAGCCCATATTGATGTCGATGATATCCGCACCCGAGATCTCATGGGCGATGGCCGCCCCCTCCTCCATGCACTTAGGGTCGCTGCCGAAGATTTGCGCGGCGGCGGGACTTTCGTTCTCCCCCATCTGGAGAAGGGGGATGGACTTTTTGTCCTGGTAGCACAGGGCCTTGGCGCTGACCATCTCGGTGCAGGTCAGCCCCGCCCCCTGCTCCCGGCAGATGGTGCGGAAGGCCATGTCCGTCACCCCGGCCATGGGGCCCAGGGCCAGGGGCGTCTCGATTGTAATTCCTCCGATGGCGACCATAGATACCTCGCGACAAAAGATTTTTCCTATTGTATCATGTCTCTTAACCGTTGACAAGGCCGCTTTCAGCCGGTAAAATGAAAAAAACCTCAAACGGAGGAGACTGTTATGGAACTGAACGCACTGCGGGCCTCCCTGCTGGGGCTGTCCGCCTATAAGGATCTGATGGGGACATTAATCGGGAGAGACGCTGGCTGCCTGCTGGACCACCTGCACGACAAAGAGGGCGCAGAGGCCCTGGAGGACTACACCGACCTGTTTTACGATCTGCGCCAGGAGGGACACGAGGGGCTGGGTGACTGGCTGTGGGACTGGCTGCGGTACACCGAGACCTCCTATTCCCGGCTGATCGATCAGGGCAGATCCGACCCCGCCCTGGAGAACGCCGCCCGGCGGGACGTCGACACCCTAGTCCTTCTGGCCCAGACCGACTGCGACCGCTTTATCGACGCCATGAAGCCCCTGCTGGGCAACGAGTTTGCCCCGGTTCTGGCCGGCCTGCCCCGGTGGCGGGCGGCGGCCCCCTTTGACTTCGACAGCCTGACCCAATTCTACCGGGACCACGGGGCGGGACTTTTTGCAAAATACCGGGCTTTTTTGTGGGAGGACGGAGAACTGGTCCCGGTGGCCGACCCGGACTGCCCGCGCCCGGAGGACCTGCTGGGCTACGAGCACCAGCGGGGCCAGGTGGAGCAGAACACCCGGCTGATGCTGGCGGGCCGTCAGGCCAACAACCTCCTGCTCTTTGGCGATGGGGGTACCGGCAAGTCGGCCACGGTGAAGTCCATGCTCTACCTGCACGGCATGGAGGATCTGCGCCTGATTGAGGTGGAGAAGGAGAACCTCACCGGCATGCCTGAGCTCATCCGCTCCCTGGCCGGCCGGCGGCAGAAGTTCATCCTGTTCATTGACGATTTGGCCTTTGACCAGGACGACAAGACCTACTCCGCCCTAAAGACCATCCTGGAGGGCACCCTGGAGAAGCGTCCCGCCAACGTGTGCGTCTGCGCCACCTCCAACCGGCGGCATTTGGTCCGTCAGACCTTCGCCGACCGGGCCGGGGACGAGGTGGACGCCTTTGAGACCATCTCGGAAAAGACCGCCCTGGCCGAGCGCTTTGGTCTGCGCATCCCCTACCTGACCATGAACAAGGCCGACTATCTGGCCCTGGTGGACCACCTGGCGGCCCAGGCGGGGCTGAACATTCCTGCCGACCGCCTCCACGCCCAGGCCATGACCTGGGAGATCCGCCACGCCGGGCGCACCCCCCGGGTGGCCCGGCAGTTTGTGGCGAGCCTGGCATAAGGACGCAAGGCTCTCAGGCCCGCACCAAAAGCCTCCTTTGGCAAAGGAGGTGGCTGGCCGCAGACCAGTCGGAGGATTGTGTTTCGCTTCGCGAAACGTGCGAAGTAGACGAGGCTTCTGCAAACTTTATTTACTTCATACATTTTGGCTTCGCCAAAATACAATCCCCACCGCCCTGCGGGCGGAGCCCCTTTCTAAAGGGGCCTTAACGCCTGCGGGCGGGACGATAGGATTTTTCTTGACAGTCTCCCGCACCCGTGCTAAAATAATACAGACCGTCGGTCTGTATCTAGAGAGGAGGGTCCCCCATGGCCCGGAACAAGCACCCGGAGCAGACCGTACAGCGCATTCTGGACACCGCCTCCAAGCTCTTTTTGCAAAAGGGCTACGACAAAACCACCCTCCAGGACATCATCGACGCCACCAAGCTGTCCAAGGGTGCCATCTACCACCATTTCGCCTCCAAGGAGGCCATCCTCATCGCTGTGGTGGACCGGATGGGGGACTCCAACAGCGCCGCCCTGGCGGAGGTCCGGGACAGGCCCGGCCTCGCTGGGGCAGAGAAGCTGCGGGAACTGGTCCGCACCTCCATGCGCCTGTCCTTCCAGGGAAAAATCCTGCACATGCTGCCCTTCCTCATCGAGAACCCCAAGTTTATGGCCCTCCAAATGCAGAGCATCCTGAATGAGGCCGCCCCAGATTATGTCCTGCCCATCCTGCGGGAGGGCATCGCCGACGGCTCCATCCGGGCCGACTACCCGGAGCAGCTGGCCGAGGTGCTTCTGCTCCTGTCCGACCTGTGGCTCCACCCCATCCTCCGGCCCAGCACCCCAGAACAGGTCCGGGCCCGGTGTGCCTTCTTCAACCAGTTCACCAAGCAGTATGGCTTCGAGCTGCTGGACGACGACATTATAGACGCGATGGTGGAGTTTTGCAGGACGTAAAGCCCCCTTGTCAAAGGGGGGAGGGCCACGAAGAGGCGGGGGGATTCCGTCCTCCCCGCAGGGGATAAGCCTCCTTTGGCAAAGGAGGTGCCCCGGTTCACAAACCGGGGCGGAGGATTGTGTTCGGCGAAACCGAACATACGAAGTAAACGAGGTCTATGCAAGCTTGGTTTACTTCGTACATTCCGGCTTCGCCGGAATACAATCCTCAGTCACGGCTTCGCCGTGCCAGCTTCTTTACAAAAGGAGCCTTCTTTCCGTGGAATTTTGGCCTCAGCTGTGCACCTGCCCGCCGGGCAGGTTTATTTGGTGTATATACAAACCGACGGTCGGTTTTAATTGGAAAGGAGTTCTATCATGGAAACACAAAAAAGCGCCCTGTTCACCCGGGATTTCACCCTTGTGGTGGTCGGGCAGATCATCTCTCTCTTCGGCAACGCCATTCTCCACTTCGCCCTGCCCCTGTACCTGCTGCGGGAGACGGGCTCCATCGCCCTCTTCGGGGCGGTGAACGCCTGCTCCTTCCTGCCCATGATCCTCATGGGCCCCATCGGCGGGACAGCGGCGGATCGGGTCCACAAGGGCCACATCATGGTGGGGCTGGACTTCCTCACCGCCGCTCTCACGGTATGTTACACCCTGCTGTGGGGCAAGGCCCCCCTGGTCCCCCTGGTGATTGGGACCCTCATGCTCCTCTACGCCATCGCCGGGGCCTACCAGCCGGCGGTCCAGGCCAGCCTGCCCCTGCTCCTCTCCCCGGACCGGCTGACCCAGGGGAACGCGGTCATCAGTATGATCTCCACCCTGGCTAACCTGCTGGGGCCCGCCCTGGGGGGCGTGATTTTCGGCCTGTGGGGCCTGTCCCCTATCCTCACCATCGGCGGGGCCTGCTTCTTCGCCTCGGCGGTAATGGAGCTCTTCATCCGCGTCCCCCATGAGAAACGGCCCCGTGAGACCGGTGTGTTGGCCACGGTGGGCCGGGACCTGGGGGAGAGCTGGCGGTACATCTCCCGGGAGCGGCCGGTGTTCCTGTCGGTGACCCTGGTGCTGTCCGCCTTCAACCTGGTGCTGTCGGCGGTGATGGTGGTGGGCATCCCCGCCATTGTGGCCCAGGTGCTGCACATGAGCGACGCCGCCCTGGGCCTGACCCAGGCGGTGATGGGCTTCGGCGGCCTGTTGGGCGGCCTTCTTGCGGGGCTCCTGGGCACACAGCTAAAACCCCGGCACGGCTCGGTCTGCCTGCTCTTCTGCGCCGGGACGGCAGCGGTGATGGGCCTGTCCGTCCTCCCCGGGGTGCCCGGGGCTGTGAGCTACTGGGCGCTCACTCTCATGTCCATGCTGGCTATGGCGTCCGCCATGTTGTTTACCGTGGTCCTTCTCACCCTGGTCCAGGCCCAGGTGCCTGGACAGCTGCTGGGCAAGGTGATCGCCTGCATCCAGGCGGTGGCCAACTGCGCCTCACCGCTGGGACAGGCGGCCTACGGCGTCCTGTTCGACCGCCTGCCCCCCTGGGCCGTCCTGCTGGGGGCCGCCGCCCTGTCCGCTCTGACCGCCCTGGGCTCCCGGCGGGTATTCTTACAGTTGGAGGCGGAGTGCTGAGACCGTTCACCGGCAAAAAATGACCGTTGAGCGCAAAAGCCTTTTCTTTTGATTCTCCTGTGGTACAATAACTGACACAGGAGGTGAACCGCAATGGAGTTCAGGCTGATGATCGACCCGTCCCGGCCGGAGCGCGTGACCGCCGCCGTCCACGCCCGGTCGGAGCTCACTGACCGGATTGAGGCCCTGGTGCTGGGGCACAGCGGAGCGGACAGGCTGACGGCATACGCCCGGGACGAGGTGCGGCAGCTGCCCTTCAGTCAGATCGAGTGTCTCACCGTTATTGACGGCAAGACCTGGGCGGTGGACGGGACCGGCACCAAATACCGGGTCAAAATGCGGCTGTACGAGCTGGAGGCCATCCTGCCCGCCTGCTTTATCCGCATTAACAAGTCTACCTTGGCCAATGAGAAGCGGCTGGAACGGTTTTCCGCCTCCTTCAGCGGGGCGGTAGACGCGGTATTTAAATGTGGCTGGCGGGAGTATGTATCCCGGCGCTGTTTCGCACAGATCAAAAGGAGGTTTTCCGCGTGAAAAAGTACATCTTGGAGTTTTGCAAAAGGGGACTGATGGCCGCCTGGGGCGGGCCTGTAATCCTGGCCGTGGTCTACCTCGCCCTGGGGGCGGCGGGGGTCATCCGGACCCTCTCCCCTGCGGAAGTCTGCAAGGGCATTCTCACCGTCTCCCTGATGGCGTTCATCGCCGGAGGCGTCAGCGTGGTCTACCACATCGACCGCCTGCCCTTGACTGGGGCTATCCTCATCCACAGTGTAATCCTTTATCTGGACTACATCCTCATCTACCTGTGGAACGGCTGGCTGAAACAGGACATGACCCCCATTCTGATTTTCACCGTCATCTTCGCGGTGGGCTACGCCTTTATCTGGCTCATGATCTATTTCTCCACCCGGAACAACATCGAAAAGCTGAACCGCCAGCTGAAGGACAGCTGAACAAAAAACGCCCCCGGCCCTTGAAGGCCGGGGGCGTTCCGCGTCAGCCGTCGGGATTTCCCTCCCACAGCGGGCAGACCCGCCAGAAGGATGTTGTCCCGCCGCTCCAATGCAGCTCATCACCAAGATAGATCACACTGTCGTCCGCCGGGTCCTGATATACTTCCCGGCCGACCATATGCCGATAATAGTCATCATTGTTTGCCTCCAGGTCATTGGTGGGATACCGGTCTTCCACAACCCTCTGGATATTCCCCACATAGACGGCTCCCTGGGGCAATTCGCTGCGTTCGTCGTAGCACTCCCGTCCGCCATTAAAAAACTCCTCCGCATAAAAGCGGTACAGTTTTCCTCCCACGCAAATCATACCCGGCTGATATTTCTCGCTGACAAAGCGGACGTAGCACTCCCTGATCCAGTCTGTGGTGATTTGGGCATAAACCACCAGCGGGGCCTCCGGGTTGGTGTACACCGTCCCGCTGATGGGGACGCCCGCCTGGATCTGAAGGTCCTCAAAGGGCGTCTCCATGACCACGGAGGAAATCTCCCCTACAGCCTCAAACCCTTCCGGGAGGCAGGTACGCCCGTAGACCACCTGATTTTCATCCGCTTTCAGCATTCCCGAGCTGTTCAAGCCGTACCACTGGTAGAGCTCCCCGTTGACCCGCAGCACCGGGTCGATCCCGCCGGGAAACTCTTCAACGCAGCCGCCCCGGGTATCGCCGCCCGCCTGTACGCCGGAACTATCCGGCTCCGGCACGGCGGACGGGCTCCGAAGTGCCCAGGTCCCCGCCAGGACCAGGGCCAGGCAGGCGGCCACACTCCCCCAGGTCCGCCAGCGGACGGGCTTCTTGATCGCGGTCCCCTCGCTGTGCTCCAAAAACGCCTCGTCGGCCCCGCCGATGGCCGCAAACAAGGTCTCCGCCGTCATATCCATCCCTCCTTTTCCAGGTGTATCCGCAGCTTTTTCCTTGTCCGGGACAGGGCCGCCGAGACGGCGTTCTCCCCCATGGCGTACCGAACAGCGATCTCCCCCACCGGCTCCACAAAAAAATACCGCCGCAGGAAGATGTCCCGGTCCCGGGTCGGGAGGACCCTCAAAAAGGCGTTCACCGCCCCCTCCAGCTCTCTGCCCTGGAGCGCCTCCTCCACCCCGCCCGGAGAGGGAACGCATTCCCCCAGCTCCTCCAGGGCCAAAGTCAGCTCTCCGCCGCCCCGCTTGGCGCGGCCTTTAGCCTTCAGCTGGTCCAGGGCCAGATTGCGGGTGATTTTGGCCAGAAAGGCCCTGAGCTTCGCGGGTCGCTGGGGCGGAATGGCGTTCCAGGCCCGCAGCCAGGTGTCGTTGACGCATTCCTCCACGTCCCCGGAGTCGTTCAGAATACGGCCGGCCACCGTCCGGCAGTACGGGCCGTAGCGGATATCCGTCTGCCGGATGGCCTCCTCGTTCCGCTCCCAATACATCGCCACGATCCAGGCATCCTCCACTGCGCTCACCCCTTTCTGTTTAGGATAGACGACAGCCGCATCACAATCTGACGGATAGATGTAAAAATTCCCCTGGCAGCGCTGCCAGGGGATTTCTATGTCAAAGAATCAAATTACACCAGCTTGCGCCGTTGACCTTGACGCCGGGGCCCATGGTGGCGGCCTTGGCAAAATTCACACGTACCCGTACATCCCCCGGACGGACACCTCTCCGGCAGAAATGGTCTCCCGCCTGCCGTTGTAGTGCTCCACCACCAGATTAAAGTCGTCGTCGATCTCCAGGGCAAAGGCCTGACGGCGGGCGGTAGGGGTAATGAGCTGGACCTGATGGCCGGTGGTAATGCATCCGGCCCGATACTTTTCCAGATATTCCGCCCGGTCCTCCGGATAGGCGGCGTACATCCGGTCCAGGGCCAGAATAACCTGGGCGGCCAGGTCTGCCCGGCGTACAGTCCGTCCCAGCGCCTGGGACAGGGAGGTGGCCATCTCCCGAACATCCTCAGAAAAATCCTCCGGGCCCTGGTTTACATTGATGCCGATGCCGGTGACAATGTAGTCCAGGGTGTTAGTCTCACCGACCAGGCTCAGCTCGGTAAGGATACCCACCAGCTTTCTGCCGTTCAAAATAATATCGTTGGTCCACTTGATCTGGGGACGGATGCCGCAGCAGGCCTCAATGCCGTCGCACACCGCCACCGCCACCCAGGCGGTAAAGTCAGACACCCGGCCCGGCTCCATATCGGGACGGAACAGGGCAGACAGGTACAGTCCCTTTCCCCGTGGGGACTGAAAGCCCCGTCCCCGGCGGCCCCGGCCGCCGGTCTGCTCCTCAGCGGTGACCACCAAGCCCTCGGGAGCCCCGGACATGGCCTGGCGCTTGCACTCGGTGTTGGTGGAGTCAACCACATCCAGACACATGAGCTGCGCGCCGATCCGGGCATCGGACAGCAGTCCGAACAACTCCCCCACCCGCAGGCGGTCCGGGGAATTTTCCAGCCGATAGCCCCGGTTGGGGGCGGAGGAGACAACATAGCCCTCCTGCCGCAGACCCTCAATGGCCTTCCACACCCCGGCCCGGCTGATGCCCAGAGTGCGGCTCATGGCCTCTCCGGACAAATACTCCCCCGGCCGCTCCCGCAGCAGGGCCAACACTCGATCACGGCTCATGGACTCACTCCTTTCTCCCAATTCTCCTTTTATTGGAAATTGTTTTTGTAATTTTCCGCCCTCTTTGGGGGTGGAAACACGGAAAAGAATTGGGAAATCCCTTTTACAAAGGGCCGGGCTGACCGCCCGGCCCTCAAATCCCTTACTGCTCGTCCTCAATCAGACCATAGTCCCCGTCGTTGCGGCGGTAGACCACAGCGAAAGCTCCGTCCGCCTCCTCGTCCCGGAATGCAAAGAAGCTGTGCCCCACCAGATTCATCTGAAGAATGGCCTCGTCCTTGGTCATGGGCTTGATGGGGAAGGTCTTGCTGCGCACAATACGGTACTCGCCCTCCTCCGGCTCCTCAGGGGCAAAGGTGGACACCTCCGCATCCAGCGCCCGCTCAAAGGCGCCTTGGCGCAGCCGCTTCTCCAGGCGGGTCTTATTCTTTCGGATCTGCCTCTCCAGGGTAGTGACAGCGGCATCGATGGATGCGTGCATGTCGGAGGTGCTCTCAGACACCCTGAATACGGTGCCGCTGGAACGGATGGTGATCTCCACCTTGTTGTTCCGCTCCTTCTCTACACTGAATGTGATAGCTGCGGTGGCATCCTCCTTAAAGAAACGGTCCAGCTTTCCCACCTTCTTCTCCGCGTATTTGTGTATGGAGTCGGGCAGGGTCACCTTTTTGTCCGTAAATACAAATTTCATTTCAGTCGCTCCTTTCGCCCAGAGGGCTGGTATAAATCGGGGAAGCTCCCCCGGTTATCCTTATTATACCACACAGAGAAAAAAAAGCCAGAGGTTTTTGTTAATATTTTCTAAATTCTCAGCAGATTCGCCGTCCGCCCATCAAAACGGCCTTCACCTTACCCAGCAGCTCCAGAGGGTGGCGGTCGGTAACGACGATATCCGCCTCCTTACCGGGAGTAAGAGATCCCAGGCCGTCGTCCAGTCCAGATATCCGGGCAGCGTTGATTGTGATGGCTGCCAGGGCGGCCTCCTCGTCCATTCCCCCCTTGACCGCCAGGGCGGCGCACAGGGGCAGGTACTGGATGGGCACCTCCGGGTGGTCGGTACAGATGGCTGCGGGCACTCCCGCCCGCTGGAGGATCACGGGGTTTTCCAGCATCATGTTGGCCAGCTCCGGTTTGGACCGGTCCCCCAGAGCCGGGCCGGTAATGACGGAGATCCCTGCTCCGGCCAGCAGCTCAGGGATGCGGTGGCCCTCGGTGCCGTGGACGATGACGCATTTCAGCCCGAATTCCCGGGCGATGCGCACTCCGGTAGCAATGTCGTCCGCCCGGTGGGCGTGGATATGGACGGGCAGCTCTCCCCGCACCACAGGAAGGAGGGCCTCCAGCTTGGCGTCGTAGTCGGGCGGGTCTGTCTCCTCATCGGAGGCCGCCTTGTCCAGCTTTTCACCATACTCCACCGCCTTGCGCAGGTTCTCCCGGATAATGGCGGCGGTGGCCATACGGGTAACCGGGGTCTCGTCCCGGTCGTGGTAGACCTGCTTGGGGTTCTCCCCCAGGGCCAGCTTCATGGATATGGGGGCACGCACAATCATGGCGTCCACCCAGCGTCCGTCCGTCTTGAGGGCGGCAAACTGCCCGCTGATGGGGTTGGCCGAGCCGGGGCCGGTGAGGACGGTGGTCACGCCGGCGGCCCTGGCCTCTGAAAAGCACCGGTCCAGGGGATTGACCGCGTCGATGGCCCGGAGCTGGGGGGTGCAGGGATCGGTCTCCTCGTTGCCGTCTTCGCTCTCAAAGCCCAGGGAGTCCCCGAACATTCCCAGGTGGCAGTGGGCGTCGATGAAGCCGGGACAGACATGCCCCCCCTGGGCATCGATGGTCTCTCCCCCCCAGCTTCCGGGACAGTCCTCCATAGGGCCCACTTTCGCAATTTTGCTCCCCGACAGGGCCACAAAGCCGCTGTTGATAATGGGGCCGTCCATGGTGTGGACGGTACCGTTGATAATCAGCATAAATTGCCTCCTTATTCTATATCCTTTCTATGCTCCCGCAGACAAAAAGGCCAGTAACGCCCGGAGTTGGGGTGCAAACAGACCGGCCAGCGGGAACAGGATGCCGATACCCTGCAACAGCGCAGACACCCGCCGGTCATGTCTCTGCAAAGTTGGGACATAAAACAGCCTCGGGTTTTCCGGCGTGTAATACAGCTCCACTGTCCTACCCTCACTCAGGTGGTGAAAGCTGCTTCCCGACGGCGACTTGACCCGGTATACGGTCCCGCCGGCCTGAAACTGAAACTCCGGAAAGTAGATGGTCTTTTTTCCTGTACGCGTCACCTTGCCGCTGGAAACAACAGTGGCCACAGTTAAAACAGTGGCGCTCCCACGCTCCTCCAGCAGCCGGCGGCGGACAGACATGCCGATAGCGAAGAAAATCAGGGCAATCAGCGTAAGGCCCGAATCGGCGATCCGCTGCTCCAGCGTCCGGCCCGGCCGGACCAGCATGCTCCCTGCAAAGGCAAGACACAGCACAGGCCAGCCCACCGCCAGGATGCGCCATCCCTTCATTCCCCGCATAGCTTCAGCCCCCTAAAAGCGACAAAACTTCCCATTGACTCATATGGTAAATTATGGTAAGCTTGTCCCGGCTCAACCAATATGCTATTCTCCCCGCAAATGGGCGTCCTTTTCTGAAAGGGCGCCTTTTTTGTCCCCAGGAAGGCCTTCCGAAACGCCCCCGCATGACAAAGGGGCCGTCCGCAGACGACCCCCTCCATATCAGGCTACCGGCGTCCCCCGCCGCGGCGGTTCCCGCCCTTCTTCTCGATGTACCGCAGTTCGGACAGCTTGCTGTCCGAGGACTGCATAAACTGCTTGAGGCGGTCCTCGAAGTCGGTGGGCTCTTTGGGGGGCTGATGGACAAAGCCCATGGGCCGCTGCGCACCACCGCCCTGACGGGAAGGCCGTCCCCCCCCGCCCTGACGGGGGCCGTCCCCCTGCCTGGGGGCGCGCCGGGGCGGAGGCTCTACCTGCTTGATGGACAGATTGATCCGGTTGGCCTGATCAATGCCGATAACCTTCACCTTGACCTCCTGCCCTTCATGCAGGTGGTCGCTCACCTCATTCACATAGGAATAGGCGATCTCAGAGATATGGACCAGTCCGGATCTCCCCTCCGGAAGGGCTACAAAGGCCCCAAATTTTGTGATTCCCGTTACCTTGCCATCCACGATGGCCCCTACACCTAACTCCATTGGCAAGAAATGTCCTCCCTCGTATAGTCCTTTTCCACACAACACACAGGCAAATCAGTTGGCCACATCGATGAACAGCGTCTCGTCCTTCTCCACATAGCCCCTGTCCCGGGCTACCTGCTCCTGCATCTCAGGGTCGTCGCTGTTTGCGATGGCGTCGGCCAGCTTTTGATTTTCCAGCCGCTGGTCTGTCACCTGACGGGCCAGATCGTCCCGCTGGATCTGGACGCCCTGGATCCTTCCCCTTATCTCTATCAGAGACAGCGCCATATAGATCAGCAGGGCCAGCACCACTACCTTGGTCAAAAAACCGGCTCTTTTGAAGCTCACATCCGCTCTCTCCTCTCTCCCGAAGGGTGCGCCGCCGGAACGCGGCATCCATCTGTCCGGCTGTGTCCTTCATTCTATACCATTTTGTCCCGGAAAGGAAGATGTTTTTTACAACTTTTCTGATTTTTTTCATAATCCCCCGGGCCAACCCCAGCGGAAAGGTCAAAATACCCAAAAAAGCGGTCGCCAGATCGGCTGCCAGGTAACCCAGGCGCAGCATCCACGGGCTTACCGCCCAAAAATAGAGGGCTCCGCCTACCAGGCAGAACACTGCCCCGTACAGCCGGACCTGGCCGTCCCAGGCCTCCTGGGACCAGAGGAACAGGGCCGCCGTGGCCCCCAGCCAGAATAACAGGTCAAGCAGCGGCCCCAGCAGCGGCACCCTCACCCGCACCCGCAGGATTCGGAACAGGTCATAGGTCACCCCCATGGCTCCCCCCAGCAGCAGAGCCTGGCACAGCGCCCGGCTCTGCTGGGCCAGATCCACCGTCATCCGCCCAGCAGCCTGGCAAACAGCCCGCCCCGGGGCCGATTTTCCTCCCCGTAGACCAGCGCATTCACCCGGCCCTCCACCTTCAGGTCTCCTCCGTCCAGGGACAGCTTCTCAATGTGCAGCCCCTCTCCCTGGATTTCCAGGGTCCCCTGAGCTGTGGTAAGGTAGATGGCGCTCTCGTCAAAACTCTCCACCTCCTCCACCCCCGAGATAACCAGCTGTTCCCGCTCCTCCAGGATGACGCGGTGGCCCAGCTCAGGACGGGCCCGGTCGTCCACAAATGCCATAAAAATTCCCCCTTTCTCTCTATCCTATGGATTGGCCGGGGGCTCTTATGACAAAATCGTCCAATTCGCACATGGAAAACCGGCCGGGTTTGCTGTAGAATAGTCCTGAAAATCCCTGTCAGGAGGAGCCACATATGATTAAGGCTGTCTTTTTCGATATCGACGGAACGCTGGTCAGCTTCCGGACCCACCGCATCTCCCCGGCCGTACTGGACGGCCTGCACCGGCTTCAGGCCAGAGGCGTCAAGCTGTTCATCGCCACCGGACGGCACCGGCTGTCTATCGGCCTGGCCGCCGATGCCTTTCCCTTTGACGGCTTTATCACCGTCAACGGCCAGTTCTGCTTTGCCGGAGACCGGGTGCTGCGGAGTAATCCGATTCCCCGGCAGGTCGTGGCTCAGCAGGTGGAGCTGCTGGAGTCCACCAAAGCGCCCTGTCTTTTTCTGGGGGAGCAGGGCACTATGCTGGTCAACCAGGACCCCCGCACCGATATTTTCCCCAGCCAGCTTAACCTGCCTCTGCCGGACCCCGTTCCGCCCCGGCAGGTGCTGGAACAGGAGGCCATCTATCAGATGACCGCTTTTTTTACCAGGGAGGAGGAGCTGGCCGCCGGCGACCGCTTCTTCCCAGGCCTGGAGGTCATGCGCTGGCATCCCGCCTTTGTGGATGTAATCGCCCCCGGCGGCGGCAAGGACCATGGGATGGACGCTATTCTGGAGCATTTTGGCTTCGATCTGTCGGAGTCCATGGCCTTCGGCGACGGGGAAAACGACCTGCCTATGCTTCGCCATGCCCACATCGGGGTGGCCATGGGCAACGCCGATGAATTCGTGAAACGTCAGGCCGACTATGTCACCGGCTGTGTGGATGAGGACGGCATCCTCACCGCCCTGGAGCATTTTGAACTGATATAGTCCCCCCTTGTTTTACACAATATTCACAAACAGGTATAGCTTTTTCCTCTGAAATGGTGTACAATAAGGCAAAGTACCTATATTGTGCACAGAGGAGGTATCCCTATGAAACTGACATTTTTCGGCGCCGCCCACGCGGTTACCGGCAGCTGCCACTGTCTGGAAGTCAACGGCAAAAAAATTCTTATTGACTGCGGCCTGCAGCAGGGCAGGGACGAGCATGACGGCAATACCCTGGACTTTGCCCCCAACTACATTGATTATGTGCTGATCACCCATGCTCACATCGACCACTCCGGTCGCCTGCCCCTGCTGGTAAAGGAGGGTTTCAACGGCCGCATCCTTACCACTGGCCTCACCGCTCAGCTGATGAGCGTTATGCTCCGGGACTCCGCCCATATTCAGGAAGGGGACGCCAACTGGCACAACCAGAAAGGCAAGCGCGCCGGCCTGCCCCCTGTGGAGCCGCTGTATACGCTGATGGACGCCGAGGAGGCCATCCACATGCTGGAATCGGTGGAGTACGGCTGGCTCTTTGACCTGTGCGAGGGGGTCAAGGTCCGCTTTACCGACGCGGGGCACTTGCTGGGCTCCTCCATTCTGGAAATCTGGGCCACCGAAAACGGAGTGACCAAAAAGATCGTCTTTTCCGGCGACCTGGGCAACGAGGCCCAGCCCATCATCCGGGACCCCTCCTTTGTGGAGGGCGCCGACTATGTCGTCATGGAGTCCACCTACGGCGACCGGAACCACGAGCCCCCGGAGAGCTATACCGGAGCGCTGGCCGAGTTGATCGACGAGGTCTTTTCCAGGGGGGGCAACATCATCATCCCCTCCTTCGCCGTGGGCCGCACCCAGGAGCTGCTGTACTATCTGCGGGAGATCAAGCGGGACGGGCTGGTAAAGTCCCTGCCCAGCTTCAAGGTGTATGTGGATTCCCCTCTGGCCACCGAGGCCACCAAGATTTATTCCGGCAACCTGAAGGGCTATCTGGACGAGGAGGCCATCGCCGTCATTCAGGGGGGGGAAAACCTGTTCACCTTCCCGGGCCTCACCCTCACCCAGTCCACCGAGGAGTCCCGGGCTCTCAACGACGACAAAACGCCCAAAATCATCATCTCCGCCTCCGGCATGTGCGACGCCGGCCGCATCCGCCACCATCTGAAGCACAACCTTTGGCGGCCCGAGTCCGCCGTGGTCTTTGTGGGCTATCAGGGGGAGGGCACCCTTGGCCGCCGCCTGCTGGAGGGGGCCCGCTCGGTAAAGCTCTTCGGCGAGGATATCTCCGTCCGGGCCAGGATCGTCAACTTCAAGGGCCTGTCTTCCCACGCCGACCGGGACCATCTGTTAGAGTGGGTGGAACACTTTTCCCCCAGGCCCCAACAGGTCTTTGTGGTCCACGGAGATAACGAGGTTACCGAGCTGTTTGCCGGGGATCTGAATCAGCGGGGCATCCCCGCTCACGCCCCTCTCTATGAGGAGGTTTACGATCTGGCCACCAACTGCATGCTGGCCAAGGGCGTGGCCCTGGAGGTCCGTAAGGCCTTCGGATCTGCCTCCGCTCCCTCCGCCGCCTACCTGCGCCTGCAGGATGTGTCCCGGGATCTGGCCGACCTGGTCAGCCGCAGCCGGGGCCGCTCCAACAAGGACCTGGCAAGGCTGGCTGATCAGATCAAACAGCTTATGGAGAAGTGGGAATAACAAGAAGCGCCGGATTCCCAGTATCACATACCGATGGGAGATCATTCTATGGAAATTGACCGCAAGGAACTCAAGCGCCAGGCACGGGAGCGCATGGCGCTCACCGATCCTAAATTCTGGGTGGTGGCCCTGGCTTATCTGGCCATGACCACCGGGGTATCCTGGCTGTTCAGCCTCCTCCCCATCCCCCGCACCCAGACTTCGCTGATATTTTTCCAATTGCTGCTGACGCTGTATACCACCGTCGTCCAGTTCGGCCTGTGCCTGTGGGCGCTGTGGACCTATCGGCAGCTGGACCCTGGCATCAACTCTCTGATGCAGGGGTTCTCAGTGGCAGGGCGGGTGCTGCTGATGGAGCTGGGCATCTTTGTGCGCACTATGGGATGGTACTTCCTGGCAGCTATGGTCCTGTCCATTCCCATGGTCGTCCTGATGATGTCAATCACAAGCTACGCGATGATGACTGTGGCCGTCCTGCTGTTTATGGCCTCCCTGCTGGTCATCCTCTTTGCCATCTCCCTGCGGTACGCCCTGGCACCCTATCTGCTGGCCGACCAGCCGGACGACGGCGCTTCCCTGCCCATTTACCGCAGCGTCACACTGATGCGGGGATGGAAAATGGAGCTGTTCAAGCTGGAATTTTCCTTTATCGGCTGGGAGCTTGTCAACCTGGCTCTGTCCGCCGCCGTAATCTTCTTCTCTCTCTCTCAGACCGGACTGCTCAGCTCCAGCGCTGTGGGCACGATGGAGTGGGCCAGCCAGTGCACGGATGTCATCTACTCCACGCCGGTAGTGATTCTCAGCACCCTGGTCACCGTACCGGTATCCCTGCGGCTGATTCCTTACCGCTCCGTGGCCCGGGCCGGGTTTTACGACGCCCGGCTGATTGTCACCCAGGAAAATCTGACCCTGCCCGAGATGCCGCCCCTGTAAGGAGGAACTGCAAATGGAAAATGCTTCTCAATGGCTGGATTGGGCTGTGGAACTCCAGGCCCTGGCTCAGACCGGGCTGGAGTACGGCCATGACAAATATGACCTTGAGCGCTATGTCCGCATCCGGGAGATTTCTGCCGAGATGATGTCCCGGCAGACCGGCCTGCCGGTGGAAAGGGTAACGGAGCTGTTCTGCAATGAGACCGGCTACCAGACCCCCAAGCTGGACACCCGGGCAGCCATCTTCCAGGAGGGGAAAATCCTTCTGGTGCAGGAGAGCGACGGCCGCTGGTCCCTTCCCGGCGGCTGGGTGGACATAAACGTATCCGTGGGGGAGAACGCTGTCAAGGAGGTCAAAGAGGAGGCAGGGCTGGACGTGGTTCCCCGGCTGGTCATCGCCCTCCAGGACCGGAACCGGCGCAACCACTCTCGCTCCGCCTACGGGATATGCAAGGTTTTTGTGCTGTGCGACCTGCTGGGCGGCTCCTTCCAGCCCAACCTGGAGACACTGGACAGCGGATACTTCGCCCTGGACAGTCTGCCGGAGCTGTCGGTGGAGAAAACCACCGCGGAACAGATTCAAATGTGCTTCGACGCCCTCCGCGCCGAACACTGGCAGACCCTTCTGGATTGATACCGGCCGTGGGGCGCTCTGCCGGCGCCCCACGGCCCTCGTTTGAATCCGGACAAAAATTTTTTCAAAAATATAGAACATAGGTTTGACATTTCAGCTTTTCTATGTTATAATACTTTTAACCGCTACAGTTCATGCCGCCCGCTGAAAGGAGTTCTTTTTATGGCCAAGCTGACCCGGAAACAGCAGGAGATCTACGACTACATTCTTTCCTTCACCAACGAACACGGCTATCCCCCGTCCGTCCGGGAAATCGGCGCGGCGGTGGGGCTCAAGTCCCCCTCTACCGTCCACTTCCACATGAAAGGACTGGAGGAGGCCGGCGTAATTGTCAAGGCGGAGGGCAAAACCCGCGCCATCTCCCTGCCCGGCGTTTCCCTGGGGCCGGTGGCCGAGGAGACGAACCCTCACGCCAATCGGATTCCCATCGTGGGCAGCGTGGCCGCCGGTTCCCCCATCCTGGCCCAGGAGTGTATTGAGGACTACCTTACCTTTGACACCCAGGGGCTGTCCGGAGAGCACTTCGCACTGACTGTCCGGGGGGAATCCATGCTGAATGCGGGCATTCTGCCCGGCGACCTGGTGGTGGTCCACCGGCAGCAGGTCGCCCGCAGCGGCGAAATCGTAGTGGCCCTTTTTGAGGATGAGGCCACGGTAAAGACCTACCGCTATCAGGACGGGCAGGTCTGGCTTATGCCGGAAAATCCAGAGTACCAGCCCATCGACGGCACCCACGCCGAGATCATCGGCAAAGTGGTGGCTGTGGTGCGTCGGTATTAGAAAATATGACAGCGCCCCGCACGGGGCGCTGTTTTATATTGCCATATCCTTTTTGGGCAGCTTTTCCCAGGCAAAGAGAGGGATCAGCTCCTGGGGAGAGATCGCCTGAGACCGGTCGATGAGATTGGCGGCAAGGGCCAGCCTCCCCACCAGCTCCGGGGCGGTATACTGCTTTTGCAGCTGCCCCAGCTCCAGATCCCGGTCCCGCTTTGCCAGCCTCCGGCCGTCGTGGGCCAGGAGAAGAGGCAGGTGTCCGTACTCCGGGCGGGGCAGGCCCAGCCGCTCCTGGAGCCAGATCTGACGGAGGGTGGAGGACATCAGATCGCCCCCCCGCACCACCTGGGTCACACCCATTGCCCTGTCGTCCACCACTACGGCCAGCTGATAGGCAAAAACTCCGTCGGACCGGCGGAGGATAAAGTCGCCGCAGTCCCGGGCCAGGTTTTCGGCGCAGGAGCCCTGGAGCAGATCGGTGAAAGAGACCTCCGCTTCCGGGACCTGCACCCGCCAGGCGGGACGGCGGGTGCGGAACAGCTCCTCCCGATCCGGCTGTGTCAGGCTGCGGCACCGGCCATCGTACACCGCCGCCCCATCGGACCGGTGGGGAGCGGAGGCGGCCAGGCGCTCGGCCCGGGTACAGAAGCAGGGGTAAATCAGCCCCTGGCGCTCCAGCTCCCGGAAGGCCTCCGCGTAAATATCGGCCCGGCGGGATTGATATACCGGCTCGTTGTCCCAGTCCAGACCCAGCCACTCCAAATCCCGCATCACCTGGTCGCAATATTCCGGCCGGCACCGGTCCGGGTCCAGGTCCTCCAGCCGCAGCACCATCCCGCCACCGGCGCTCCGGGCGGCCAGCCAGGCCAGCAGGCAGGACCACAGATTGCCCAGGTGCATCCGCCCGCTGGGACTGGGGGCAAAGCGGCCAACCACCTTACTCATACGCCACCACACCCCGTTTACATCTGGCACAGTGCCAGGCGGGCGTACAGCCCATGTTCCAGACCTGCTTGGTCAGCCTGACCTCTCCCTCCTTCGGGGGCCAGAGGGCCATCTTCCGCTTCTCCGGGCCGAAGATTGGACTTCTGGAGCTTTGCAGAAATCCCTCCGCCATCTCTTGATTACACCATGGACACAGCACTACAAATCCTCCTCCCCGTATTCCTCCAACGCCTCCCGCAAAAATTCCAGATCCTTGTCGTCCAGGGCGTGAAGGCCGGCGGTCTCCTCCAGGTGGTGGGTAAACTCATGGGCCACGGTGGCGAAAATCTCGTCCTTCCAGCCCTCCTCGTCCTCCTCCTCCAGCAGGGCGGCGAAGGAGCCATAGTACAGCAGGATGTACCGGCCCAGCAGGTCGTGGACATACTCCCCCATGATATACATCTCTCCCGGCGGAAAATCCGGGTCGGGCAGGGCCTTCTCCTCCAGCTGAACACCCCCGTCCAGATCCTCAAAGAAGGCCTCTGGAAACTCCTGGACGATCTCCTCCAGCCAGTCCCCCATCTGATCGTAGCTCGGTACCATAATCTCTCCTCCTGGAAGCAAAACGAAGCTTTGCGGCAAAGTTCTTTCGGTTCCTTTTTTCAAGAAGCGAATATCTCGGCGTCACGGCGACAGGTCCGCCCTCCGCCGCAGCAGGGACAGGGGCGGCACCTGACAGGGCAGCTTCATACGGAATACCATCTGGGGGTGACGGACCTCCTCCAGGGACAGGCCGTCCCCGTCCCACAGGGCCTCCACAGTCAAGGCCTGCGGGCGGACGTCGGGCCCCACCAGCTCCAGCACGTCCCCCACGGCAAACTTGTTGTTCAGGGTGAGCAGGGCGTTCCCGTCCCCGCCGCAGGACTGGACCTTTGCCACGATCTGCCAGTCTCGAACGTAGCGGGCGTCCTCGGTAAACTGCCCCGGCTGGCCGTAGAAAAAGCCGGTGGA
Source organism: uncultured Bacillota bacterium (assembly GCA_947426945.1). Taxonomy (GTDB): domain Bacteria; phylum Bacillota; class Clostridia; order Oscillospirales; family Oscillospiraceae; genus Lawsonibacter. Next base: position 72,236 of record CANEFX010000005.1, read on the forward strand.
GTAGTGCCGGTGGCTGATGTGCTCCACCTCGTCCCGCCACACCGGGTCCAGGGGGATTCCCGCCGCCGCCGCGTCGATGGCGTGGCGGTAGGCCCCGGTGACAACGGCGGCGTAATAGGCCGACTTGGCCCGCCCCTCCAGCTTGAGGGAGTCGACCCCGGCGTCCATCAGGTCGGCCACATGGTCGATCATGCACATGTCCCGGGAGTTCATAATATAGGTCTCCCCGTTCTCCTCATAGACCGGGAAATACTCCCCCGGCCGCTTCTCCTCCATCAGGGCGTACTGGTAGCGGCAGGGCTGGGCGCAGGCCCCCCGGTTGGAGTCCCGGCCCGTCATGTAGTTGGACAGCAGACACCGCCCGGAGTAGCTGACGCACATGGCCCCGTGGGCGAAGGTCTCGATCTCCAGCTCCGGAGGCGTCTTGGCACGGATCTCCCGAATCTCCTCCAGCGACAGCTCCCGGGCCAAGATCACCCGGCTGGCCCCCAGATCATGCCAGGCCCGGGCGGCCTGGTAGTTGACGATGCTGGCCTGGGTGGAAATGTGGCACTGGACATGGGGCGCATATTTTTTTGCCAGGGCCAGCACCCCCACGTCGGCCAGGATCACTGCGTCCGCCTTCAGTTCCTCCAAGTACTCCAGCCACTCCGGCATCCGGGCAATCTCCTCATTTCGGGGCATGGTGTTACAGGTGACGTGGATCCTCACTCCGCGGGCGCGGCACAGTGTTGCGGCATCCCTCATCTCCCCAGGGGAGAAGTTGCCGGCGAAGGAGCGCATTCCAAAAGCATTCCCTGCCAGATAAACGGCGTCCGCGCCGTAGGCCACTGCCATCTGCAGACGCTCCATATCCCCCGCCGGGGCAAGAAGCTCAATCTTTTTCATAGTATCTCTCCTTAAAAATATCCACCGGCGGCGCCGGTGGATATTTTTCCTATTTGTACCGCTCCTGACTGCCAATAAACTTTTGCAGCTGGTCATAGGTGCGGAAGAAGTGATGAATGTTATCGTCGCCCAAAGCGTAGTAATAATCCTTACTGTCCGAGGGATTCAGGGCAGCCACAATGGACTCCATACCCGGATTAGCGATGGGGCCGGGGGGCAGACCCTTATACATATACGTGTTGTAGGGGGAATCGATCTCCCGGTCGGATGCGACAGGCTCCCTTCCGCCGTTGATATAGAACAGGGTAGCGTCAACCTGAAGGAAGCCCTGGGTCCCGGCGTCCGGATTTTTCAGCCTGTTGTGAATGACGGCAGAGATGTCCGTCCGGTCCTCGCTGGTAGCCTCGCGCTCAATCAGAGAGGCGATAGTGAGCACCTCCCGCAGGGAGTAGTCCGTCTGTTCCACCTGTGCCCGGATACTGTCGCCCACCTGGCTGTCGAAATAGACCAGCAGCTTGTTGAGCGCGTACACCGGGTCGTGAGGGGTATAAAACTCATAGGTGGCCGGCATCAGATAGCCCTCCAGCCGGTGGTAGTCGCCCAGAGGGATGCCCTGCAGGAAGGAGAAGGCGTAGTCGTGGGTGGCCGCCGCCTCCTGCAGCTCCTCCACGGCAGCCACTCCCTTTTCCGCCAGCAGGGCAAATATCTGATCGGTGTTATAGCCCTCCGGTATAACAATCTTCACCAGGGAGCGGTTGGCGGAATTGGCTTGCATGCCGGCCAGCAGGGCCCGATAGTCCATGTCGGTATTCAGGGTATAGGTGCCGGGGGCCAGCTTGTCCTTTTTATGGGTCAGGGAGGCAAAGAGGTCAAAGAGGAATCTGTACTCGATCATCCCCTCATCCTTCAGCCGGCCCGCCACATCGTCGAACTCCTCCTCCGGCGTAATGGTAAAGGTAATTTCCCTGTAATCCTTGTTCAAAGCCAGCACGTCCCCTGCGGCGACCCAGCCCACGCAGGCCAGCAGAACAGACACGCCAATTACCACTGTCACATACAGCAGGACCAGGGCGGCGGTACGGCCGGCGGAACGCCGCTTCTTCTTTCTGGGACGCCGCGGCGGCTCCCGCTCCTCCCGGGAGGCGGGACGGGCTTCCCGCTCCGGGCGGGAGGGGCGGCGTTCTCTGGGCTCGTAATAATCCTGAGGCATAGGGTCAGCTCCTAACAAATTTTTCCCGCGCCTCTGTCACCAGGGACAAGAGGGGGCCATAGAATGGTACAGAACGCGGGGACAGCGTCCCGGCGCGATTTTAAAAGAGGTGAAGTATCATGTTCTGTGGGAACAACGGTTGGGGCGGCAACAGCGCGCTGTGGATCATCATCCTGATCATCATCCTGTTCGGCTGGGGCGGTAATGGCTGCGGCTGCAACAACAACTGTGGCTGTGGTTGCAACAATAACTGCGGCTGCGGCTGTAATAACGACTGTGGCTGCGGCTGCGACAACGACTGCGGCTGCTGAGCGCTACACAGCGGAAGGAGCGGGAGAGCAATCTTCCGCTCTTCTCCATTTTCTCAAAAGGACAGGCTCTCCTCCTCGGTGAGCAGCAGATCCACCCTGGAGTCGTGGGCCTCGACAGGCACCCGGTCCTGGAGGACCGCCTCCCGGCACAGCCCGATCTTCATCCCGGAAAATCCCTCCAGCCAGCGGTCATAGTAGCCGCCGCCAAAGCCCAGGCGGTATCCCCGCCTGTCATAACATACAGCAGGCACCAGCGCCAGATCAACGCGCTCCCGCTCCATCAGCGGGCAATTCTCCCCCGGCTCGAAAATGCCGAAGGAGACCGGCACCAGGGGCTTGTCCGGATCGTAGCGGCGCACCTCCATCCGGCGGCCGGGCAGCATGCGGGGCAGGCCAACCGCCTTTCCTCGGACAATCAGATTCCGAATCAGGCGGGCGGTCTCCGGCTCCTTTCCGGAGATGCCCCAAAAGGCAAAGACCGTTCGGGCTGCCTCCACCTGGGGCAGGGCCAGAAACCTGGAAAAAAGGGCGTCGTCACTCCGGCGCAGCGCCTCCGGGCTCAGGAGGGAAAGCTGTTCCCGCACCCGGCGGCGCAGCTCCTTTTTCTCCAGCTCAATAGTAGATGCCATGGCGCACCCGGTCCGACTCGGCCGTGCCGGCCAGAACCTCTGCCAGGGCCAGGCCAAAGTCAATTGCGGAGCCGGCAGCCCGCCCGGTGATGATTTTTCCGTCCACAATTACGCCTGGGGCTGTCTGGACCTGCGCGCCGGCAAGCCCGTCCTCCATGCCGGGGTAGCAGATGGCTTTCTTACCCTCCAGCAGGCCCCATTTTCCCAGCAAAGTGGGGGCGGCGCAAATGGCGGCCACCCAGATATCCCGCTTGACTGCCTCCCGGACAAGCTCCTCCACCTTGGGTTCCCTGCCCAGGTTCTGATAACCCGGCCCGCCCCCGGGCAGAACAAGCATATCCGCCCGGGACAGGTCCATCTCCTCCAGAGTGACGTCGGCGGTGACGGTGATTCCATGGCTGCCGGGGACAGGCTCCTTTGTCAGAGACACCAAGGCGGTCTCAATGTTCGCCCGGCGGAGCAGGTCGGCAGGCGCCAGGGCCTCCACCTCCTCAAAGCCGGGCGCTAACAGAATGTACACCATAATTTTTTCTCCTTTCAAACGGCCTTCTTCGCAAAAGGAGGCGCTTCACGCCCCTACGGTCTCTGTTTCAGCCGCTTTCCCGCCGCCTTTACCAGCACCAGGGGGAGCCTGGCCATGCGGCCCGCCCGCCAGGGCTCCTTTTTCAGTCGATAGGCCCACTCCAGGCCCAGATTCTGCCAGACCTCCGGGGCCCGTTCCACTCTGCCTGCAAAGACGTCCAGCACGCCCCCCAGGCCAACGGCCAGCCGGGCGCCGGTGTGCCGGCCCCACCGGGCCATCCACTTCTCCTGCTTGGGGGAACCCAGGCAGACAAAGAGCAGGTCTGGCCGGGCGGCGGCCACCTTGAGGAGGGCCTCCTCCTCGTCCCTGAAGTAGCCGTCCTGCACGCCGCACAGGGTAATATTCGGGTGCCGCTCCACAATGCGGCGGCCGGCCTCCTCGGCCACGCCGGGCTTGGCCCCCAGCAGATAGAGCCGCCCTCCCCGCCGGTTGAGGCAGGATAGCATGTCCTCCGCAAAGCCGATGCCGGTGACCCGCCCCTTCAGGGGCGTTCCCTGAATTTTCGCGGAGTAGATCACCCCGATGCCGTCGGCCAAAACCAGGTCCGCTCCGTTGAGCACCTGGAGAAACTCCCGGTCCTTCTCCGCTGTCAGAAGAAACTCCGGATTAGGGGTCACCACATAGTGAAATTTGTCCTCCTCCAGCAGAGCAGCTCCCGCCTGAACGGCCTCCTCCCGGGTGAGATCGTCAAAACAAACGCCTAAAACCTCTTTTTTCAAACATACCTCCACGCGCCTGTGGGCGCTTTTTCTCCCATACCCCGTTTTGTCCGTCAGAGTGATGTTTCCCCGGCGGACAGCCGCTCAAACAGGGACAGGCACACTTTTCCTTATACTGTCGGTTATTTTACCATGAGACGGCGGAAAAGTCTATGAAAATTCCATGAAGGTTTTTTTAATATGGGGGAAATTTTTTGTCTCCTTTTGTAACCGCGCCGTAATTTGACGCTCTTTTTTCTCGTGCCCGCCCGGAGGGCGGACATTACCCCTTTTGTAACCACACTGTAACTTGACGCTTATCTACTTCAAGTGTAGTATAATAATCAACTACAATTGAAGTGGATGTGATCGCAGTGAAACGGCTTCCCGACACCGAGCTTGAAGTGATGAAGGCCCTGTGGGCTACCGGTCCCGACACCCCCCGGGCCCTTTTGGAGGCGCGTCTGGCCCCCTTCGGCTGGGCCTCCAACACGGTCAACACCTATCTCTCCCGGCTGGCGGACAAGGGCTTTGTGGCCGTCCGGCGAGAGGGGAAAAGCAACCTGTACACCCCTCTGGTGGGTCAGGAGGCGTATCAGGCATTTGACAGCCGGGCGGTGCTGAATCGGCTGTACGGCTCTCCCCGGAATTTCGTGGCCGCCCTGGCCCGGGACGGGATGCGCCAGGACGAGCTGGAGGAGCTGCGGACCCTCCTGGACCAGCTGAACGGAGGGCAGAGCCAATGAATTCCATTCTCCTCACTCTGGGGGCTCTCACCCTGGGCGGCTCCGCCGCCGTCCTTCTGCTGGCCTTTGCCGGCCGCTCCACCCGGGGCCGCTATGGGGCCAGGTGGCGGTGCTGGGGCTGGCTGCTGCTGTGCCTGCGGCTGGCCGTCCCTCTGCCTCTGGTCTTTCGCGGAGAGACCCGGGCTCCCATTCAGGTGGACATCCCCAACCCTCCCGCCGTCACCCAACCCGCCGTCCCTCCCCATACGTCCGATCTGCCGGGAGATTCTCCGGAGCCTCCCGCGCCGTCTCAGGGGCCGCAGGGGGCGCAAAGCCAGCCGAACCCCTCGGAAAGCGACTCCCCGTCAACGCCTTTGCCGCCGGAGCGGAAAACAGACCCCGCCCGAATCATTCTGGGCGTGTGGCTGCTGGGGGCCGCGGGAACGCTGGCCTGGGGCGGGATTGCCCACCTTCGCTTTCTATCCTTTCTGCGCCGGTGGTCCGCTCCCGTGTCCGACGGGGAGGCGGTGGCCGCCTTCAACCGCCTGGGGGACCAGCTGGGCCTGGACCGGCGGCCCCGGCTGCTGGTGTGCCAGGGGCTGAAGGTGCCCATGCTGGCCGGGATCTTCCGCCCCGCCATCCTCCTGCCCCAGGGGAATATCTCCGGGGAGGAGCTGGGATTCTCCCTGCTCCACGAGCTCACCCACTACCGCCGCCGGGATATCTGGCTGAAAACCCTGGCCATGTGGGTCAACGCCCTGCACTGGTTCAACCCTCTGATGTGGCATATGGTCCGGCTGGTAGAGCGAGACACCGAGCTGGCCTGCGACGAGGACGCTCTGCGCCGCCTGTCCCGGTCGGACTACTCCGCTTACGGCCAGACCATCCTGTCCGCCGTGGCCCGACTGCAGAACAGAGCCGACTGAGCGCGGAAAAGCCTCCTTTCAAAGGGAGGCTTGACACGAAAGGAGCTCTTCCAAATGAACAACAAAGTCCCCCGCACCCCCTTCTCCACCCCCCTGTCCGGGTCGGCGAAGGAGACGGAGATTCGTATCCGCAATATCTTCTCCGGACCCAAGAAACGGCCCCCGGCCCCGTTCCTGGCCCTGGTATTCTCCGTGTGCCTGCTCTGCGGCAATCTGGTGTCCTGCCAGGTGGAGAAGATGGAGCCGTCCCTGCCTGATATTCCGGTCAACTGGGAAAATCTGTCCCCGCCCGACCTGTCCACGGCCCAGGTGGACTGGGACAACCTGCCTGAGCTGGAGCCCATTTACACCGGAAAGGGCCCCAGTATTGAGATAGAGGGGCTGGGGGATGTTCACGCAAGCTGGCACCGCCTTTCCACATGGGACCCTGGTTCTGCCGGGAATTACCTCTACTTCGGCGGCGACCCCGCCTTCTGCTGTCCCAGCCTGGCAGGCAAAGTGGCGGAGGGCTCTGCCCGGTGGCAGGACGAACCCGGCGGGGCCGTATCAGTGTCCGTCAGCATCAATGACGACCGGCTGGAGGACGGCTCTATCGACGGCTTCTATCTCGAGTTTGTGGCAGACTGGGACAAGCAGATCGTTTCGGAGTCCTCCTTCACCTCCGAGGTGGGGGATGGGGTCCTGGAGCTGTCCGAGAAGGAGATGCTCCACGCCGGCCGGGTCCTGGCCAGGCTGATGCGGGAGGCGGAGTGGTACGCCACCGCCGAGCTTACTGTGTTGCCCCAGCACCCCGACCTGAACCGCAACGGCGTCCCGGAGGATATCTGGCTGTCTGTGCCCGCCCCCTGGGGCACCGGACAGTGGCTGGAGATCTGGGAGGACGGCAGGCGCATTTATACGGCGGATGGCGACCAGGCTCACATAGGCTGGAACGCCGTCTTTCTGTGCACTCTGGAGGGGGAGGACTACCTCCTGCAGTATAACCCCTACATGGGCCAGGGGGCCGCGGGCTATCGCTACTTTCTGTTCACCCTGGAGGGGAATACAGAAAACATGGTCCGGGAGAATGAGCTCTACTTCGACATCACCTTTGGAATGCCCACTCCCGACGGCGGGGCAGCCGACCCGGACGACTTCTTCCGCCCGGACGAGATCGCTGGCTTCATGGAGGAGGTCAACGAGCTGCTCTCCCGCAGCGTCCAGCTGCTGAACACCGATCAGGGGCTGCTGGAGACCTTCCAGCGGGAGGGCCGGCTGGAGGACACCCTGTGGTTCCTGCACAATGAGCCGGAGGTGTTCACCCCCGACCCGCAAAAGTCCCTGGAGGAAAACCTGCGGGACTATCGGGATACCATGGTCCAGGTAACCGGCAGCAGCCGGACGGGCAACCCCTGACATAACACGATCTGGAAAGGAAACCGCTATGAACAAAAACATGCCCCGTACCCCCTTCTCCACCCCCCTGTCCGGGTCGGCGAGGGAGACAGAGATACGGCTGCGCAATATCTTCTCCGGGCCCAAGCGGCGGCCGCCGGTGCTGTTCCTGGCCCTGGTGTTCGCCGTGTGCCTCCTCTGCGGCAATCTGGTATCCTGCCGGCAGAGGCCCAAGGAACCCACCATTGTCATGGAGACCCAATATTATGACAGTTATGCCAACTATCTGGAGATCCCCATGCTGGCCCTCCCCGCCGGGGAGGAAAACGAGGCGGTGGAGGCCATTAACGCCGGGCTGGCCCAGCTGGGAGAGCAGTATGACTTTGTCAAAACCAACCTGGGGGTATCCAGCCGATGTACCCTGTATCCCTCTGCCACTGACCGCTATATCAACCTGGTTTTTTTCGAGGACGACAGCTGCTACGGAAACGACGGTTATGTCCGCTCCTGGGTCTACGACAAGAAAGAGGGGACCCAGGTGACCGAGGAGGCCGCCTTTGCCCTGGCCGGGACTACCCGGGAGGAGCTGTTTTCCGCTCTGGAGGAGACCATCGCCAACGACCCGGAGGACCCCCGGAGGCTGTATCCCGATACTCCGGACCCTATCAACCTCCAGGGCTTCCGTGTCAAGGCGGACGGCAAACCGGTGTTTTATCTGACCGCCATGGTGAACGGCAGAGAGCTGGAGAGTGGCGGCTATCTGGACGAGTATGACTGCCTGTATATGTGGGATAAGGGGGAGTTTTCCCGCTACTCCTGCATGAAGTTCTGGGGGGACGGCCAGTATCCCCTGGTCCCGGCGGAGGAAACTGTCCAGCTGGACCCGCCGTTGTGGAACCAGTGGTATTTTTCCGGCGGGGAGCCGGAGGGCGGCTTTGTGGACAAGTCCCTGCTGGAGCCCGCTTATACCTATATCCCCGGAGAGGACCCCTACGGCGGAAACTTCTACACCACCTTGCTGAACTGCTACGCCGCTTACGAGGAGGAGTGGAACATTTTCTACGCCGACTACGCACAGGAAACAGAGGAGGACGGCGACCTGCGGGTTGGCCCGGCCGTCTGTCTGGGGGAGGTCCCCTGGGGCGAGGACGCTTACGCCCTCGTCTATGATGTGTACTATACCTTCTACCACAATACCCTCTACGCCAACTCGGTGTGGGGATTTGACTGGGACGTGAACCGGGAGATGCTGATCCTTCGCCGCAGCACCCAGGACGGCAGCTTTACCGGGCTGCTGGGGCGAGCCGATTACAACTACCGCATGGATGATATGACCGCCGAAGAGCTGATTGAACAGATCACGGCGGGATAGGAGGACGCTATGAACGAAAAAATGCCCCGCACTCCCTTCTCCACTCCCCTGTCCGGGTCGGCAAAGGAGGCGGAACTTCGACTAAAGAACATCTTCTCCGGACCAAAAAAGCGGCCCCCGGCCCTGTTTCTGGCCCTGGTGTTCGCCGTGTGCCTCCTCTGCGGCAATCTGGTGTCCTGCCGGGTGAAGGAGACCGGTCCGCAGGCTGAGGTGTGGGTAGACTACCTGAACACCGACGAAATGCCCTGGGAGGACATCGCCAAGCTTCAGCTGGAGGAATACCCTGGCGTCACCTTCCGCTGGACGCCGTACGGCGTCACCGCCGCGGATGAGACCGGCGAGATCACCCTCCTTATCTACGGGATGCCCGCATGGAACGTGTTCCTCTGCGACCTCAACGGCGACGGAAAGCGGGAGCTGTGCGCCACGGTCAGCTTTGGCTCCGGTATTACAGACAATCATATTGAGGTCTACGACTACGCCGCCGGGCAGTGGTATATACTCTGGGACCGGACGGAGTACGACTACGCCCTGTCCCTGGAGGACGGCCGTCTCCAGGTCAGCCAGTGGGAGTACCAGAGCGGATGGCCCTGCCAGGGCGAGCCGATCTCGGTTGGCGGGCTGGCCCTCAACTCAGCCGACGGCCTGGAAGGCACGTGGTTCGTCGCCCAGGCGGCGGAGTCCTTCTATAACCCCGCTGCGTCCGCCGCCGAACCGGACGCCGCCGCCCGGGCCGCCTATACCAAGGTGCTGGAGGCCCTGTTTTTCCATCGCGTCCTGCCCGACGGTGAAAATGGTGAGGCGATCTTTGACGATATGTCGGAAAATGAGTTTGCCCTGGCCGACGTGGACGGCGACGGACGGGAGGAACTGGTTTTGCTGACCCGGCCGGTGGTCTACGCAGGCTATCGGGGCTATGTGCTGGACTATGACGCGGACGCCGGCGCTGTCCGTATCCAGTTCGACGGCTTCCCCTCCCTCACCTTCTACTCCAACGGTGCGCTGGCCGAGGACGACTCCCACGCCCAGGGGATCTGGACGGATGACTTCTGGCCCCACTCCCTCTACCGCTATCTGCCCGAGACGGACAGCTATGAGCTGGCGGGCCATGTGTCCGCCTGGGAGAAGTCGGTCTCCGATATCAATGAGGGGAACCTGCCCCCCTTCCCCACGGAAAAGGATAAAAGCGGGGCGGGTATCCTCTATTACATTCACCCGGTCTCATCATACGAATACCTTAACACCCTCGAGAACCGCGTCAACATGGCGGTGGACCAGTCGGTCTATCTGGCGTGGCTGGAGCCCATCCTGGAGGGCTCCCAGCCCCTGGAGCTGGAATATCTCCCCCTGACGGAAGAAAACATCAGCCAAATCAAACAGGAGTAACTGCTATGAACGATAAAATGCCCCGCACCCCCTTCTCCACCCCGCTGTCCGGGTCGGCGAAGGAGACGGAAATTCGCATCCGCAATATCATGTCCGGGCCCAAGAAGCGGCCGCCGGCGCTGTTTCTGGTCCTGGTGTTTGCCGTATGCCTCTTCTGCGGCAATCTGGTATCCTGTCAGATGGAGAAGGTCCCGGACGTCTCCCGGACGGACAACTCCCTCCCCGACCCGCCGGAACAGCAGCCGGACATGGAGGTCCGGGAGTACTCGGAAACGCTGGAACACATCGACCTGGACGGCGACGGCCTGGAGGACACTGTCACCGCCGTCGCCCGGTTCGACCCCCAGGATGACAACGGCAGCACCGTCACTCTCACCGCCGCCCTGGGCCGGGGGAAAACGCTGGAGCGCCAATGGACGGAGGAGAACTGGCTGGGGATTGAGGCTTTCTCAGCCGGACACATCACCAGCCCGGACCGGCACGCTCTGACCCTGGATCTGTGGGTTTTCGGTAGCAACTACGGCGCCGCCAAAGCGTATGTTTTTGAGCTGATCGAGGGCAAACTGACCGAGCGTTACCTCCCCGAGGTCGGCCCCACCGTGACTGGTACTTACCACACGGGCCGGGAGGATTCTCCCCTCTGCGATCTCCGCATCCCCGTCCTGGTGGACAAGTGGCACGCCCCGGAGTATTACACCCTGCGCTGGAACGGGACCGGCTGGGACGAAACAGCGGACGGCTACTTTACCGACGCCCAGACCGTCACCGTCACCGGCGGGCGGGTGCTGACCCTGGCGCTGCGGGGCCGGGTCACCGGCGAACAGTTTGGGCCCCACCTGATCTATGACCAGATTCAGGTGTTTGACGGGGATATGATGTTCAACCCGGATAAGCTGCTCCAGACCATCCTTCCGGAGGACGTCCCGGGGGACGACCGTTTCCCGGAGCAGATTTTCCTGGCTGACGGCTCCTCCTGTGTCTGGATTCAGGATATCAACTTCGACGGCGCGGAGGACTTCGCCGTCCTCTGCGACAGCACCAGAAACCAGGGCTGCCACTGGTTCCGCTGGAACGAGGGACACGGGAGGTTTGAATACGGTTTCTCTCTGGCCGGGAAGGTGGAGGCCGTCCCCCAGGGGCAGCACTTGATTGAGAAGTACTGGGACGAGTACGGGGAAAACGTCGCGTATAACGTCTACGGCTTCAACAACCGGGGCTGGCTCATTTTGGAGAGCACCTGGGACACGATGGTTGAGGCGCAAAACAAATGCAAGGAGGACAGTCAGCTATGAGCAATAAAATGCCCCGCACCCCTTTCTCCACCCCCCTGTCCGGGTCGGCGAAGGAGACGGAACTGCGTCTGAAAAACATCTTTTCCGGACCCAAGAAGCGGCCTCCGGCGCTGTTTCTGGCGCTAATGTTCGCCGTATGCCTCTTCTGCGGCAATCTGGTGTCCTGCAACGTGGCTCAGGCGGAGGGGGAGAACATTCCCAACGCCCGGCAGCCGGACCGCTCCTCCGGAGGGGAGCGGGAGCCCAGCCCGGTCACCTACGGGCCTGCGGATCCGCCTCTGAGCGAGGCGGAGCAGACCCTGCTGGAGACTCTGGTCCGGGCCGCCGACGGGGAACAGCCTTTCCAGCTCCCTACCGCCAGCCTGCTGGCCTCCATACAGAAGGAGAGCCAAATCCTCGGCGTGGTCTTTGTGGAGGACTTTCTGGAAAACACCCTGCTCCTGGGGGTGATGGACAGAGAGACCCATGCGCTCACCGGCCCGCTGTTCCGGTATGCCGTCCATGGCGGGGTGCCCCATGCGGTCCCCTTCCAAAGCTATGACGGCCGGGACTGCCTGCTGTACACCCTCAACGGCCAGGAGAACGGCCAGTATGACGGCCAGGCCGGGGTAATCCGCTTCGACGGCCAGGACCTCACCTGGAGCTGGCCGGTGGAGGGGGACGTCCGGGACCCGGACAGCGCCGCCGCCCGGGAGTATGCGGACTACTGGAACGGCCATCTGGCCGTTATGGCCCCCGGCGGGGTGGACGTCTACACGGTCAACCCGGAGTTTGAGTGGGGCAAGGACGAGCCCTGGTCCATGTGGCAGCTGGAATGCGGAGAGGCCTTCTATCAGGACCCCAGCGGCGCGGGAGAGCTGTCCATGCCCATCTATTTCCAGTCCCTGCAATGGCTGAATGAGTACGCCAACGACCCCGGCGGCTGGCGGGTGGTTTCGCTGACCCTCAACGAGGAGCGGTGCGACCCGGAGAAAATGGCGGACTGCTACACCCTCTGCGCCAGAGAGGAGCTGGGGGACGGCGAACTCACCGCCGACCTGTTTTTCAACTATGAGACAGAGCCCTCCAGGCCACGGGCCTACGACGGCTTGGACCACGGCGAGGTCCGGGAAGGCGGTTCCAAATCTCCCTCAGGCCCGGAGGCAGACGGGTGATAAAGTCAGGCCACCCGTAAAACGGGTGGCCTGCACTCGCCCTATAAGGGCGCGATATTGGCTGCGCCCCAAGGCGCTGTGAAGTGGTCCGGGCCTGTTTTTCCATGCACTTCCCGGATGGCCCCTTCACTGCGCCTTTTTGAGTTCAGCAACATCCAGCCGGACTTCGATTCCGGAAACACCCACCTGGAGCTTTTCCAGCGTTTCCCCTTGGTTTTCCAGTATCTTCAAGATCTTCTCTCTTCGTTGCTCATCTTCTTTTCCTCTCTGTTTCAAGCATCTTTTACTTATGAGCCATCGGCTCTGTTTTTCCCATGTACTCCTTCGTCTCCACAGGCAGGCCCCGGGAGCGCAGGCCGTGGGCCACCGTCCGGCTGATTACGCTGTAAATCATAGCAAAGACGGGCACCCCCAACACCATCCCGGCAAAACCGAACAGCCCGCCGAACAGCAAAATGGAGAACAGCACCCAGAAGGAGGCCAGGCCGGTGGTCTCGCCCAAAATCTTCGGCCCCAGGATATTGCCGTCAAACTGCTGGAGCACGATAATAAAAATGGCAAAATAGACGGCCTGGACAGGGCTCACCAGAAAAATCAACAGCCCGCATGGAACCGCCCCGATAAAAGGTCCGAAGAAAGGGATAATATTGGTCACACCCACGATGGTGGCCACCAGGGCCGGATAGGGGAACTTGAACAGGTTGCAGCACACCAGGCAGATTACCCCGATAATCAGGGAGTCCACCAGCTTGCCGTTGATAAAGCCGCTCATGATTTTATAGGCGTTGCGGACCTCGTCCACCAGCAGATCCGCAATATCTGTCCGAAAAATACTGTAGACAATCTTCTTTCCCTGGGCGGCAAACACGTCCTTCCGGGCCAGGAGATAGACCGAGACGATCAGGGCGATAAGCAAATCCTTCACCAGCACCAGAAACCCCACCAGCACCCCGGACACTCCGGCCATCACGCCGGTAAAATTGGGCCAGACGGTGGTACGCACCCACTGGAAGGTGGTGGACACCGATTCCAGGTTGGGCAGGATGTCAGAATTCAGCCACTGCTCCAGCGAAGCGGCGGAGGAGTTATAGATGGACATTACCGCAGTCTGAATGTCCGGATTGTCCTCAAAGAAGGTCTGAAGCCAGCCCTGGACCACCTCAATGTAATCGGGAATCGACTGAACCAGGCCTACAACGCTCTCATAGACCTGGGGAATGACCATGGCCAGCAGCAGGTAGATCAGGAACACAGCCAGGAGCAGACTGAAAATAATGGCCACAAAGCTGAGAAATGCCAGATTGCGTCGGTCCGTCTTGTGCCTGTCAGAGGTAATTGCCGTCAGGAACTTCAAAATCGTCCGGTGGACGGGCAGCAATAGAAAGGCGATCACCGCCCCCATAAAGATAGGACGCAGGATGCCCCCCAATGTGCGCAGAAAACCGCTGACCTCTTTCACGTGGAACAGCAGGAAGAACAGCATCAGCGACGCCGCGATCACCGCAAAGGCGGTCAGCCCCAGGGCCAGATAGGGACCCCGATTCTCTCGTTTCATGGTCTTTTCTTCCTTTCCCTTATACTTTCAGCTCAGCGTCTCCCCGGTTCAGGGCTCCGGCGTATTTTTCCAGCACGGGCCGGACTTTCCGGTCCAGAAATTCTTCCACCTGTTCCGGGCAGCGGCCGATATAGGCGGCGGGGTCCAGATGGGCGGACAGCGCCTCCCTGGTCATGCCGAAGGCGGGGTCGGCGGCCATCAGGTCGATAAGGTTGTTGGGCAGTCCCAGTTCCTTCACGTTGCGGCCAGCCTCCTGAGACAGCACCCGAATGCGCTCGTGGAGCGCCTGTCGGTCGCCCCCCCGCTTGACAGCATCCATCAGAATGTTCTCACTGGCCATGAAGGGCAGCTCCTCCATCACGTGCTTCTCAATCACCTTGGGGTGGACCACCAGCCCGGCGGCCACATTGGCCCAGATGTTCAAGATGGCATCCACAGCCAAAAAGGCCTCCGGCACACTAAGGCGTCTGTTGGCCGAATCGTCCAGAGTGCGCTCAAACCACTGAGTGGCGGCGGTGGCGGCGGGGTTGCCCACATCCGTGATGACATATCGGGCCAGGGAGCAGATGCGCTCACACCGCATGGGGTTGCGTTTGTAGGGCATGGCCGAGGAGCCGATCTGGCTGGTCTCAAAGGGCTCCTCCACCTCCTTCAGGTGGCACAGCAGCCGCAGGTCGGTGGCAAACTTGCTTGCGCTTTGAGCCACGCCGGCCAGGGTCGACACCACATTGTAGTCCAGCTTGCGGGAGTAGGTCTGGCCGCTCACCGGAATTACCGCCTCAAATCCCATCTCCCGGGCGATCTTCTCCTCCAGCAGCTTCACCTTTTCGTGGTCCCCCTCGAACAGCTCCAGGAAGGAGGCCTGAGTGCCGGTGGTACCCTTGGAGCCCAGCAGAGCCAAGGTGGAGACACGGTGCTCCACCTCCTCCAAGTCCATGAGTAGCTCATTCATCCACAGGGTGGCCCGCTTGCCCACCGTGACCAGCTGGGCGGCCTGGAAGTGGGTGAAGCCCAGGGTGGGAAGAGCCCTGTATCGCTCCGCGAATCCGGCCAAATGGGCCAGCACCCGGACAATTTTGTCCCGGACCAGCTCCAGCCCCTCCCTCATAAGGATCACGTCGGTGTTGTCCCCCACATAGCAACTGGTAGCCCCCAGATGGATGATGGGCATAGCCTTGGGACACAGCTCGCCGTAGGCGTGAACGTGGGCCATCACGTCATGGCGCAGCTTCTTCTCCCATTGGGCAGCCCTCTCATAGTCAATATCGTCTATATGGGCCTCCAGCTCCTCCACCTGCTCCCGGGCAACGGGCAGGCCCAGCTCCATCTCCGCCCGGGCCAGGGCCACCCACAGGCGGCGCCAGGTGGAGAACTTCTTATCCGGGGAAAAAATATACTGCATCTCATCGCTGGCGTAGCGGGAGGACAGGGGACTTTCATAGCGGTTTGTAGACATAACACCGGCCTCTTTTTCTTTTGTGTATTTGCTGTTTTATTATAGCGTATTTCTTCCCCGTTTGCCACCCTTGGGGAAAATTTTCACAAAACTTTAAGCAAAATTTAAATGCCCCGCAAAATGGACGCACCGGAAACCGGTGCGTCCGTTTGTAAGGCGTATTGGCTTACAGGCCCTGGGCGATCATCGCCTCGGAAATCTTCTTGAAGGCGGCGATATCGTTGCCCGCGATGAGGTCGTCCCCCAAGCCGTACTCCCTGGCAGCTGCGGCAGAAGCGTCGTAGATGGAACCCATGATCTGGCGCAGCTTCTCGTCCACCTCGGACCGCTTCCAGTTGTAGCGGATGGAGTTCTGGGCCATCTCCAGAGCGGACACCGCCACGCCGCCGGAGCCGGAGGCCTTGGCCCCCGCGGTGAGAATCTTGGGGCTGAGGCGCAGCAGCTTCATGGCGTCGGCGGTGGCGGGCATATTGGCTCCCTCCACATAGTAGCGCACGTCGTTGGCCAGGATGCGGACAGCGTCCTCCACGTCCAGTTCGTTCTGAGTGGCACAGGGGATCACAATGTCGGTCCTAACCTCCCAGGGTTTTCTGCCCGGGAAAAACTCCACGCCGAACTTCCCCGCATAGGCGGACACCCGGTCCCTGCCGCTGTCCCGCATCTCCAGCAGGAAGTCCAGCTTCTCCTGGGCGGTAATCCCTTCCGGGTCGTAGACATATCCGTCTGGACCGGACAGGGTAACCACCCTGGCCCCCAGTTGAGCCGCCTTGCGGCACACGCCCCAGGACATATTGCCAAAGCCGGACACTGCGATGGTCCTGCCAGCCAGGCTGTCCCCCTGGCTGGCCACCATCCGCTCCAGGAAGTAGACGGTGCCCGAGCCGGCAGCCTCCAGGCGGACCTTGCTGCCGCCATAGGTAAGGCCCTTGCCGGTAAGCGCGGAGCTCTCCGCTTTGCCCAGCAGGCGTTTGTACTGGCCGTAGAGGTAGCCGATTTCCCGAGCCCCCACACCGATGTCCCCGGCGGGGATATCGGTGTCCGCCCCGATGTAACGGTACAGGGCGTTCATAAAGGACTGGCAGAAGCGCATGATTTCCCGGTCGCTCTTCCCCCTGGGGTCGAAATCGGCACCTCCAGAGGCTCCGCCGATGGGCAGGCCGGTAAGGGCGTTCTTATAGGTCTGCTCAAAGCCCAGGAACTTTACCACGCTTTCGTTCACAGAGGGGTGGAACCGCAAGCCCCCCTTGTAGGGGCCGATGGCGCTGTTAAACTGCACCCGGTAGCCGTGGCTGGTGTGGGCGTTCCCCTGGTCGTCCACCCAAGGCACCAGGAATGTGACCATCCGCTCAGGCTCCACCATGCGGGTGAGCAGATCCAGCTTTTCATAGCGGGGATCATCCAATGCGGGATCGATCATCTCCAGCCAGGTCTGAACCGACTGGAGGTACTCCTCCTCGCCGGGGTACTTCTGCCGGAGCCGCTCCATTACGCGGTGGGCATAGTTGTTCATATTCTCCCCTCCTTATACCAGGCCATAGGCCAGCATGGAGTCGGCCACCTTCAGGAAGCCGGCGATATTGGCCCCTGCCACCAGATTGCCCGCCATGCCGAACTGCTCGGCCGCCCGGGCTGCGTTGTGGTACAGATCGGTCATAATGGTCTTAAGGCGGTCGTCCACCTCCTGGAAAGTCCAGGAGAAGCGCATGGAGTTCTGGCTCATCTCCAGGGCAGACACCGCCACGCCGCCGGCGTTGGCGGCCTTGGAGGGGGCGAAGAGCACGCCGGCCTCCTGGAGGGCGTCCATAGCGTCGGGAGTGGAGGGCATGTTTGCCCCCTCCACTACGGCGAAGCAGCCATTCTTCATCAGGGCCTTGGCCCCCTCCAGGGGCAGCTCGTTCTGGGTAGCGCAGGGCAGGGCGATGTCGCAGGGGATGTTCCAGATGTTGACGCAGCCCTCATGGTACTCCGCGCCCGCCTTGCGCTGGGCGTACTCCTTGATACGGCCCCGCTCCACCTCCTTGATCTGCTTCATCAGGTCCAAGTCGATGCCGTCCCTGTCGTAGACGTAACCGTTGGAGTCGGACATAGCCACCACCTTGCCGCCCAACTGGGTGGCCTTGTCGCAGGCGTAGATAGCCACGTTGCCCGATCCGGACACCACTACGGTGGAGCCCTCAAAGCCCTTGCCGTTGTCCCGGAGCAGGCAGTCGGCCAGGTAGCACAGGCCATAGCCGGTGGCCTCCTTCCGGGCCAGAGAGCCGCCGTAAGTGAGACCCTTGCCGGTGAGCACGCCGGTAAACTCGTTGCGCAGGCGCTTGTACTGGCCGAAGAGGTAGCCAATCTCCCGGGCGCCCACGCCGATGTCGCCGGCGGGCACGTCGGTATCGGGGCCGATATATTTGAACAGTTCATTCATGAAGGACTGGCAGAAGCGCATGACCTCGGCCTCACTCTTGCCCTTGGGGTCGAAGTCGGAGCCGCCCTTGCCGCCGCCGATGGGCAGGCCGGTAAGGCTGTTCTTAAAGGTCTGTTCAAAACCCAGGAATTTGATAATGCTCTCGTTCACAGAGGGGTGGAACCGCAGCCCCCCCTTGTAGGGACCGATGGCGCTGTTGAACTGGATACGGTAGCCCCGGTTGACGTGGATCTCGCCCTTGTCGTCCTCCCAGGGCACCCGGAACTTGATGGTGCGTTCAGGCTCCACCAGGCAGTCCATCACGCCCTCTTTGATCAGTTCGGGGCGGGCATTGGCCACGGGCGCCAGAGAGGTGAGCACCTCCCGCACCGCCTGGTGAAACTCCTTCTCGCCGGGGTCGCGCCGGACGACCCGCTCCATCAAACCGTTTAAATACTCATTCTGAATACTCATAGTTTCTTCCTCCCGAAAGTTGTCCCGCCAAAACTTGCTTTCTACTCTCCCTCGGCGGATTGTTAATACTTTAACACGATTATTTTTGCAAGTCAACTCCTTGTCTCCTGCAAAATAGAATTTTGTTTAATGCGTTAAAGTAATAGTTTACTGATACACCACTTTCGGCATTTTGACATACAAAAATGGTGCTCCCTCCTCCCCGTCAATATCTTTCCGCAGAAAACTCTTTATTGTATTTCCCAGACTGCTGTGATATAATGCAGCTCCTTGTCCATAAATCAAAATTTTAAAGGGAGGAAACAAGATGAAATCAGTAGATCCAGCCCAGACCGGACGAGCGGAGGCTTTCGCACTGTGGATGAAGGCCCCTGTGCCCATGGTAACCCTGTTTAAGACGCTGGATGTCACCAACCTGATTAGGCTGAGCCGCAGAGGCGGACACAAATTCAATATGCTGATGTGCTGGTGTGCGGGAAGGGCGGCCTCTCAGGTGGAGCAGTTTTATCTGCTGCCTGTGGGAGACGGGCTGGTGGAATACGATCGGCTGGCGGTAAACACGGTGGTGGAGACGGCGGACGGCGGGATCAGCACCTGCGACATTCCATTTTCCCCCGCCCCGGGGCAGTTTGAACAGGACTACCTCCGTCTTACCGCCCAGGTCCATAACACCTGTCAGCCCCATGACCTGGAGGACTGTATGGTCATAGGCACCTCCGCCCTGGTGCAGACCGAGATTGACGGGGCGGTGAACATCTATGCGGGGTGCTACAACAACCCTTTTCTGATCTGGGGCAGATATCGGAAGAAATTCCTCAAAACCACGCTGCCTCTATCCTTTCAGTTCCACCACACCCAGATGGACGGCGCCCACGCCGCCCGGTTCCTGGAGCTTTTGCAAAAGGAAATCAGAGAATTGCCTCCAATTTTATAAATCCTACTATCATTTTCCATAAACTCGACACTATTCTTAAAGATGTGGTAAAAAACAGGATTGAGGTAATACAATGAATAAAATCAGCTGGCAGGAGGTCTTTGATAAGACCTCCTGCCAGGACATTCTGGAGGACGCTTTCCTGCTGGATGCGCCGTCCTTATATCTGTCGGCATAGCCGGGGGCTGCAAAAAAGTCGGAGCAAGCGATATGCAGCTTACTCCGATGTGTAATCTATTGTCAAACAAGATGTAGCCCCATATCTGTTGCAGCGCACAGGTTCTGTTTTGCAGGACTATATTCATTTACAGGTTGGAGAACACATCCATTTGCTTCTGCAGCTCCCCTACAATTTCCTGATTGATTCCCATACCGGCGGAGATGCCCGTCATATCCTCCACCAGGACATGGGTGCTGCCGGCAACGCCAGTAACGTCAGAGACTGCACCATCAATTGCACCAGAAATACTAGAAATTGAGCTGGCAATATCATCCATTGCAGCTTTCAGCCTGATGGTTCTGTCATTGAAGGCCTCCATAGCGTGTCCCACATAGTCGGAATCCTCCCGGTACTGCTGTCCGGCCTGCACTGACCGCTCCAGTTGAGCCATAACAGCCCGACTCAGATAGCCAGCCAGCTCCTGGGCGCTCTCTGAAAGATAATCCACCGCTCCTGTGACAACTCCGCTGACCTCCTGAATATTGTTTGCCGTTTCGGCACAAGAGTCGGCCAGATGGCGGATCTCCTGCGCCACAATAGAAAATCCGGCCCCCGCCGCCCCCGCCCGGGCTGCCTCGATAGAGGCGTTGATAGCAATTAAATTAGTGGAGGAGGAGATATTGAGGATCGCCTTAGTGAGAACACTGATCTGGTTGACATTCTGGCTTTTTTCAATGGCCTGATCCAAGAGGGACATGATTTCTGCCGTTTTTTTCTGGACTTCCTCCATTTCCCGCCGGGCAGAGCGCTCCATCTCTTCCGCCCTGCTCCGCATCTCTGTGGAATAGGTGGTAATAGCAAAACATTCCTCCGCCATATTCCGGGCGTCTGACTGGGTGCCGGAGGCGCTGCTGCTGATGGCAGAGGTGCTGGAGGCGATTTCTTCCAGAGCAGCGGAGAGCTGTTCGGCCAGACCGGACAACTCCCGGACGCTGCCGCTGGAGGTTTGTGTCCGCTGGCGTACATCGCTGACCACGCCGCTGATGCGCTCAGAACTGTCCTGAAGGGTGTCCATCGCATCATGGATGGGAGAAATCACATATTTCCGGATAATCCGGAAAGCCGCAGCCACCAGAAGGATGCCGGCAATCAGCGCAGCTGCGCTGATTATCAGCGAGCTTATGTAGACGAAAAACAAATGATTCCGCGCGGCCTCTGCCCGGCCGCTGACTGCGGCGTAGAGAGCGGCAACGCCCTGATCTGCGGCCCCGCTCCAGCGGGCCACATCCCCGTTGGCTGTAGCATAGGCCTCCTGGGTCTTACTGTCGGCACTGGCACACACCAGATAGACCAGAGCGTGTTTAAAGGCTTCGTAATCCTGCAAAAGGGACTGATAAACCGCTGTGTCCTCCTCTGCGACGAAGCTCTCATAGTCGGCCAGCATTTCGTCCAGGGAGGCTTCTTTCGCTTTGATTTCCTGGACCAGCTGGATCATGGTAGCATGATCCGCAGCAACAATATGGGACAGCGCCAACAGGTGAATGTCCATCATAGAGCGCCTGATTTCTTCCAGCCTTTCCTCGTTGACCATGTACTCGTCTACAATGGTCCCCGCATTGGAATGAACGTTGTTGATACTGAAAACCGCCAGTACATTGGATAGAAATGCCACCAGTCCCAGCAGAACGATGGGCAGAATTAAACGCTGCTGCAATGTCAGCTTGCCTCTCATGCGATTTCCTCCCAAGTGTCATTTTGGCCGCCTCCTACCGCGCGGCAACGCCCTCCGCCAGCCGGTCCAGCTGGGCCTGAAGTGAACCGCCGGCGGGGTTGCCCGCCGCCATATTTAAGGCAAATTCGGATACTGGGTCCCAGAACTTCCCGCCTACCCGCTGGAGCTGGGAAAACTCCGACTGGGCCAGCAGGGCTGCGATAGCCGGCGAGGCCTGGACCTGGGGGGAATTTGCCGCGTTGATATTGGCCGGACCCTGTCCCCGCCGCTCAAAGCGCAGGCGCTGGCTCTCCTCGCTGGTAATCCACTCCGCCAGCCGCGCCGCCCACTCCGGATACCTGGAATAGGCGTTTACCCCAATCAGCTTGCACCCGGAGAAGGACGCCATCTGCACCTGTTCCCCCGCGCAGGTATAAGTGGGCAGCTTGGCCGCTCCGGCATCCTCTCCCCAAGCCTCCTGAATGGCGACAGCGTTCCACACGCCGCTCACCCCGGCAATCACGGAGCCGTTCTGCACGCCGGCCAGGAACTCCTGGTCTGTCATGCTGGCAAAGCCCGGGCTGGCCGCGACGGCCAGCATGGCCTCCGCCACGTCCACGCCGCGTATGGGCCCTTCCGCGCTGTTCCAGGTGCAATAGTTGGTCAGACCGTCCTCATTCAGGCCGACGGTCAGGCCGGTATTTCCAAAAAAGGAGTAGACATACCAGGCGGAGGACCAGTCCATTGTCACCCGCCGCCCGGCCTGAGCGGCCAGCTCCAGCATCCGGTCCAAGCTTTGTATATCATCATCGGAAAAATATGCTTTATTATAATACAGAAAATATCCGTTGTCGGCAGTCAGCGGATAGGCGTAGAGCGTGCCTCCCACGCTGGCTGCCTCAACCGCGGCGGAGAGGCTGACGTTTCGAATCTCCGTACTGTCCACGATGGGGTCCAGACCCCCGGCGGCAGCCAGGGCTGCTACCTGATCGTCAGCAAAGGCAAATACATCCGCGCCCCCCTCCAAATCGCCCAGCAGGGCGTCTTTACAGTTGGATTCGCTCTGAGGCTGAAAGGTAATCTGAAAGCTGGCCTGACCGGCATAATGGGACTGGAATGATGCGAAAAGCTCCTGAAGCAGCCCTTCGTCCTCCTCCGCGCCCCATACAGTCAGTTTAACAATCTCTGCCTCTGTTTCGTGCCTGGTGGAAGGAACCTCCCGGCTGCCGCAGGCTGTCAGTAGGCCCAGCAGCAAAAAAACGCACGCCAAAAGGAAACATGTTTTCTTCATCTGCAACCACCCTTCCAGTTGATTCCAAGGCATTATACCATATGACTGTCTTCTCTGGCAATAGTGTCACTGCAATCGTGGCCCGGCCAGATTTTAAATTTACGGGAGCATAGCGGCGGCCTTGCCCTGCCCAAAATCATAATACAGTGAGAACCGGCGCCTTCAGTCGGCGGAGAAAAGAAAAAGGAGGGGCAATCAAGCTTGATTTTCCCGGAAGCTTCATTTAAAATAGGATTCACAGGCCGCAAAGGACTTGATTACAGAACGGGAGGAGCATTCGTATGCAGAAGCGCATTTTAGTAGTAGATGACGACGACATGAATCTGGCTCGGACACAGATTATTCTGGAGAACGAATATGAAGTTGTGCTGGCGGAATCAGGGGTACGGGCACTGAATATATTAAAAAACCAGAAAATAGATCTGGTCCTTCTGGATATTGATATGCCGTTGATGAACGGAATCGAGACCTTTGAGCACATGAAAGAGTTTGCCGCAGACATACCCGTTATTTTCCTGACGGCCTCGGGTGAGGTAGAGGATGTGGTCGGTGCGCTGCTGCTGGGCGCGGTGGATTACCTGAAAAAGCCTTACCCGCCGCAGGAGCTCCTGAAGCGGGTAGCGCAGGAGTTTGAAAAGAAATGAGGGCAGGGGAGCAGACAAGCAGACATCTGCTGCTGGCCGTTATCACCACGGTATTCAGTGGGATGCTGGGCCTGATTACCGTGGTCATGGCCTGGGAGCTTTGGACCATTCCCCTGATAGCGGCAGGCTGCTTCAGCGTATGGACTTTGCATATCGCGGAGATTGGCTCGGACAAATTTTATGAAAATTTCTGTGCCGGATTGATGCTGCTGGAGTTCTTTTTCTTCGGCGTGCATGAATCCAGCCTCTATGACATCCCCGCCGTGGCCTGCATTCTGATTCTCGCTCTGTTCATGCTGAATAAAAAATGGGTCCTGTATGTCCTTGCGGCGCTCTATGCCCTGGCGCTGGCGTACCACGCACTGATTCTCCACACGGTTTCCTTTCGTATGGAGTTCCGGGACGGTTTCCGCCTGGAGCTGGGAGCCGCTGTAACCCTTGGCGCGGCGGCGCTGGCGGGGTACTGGATCAAGCAGCGCAGCATCCAGCGGAAATGGTACGACCGGGTATTTGCCGAGCTGGAGGCCTCGGGAAAGCAAAACGCCGTTTTTTTGTCCAACGTGTCCCATGAGCTCCGCACGCCCATCAATATGGTGATCGGAATCAGCGAGGTGGCGCTGGGCAAGGAGCTCGCCCCGGACATTCGGGCGGATATGAATTCCATCAAGCTGGCCGGAAAGCGCCTGTCCAGCCAGATCAGCAAGATGCTGGACTATACGGAGATCGTAGAGGGCACCCTGACCCCCGCAAAAGAGGCGTATATGATTACCTCAGTGCTCAACGACGTGATTACAAATACCGCCCTGCAGAGCAACCGGCAGCACTTGGAGGTCGTGTTTGATATTGACCCGAAGATGCCGGCGGTCCTGGTCGGGGACGCGGAGAAGATCTCCCATGTGCTCAAAATTCTGGTGGAGAACTCCATCAAATTTACAGAGGAGGGCGGCGTCAACGTCCGCATCGGATACCGCCAGGAGAGCTACGGCGTCAATTTAATGATCGACATCCGCGATACAGGCATCGGGATGACGGATTCCCAGATGCTGCAGATGTATGACGACTTTTACCAGGCGGATTCCGGCAGCAGCCGCCTGGTGGGCGGGCTTGGCCTGGGTCTCCCCATCGCCCGGGGGCTTTTGAACGCCATGGGCGGCTTTATCCACTTTGAGAGCAAGGGGCAGCAGGGCCTGCACGCCCATATCGTAATTCCCCAGGGCGTGGCAGACAGCCAGCCATGCATTGTGCTCAACCACGCAGACCAGGTGTGTGTCGGCTGCTATTTCAAGCCGGAGCGGTACAGCTGTGACGAGGTCCGGGAGTATTATGACGGCCTGATCCGGAATCTGCTGGAGGGGCTTGGCATTCACGGGTATCAGACCCACAATTTTGAGGGACTGCTCAAGCTGCGGCGCAATTACGGCCTGACCCATGTGTTCATCGCCCAGTCGGAATATGAGGAGGACCGGGCGTATTATGAGGAGCTGGCCGCCTCGCTCCGGGTCGTGGTCATCGCCGAGAAGGACTTTGCCCTGGACAGCGGAAGCCGGCTGCATATTATGCACAAGCCCTTTTCCGCACTCTCCGTCGCCAACCTGCTGAATGGGGACCTGGACGCGCGGGGGTTCGCCGAGGCCCAGGCCGCCGGCCGGAAACCCTTTACCTGTCCGGGGGTGCGGGCGCTGGCCGTGGACGACGAGGAGATGAACCTGGTGGTGGCCAGAGGGGTGCTGGGGAGCTATGGCATCGAGGTGGACACCTGCCTGAGCGGAAAGGAGGCCGTGGCCCGGTGCGACAGCACCTCCTATGATATCGTCTTTCTGGACCACATGATGCCGGGCTTTGACGGCGTGCAGACCCTGAAAAAAATCCGCGAGCTCCAGGACGGCGCCTATCAGGACCTGCCGATCATTGCGCTGACCGCGAATACCGTCAGCGGGGCCCGGGAGATGTTCCGCAGCGAGGGCTTTACGGAGTTTGTCCCCAAGCCCATCGAACGCACGGTTTTGGAGCGGGTGCTGCGCAGAGTGCTGCCCAACCGCTGTGTCCAGTGCGGCGAGAGGCCGGCAAATATATCCGGGGACGTCCCGCCGGCCGCTCCGGCGGAGGAAAAACTGGAGACGCCTGACATTTCCCCGGAGCCGGCGGCGCGGGAGAAGTCCGGCTCCGTGGAGTCGCCTGTGGACGAGACAGCCCTCCTCTATGCCCGGCTGGCCCGGGCCGGCATCAATGTGGAGCTGGGGCTGAATTACTGCGGCGGAGACGGAGGCTTTTTCCGAAAGATGCTGCGGATGTTTCACGCTGGGAGCGGGGATAAAAGGGCGGAGATTGCCGCGCTGTACGAGGCCGCCAACTGGACAGACTACGCAATCAAGGTCCACGCCCTCAAGAGCACGTCCCTGACCATCGGCGCGGAGGCCCTCTCCGCCCAGGCGAAGGAGCTGGAGCTGGCCGGGAAACGGGGGGACGAGGACTTTATTCGGGCAAATCACCCCGCGCTGATAGACGCCTATGACGCGATATGCGCGCAGCTTGCCGGAGTGTAGCATGCATTTCTGTTTTCCAAAATCCCGTGTTTAAAGGAGTGCGACCCTGCGTGTTAAAAAAGTGGTTTGACATTCTCTATGACCATAGGATCAGCCTGCGTGAACGCATGTTCCGTATCGTGACAGCGATCTGTATGGTGGCGCTGATTTTTACCCTGCCTATGGGCAGAAGCGTCCTGAATCTTATAATTTTGGCTGTCAGCCTGATAGCCATCGTGCTGATTGTGCGCTTCAGTATTCGAAATGGCCGCGTCCAGACAGGGGCCACGGCCATTGTCGTGCTTCTGCTGGTACTGTTTCCCTTTACATTCTTCAGCGCGGGGGGCTTTTACAGTGGAGTGCCGGAGTGGTTTGTGCTCTGCTTTATCTATGTCTGCATCACCCTGCAGGGAAAACGCATGGCCGTGTTCTTCGCGCTGTGCACGGCGGAGACGCTGCTGTGCTACGGCATCGCCTTCTACTACCCGGAGCTGGCCGCATTGAGCACCCAGGAGCGCTCCTTTTTTGATTCCGCCTTCTCCATGGTTATGGTCGGGCTGCTCACCAGCGTGCTGCTCATGTTCCTGAACCGGATGTATGAGGAAGAGAACGCCCTGACCCAGCGGCAGAAAAAGGAGATTGAGGAGCTGAACCAGGCGGAGAACCATTTCTTTTCCAGCATGAGCCACGAGATCCGCACCCCCATCAACACCATTATAGGCCTGAATGAAATCACCCTTCGGGGCGATATCCCCGAGGAGGTGGCGGAGAACGCCAGAAATATCCAGGGGGCCAGCAAGCTGCTGCTCACCCTGATTAACGACATTCTGGACATATCCAAAATCAAGTCTGGAAAGATGGAGATCATCAACGCCTCCTACGAGACCGGAACACTTTTCTCAGAGATTGTCAATATGATCTGGATCAAGGCGAGGGAGAAGGGGCTGGAATTCAAGCTCCATATCGACCCCTCCATTCCCAGCATGCTCTGCGGGGACGAGGTGCGCATCAAGCAGATTTTAATCAACCTGCTGAATAATGCGGTGAAGTACACCAGTGAGGGCTCCGTCACCCTCTCCATCCGATGCGAGCGCCAGGGCGTCAACCGGGTGAGAGTCTGGTATTCGGTGGAGGATACGGGACAGGGGGTGAAAAAGGAAAACATCCCCTATCTGTTTAACGCCTTCCGGCGGGTGGACGAGGAAAAAAACCGACACATCGAGGGGACCGGGCTGGGACTGAGCATTGTCAAACAGCTGGTGGAGCTGATGGGCGGGGAGATCAGCGTCAACAGCGTTTACACCAAGGGGTCGAAATTTATAGTCAGCCTGGACCAGGATATTGTGGACGAAAAGGAGCTGGGGACGTTCACGCTGGACTCCCGGGCAAAGCTGCACGACGGAGAGGTATACCGGCAGAGCTTTGAGGCGCCGGACGCCCACATCCTGGTGGTAGACGACAACGACATGAACCTGATGGTTGTGACCAAGCTGCTTGCCGCCACAAGGATTCAAATCGACACCGCGTCCAGCGGGGCGGAATGCCTGAAGCTGACCCAAAACCACCACTACGACTGCATTTTGATGGATCACCTGATGCCGGAGATGGACGGAATTGAGTGTCTCCACGCGCTGCGCGTGCAGCCGGGCGGACTGTGCCAGGATGTGCCCGTGGTGGCCCTGACCGCCAACGCGGGCAGCGACAATCAGCTGCTTTACCGGAGAGAGGGATTCAGCAATTATCTGGCCAAGCCGGTCAGCGGCGCGCTGCTGGAGGCCGCCGTGCTGAACATTCTGCCCAGGGAGCTGGTACGGCAGTACGAGGATTCCGGGCAGTCAGAACCGGAACAGGACATCCTGATTTTTGATCAGGTGAAAAGGCGCTCCATCCTGGTCACAACAGACAGCGTGTGCGACCTTCCGGAGGCCCTCAGAAAAGAGTTTGGCATATCCATATGCCCCTACTATATCTGTACAGAGGAAGGCCGTTTTCTGGACGGCCAGGAACTGAATGCGGACGAGCTGCTGGAACACCTCGCCAGGGGCCGGAAGGGATATTCCCAGCCGCCTGATGTGGCCGACTATGAACGTTTTTTTGCGGAGAAGCTGACAGAGGCCCAGAACGTGATTCATATTACAATGGCGAAGCACGTCAGCGCCGGCTATCAAAACGCGCTTGAGGCGGCAAAATCCTTTGATAACGTCACTGTAATAGACTCCGGGCACCTGTCCAGCAGCATGGGTCTGGCGGTGCTGCGCGCGGCCTATCTGGCGGAGCGCCATGCCGCCAGGGCGGAAATTGTCGCGGCCGTAAAACGGATGGAACAATTCATTTCCTCTGCCTTTATCATCAACAACACCCATATGATGTGCCAATCCGGGCGAATATCAAAACGGATACAGGTCCTGTGCGATGCGTTGCTGCTGCACCCCATCCTCGCACTGAAAAAAAGCAGAATGGTGGTGAACAGTGTGGAAATGGGCGGCTTTACAAATGTGGTTAAAAAATATATCAGAAAAGTGCTTCAGGAGACCAGGACCATTGACCGGAGCATCCTGTTTATCACATATTCCGGTCTGGACGAGGAGAAACTCCAGTATATTCAAAACCTGGTGGGACAGTACTGCCCGTTTGAACAGGTCTATCTGCAAAAGGCCTCCGCCGCCGTTGCGTGCAACTGCGGGCCGGGGTCGTTCGGCCTGTTGTTTATGAGAAAAGACGATGCGGCAATAGATGCTGCCCAGACGGAAAAGCAGGACGGAACGGCATAATCACAGCATTCACGAATTTTGCAGTGTGCTTTGTGTGGCAAGGGGAACTTTTTATATGGGTTAGTGACATTACATATTTCAAGGTCAGAGGATATTAGGTCTATCTGTGCGTCATTCTTGATTTATACTCCCGAAAAGATGTAAAGCAATCCTTTTCTGCGACGGCAAGGCCTTCGGATAACGCTGTTGCAGAGACATTTTTCTCTACGTTCAAACAAGAGGAGACGTATCGAAGGGACTACACTTCAGAACAGCACTTTCGGCGAAGTACGGAAGAGTATATTCAATTCTACAATGAGGTTCGGACCCACCAGGCTCTGCAATATAAGACGCCCAAGGCATTTGAATACTTTTATAACTCCGTTTTACAAAAAAGCGGAAACCCCTGTGCCGCAAGGTTTTCCGAAAATGATTGATTCCGCCTTTCGATAAAAAGTTCGAAAAGCGGAATCAATTCACAATGGAGGTGCCACCCAGATTCGAACTGGGGAGTGGAGCTTTTGCAGAGCTCTGCCTTACCACTTGGCTATGGCACCGTCCGTACAGGATATGCAGTTGTTCAAAAAAATATCACCTGGAAAAAAACGGAGCAAAGAAACGGACTTTGCTCCGACATGGAGCGAGTGACGAGGCTCGAACTCGCTACCTCCACCTTGGCAAGGTGGCGCTCTACCAGATGAGCTACACTCGCATTTGGGTCCCCCGCAGCTTGCACCGCGGGGGTGGTGCCTCCGGTCGGAATCGAACCAACGACACGAGGATTTTCAGTCCTCTGCTCTACCAACTGAGCTACAGAGGCAAATGGTGGCTGGAAAAGGGCTTTTGCCCCATCCGACGGCGGGTCACACCGTTCGGATGAAGAAAAATGGCGACGCGGAAGGGACTTGAACCCTCGACCTCCGGCGTGACAGGCCGGCGTTCTAACCAACTGAACTACCGCGCCAGGTAGTCTGGGGGATACGGATCAAAATGGTGGGAACAACAGGGCTCGAACCTGTGACCCCATGCTTGTAAGGCATGTGCTCTACCAGCTGAGCTATGCTCCCCAGTGGGCCGCCCAATTCACAGCGGCTTGATTATTATACTCGACCACACTACACTTGTCAACAGGAAAATGAGATTTTTTGCCGGAAATTTTTCCGGGCGGCCGGAACCGGCTGTGACGCCCTTCCCGCCCTTTAAGGAGCTGGCCGCCCCAGGCGGGACGGCCAGCCAAATCTCTCTTACGCGTTGCCAAATTCGCTGAAGAAGCGGTCGTGGATGGCCTGAACTGCCCGGTCCGCGTCCCGCTCGTCCACCAGAACGGACACCTTAATCTCACTGGTGGAGATCATATTGATGTTGATGCCGGCGGAGAACAGCGCTTCGAACATCCTGCAGGCCACGCCGGCGTTGTTGGCCATGCCGGCGCCCACGATAGACACCTTGGCCACCTCGGTGCTGATCTCAATGGATTTGCAGCCGATGATATCCTTGTTCTCCTCCATCAGCTCTCCGGCCGCCTGGGCGTCGCCCTGGGCCACGGTAAAGCTGATATCCTTGCTGCCGTCCCGGCCGATGGACTGGAGAATAATATCCACATTGATATTCTTCCTGGCCAGCAGGGAGAATATTTTAAAGGCGATGCCGGGCTGGTCCACCAGCCCAATCAGCGCGATGCGAGCCACGTCCTTATCCTTGGCCACGCCGCTGACATGGGTTTTTTCCATAGTCTTCACGACCTCCTTCACTTTTGTACCCGGCTTTCCACTGAAGCTGGACAGCACCTCCAGATTGACGTTATAGCGCTTGGCCATCTCCACAGATCGGTTGTGGAGCACCTGGGCTCCCAGGCTGGCCAGTTCCAGCATCTCGTCATAGGTAATCTCCTCCAGCTTCCGGGCCCCTGTCACATGGCGGGGATCGGCGGTGTAGACCCCGTCCACGTCGGTGTAAATCTGGCACAGGTCGGCGTGGAGAGCGGTGGCCAGGGCCACAGCAGAGGTATCTGAACCGCCCCGTCCCAGGGTGGTAACGTCGTCATACTTGTTGATTCCCTGGAAGCCGGCCACCAGGACGATCTTTTTCTTGTCCAGCTCCTTCTGGATACGCTCGGTTCGCACCCGCTTGATGCGGGCTGCGGAGTAGGCCGAGTCGGTGAGCATTCCGGCCTGCCAGCCGGTGAGAGAGATGGCCTGATAGCCCATACGCTCAATGGCCATGGCACACAGGGCGATGGATACCTGCTCGCCGGTGGCCAACAGCATATCCATCTCCCGCCGGGAAGCTCCGGGGTGAATTTCCCGGGCCTTTTCAATCAGGTCGTCGGTAGTGTCTCCCTGAGCGGACAGCACCACCACCACGCTGTGGCCCTTGCGGTAGGTCTCGGTAACAATGCGGGCCACGTTGCGGATCTTATCCGCGTCCGCCACCGAGCTGCCCCCAAATTTTTGTACAATCAATGCCATGTATGGTATTCCCCCTAAAGGTTGAAATCAATTTTCGGCTGTCCAAGCCCTCCCCCTTCGGGAAAAGGCTTTCCCTATCCTATGCGTCCAGCCTCTCTCAGGCCAGCACCCGGAACAGGGAATCCGCCTCCAGGCCGGCCAGCTTCCCCCTAATCTCCGGCTCGGTCATAGGCGCGGTAAGGAAGGCGGTCTCTCCGGCCGGCGCGCCGCCCCGGGCCAGCAGCTGAACCTCGCCGAAGCGCTGCCGGGCCTGATCGGCGGAGATCTGGGCCCGGACGTACCAGGGAGAAACCAGGCTGTCGGCAGACACCACCAGGTCGGGGGCCCCCTCCTCCCAGCCGTTGTGCCGGTCTTTTTTCAGGTCCTTGGCAATATCAATCACATCGGCCACCACGGCGGAGGCGGTGGGCAGCTTGCCCGCTCCCCGGCCATAGAACATCACATCGCCGATGGCGTTTCCTGTAACGGCGATGGCGTTGAACACATCCTCCACCCCGGACAGGGGGTTGTCTCCGGACACCAGGTGGGGGGCCACAAAGGCGCACACCTTGCCCTCGGGCCGGCGCAGGCAACGGCCCAGCAGCTTAATTTTGTAGTCCGCCGAGGCGGCGTAATCCGCGTCCGCCAGGGTAACTCCCCGGACGCCCTGGGTAGGCACCTGATCCGGGTGGACGTGGCGGCCAAATGCCAGAGAAGCCAGAATGCAAATCTTACGGCAGGCGTCGTGGCCGTCCACGTCTGCAGTAGGGTCTTTCTCGGCGTAGCCGTTGGCCTGGGCCTCAGCCAGAGCCTGATCGAAGGTGAGCCCCGCCCGAATCATCCGGGTAAGAATATAGTTGGTGGTGCCGTTGAGGATACCGGTGATCTGTTCCAGCTGGTTGGCGGCCAGGCAGGAACCCAACGGCCTCAGGATGGGGATGCCTCCGCCCACACTGGCCTCGAAGAGGTAGCTGCACCCGTTGTCTCTGGCCAGCCGGAGCAGCTCACAGCCGTGGGTGGCCACCAGCTCCTTATTGGAGGTGACCACGCTCTTGCCCGCCTTCAGGGCCCGGATGGTGAAGTCCAGAGCAACCTTTGCCCCCCCGATGGTCTCCACCACAATGTCCAGTTCCGGGTCGTTCTCGATCACGGCAAAGTCCTTCACAAACAGATCCTTATAGGGGCTGTCCGGAAAGTCCCGCACGTCAACGATATACTTCAGCCGCACCAGGTCGTCCACCCGGCGGTCAATGAGTCCGCCATTAGTGGTGAGCACCTCCGCCACGCCGGAGCCCACCGTTCCAAAGCCTAAAATCGCTACATTTACCATTCTTTTTTCTCCTTATCCTAAAATATTGTTCGACGCTGCAGCTTGTTCTTCGCAGGAATAAAGCCTTTCTCCCTTACCCCGCCAATATCTCACACTTGATGACCCCCGTGCCGGCGGACAGGCTGGCCAGCACCTCCTCCAGGGAATCCTGAATGGCGGAGGTCTCCGCCGTCATGGTGACCACGGCGCAGCCGTTGGCCGGGATGCTCTGATTGATGGTAAGGATGTTTACCCCCGTGCCAGCCAGCACGTTCAGCGCCCCGGACAGCACGCCCGGCTCGTCTTTCAGCAACACCTGAAAGGTGACGATGCGTCCGTGAAGCATATCGTTGAAGGGGCGCACCGCATCCTTGTATTTATAGAAGGCACTGCGGCTGATCTCCACTGCCTGGGCCGCCCCGTTGACGGTTTTCTCCTCCCCTGTCTCCAGCAGGCGCTTGGCCTCGGCCACCTTCCGGAAAATCTCCGGCATGGCAGCCGCCTCCACAATAAAATATTTTGCCGGACCACTCATAGGCTTCCTCCTGTCTGCGCGGGGATGTCGTCCGCGTTATATGGTCATTTGTTTTTGTGCTGTGGTCTATTGTAGCATACCGCTCCCCCGGCCGCAACCAGAAATTCCTGCGGAAGCGGAGAAAGTTTCCCCGGTTTCCCCAACAGATTTTTGACAAATTTCACAGTTTTCAGCAAACGGGCGCCGCAGATAAACTGTCTGCGGCGCCGCTGAAGGAATTGCTGTCCCGCTATCCGGCCAGATCATCAATGGGCGGCAGCGGATAAATGGGGGCATCCGGTCCGTCCGGATCGTCGGGATTGGCCGGCTCATCCGGGTCGCGGGGATAGAACGGATCAGTGGGATCATAGGGAATGGGATTGTTGGGATCGGTGGGGTCCACCACGGGGGGCGGCGCCTCAGTGTGGAGGGTGCACGGCCCATGGGCAATCGCCGCCTCATAGTCCCACTGGGCGTCCCCCGCTACGGCGGAGCCCAACTGCTCCCTCCCGAAGCTGGGCAGGCAGACCTGCTGCTTGCTCTCCTCCGGGCAGAACTCCCCGGCCAGATGGTACAGGCCGGTGGAGGAGCCGTCCTCCTTGAGAACGGGACACTCGGTGCATACGGTGACTACGTTCTCCTCCTTGTGGAACTCGCAGAACTGTCTCTCGGGATAGCTCTCGGGGAAAATGCTGCCCGAGGCCGCCCGGCTGCCCCGGGGGTCCATAGCGCACCACTCGGTGGCCAGCAGGCCGGAGTCCTGGCAGTAGTTGACGGTCCGCCGCCCGCCGGGATCGGGGTAATCTTTATCTGGCAGATTCTCGTGGAGCTGGGTCATCACCTTGTTCCACAGACCGATGGCGGGGTTGCCGTTGGCGTTGATCTTGGCGTTGCGCTCATAGCCCACCCACACGGCGGCCGTGTAATAGGGGGTGTAGCCCACAAACCAGCGGTCCTTGTTGTCGGTGGTGGTGCCCGTCTTGCCGGCGGCGTGCTGGCCCTTGATGCGCTGGCCCCTGGCAGTGCCGGCGTCGTCAAAGACGTGCTGGAGCATATCGTTCATATACCAGGCGGTGGTCTCCTTGATCACCGGCTCCTGGGAGAGGGTATTGTCTATCAGCAAGTCCTCCCGGCCGTCCACCAGCTGGGTGACCCGGGTAAAGGTACGGGAGCCTTGATATATCCCGTTGTTGGGAAACACCGAGTAGGCCTCGGCCATATCCCGGGCGTTGACGCCGTCGGTGAGGCCGCCCATAGCCAGGGATTCCATGATGTCGGTCTTCCACTCCCCGTAGACCATCCGTCCCTCCTCCAGGTCGATGTGATACCGGTCCTGGACAAATTTGAAGCTCTCCTCGGGAGTGACATAGTCGTTCATGATGCGCACGGCCACCGTGTTCAGCGACCGCATCAGAGCTTCCCGCATGGTGAGATGGCCCCGGTAATTGGCGGAACCCGAGTTCAGGGGCCACACCTTGCTGCCGTTCATCCGGTAGGGGTAGTCGTCCAGCACGGAATAGGGGTTGAGCTTGTTGAACTCCAGAGCCGGCGAGTAGACGGCCAGGGGCTTGAAGGAGGAGCCGGGCTGCCGGTGGCCGGAGTTGGCATAGTTGCTGCCCCGGTTCACCGTCTTGTCGCCGAACATACCGGCGATGGCCGCCACGCTGCCCGTCTGGTTGTCGATCACGCAGATGGCCGACTGCATC
Source organism: uncultured Bacillota bacterium (assembly GCA_947426945.1). Taxonomy (GTDB): domain Bacteria; phylum Bacillota; class Clostridia; order Oscillospirales; family Oscillospiraceae; genus Lawsonibacter. The sequence continues at coordinate 106,652 of CANEFX010000005.1, forward strand.
TGCTGGCCATCCTTGGAGGTATAGTTCAGATTCTCCCGGTTCGTGTAGATCTCGTCCACAATGGCCTGGGTGTCCGGGTCATAGCAGGTGTAGATGCGCAGGCCGCCACGCTGGAGCGCCAGGTCGATCTGCCGGTCGGACCAATGGCGCTGCTCGGCCAGCGCGTCCCGCACGTCGGAGATGACGGTCTCCTCATACCAGGTGTAGATCTCGGCGTCGGCCTCCGCCCCCTCGTCCCGGACAAAGACCAGCTCCTGGGCCACAGCGTCGTCGTACTCCTTCCGGCTGATCATCCCCTGCTCCAGCATCTGATTGAGGATGACCTCCTGGCGGTACTTGTTCCACTGCCGGGCGTCCCATATCTCATCTGTGTTCACCCCCTGAGAGCGGGCAAAGGAGTAGGGCCCGTATTTGGAGGGGTTGTTGGTGATACCCACCAGGCTGGCGCATTCGGCCAGGGTCAGCTGGGATACCGGCTTGCCGAAATACTCCCGGGAGGCCGCCCCCACCCCCTCGCAGCCGCTGCCCAGGGGAATGATATTCAAATAGTACTCCAGAGTGTCCTGCTTGGAGTTGTTCTGGGTGAACCGGAAGGCTCGGACGATCTCGGTGACCTTCCGCTTCACGGTGGTCTCGTTGTAATTCGTCATATTTTTAATGACCTGCTGGGTGATGGTGGAGCCGCCGGATATCTCCCCGCCAGTGAACATTCGCAGCACCGCTTTGGCTGTTCCCCGCCAGTCCACCCCGGGGTGAGTCCAGAAGCGCTTGTCCTCGATGGCCACGGTGGCCTGCTTCAGGTATTCGGGCATATCCTCATAGTCCACCCACATGGATTTGGTCACGCTGAGCAGGGTGGTCATCTCCTTATACTGCCCGGTCTCCTTGTCCAGATAGTACATGATGCTGTTCTCCCCCAGGGGGAAGTCGTCCGGACTCAGGTCGGCAATGGGGACGATTACCTCGTTGATGTACACCGCAGCAAAGCAGGCCAGCAGGGAGCCGGTGCACAGGCCGATAAGAATCAGGGTGCCCAGCACCTTGAAAAAAATGCCTACGCCCCGCAGGACGGGATTCCGCTTTCGCCTGTGCCTGCGCCTCTGGGGCGTACCACCGGACTGCCGGCTGCCTCCCGAGGGGGAGCGAGCAGGCCCCGGCGCCTGCCGGCGGGACGGGTAATCGCTGTTTTCATATAAAGAGCTGTGTTCGTTATATTGTGACACGGTAATACCTCCAGTCGGTCAAAAGGAGCCCAGGCTCCCGCCCCGACGGTCCGGACGAAGGACGCTCTTCGCCCCAGTCTGCAAATTTTGTATCGGACATAGTAACCCGATTATGGGTATTATACCAGATTTTCCCCATTTGTCCACCCGTAATCCCTCAGAAGCCTGATTTTTCAAAGAATCTTAAAATTTACCGGCTCTCCCTCTTGCATTTTTCCCGCCGCCGGGGTAAAATAAAAGCAGAAAAGACAGGAGGTTGTCCGCACTATGGAAGAAAACTTCGGCCCTGATTTTATCACCGTCACCGACGAGGAGGGCAGTGAATTTGAACTGGAACTGGTGGACACTCTGGAGCACAAAGGGATCACCTACTATGCCATGTTCCCTGCCGTGGAGGAGGACGAGGCCACCGGTGAACCCAAGGATGTGGACGCCGACGACGAGGAGTACGGACTGGTCATCATGAAGGCCATTGAGGAAAACGGCGAAGAGCTGCTGTCCACCCTGGACTCCGACGAGGAGCTGGACGAGGTTTATGAGCTGTTTATGGAGCGTTTCTTTCAGGACGAGGAAGAGGAATAGGGGCGGCCCCTATTTTCCAGAACCATTCCTGCTCGGTGCGTGATGGGCCCTTTTAAACCCACATTTTTAAAACGGGACGCCCACCTCACGGCGCGGCTTGCAGGCCTCCCGGCCCCCTTATGAGGTCAGCTGGACGTTGGAAGCAGAAAAACGTCGTGGAGGCGACCCACCTGCCATCTGTGCAGGTTTTAAACGGGTTCACACGGCCAGAGCGGGGTTAAAAAAATATCCCAGCAGTTTGGACCGCGGCGGATTCGCCGCGGCCTTTTCTATTTTTAAATAAAGTGTAAATCTCCCCGCTCCCTCTTGCAATCGGGGGCGGTTTTTAGTATAATATCCCGGAAATGCCTGTGGGGTGTTTCCTGAAGGGCCAGCCGGGGAGTTGGCCCCTACTACCGAAAATGAGAGGACTGAACAACTGTGAGTGCATCCCCTGAGAAAAAAAACCAGTCCAAGGCCGAGCGTGACGAGAAGCGCCGCCGTGAAGAAGAGAAGGACCGCCGCTCCGTGGCCGCTTACACCGCCGTAGCCGTTCTAGTCGTAATGGCTGCTCTGGTCCTGATGGTCTGGAACAGCGGCCTGCTCCAGCGCAATCTCACCGCCCTGACTGTCAACGGCGTCAAGTACACCACCGCGGACGTACAGTATTATTACAACAACGTATACAGCGAACAGGCCCGGCAGTACCTGTTTGACTCCAGCGTCTCGGTCAAAAAGCAGGTCTACGACGAAGCCTCCGGCCAGAGCTGGTATGACCATCTGATGGACCTGGCGGTGGAAAATATGACCGACAGCACCGCCCTGGCCGCCAAAGCCATGAGCGAGGGCTTTGCTCTCACCGCTGAGAGCCAGAGCCAGCTGGACAGTTTTGCGGGACAGCTGAATACCGCCTGGATCGGCCAGGCGACCAGCCGGGACGCTCTGGTCAAAGCCAATTTCGGCCCCTATATGACCTATGACCGGCTGATGGAACTGGTCAGCCAGGAGTATCTGGCCAACGACTATGCCCAGTCCAAGCTGGACGCCATCCACCACTCCGACGCCGACTATCAGGACTATTACCGGGCGCACGCCGACGAGCTGGACACCGTGACCTATACCCAATTCCTCTTCCGGGCCTCCCTTCCCAGCACCGACGCCGACGGCAACGCCATCGAGCGCACCGAGGCCGAGACCGCCGCCCAGATGGAGCCCGTCAAGGCGGAGCAGCAGGCCCTGGCTGAGGAGCTCAAGGCCAAGCTGGAGGGCGGCGCGGACCCGGAGATCCTGGCTGAAGAGTATCAGGACAAGCTGTACAGCTCCTCCCTCTCCACCAGTTCCACCGGAGCCTATCTCACCAGCTACTCCGCTTACGGCGCGTGGCTGGTGGACAGCGCCCGCAAGGCCGGCGACATCGAACTGATTGAGCGGGATTACACCTCCTCCTACAACTATTACGTGATTGTCTACGAGGACCGCACCCTGATCCAGGAACCCGCCAATGACGTGCGCCACCTCCTGGTGCAGGCCGGAAACGGCTCCGACCCCACCCAGGCTGAGTATGACGAGGCCGAGGAAAAGGCCCAGTCCCTCCTGGACGAGTGGAAGGCCGGCGAGGCCACCGAGGACTCCTTCGCCGCCCTGGTCACCGACCACACCAGCGACACCGCTTCCGCCTCCAGCGGCGGTCTGTACTCCAACGTCACCGCCAGCTCCAACTATGAGCAGGGCTTCCTGGACTGGGCCACCAACCCCGCCCGCAAGACGGGAGACACAGGACTTGTCAAGACCAGTTACGGCTGGCATGTGATGTACTACGCGGCCTCCAAGGACCCCCTCTGGAAGCAGACCACCGCCGCCGCCCTGCGCCAGCAGGACTTTGAGGACCTGGCGGACAGCGTCTCCCAGGGCTGGGCCGTCTCCCGGGACATGGGTATCAGCCTTGTCTCCCCCTGACGCAGGAAACAAAAACATCCCGTCCGGCCGGACGGGATGTTTTTATGCCGATCTGTTACAGCGCTGCCTTCAGGGCCTCCACCCGGTCGGTCTTTTCCCAGGCCACACCCAGGTCCTCCCGGCCGAAGTGGCCGTAGGCGGCCAACTGGCGGTAGATGGGCTTGCGCAGATCCAGATCCCGGATGATGGCGGCGGGGCGCAGGTCGAACACCTTCTCCACCGCCTCCTCCAGCCTTGTATCGGAGACAGTGCCTGTGCCAAAGGTATCCACCCGGACCGAGACGGGCCGGGCCACGCCGATAGCGTAGGCCAGCTGCACCTGGCAGCGGGAGGCCAGGCCGGCGGCCACTACGTTCTTGGCTACCCAGCGGGCGGCGTAGGCGGCGGAGCGGTCCACCTTGGTGGGGTCCTTGCCGGAGAAAGCGCCGCCGCCGTGGGGGGCGGACCCGCCGTAGGTGTCCACAATAATTTTCCGCCCGGTAAGGCCGGTGTCCCCCTGGGGTCCGCCGATGACAAAGCGGCCGGTAGGATTGACATAGATCTTGGTATTCTCGTCCAGCATTTCGGCAGGAATGATAGGCTTGATCACCAGCTCGATCATATCCTTGCGGATCTGGTCCAGCTCCGCCTCGGGCCCGTGCTGGGTAGACACCACCACCGCCTCAATACGCTTAGGCTTGTTATTCTCGTCGTACTCCACGGTGACCTGGCTCTTGCCGTCGGGCCGCAAATAGTCCACCTTGCCCTCCTTGCGCACCCGGGTGAGCTGCATAGCCAGCTTCTGGGCCAGGGAGATGGGCAGGGGCATCAGCTCGGGGGTCTCGTCGCAGGCGTAGCCGAACATCATGCCCTGATCGCCGGCGCCGTTGTCCAGGCCGTCATCCTGGGTGCCCTCCTTCGCCTCCAGACACTTGTCCACCCCCATAGCAATGTCGGCCGACTGCTCGTCGATGGAGACGGCCACCGCGCAGGTGTTGCCGTCGAAGCCGAACTTGGCCCGGTCGTAGCCAATCTCGTTGACCACCTGGCGGGCAATCCTGGGGATGTCCACATAGCAGGAGGTGGTAATCTCCCCCATGACGTGAATCATGCCGGTGCAGGCCGTCGTCTCACAGGCCACCCGGGCCTGGGGGTCCTTTTCATAGATGGCGTCCAGCACCGCGTCGGAGATCTGGTCACAGATTTTGTCGGGATGCCCCTCGGTGACGGATTCGGATGTAAAGAGTCGCTTTGCCATAATTTTTTCTCCTTTCTTTTCTTTCGGGAGCGCAAAAAGCGCCCCGCCGGACGGCGGAGCGTTTCATCTGGTTGCACCCTCATCTTTCGATACACTACCGCCGGATTTAGCACCTTGCGCATACACGCAGGTTGCCGGGCTTCATCGGGCCGTTCCCTCCACCGCTCTTGATAAGGCTATTCAGTTGTCCAAAACTATTATAGCGCGGGTCCGCGGAGCTTGTCAAGCAGTTTTCTTCAGGTTTTTACACCGCGTACTCATACAACAGAAAGTTGGCCAGTCCGGTGCTCTCGTACCATATTTTTTTCGTCTCGATGTACACAAAGCCCGCCCGCTCATACAGGCGCTGGGCGGCCTCGTTCACATCCAGCACGTCCAGCCGCAGGGCCCGCCAGCCCCTCTCCCGGGCCAGGGTAACGGCTCCCTCTATCATCTGAAGGGCCAGGCCCCGGCCGGAGAGCTCGGGGGATACCCCCAGGGTGTGGATCACCGCCGTCTCCTCATCCGCCGCGTCCACCCGCCAAGGGGGATTTCCATAGGTCTTGTCCGTTCCCTGGGTAATAATCATCCCCGCCGCCAGCTGATCCTCCAATTCCCCCACATACAGGGCGCCGGCCTGGATCGCCTTCTGGAAATCCGCTCGGGTGGGGTACACGCCCCTCCGCCAGCCCATGTTCCCGGTTTGGGCCTGGAACAGGTCAATTACGACGTCGTAAAGCTCTAAAACAGCCTCCATATCCTCTGGAACGGCCCGCCGCACCTTCAGCATACGTCTCTCCTCCTTTTTCTGTATGCTGACATTATACTGCGCCGGGGAGAAAAAGCAAGGGCCGCCCTCAGGCGGCCCTGAAATCATATGTTCAGCGCGCCAGGCTCTGGAAATGGGTCAGAACCGGGTTGACGCCCGTTTTCTTGCCGTTCTCATAGGTATAGAAGCCCGCGCCGCTCTTCCGGCCCAGGAAGCCGGACACCACCAGCTTGCGCAGCAGCAGGGAGGGAGCGTACTTGGAGCCGATCTCCTTCTCCATGGTGGTCATCACGTCCAGCAGGATATCCAGACCGATCATGTCGGCCAGCTCCAGGGGACCCATGGGGTGGTTGCAGCCCAGCTTCATGCCGTTGTCCATCTCCTCCACCGAGCCGATGTAGGAGCCCACGATGACGCAGGCCTCGTTCAGCATGGGCAGCAGGGCCCGGTTGACGATAAAGCCCGGCTTGTCGTCCGCCTGGATGAGGGTCTTGCCCATCTTCTCACCCACTTCCTTGACGGCGGCCAGCACCTCCTGGGTGGTGAGCAGGCCGAAGATGACCTCGCACAGCTTCATCCGGGGCACGGGGGAGAAGAAGTGCATACCCACCACCTGAGAGGGGCGCTTGGTGGCGGCGGCCAGGGCGGTGAGGGAGATGGAGGAGGTGTTGGAGGCAAAGATGGTGTGGGGGGGGCAAATGTCCTCCAACGCGGAGAATACGGCCTGCTTGGCCTCCAGCACCTCAACAATGGCCTCGATAACCAGGTCTGCGTTTCTGGCGCCCTCCAGGGTGGCGTCGGTAGACAGCCGGGCCAGCGCCGCGTCCCGGTCCTCCGCCGTCATACGGCCCTTCTCCACGTCCCGGTTCAGCGCTTTCTCAATATTGGTCCTGGCCCGGTCCAGGGCCTCCTGCCGCTGGTCGTTGATGGTAACGGTGTAGCCGCTGGTGATGGCGTTCTGGGCGATTCCGCTGCCCATCAAACCGGCGCCTACCACAAAAATGTTCTGGATAGCCATAGTCTTGACCCCTTTTCTTTCCTTTTTCTGATTGGCGCCGCCCTTCCGGCTGCGGCCCCCTGCTGCGCCTATCTTAACACAGCAACCGCCGCAAATCTCCGCGTAAATGAGCTTAAATATTGCAAATATTGACTTTCACGAAAAAACGTGGGAAAAGCTAACGCTTTCCCCACGTTTTCCTCAAATTCCCCTCAAAAAACTTCAATAGCTGTTAAGCGCAGCGGAACCGTCGTCCCGGCCCTTTTCGATGGAGCTGACAACTGCATAGTAGCCAAACTCCTTATTCACCCGGACATAGAACCGCTCCCCCGCCTTCCGCCCCATCAGGGCGGAGCCCATAGGGCTCTCCTTGCTGATCAGGCCGCGGGAGACATCCTGACGCACGGTGGTCACCACCTGCCAGGTCTCTTCCTCCCCGTCCTCCTCCAGCCGGATGGTCACCCTGTCGTACAGACCCACCGTATCGGCGGCAGACCGGTCCTCAATCACAACGGCGGTCTTAATCATGTTCTCCAGATAGCGGATACGGCTCTCGTTTTTGTTTTTCTCCTGCTTGGCCGCCTTATATTCAAAATTTTCGCTCAGGTCTCCGAAGCTCCGGGCCACCTTGACCTCCTCCAGCAGCTGGGGCCGGAGAGTAATACGCCGGTAGTCCAGCTCCTCCCGCATTTTTTGGAGGTCAATTTGGGTCAACTCATTATGCATCGTCCTCACAAACTCCATTCCACTCCGTTGTTCGTCCTCTCCAAGCGGAACCCGCTTCGCCGGGCTTCCATTTGGGACCGGCTTCGACGGCCCTTAGGCCTCCCACCCGGCCAGATAGGCTTTCTGGTCCTCGGTAAGAGTATCGATGGACAGGCCCATGGCGGCCAGCTTCACCCGGGCAATCTGGTCGTCGATCTCGTCGGGGACGATATATACCTTCTTCTCCAGCCCCTGCTGATGCTTGACCAGCCACTCCAGAGACAAAGCCTGGACCGCGAAGGACATATCCATGATCTCGGCAGGGTGACCGTTGCCCCCGGCCAGGTTGACCAGACGGCCCTCGGCCAGCACATTGAGAACCCGGCCGTCTGGCAGCCTGAAGCCCTCAATATTCTGCCGGCGGGGGAAGGTCTCTGCGGCCATAGCCCGCAGGGCGGCCACGTCCACCTCACAGTCAAAGTGGCCCGAGTTGCACAACACGGCGTTGTGCTTCATCACGTCGAAATGGCGCTTGACGATCACATCCTTGCAGCCGGTGGCGGTGACGAAAATGTCTCCGATTTTCGCCGCCTCGTCCATAGACATGACCCTGAAATTCTCCATGGTGGCATCCAGCGCCTTGAAGGGGTCCACCTCGGTGACGACCACGTCGGCTCCCATGCCCTTGGCCCGCATGGCAATGCCCTTGCCGCACCAGCCGTAGCCGGCAACCACCACCGTCTTGCCCGCCACAATCAGGTTGGTGGTGTGCATGATGGCGTCCCAGGTGGACTGGCCGGTGCCGTACTTGTTGTCGTAGTAGTGCTTGGCCTTGGCGTCGTTTACCGCCATCATGGGGCAGGGCAGAATGCCCTCCCGCTCCCGGGCGTAGAGACGGTGGATGCCGGTGGTGGTCTCCTCACAGCCGCCGATCAGCCGGTCGCCGTATTGGGCGCACCTGCCTCCCAGCAGGTTGACAAGGTCGCCTCCATCGTCCACAATCAGGTGGGGCCGGCACTTCAGGGTCTCTACCAGGAGGTTTTCATACTCCTCCATGTCCACCCCGTGGACCCCGTAGGTGGCCACGCCGGAGTCGGCCACGGCGGCAGCCACGTCGTCCTGGGTGGACAGGGGGTTGCAGCCGGTGAGGTGAACCTCCGCGCCCCCCTCCCGGAGGACCAGACCCAGATTGGCGGTCTTTGCCTCCAGATGGACGGACACGGCAATGGTCAGCCCGGCGAAGGGCTTCTCCCGGCGGAAACGCTCCTCAATGCCGCTGAGGGCAGGCATGAAATCCCGCACCCACTGGATCTTCTGATGGCCCGACGGAGCCAGAGACATGTCTTTAACGATACTCATAGTAATCCTCCTGTGGATTTATTCTATTTGTATTGGGACAATTTCTGTACTTTCATCTTACCACATTTTTTATCCCAGGGGAAGGGGAAATCAAATTTGTTCACACTTTAGCCGTAGACTTTTCCCCCAAAAGCGGGTACAATGAAGGTTACGAATTTCATTCAGAGGAGGCTCAGCCATGAGAACCCTTTCCCGCTGGCTGTCCCGGTTCAGCTATAATCACCCCAACCTGAATATCACCGGACTGATTCGGTACGTAATTGCCGGCAATCTGTTTGTCTTTATGATGGACCTGTTTACCCACGGCGCTTCCACCTCCTGGCTGTACTTCGTCCCCCAGCTTATTTTCCAGGGGCAGGTCTGGCGGCTGATCACCTTCATTTTCGTCCCCATGAGCTTCAGTCCTCTCAGCTTCATCCTGTCTACCGTGTTCTTTTATTACATGGGCTCCCGGCTGGAGGCGGTCTGGGGTTCCGCCCGGTTTACCGTCTATTACGGTCTTGGAGTCATTCTTAATATCATTGTGGGGCTTCTGATCGCCCTTGTCAACCCCGCCTACCGGATCTCCGTCACCGCCGATATGCACTACCTCCATCTGTCCCTGTTCTTCGCTTACGCCACCCTCTACCCGGACCTTCAGGTGCTGGCCGCCTTCTTCATTCCCATCCGCATCAAGTGGCTGGCCCTGCTGGACGCCGCGCTGTTTGTCTATGAAATCCTGGCCTATCTGTCCTATGGGCAGTTTGCCATGGCTCTGCTGCCTGTCATCGCCATCTTCAACTACCTGGTTTTCTTCTGGGACGACCTGATGGACGTCGTAGGCCGGGGCAAGGCCCGGGCGGTACATCAGCACTCCGCCCAGACCATCAACTTCAAAAAAGCGCAGAAAGAGCTTCAGCAGCGGCGGGGATATCTCCACAAGTGCGCCGTCTGCGGCGTTACCGACCAGGACGATCCCAATATGGAATTCCGCTACTGCTCCAAGTGCAGCGGCTACTACTGCTACTGCGCCAACCATATCAACAACCACACCCACGTGCAGTGAAAGCAACCCCCGGGCCGCGGCCCGGGGGTTGTTTCTTATGTACGATACTGTCCCACAATGGCCTCCAGCTCGGCCCAACGGGCCTCCATGTCTGCCACCAGCTTGAACTGGGTACGGCAGCGGTCCAGATTCTGACCCTCCCGACTGATATGGAAGTAGGTATCCCCCTCCAGGTGGTCGGTGAGAAAGCGCATCCCGCACTCCAGGGTCATCAGCTTGGCGCCCCAGGGGAGGTAGGCAATCTCCTCGTCGGTAAGGGAACCTCCGGTTCCCTCCAGGAAAGCCTTTGTATACACAGCGAACAGGTCCACGTCCAGGCTGACCTTGGACAGGTCGGTCTCATCCTCGGCGCAGTGGTTAGCCCCGAAGCGGATAGAGTCGCCGAAGTCGTAAAGCACCAATCCCGGCATCACGGTATCCAGGTCGATGATGCACATGCCCTCGCCGGACTCTTCGTCCATAAGGACATTGTTCAGCTTGGTGTCGTTGTGGGTGACCCGCAGAGGCAGTCTGCCCTCCCGCAGGGCGTTCAGCGCCACGGAGCAGTCCGCCTCCCGTGCGAGCACAAAGTCGATCTCAGGCCCGCAGTCTTTGGCCCGGCCCAGCTTGTCCGCCTCCGCGGCAGCCTTGAACCGCTTCAGCCGGTCCTCGGTGTCGTGGAAATGGGGGATGGTCTCATACAGGGTGTCTGCGGGGTAATCCCGCAGCAGCTGCTGGAACCGGCCGAAGGCCCGTCCGGAGGCGGCAAAGAGCTCCGGGGTATCCGCCGCCTGGTGACAGACGGTCCCCTCCACAAAGGGGTAGAGCCGCCAGGCCCCCCCCTGGCTGTCGGTGTAGTAGTCCGCACCGTTTTTGGGGCGGATGACCTCCATGGCCTCCCGGCTGCGGTCGCCGCCGTGCTTTTTGATCTCCCGGCCCAGAAACTCGGTGACCCCGATGATGTTGTCCATCAGCTGGTCGGGCCGCTTAAAGGCGGCGGCGCTCATCCGCTGGAGGATAAACCGGCGGCAGCAGCGGTTTTCGGGCTGGGTATGGACCACAAAGGTGTCGTTGATATGGCCGCAGCCGTAGCGGATGGCCCCCACCACAGGCGCGCCGAAGTCAAAGGCCTCCAGCACCTCCTGGAGGGTCTGTTCTGCCTGAACCATGGCTCACACCTCCCACAGCCGGTCGGGATAGAGCCCGGCGGCCGTCTTTTCCGCAATGGCGGCGGTGACGGTGGGCTTGTCCTCCCGATAAGTGACGCCGTACCACTTGTCCTCACTGCGCAGCACCTTCACCCGGGCTTTGCCCTCGTCAATGAGCTGGCTGACCACGGTGGGCAGGAAGTACTCCCCCTTCTCCGGGTTCTCGGCCAGGGTCCTGTCCAGGAACGCGGGGAACCGGGCCAGGGCCTCGTCCAGGAAGCTGCGGGTAAAGCCCCACATATTCATGGACACAATGGTGTCTCCGGACAGCTCAGTCCAGGTTTTGCCGTCGTCCTCGGTGTAGCGGGGGGGCTCGCCTTTCTCGATCTTGGTGCGCTCGGTGACCTGGGTGAGGAAATGGTCCGCCGTCTCCTCGCACACCCCCCGGGCCACGGTGCCGTTCTCGGTGACGGTGTTTTTCAGCAGGTAGCCCACCATG
>CANEFX010000006.1 GCA_947426945.1 uncultured Bacillota bacterium
CTGAAGATGGTCAACGGCGTTATCCTGCTGGTGGACGCCGCCGAGGGCCCCATGCCCCAGACCCGGTTTGTGCTCTCCAAAGCTCTGGAGCTGGGCCACAAGGTGATCGTGGTGGTGAACAAGATCGACCGCCCCGACCAGCGGGTGTACGAGGTGGTGGACGAGTGTCTGGAGCTGCTGCTGGATCTGGACGCCACTGACGAGCAGCTGGACTCTCCCATGCTCTTCTGCTCCGGCCGTCAGGGCACCGCCTCCGTCCAGCCCGATGTGGCGGGCAGCGACCTGAAGCCCCTGTTTGACACCATCATTGACTATATTCCCGCCCCTGACGTGGACCTGGACGCCCCCTTCCAGATGCTGGTGTCCTCCATCGACTACAACGAGTTTGTGGGCCGCATCGCCATCGGCCGCATCGAGCGGGGCACGGTGAAGCAGAACCAGGAGATCGCGGTGTGCAACTACCACCACCCCGACGCCGCCCCCCAGAAGGCCAAGGCCACCGCCCTGTATGAGTTTGACGGCCTGTCCAAGGTCCCCGTGCAGGAGGCCGCCGCCGGCAATATTATCGCCATGAGCGGCATCGGCGACGTGACCATCGGCGACACCGTCTGCGCCCCCGAGCGGGTGGAGCCCATCGAATTCGTTCAGATTTCCGCCCCCACCATTGAGATGACCTTCTCGGTGAACGACTCTCCCTTCGCCGGCCGGGAGGGCAAATTTGTCACCAGCCGCCAGCTTCGGGACCGGCTGTTCCGGGAGACGCTGAAGGACGTGTCTCTGAAGGTGTCCGAGGTGGAAAACTCCACCGACTCCTTCAACGTGGCCGGCCGGGGGGAGATGTCCCTGTCCATCCTCATTGAGACCATGCGCCGGGAGGGCTACGAGCTCCAGGTCTCCCCGCCCCGCGTCCTCTATCAGGAGGTGGACGGCGTGAAATGCGAGCCCATCGAGCGGGTGGTCATCGACGTGCCCACCGATTATGTGGGGGCCGTCATGGAAAAGCTGGGCTCCCGCAAGGGGGAATTCGTCACCATGAATCCTGTGGGAAACCGCACCAAGCTGGAGTTCCTGGTCCCCGCCCGGGGCCTGTTCGGCTACCGCAGCGAGTTCCTCACCGACACCAAGGGCGAGGGCATCATGGCTTCCGTCTTTGACAGCTACGCCCCCGTGAAGGGAGAGATCAGCCGCCGGTCCACCGGCTCTCTGGTGGCCTTTGAGACAGGGGAGGCTGTCACCTACGGCCTGTTCAACGCCCAGGAGCGGGGAGCCCTGTTCATCGGGGCGGGCACCCCCGTCTACGGCGGCATGATCGTGGGCGAGTGCCCCAAGCAGGAGGACATCTCCGTCAACGTGTGCAAGAAGAAGCAGCTGACCAACATGCGGGCCTCCGGCTCCGACGAGGCGCTGCGCCTGGTCACCCCCCGCACCCTCTCCCTGGAGCAGTGCCTGGAGTTTCTGGCCGACGACGAGCTGCTGGAGTGCACCCCGGAGAATCTGCGCCTGCGCAAGCGCCTGCTGGACCACGGCGCCCGGATGCGGGAGGCCTCTAAGAAAAAAGGATAATTTTACGCGGCCCTCCGGAGCTTTTCGGAGGGCTGTGCTCATGGGAGGACATATGGGAGAAAATATTTTGAAGGTGCTCTGCCCCGGAATCGAAAACGGAACATTTCGCCTGGAGCACACCGGCCGGGGGGAAGACCGCTCCCCGGAGCTGATCCTGGAAGGTCTTTCTCCACAGGCCAAAACCCTGGCCGTGGTGCTGGAGGACATGAGCCACCCCATCAAGGGCTTTACCCATTGGGTAATTTGGAACCTGCCCGTCTCAGACCGGATACCGGGGGCCATTCCGGCGGGAAAGGCGGCCCCCGGCGGCGGGGTCCAGGGGGCCGCCTATGGCCTGCACCGCTACGCCGGGCCCAAGCCGCCCAAGGGGCGGACCCATACCTACCGCTTCACTGTCTACGCCCTGGATTGTACCCTGAACCTGAACAGCGGCGCGCGGAAGAAGTCCTTTCTCCGGGCGGCGGAGGGGCATGTCCTCCAGAGCGGGAGTATCTTCGGAGCGTTTGAATAGAAGAACGCCTGCCAGGGGCGGACAAAAGCCTCCTTTGCCAAAGGAGCCTTGCCCGCTGCGGAGGGGACAGAAGAAGGGCGGCCATTCGGCCGCCCTTGCTGTATCAGGACCAGGGCGCCATCTCGAAGCGGACAAAATACCCCTGGGGGTGGCGGCAGACGGGGCAGTGAGCGGGAGCGGCGGTGGCCTCCACCGTCCAGCCGCAGTGGAGGCACATCCATGTGACCTCTACCTCAGAGAAGAACAGCTGGTTTTTCTCCATCAGGTCGGCGAACCTGCCGAACCGGTCTCCGTGGGTCTTTTCCACCCGGGCGATGTTCTCGAAGAGCTTGCCCACCAGAGGGAACCCCTCGCTCATGGCGGTTTTGGCAAAATGGTCGTAGTCGTGCTCCCACTCCTGGTACTCGTTGTGCTGGGCGGCCCGCAGGTAGTCCAGCACCCCGGAGTAGATGTCTACCGGGTAGGTGCCGTCCACCTTGACGGTCTGGCCGGCGCAGTCCTCCAGGGCGGCGTAGAACTGTTTGGCGTGGACCCGCTCCTGTTCCGCTGTGAACAGAAACACCCCCTGGACGACGGCCAGCCCCGCCTTATTGGCCACCCCGGCGGCGATGGTGTAGCGGTTGCGGGCCTGGCTCTCCCCGGCGAAGGCCCGCATCAGATTTTCTCGGGTCTGGCTGTGGAGAAAGGCCTCAGTTTTGTCGGACATAGTGAAACCTCCTTGCGATATTTTTGGATTCCCGCCCGCACGGGCGGGAATCTGGAGATCGCTGTGGGTTCAGTATGTCACAAAAGCTGGAAATTATTCCACGCTGACGGGAATCCGGTTGTCCCCGTACTGCACATAGTCCACCTGGCTCAGGTCCAGGGGCTGGTCAAAGGCGATGTAGTTACGGAAGACACCCCAGGGCTCGCCGGTGATGGGCAGGGTGACGGGCCGGGTCTGGACATAATGCCGCATAGCGTCATAATCCTCGGCCTCAGAGAAGAACACCGTGCCGTCCTTCAGCACGATTTTGACGTCCCCGAAGAAGGGGCCCACTCTGTCATTATCGGGCAGGGAGCAGTCCACCCGGTAGGTCAGGCTCAGGGGGGACAGAGAAAGGGACTGGATGGTGTTGGTGTAGTCAAACAGCTCGTGGTGCCAGGTAAGCCCTTCGGCCGCCAGGTCGATGGTCTGGGACTGGAAGCTGAGACCGAAGTCAAAGACGAAATCTCCGGTGAAGATGGGGGTGTACTCCTTGTCGGGGGACTGAATCCACAGGCCGGAGACGGTGAGGGTCTTGGGGACATTGTCGTTGAACTTCACGTCCGTCTCCCCCTCCAGGGCGTAGAAGGAGAGGACAAACTCCTTGCGGTTGTCAGCGGGGTCGTCGTCGGCCAGGACAGTCTTTAACACATTGTAGCTGAAGTCCGTATAAGCGCCCTCCGGGACATCCAGGGAGGCTTTCAGTTGGTAATAGCCTTGGGTATCCCCGTCCAGGTCGGGCAGGGCGGTCCCCTCCGGGGCCTCCACCCGCAGGCGGACATAGTAGATGTTCTCGTCGGCGATAGCGGCCAGGGGGGTGATGGTGGCCCCGTTGTCGGTGACGGCGGCGGGGAGGTTGGCGGCCGTCTCGCCCAGGGCCTGCCCCAACTGGTCGAGGGTGTCTATCTGACCCTGAGAGAGGCCGCCCCCTTCTTTAGTAAAGAAGTCTCGGAACAGCTCTCCGGCCCCCAGCATGTGCCCCGCCGCCAGGGCGGAGACGGACAGAGCGGCCGCCACAGCGGCGGCGGCGAGCAGCCGCGCGGGCTTGAAGCGCCTTACGGACTTGACGGCCTCAATGTTGTCGATTCTGGTCTCGGTATCAATATTTTTCATGGTAATCTCCTTTATTCTTGTGAGGGAATAGGGGGTGTTTCCGCCCAATTCCACGTCCTCTGCCGGATAGCGGTCCAGCAGGTCCGAAATATTACGCTTCACGGAGAAACCCCTCCCTTGTCAGTGTGTCTTTCAGCTTCATCCGGCCCCGCCGGAGCCTGGTCTTGACGGTGGACTCGTTAAGCCCCATCCGGTGGGAAATCTCCTGCACCGTCTGGGCGTAATAGTAGTGGCGCAGGAATATCTCCCGGTCCGGCCCGGGCAGGGAGTCCACCGCCTGACGGACCAGCCGCCGCTCCACCGCCCGCTCATACTCTCCGGGCGGATCGTCGGGGCCGGGGATGTCCAGAGCGTCCTCCTCCAGGGGGAGGGTCCGGCTGATCTGCCGCAGCCGGTTTTTGGCCCTGTTCCGGGCCACCGCCCCCAGCCAGGCCTTTACCGAGCCCGGACGCAGGGCCTCCGGCTGGCCCCAGGCCGCTAGGAACACGTCGGAGACGATCTCCTCCCCGTCCTCCACGGGCATGACGTTTCGCAGGATATGCCACACCACCGCCGAGACGTAGGGGAGATAGCGGTCCATCAGCGCCTCCAGCCCGGTGGGATCGCCGGCGCGTATTTTTTCGATCATCGCTTCTTCCCGCATAAGGAACACCCCCGAACTGATTTGAAAGCCGCTTTCACCTATCATATCACGGGCGGGCTCTTTTTGGTTTCACAAACCCTTGCATTTTTTTCCTCAGCGTGTATAATAGGGTCAAATGAGGGGGTGTCTTGTCACCCCGACACAAGGAGGCTTTCTCTATGAAAGCGAAAACCAACCTGACCATGCTGTGCGACTTTTACGAGCTGACCATGGCCAACGGCTACTTCCAGACCGGTTTGCAGGACCGCATCTGCTACTTTGACGTGTTTTACCGCTCTGTTCCAGACAAGGGGGGCTTTGCCATCGCGGCGGGTCTTGCCCAGGTGGTGGAGTACATTCAGGAGCTGTGCTTTGACGAGGAGGATGTGGCCTACCTCCGGACCAAGGGCTGCTTCAGCGAGGCGTTTTTGTCCTTCCTGCGGGAATTCAAGTTCACCGGCGACATCTGGGCCGTCCCCGAGGGCACCCCGGTCTTTCCCAACGAGCCCATCCTCACCGTTCGGGCCCCGGCTATCCAGGCCCAGTTCGTGGAGACCTTTATCCTGCTCACTCTGAACCACCAGTCCCTCATCGCCACCAAGTCCAACCGCATTGTCCGGGCCGCCGAGGGCCGTCCCGTAGCGGAGTTCGGCTCCCGCCGGGCCCAGGGGGCGGACGGGGCCCTGCTGGGGGCCCGGGCCAGCTATATCGCCGGCTGCTCCGCTACCGCCTGCACCATGGCCGACCAGCGGTACGGCTCCCCCGCCACAGGGACCATGGCCCACTCCTGGGTGCAGATGTTCCCGGACGAATACACCGCCTTCAAGACCTACTGTGAGCTCTACCCCAACAACGCCACCCTGCTGGTGGACACCTACAATGTCCTGCACTCCGGCGTACCCAACGCGATCCGGGCCTTTAACGAAGTCCTGGTGCCCAAGGGCATTACCAAATGCGGCATCCGACTGGACAGCGGCGATCTGACCTATCTGTCCCAGAAGGCCCGGGAGATGCTGGACGCGGCCGGGTTTACCGACTGCAAGATTGTGGCCTCCAACGCCCTGGACGAGTATATCATCCGGGACCTGGTGCGCCAGGGGGCCCGGATCGACTCCTTCGGCGTGGGCGAGCGGCTGATCACCTCCCGCTCAGAGCCGGTGTTCGGCGGGGTCTACAAGCTGGCTGCCATCGAGGGGGACGACGGAACCATTATCCCCAAGATCAAGATCAGTGAGAACGCCGCCAAGATTACCACTCCTCACTTCAAGAAGATTTACCGCATCTTCTCCAAGGACACCGGCAAGGCGGAGGCCGACCTGATCTCCCTCCACGACGAGGAATTTGATTTCTCCCAGCCCCTGGAGCTCTTTGATCCGGACGCCACCTGGAAGCGAAAGGTGTACACCGATATCGAGGCCAGGGAGCTGATGGTCCCCGTATTCCGGCAGGGCGAGCTGGTGTATCAGGTGCCCGACCTCCAGACCAGCCGGGCCTATTGCCAGCGCCAGGTGGACTCCCTCTGGGACGAGGTAAAGCGGTTTGAAAACCCCCACAATTACTACGTGGACCTGTCCCAGAAGCTGTGGGACATCAAGCAGGCCCTGCTTAACAGCCACGATATGGCCAGATAAAGAATCATCCCCGGAGCGCTGAAGCGCTCCGGGGATAGGTTTTTACAGTTTCTTTTCCAGGCAGACCAGCTGTACATCCGGGATGCCGTTGAACACGCAGGGGACAATCCCCGCCTCCCAATAGCCCAGGCGGGCATACAGCCGGCGGGCGGCGGCGTTTCTGGCGTTGGTGTCCATCCGGAGGTAGGGACAGCCGCAGGCCAAAGCGTATTCCTCGTAGAAAGCTACAAATTGTGTTCCGCAGCCCTGCCCGGCAAAGGCCGGGTCCACTACCAGGGTGTGGAGCACCATCACCTGGGCATCCGGAGCCTCCGGATACCGCCAGGGGGCTCCGGCGTACTCGGGCACCTGATTCTGGTCAATCTTGGCCGCCGCGGCCACGCTGCCCTCCCGCTCCAGGACGAACAGGGTGCCCGCCTCCAGGGCGTCCCGGGCGGTCTGCTCGGTGGGGTAAACTCCCCTGATCCAGCCGATAACCGCCCGTCCATTCTCCTCCTCGCTCAAGAGCCGGTCATAGATGGCCGCCACCTGTGGAATGTCCTCCAGGCGTGCCTTTCGAATCCCTTCCATTCTATATGCCTCCTTTATCTTGTCAGCAGCTTCTTCATGCCCTCTTCCAGGCCGTCCACCGTGAGGAGGAACATAGGGAACTCCCGGGCGATAACGTCATAGGTCTGGGACCAGTACTCCCCCCAGTCGGGACGGCGGCTGGGGTTGAGCCAGATAGCGTTCCGGAATCTCCCCTTCAGCAGCCGCAGCCAGTCCATGCCGCACTGAGGGCCCCCCGCCCGGTCTCCGCGGCCGTACCAGCCCCCCGTCAGCTCATAGGGGGCCATCTGGGCGTCCCCCACCAGGATCAGCTTGTAGTCCCCGGAGATATTGGACAGCACCCAGTCGGTGGGCACGCTGTCCCGGGTCATGAGGGTAGGGGCATTGTACAGCCGGCCGTAGGGACAGTTGTGGAAGTAGTAGACCTTCAGGTCCTTGAAGTGGCCCGACTTGGACACCGCCTGAAACAGGGCGGAGCACAGCTGAGCATAGTAGTCCATGGAGCCCCCCGAGTCCATGAGAAGAAGCACCTTCACCGTATTCTCCCGGGGCCGTTTGTAGCGTACCTTAAGCAGGCCTCCGTTGTCCGCCGTGTCCTTGATGGTATTGTCCACATCAAATTCGGTAGGGGGGAGGTCCACCAGGCCGGAAAACTGCCGCAGGTGGCGCAGCGCCACCTGAAACTGACGGGTGTCCAGGGTGTTGTCCCGGCGGAAGTCCCGAAATTTCCGCTCCCCCGCCACCCGGAAGGCCCGGCGGTGCATGGACTGTCCTCCCACCCGGATGCCCTTGGGGGAGAGCCCGGAGTTTCCGAACATGGACATGCCGTGGGTGCCCACCCAGTAACTGCCCCCGTTGTGCTCCTCGGTCTGCTCCGCCATGCGCTCTTTCAGCATCCGCTCGATCTCCTCCTCGGAGAAACCCATGTTTTTCAGCGCCTGTATCTCGTCCCAGTTGGCGTAATCGGATAACACCTCCGGCCTGTTCAGCCAGTCTAATAATTCCTGGGATACCTCCTGCTGGAAGGGGACGTCCTTGAAGTACTCCAGAAAGGTGCGGTCAAAGGCGTCGAAGTCCGCCTCGCTCTTCACCAGCAGACAGCGGCACAGGTGGTAAAAGCCGGTGAAGCTGGCCTCGTGGAGATTTTTGTGCAGCCCCTCCATCAGCGCCATCCACTCGGTGAGAGAAACCTTCAGGCCGCTGCGCCGGAGCAGATACAAAAAACCGGTAAACATTGTCTCACCGCCACTGCCGGCGCAGGACGTCGATGTCCTCGTTCTTCTTCAGCAACACCCCCAGATAGGGCACCTCCTTCACGATGCGCCGCACATCCACGCCCCCGTGCTGAAGAGCCTGAATCCAGTCGATAATTTCGCTGGTGGATGGTTTTTTCTTGATCTGGGGCAGGTTTCTGATCTTATAAAAAGCTTCTAAAACCTGATCCAACAGCCTTTTATCTATATCCGGGAAATGGACCCGGACGATATCCTCCATCAGCTCCTTGCCGGGAAACTCAATGTAATGAAAGACGCACCGGCGCAGAAATGCGTCGGGCAGCTCCTTCTCGGCATTGGAGGTGATGATCACAACGGGGCGGTGGCTGGCTTTCACCGTCCGGCCCGTCTCCGGGATGTGGAATTCCATCCGGTCCAGCTCCCACAGCAGGTCGTTGGGAAACTCCAGGTCCGCCTTGTCGATCTCGTCGATGAGGAGGATCACCTGTTCCTCGTCGGTAAAAGCCTCCCCCAGCTTGCCCAGCTTGACGTACTTCTCAATGTCGTCCACTCCCTGGCCGCCGAACTGGCTGTCATAGAGCCGCTGAACCACGTCGTAGACGTAGAGGCCGTCCTGGGCTTTGGTGGTGGACTTGATATTCCAGATGATGAGCTTTTTACCCAGCGCCTGGGAGATGGCCTCGGCCAGCATGGTCTTGCCGGTGCCCGGCTCCCCTTTGATAAGCAGGGGCTTTTGCAGTACCATGGCGATGTTGGCCGCCCGGAGCAGCTCCTCCGAGGCCACGTAGTTTTGACTTCCGCGAAATTCCTTCATTCCTGCTTCCTCCCGGTCATGCAATATTGCTCCTGATTGTACCCTGTTTTTCCGGAAAAGGCAAGACTATTCTTTTTTGACAAGTTTTATTATTTTTCTGACAAGTATACTTGACAAAGAGCCGCTGCTGTGCTACGATGAATTTACTTACCGGGAAAGGGGGCAGCCTGATGGATAAAAACGAAATTCTGGAAAAGAGCCAGCAAGAAAACCGGAACTTGGACGAGCGGGACCGGCAGATCGAATTGACGGCCTGTAAAGCCGGCTACCGGGCTATACTTTTCGCCAACGGCTGTATTATCCTGCTGCTGACAATTCAGGATCTGGCCACCGGCGAGGCGTTTGTTTCCTTCTGGCCCTTCGTGCTGACGATGCTCATTTCGGAAACGACCCACGATTTTACGCTCTACCGCTATCACCGCAAGACCGTCTATCTAGTCGGTGCGCTCATCGGCGCGGCAGCCGCCGCGCTGGCGGCATTGTGTATCATTATGAAAGCATCCTCTTAATATGGACAGAAATAATAGCTCTTGTCTCTTCTATGTTCTATGTGGTAAAATATTTTTTACAGGGGTGAGGGCATGGACGACCAGCTGGTTTTAAAAAACAGGCTCAAGGTGGCCCGGGCGGAGCGGTCCCTGTCCCAGGGAGAGCTGGCCAAGCTGGTGGGGGTTTCCCGGCAGACCATCAGCTCCATCGAGACGGGACAGTTCAACCCCACCGCCAAGCTGGCCCTGGTGCTGTGCGTCGCCCTGGACAAGAAGTTTGAGGAGCTGTTCTATTTCGACTGAGAGGAGGCCCGCCTGTGGAATATTTCGCCATCGGGCTGTTCGCTGTAGCGGTGATCGGCATCCCCATTGCCATTCTGCTGTTCAATGACTACGGCAAAAAGCGGGGGTGCGGACGGGGCTGCGCTACCTGCGGCAACCGGGACATCTGCTACCGAAATAAGAAAAAAACTAGCAAAAAAGCGCCCTGACGGGCGCTTTTTTGTGTTCATCTGGGTCATCTGCACCCCGACGGGCGCCCTTCAATGGGTTCAGAGCGGCTTACTCCTCTTCCTTCGGCTCCTCAATTTTGGCATCGGGGGCGTTTCTGCCCACAGAGGCGATGCCGTTCATGCAGCTTGCCTTGGCCTTGTAGCCCTCGCTCTTGCCGATGTTTTCACCGTTCTTGGCCTTCAGACGGAAGCGGAACTCGCCGGCCTTATCCTGGTAGACCTCAAATTTTGGATGGGTCAGCTTCTCAAAGCCCTCCACCGTCTGGTCCTCTACATGGGCCAGAGCGTTCTTCTGCACGGATGCAATGCCTCCCTTGCAGCCGGACATGCTGGTGTAGCTCTCGGAGGCGGAGAGGATTACCTCACCGTTGCCCGCCTTCAGGTTGAAGGTAAACTCACCGTTCTTGGTTTTGGAAATCACAAACTTGCCCATAAATATGCCTTCCTTCTCTTTATATTAAGGCCCCTCCGGCCCTGAGTCACTTATTTATGCTTCTGGCTCTCCTGTACCGCCAGCTCGTCACAGCGGTTGTTGTATTCGTTCTCGGCGTGGCCCTTTACCCAGTGGAGGTTTACCGTGTGCTTCTCGCACAAATCCAGCAGACGGCCCCACAGATCTGGGTTGAGGGCGGGCTTTTTGTCCGCCTTCACCCAGCCCCGGGCTCGCCAGCCCTTGGCCCAGCCCTTGCCCAGGCCGTCGATGACATATTTGCTGTCGGAGTACAGCTCCACGGTGCAGGGCTCCTTCAGCGCCTCCAGGGCGGCGATGACCCCGGTGAGTTCCATACGGTTATTGGTGGTCCGGGCCTCGCCCCCGGACAGCTCCTTCTTGTAGGCGCCGTACATCAGAATGGCCCCCCAGCCCCCGGGGCCGGGGTTGCCGGAGCAGGCCCCGTCGGTGTAGATGGTGACTGTTTTCATAATTTCCCCTTACCCGCCCGCGCGAAATCGACGTCCGGTAATCAATACAAATTGTAATATTACAGGTGTAACAGTACCAGGCATAATCATAAATTGGGATTTGAACCCAACGAATGGCCCCGCTCGTTACCATGACAAGTGTGCCAATTGGCCCCGGCACGTTGGGGCTTGACGCCCGCCTTTCGCGCAACCAAATTTTCCTGTTTCCCGCCCTGCGGACGGAAAATTACAGCAGTTCTGTGGTCCAGTTTTTCTCCTGGATGGCCTCCTCCAGCTCCCGCAGCTCCCTGGACAGCCCGTCCACCTGTTTTTGAAGCTGGCGGACATCCACTGCGCTCTTTACCTTGATCTCGCTGACGCTGTGGCGGCGGACCAAGGCGCTGGCGTTGTCCAGAAAGCCCCGCAGGACGGACAGCTTTCCCTTGAGGCAGTCCCGTTTCGCCAGCAGGTCGGACAGGGCGGCGCCGTCCTCCAGTTTCGTGGAGCTGTTGGTGCGGTTGATGGCGGAAATCAACTCCTCCAGTCGGGCGTAGTCCGCCTCCAGCTCCTTCAGCAGCTCCATGGGGTCCTCGGCGGGCTGCTCCCCCTCCTGAACCTGGGCGTTGTTGTTCAGCCGGCTCTCCAGCTGGCGGATGCGGGTCTGCAGCTCCGACCGCTGGGATAAGGCGTTGGCTAATTTCATAATTACAGCTCCTTCAATATCTGTTCCCGCTTCTCCCGGTACTCCCGGTCGTCGATCAGTCCGGCAGATTTCAAGTTCTCCAGTTGCTTCAGCCAGTGTTCAGCGTCCAAGGCGGTAGAGGGGATGTGGTCGTGGGTCTCCGCCGGGGGAGGGACGCTCCCTTTTCTCTCGTCCGGGTCGTCGAAGAGGCCCACAATGGTTTCCTCCTCCACATCGGTCTCCATGTCGTAGGCTGTCCGGCGGGCCAGTCCATTCCTGCCCAGGGCCAGCGTTATCC
The DNA here is from genome assembly GCA_947426945.1 of uncultured Bacillota bacterium. GTDB lineage: Bacteria > Bacillota > Clostridia > Oscillospirales > Oscillospiraceae > Lawsonibacter. Next base: position 11,664 of record CANEFX010000006.1, read on the forward strand.
CATTGATGGCAAAGAAAGCCCCGGCGGCCACGAAAATCAGGCCAAACACCCCGATATTGGGCAGGATACTCAACCCCACCAGGACAAATACTGATCCAAAGACGGCGTGGAACACGCCCATTCCCCGCATGGCAATTTTTTCTCCGCCGGTGGGCTGGCGCTGGACGGTGATCCGTCCCCGTCTGTGCCTGCTCATGTGGCCTCCTCCTCAGATGCCGCCTCTTCCGGCTGGACAATCTCGGCGTTTTCCTCCCGGTCGGCCAGGGCCAGGGAGATTACCTTGTCCCCTTCCTCTTTGAAGCGCATCACAATCACGCCCTGGGTGGAGCGGCCGCACTGCTTGATGGCGTCCACGTGGGTGCGGATGAGAATGCCCGCCTGGGTGACCACCAGCAGGTCCTCGGAGCCGTCCACCACCTTGACTCCCACAATAGGGCCGGTTTTCTCGGTAATCATATAGTTCTTGATACCTACGCCACCCCGGTTGGTGATGCGGTACTCCTCCACAGGAGTGCGCTTTCCGAAGCCCTTCTCGGTGATGGACAGTACGGTCCGCCCCTCGGTCATCCGGGCGGCCCCCACCACATAGTCCCCCTCCCGCAGACGGATGCCCCGGACGCCTACGGCGTCCCGGCCCATGGCCCGCACATCGTTCTCGTCGAAGCAGACCGCCATACCGTCGTGGGTGGCAATGAGTATCTTCTTGGTTCCGTCGGTCTCCCGAACGCAGACCAACTGATCCCCCTCATCCAGGCGCAGGGCCCGGATACCGATGTTTCGCAGGTTTTTCAGGGTGCGGACGGGCAGCCGTTTTACCGTACCGTTCCGGGTGACCATGAACAGGTACAGCTCCTCGTTTTCAATTTCCCGGTAGTGGAGCATGGCCTGGACCCGCTCCCCCTGCTCCACCTGAAGTATATTGACAATATTGGTGCCCTTGGCGGTCTTGCCGCTCTCGGGAATCTGGTAGCCCTTCTTGCGGTAGACCTTGCCGGTGTCGGTAAAGAAGAGGATATAGTCGTGGGTGGAGGCGGTGAACACATCCACCACGTAGTCCTCCTCCCGGGTGGTGATGCCCTTCTTGCCCATGCCTCCCTTGGACTGGGCGGCATATTCGCTGGCCGGGGTGCGTTTGATATACCCCGCCTGGGTGAGGGTAAAGACGCACTGCTCCTCCTCGATCAGATCCTCGATGTCGATCTCGTCCTCCACGTCCTGGATCTCGGTGATCCGGTCGTCGCCGTACTTGTCCCGAATGGCGGTGAGCTCCTCCTTCAGCACTCCCCGGAGCATCTCCTCGGAAGCGAGAAGCTGGTTGAAGTAGGCGATGCGCTCCTCCAGCTCCTTGTACTCCGCCTCCAGCTTCTCCCGGTTCAGCCCCTGGAGGGAGATGAGCCGCATGTCGCAGATGGCCTGGGCCTGGACGTCGTCCAGCTCAAAGCGCTCCATCAGCCGCTCCTTGCCGTTGTCATAGCTGGTGCGGAGGATATGGATAACCTCGTCAATGTTATCCTGGGCGATGAGCAGGCCCTCCAGCAGATGAGCCCGCTCCTGGGCTTTTTTCAGGTCATATTTGGTGCGGCGGATGATGACCTGCTCCTGATGGGCGATGTACTCATCCAGAATGTGCCGCAGGGACAAAATCCTGGGCTGGAGCTTGCCGTTTACCTCCACCAGGGCCAGCATGTTGATGGCAAAGGTAGTCTGAAGCTGAGTCTGGGCAAACAGGCGGTTCAGGACCACCTGGGGGTTGGCGTCCCGCTTCAGCTCGATGACGATGCGCATGCCGTTGCGGTCGCTCTCGTCCCGAATGTCGGAGATGCCCTCCAGTCGCTTGTCCTCCACCTGGTCGGCCATATTTTTAATAAGCATCCGTTTGTTCACCTGGTAGGGGATCTCGCTGATGACAATGCGGGTGCGGTCCTTGCCGAATTCCTCAAACTCGTGGCGAGCCCGGATGGTTACCCGGCCCCGGCCGGTGGCATAGGCGGCGCGGATGCCCGCCCGGCCCATGATGATGGCCCGGGTGGGAAAATCGGGGCCGTGGATGTGCTCCATCAGATCGGCCAGGGTGGCCTCCGGGTCGTCCAGCACGCAGATGACGGCGTTGATGACCTCCCGCATGTTATGGGGCGGAATGTTGGTGGCCATACCCACGGCGATGCCGCTGGAGCCGTTGACCAGCAGGTTGGGGAAGCGGGAGGGGAGCACCTTGGGCTCCTTCCGGCTCTCGTCAAAGTTGGGCTCCCAGTCCACCGTCTCCTTTTCGATGTCCCGGAGCATCTCGCCGGACAGCCGGGACATTCTCGCCTCGGTGTAGCGGTAGGCCGCCGGGGGGTCCCCGTCCACCGAGCCGAAGTTGCCGTGGCCGTCCACCAGCATGTAGCGCATGGAGAAGTCCTGGGCCAGGCGGACCAGCGCGTCATAGACGCTTTGGTCCCCGTGGGGGTGGTAGTGGCCCAGCACGTCGCCCACGCAGGTGGCCGACTTCTTAAAGGCCTTGTCGGCGGTCAGCCCGCCCTCGTACATGGTGTACAGAATGCGGCGGTGGACGGGCTTCAGGCCGTCCCGTACGTCCGGAAGCGCCCGGCCTACGATGACCGACATGGCGTATTCAATATAGGAGTTCTCCATCTCCGGCACCAGGGAGGAGGTGACAATTTTCTGGTCCGGATAACGGATCTCCTCGGGATCGTATTGGGGTTTCTTACTCATTGGTCTGTTCTCCCTTAATAATCAAGGTTGACGGCATACTTGGCGTTGCGCTCGATGAACTCCTTCCGGGGCTCCACCTTTTCGCCCATGAGGACGGTAAAGGTCTCGTCGGCCCGAACGGCGTCGTCCAGCTCGATGCGGCGCAGGGTGCGGCGCTCCGGGTCCATGGTGGTCTCCCAGAGCTCGTGGGCGTCCATCTCACCCAGACCCTTGAAACGGCTGATGTCCACCTTGGCGTTGGGGTTGTCTCCCCGCAGCTCGGCGGAAATCCTGTCCCGCTCCTCCTCAGAGAAGGCCAGCCGGGTCTGTTTGCCCCGAGTCAGCTTGAACAGGGGCGGAACGGCGGAGTAGACATATCCGTTTTCAATCAGCGGCCGCATGAAGCGGAAGAAGAAGGTGAGCAGCAGCGTGCGGATATGGGCGCCATCCACGTCGGCATCGGCCATGATGATAACCTTGTGGTAGCGCAGTCTGTTCAGATCGAAGTCATCCCCGATCCCCGCCCCCAGGGCGGTGATGACGGGAGTGAGCTTGTCGTTTCCGTAGACCTTGTCCGCCCGGGCCTTCTCCACGTTGAGCATCTTGCCCCACAGGGGGAGAATGGCCTGGAAGCGGCTGTCCCGTCCCTTGGTGGCCGAGCCGCCGGCGGAGTCGCCCTCAACGATGTAGATCTCAGTCAGCTCGGGATTGGCCTCGTTGCAGTCTCGCAGCTTGTCGGGCATGGCGGCCCCGCCCAGGGCGGTCTTGCGGCGGATGGATTCCCGTGCCTTGCGGGCGGCCTCCCGGGCCCGGTTGGCCATGAGGGCCTTGTCCAGAATGGCCCGTCCCACTGCTGGATTCTCCTCCAGATAAATTTCCAGCTTTTCGGATACCACGTTGTTGACTAGGGTGCGCATTTCGCTGTTGCCCAGCTTGGCTTTGGTCTGACCCTCAAACTGGGCTTCGGTGAGCTTTACCGAAATGACCACGGTAAGTCCCTCCCGGCAATCCTCGCCGGACACCTTCTCGTCGTCCTTGAGCAGCTTGATCTTCCGGCCGTAGGCGTTGAGGGCATTGGTCAGCGCCCGGCGGAAGCCCTCCTCGTGCATACCCCCCTCGGGGGTGTGCACGTTGTTGGCGAAGGAGACCATGACCTCTTGATAGCCGTCGTTGTATTGCATGGCAATTTCGGCCATGGAATCCTCCCGGGCTCCGGACATATAGATCACATCGCTGTGGAGGGCGTCCTTGTTTCGATTGATGAAGGTGACAAACTCCCGGATGCCCCCTTCATAGCACATGTCGTCCTCCTGCTCCCGGCCGGGGCGCAGATCCACGGTCTGGATGCGCAGGCCGGCGTTGAGAAAGGCCTCCTCCCGCATACGGGTGTGGAGGGTGTCGTAGCTGTATTCCAGGGTGTCGAACATCTCCGGATCAGGCTTGAAGGTGACGGTGGTACCGGTGTGGTCGGTCTTGCCTACCACCTTCATCTCCTGGGTAATCTTGCCCCGGGAGAACCGCATCTCGTAAATCTCCCCGTTCTTATGGACCTGAACCTCCAGCCACTCACTCAGGGCGTTGACCACCGAGGCGCCCACTCCGTGGAGACCGCCGGACACCTTATACCCGCCTCCGCCAAACTTGCCGCCGGCGTGGAGGACAGTAAAGACCACCTCCAGGGCAGGCCGGCCCGTCTGGGGCTGAATATCCACTGGGATGCCCCGGCCGTTGTCGGTGACGGTGACAGTGTTTCCCGGGTTAATGGTAACGGTAATATCGGTGCAGTGGCCGGCCAGGGCCTCGTCAATGGAGTTGTCCACGATCTCATATACCAGATGGTGCAAACCGGACTCCGAGGTGGAGCCGATATACATGCCCGGGCGCTTGCGCACCGCCTCCAGGCCCTCCAGGACCTGGATCTCCGATCCGCCGTACTCATGGTCGGTCTGAGTGGTATTCAATTCGTTCAGCTGATTCAGTTCTTCAGACATAATTTCCCTCCGCGATGGTAAAATCCTGCACGGGCCGATCTCTGTCCCTGCAAATTAATCCAATTCCTCATCTTCCAGATCAGCGGTATCGTGGTAGTCGTCCTCTCCCGCCTCACCGCCCACCAGTTCGGTGGTCCGCATACGGCGCTTGTCCTTGGCCGCCTCCACATTCTGGTGAATCAGTTCCTTGACTTCCCTGGGCTTTTTGACATTCTTCAGATCCAAATGGGGGATGCTCTTGTCAGAGGAGACCACACATACTGTTCCCACACCGAAGATTCGCTGACCCAAGGTCATGTTCAACTGCAGGTCCCTCACCCGGTAAAGCAGCACTTCGTCAGATTTAATATTGAGAAAGCCGGTCTCGCAAAACAACCGGTCCTCGCTGAGCCGGTAGCGGGTAAAGGACAGGGGCAGCCCCAGATGACGCTTGCGGTCTTTCCACAAATACTCGATGGATTCCATATGATAACCTCCTCTTTTCGTATGGCCCCTTTGACAAAGGGACTCCCGGCGAAGCCGGGTGGGAATTGTGTTTCACGAAGCGAAAATCCTCCGTCACGGGCTTCGCCCGTGCCACCTCCTTTGGCAAAGGAGGCTTTTTTCCTGCTACTCCAACCCGCCCTGCTCTGTTCGGGCAGCCAGGGTGGCGGAGGACAGAGGGGAGATGTAGACGACAGACTCCCCCCAGCGGCTGTCCGCCAGGATAAAGGACCGGGGCAGATCCTCGGTAAGCCAGATGGTCCGGCCCTCCTGCTCTGCCCGCTCCAGCAGCTCCCGGGTCTTGTAAGCCCAGCTGGCGTTATCCAGGTCGAAGATACCCAAAATGTCCTGAAGGGGGATGACGACAGATTGTCCTAGATGCAGATACACGCTTTACACCAGCTTTCCGTCACGGATATGAAACGCTCTGCCGCCCTCCAAGCTCTCCAGCTTCTCCTCCTCACAGCAGGTGATAAACACCTGCCCTCCCCGGATGCGGTTCAGGACAAAGGCCTGCCGCCTGGGGTCCAGCTCAGAGAGCACGTCGTCCAGCAGAAGAACGGGCCACTCTCCGGTCTCCTCCTGAAAAATTTCCCGCTGGGCCAGCTTTAAAGACAAAGCGGCAGTGCGGGTCTGACCTTGGGAGGCATAAGTCTTGGCGTTTTTTCCGCCGATATTCACCGTCAGGTCGTCCTTGTGGGGTCCGGACAGGCACTGCCGGCTGTCGATCTCCGCTTGGCGGTGGGATTCCTGATGCTCCAGCAGCTGGGACAGCAATTCCCGGGGCTGTTTCTGGGGATCGGTCACGGTGGACACCGTCTCATAGCCCAATTCCAGTCCCTCCCGGCCCCCGGAGAAGTCGGCATGAATGGCAGGAGCCCGCTCCTGCAGCCGTTTGATAAAGTGGGCCCGGTAGTGGATAACAATAGCCCCTGTCTGGGCCATGCGCAGGTTGAAGTCGTCCAGAGTCTGGAGCAGGGATGGGTTCTCCGGCCAGTCCCGCAGAATGCGGGTCTTGTGGTCATAAAGCCGGCTGTATTCCGTCAGGGCCTGGGCATACCGGGGCCGCAGCTGGCAGATAGCCCCGTCCAGAAATCGCCGCCGCTCTGCTCCTCCCGCCCTGATAAGGGAAAGGTCCTCAGGACAGAAAAGCACCGTATTTAAAATTCCCGCCAGCTCGGCTGCGGTCTTTAGCTTTACCCCATTGGAAAACAACTGCCGCCCCCGACCGCGGAAAAGATGCGCCTCCAGGGTAAAATTCCGGTTCCGGCTGAATATTTCCCCTCTGACAAAGGCAGAACCGACGTCCAGCATAATCATCTCCCGGTCGTACCGGGCACGGTGAGACCGGGCGGCGGACAAGTAGGCGGCGGCCTCCAGCAGGTTGGTTTTGCCCTGGGCGTTGTCCCCATAAATCAGGTTGATTCGGGAGTCAAACTCCGCCTCCAGATGGGCGTAGTTGCGGAAAAAATCCAGCTCCAGCGATTTGACAATCATATGACAATAAGCTCAGTCTCACCGTCAATAACCGCCCGGTCTCCGGGGTGCAGCTTCTTTCCCCGCATGGGGCAGACCTCACCGTTGACGGACACCCGACCCTCCTGGATGATCAGCTTGGCGTCCCCGCCGGTTTCCACCGCCCCGGCAAATTTCAGCAGATCCTGCAGCTTGATAAACTCAGTATGAATTTTAATCTTATGTGTCTCCATTTTACCCTCTTTTTTGTTTCACGTGAAACTTTTCAACAATCCCATCAATTTGCTTTCAGCCGCACAGGCAGCACCATATAGGTAAAGTTTTCCTCCCCCTCGGCGGGAAAAATGACGCAGGGGGCCACCCCTGAAGTAAACTCCATGCGCAGCTTGTCTGCGGGAGCCGCCTTGACGGCTTCCATCAAGTACTTGTTGTTAAATCCTATCTCCAGCCCGCCGCCGTCGCCGGAAATGACGCACTGGTCCGCAGCGTCCCCGATGGCGGTCCTGGTGGTGATGGAAACCACGCCGTCCCCAAAGACGCAGCGTAAGGGGGACTTCAATTTCTCACTGATGATAAGGGATACCCGGTCGATGGAGGAGAGCAGGGCCCGGGCCTCTACCTCTACCTTGATGCTATTGTTCCGGGGGATGGCGTTGCGATAAGCTAAAAAATCCCCCTCCAGCCGGCGGCAGACCAGCACGGTGTCCCCGGTCTTGAACATAATGTGCCGGGCGCCCTGGGTAACGGCGACCTCCTCCTCCCCGGAGCATATCTTTTCCACCTCGCCCAGGGCGGAGCCGGGCACCACGAAGGAGAAGGATTCCGCTCCCCTCTTTTCCTCTACTGACTCGTGCCGCAAAGCCAGACGGTAGCCGTCCACCGAAACAACGGTGAGACCGGTCTCGTCTACCTCAAAAAGGGATCCGGTGTGAATGGGCCGGCTCTCATTGTCGCTGACAGCGAAGAGGGTTTGAGCAATCATGGAGCGCAGCACCGGCTGTTTGATGGTCAAAGCGTTTTGCTGATCCACACTGGGCAGTTCGGGAAATTCTTCCGGGTCGGTGCCCAGAATATTAAATTCGGACAGGCCGCATTTGATATTAACGGTATAGCCCTGGGATGAGAACACCACCACGTCGTCCGGCATTTTTCGGACGATCTCCCCGAAGAGTCGGGCAGACAGAACCAGAGAGCCCTCTTCCGTAATTTCGGCGGGGACGGCGGCCTGAATGCCGGTTTCCAGATTATAGCCGGTGAGGCGCAGGGCGGTTCCCGCCTCAATCAGGATGCCCTCCATAGCGGGAATGGAACTCTTGGCTGCCACCGCCCGGGAGGTGACGGATACGGCAGCGGACAGCAGGGCTTTTTCACAGGAGAATTTCATAGTGGGGTTCCTCCAATCTCTTTCTCTCTCCGCTGTAGGGAGGAGAGGATATGTTTTTAGTAACAGTAGCCGGTAGGCAAAAATAATGTGGAGAAAGACGGAAATCAGCTGTGGCTCTAAGAAAAAATTCTGCACAGAGGTTGTGGACGAAAGAAGTAAATTTTCCACAGGTTCTCTTTTTTTCCACGGTTCTCCACCCGTATTCCACAAATAACTGTGGAAATCTGTTTTTATATGGGACGACAGAGAAGTTCTCTCCGGCTCTATTTCTTGGTTTAAAAAGAAGAGCGCCTGCCGCCGAGGAAGCCTATTCGTATCTGGCATTGATATTGGTGGTGATATCCTTGATGATTTCCGCTTTTTCCGGGTCGGTTTTTACCAGGCCCTCAATCCGATTCAGAGCGTTCAGGACCGTGCTGTGGTCCCGTCCGTTGAATTCCTGGCCGATTTCCTTCAGAGAGAGGTTGGTCATGCGGCGGATCTGATAGATGGCGATCTGCCGGGCAAGGGAGATATCCTTGGAACGCCCCTGCCCCCGGAGAATACCGGGTTCAATGTTGTAAAACTTGCAGACCTCCTCAATGATAACGTCGGCGGTTGGCAGAATATCGGACTTTTCCTTGAAGATGTCCTTCACAGCTCGGATGACCGTGTTTTTGTCCACCGAATCCCCAATCAAATCCTGATAGGCCATGATTTTGTTTACCGTTCCCTCAATCTGGCGGACATTGGCGGTGATATTTTCTGCAATGAGCTGGATCAGGAAGTCAGGCAGCTCCATGCCCATACGGATGGACTTGTTTTTTACGATGGCCATGCGGGTTTCGTAGTCCGGGGGGATGATATCGGCCAGCAGGCCCCATTCAAAGCGGGTTTTCAGCCGGTCCTCCAGCCGAAGCATCTCTTTGGGCGGCCGGTCGGAGGTAAAGACAATCTGTTTTTTCAGCTCGTACAGGGTATTGAAGGTATGGAACATCTCCTCCTGGGTGGAGTCCCGGCCGGCGATAAACTGCACATCGTCCATGAGAAAGACGTCGGCCCCCCGGTATTTATCCCGGAATTCCTGATTGCGGCCCTCCCGGATGGCGGCTACCAGCTCGTTGGTAAAAGCGTCTCCCTTGGCGTAAATGATTTTATATTCGGGGTGGCTGGCGTGAATAGTATGAGCGATGGAGTAGAGCAGATGGGTCTTTCCCAAACCGGAGTTGCCGAAGATGAACAGGGGATTGTAGCTCTCTCCCGGGTTGTCCGCCACCTTTCGGGCAGCCGCGTGGGCAAATTTGTTGGAGGGACCCACCACAAAGCGCTCAAAGGTGTATTCCTCCGTGCCGGGAAGGAAGGAACCGGGTTTTGTTTCCTCTTGAAAACTGTCCAGCTCGCCCTCAGTCAGGACGGTTACCTGAAAGGCAGCGGAAAACAGCTCATGGAGAGCGTTTTGGATGGGTACAACGTAGCGGGCGGTGATGATATCCCGCTTCAGCCTGCTGGGGCTGTAGAGGACAAACCGATCCTCCTGCAGGGCGACGGCCTGAGCGTCGTCAAACCAGGTATTCAGGGTGGTGGAGGTCATTTCAGCCCCCATCAGCTCCTTTACTTTTTTCCACACTTCCGCAGCGGGATTCATGGCGGTCCTCCTTATGGCAACGGGATTTCAAGAGCAGATAAAAGATAAACTTCATAGCATTTTATTATACCAAAAAATAGGCGAAAGGGCAAGGTTTTTCCATATTTTTTATTTTAAATGTGTGGCGTGGCTTGTGTTCAGAAGGAGATACTTCCACAAGATGTAGAGAAAAGGGGAAAAATATAAAAATTTCTTTTTTTCAAGGTCAAAAAGATAGTTGACACGGAAGGCTTTTATCCGCTATAATACTGCACGTATCTTTTGCAGACCGCAGCTTTCAGGAAAGCTGTTGTTGGGCCGGGAGAGCCGGCTTGAAATTTAAGAACCCGTATTTTCCGGTTATGAATGCAGGTTCCAGATTGAGGAGGTGTCCCCCATGCTTCGTACCTATCAGCCCAAAAAGCGTCAGCGCTCCAAGGAGCACGGCTTCCGCAAGCGTATGGCCACCCGCAATGGCCGCAAGGTGCTCGCACGCCGCCGCGCCAAGGGCCGCGCCCGCCTGACCCACTGATGAAGAGAGCGGCGGCCTGGCCGCCCTTCTCTGCCCATGGGCAGCCGGAACGGGACAGACAGTTTTAGATAGCGCACAACCAGGGGCGTGGGAGAAGATCCTCCGCCCTATCTGTGCATACGGAGGAAATCATGAAGCATACCGTCCCGCTGAAACAAAATCATGAATTCCGCCGGCTGTACAGTAAGGGGAAGAGTGCCGTCTCTCCTTATTTCGTCATCTACTGCCGGAAGACCGGCCGGCCCGTCAGCCGGCTGGGAATTACCACCGGAGTCAAGCTGGGCAACGCCGTCAAGCGTAACCGGGCCCGCCGCCGCATCCGGGAGCTGTACCGCACCCACGAGGAAAAGCTTCTCCCCGGCTACGACGTTGTGATTGTGGCCCGGACCCGGGCCATATACGGCAGTTACGCCGAGCTGGAGCGCAGCTTTAACCGGCAGGTGAAAAAACTTGGTTTGACTGTTTCAAAGGGGGACGAGCCCCAATGAAACGGCTGTTTCTGTTCCTGATCCGGTTTTACCGGAGTTCTATTTCACCCCTGCGCCCCCCCTGCTGCCGCTTTATTCCAACTTGCTCGGAGTACGCTCTGGAAGCGGTGGAGAAGTACGGCGCTGTCAAGGGGGGCTGGCTGGCCCTGCGCAGACTGTCGCGGTGTCACCCCTTTCACCGGCAGAAGTCCATTGAGTACGACCCCGTACCGTGACGGCTCTGCCATAACTTGATATGCGGAGGTAAATTGAGTGGGTATTATTTTACAACCCTTTGCCTGGCTGCTGCTGTTCTTCTATAACCTGTTCAACAGCTACGGCCTGGCGCTGATTCTGTTCGGTATTGTGGTCAAGCTGGTGCTTTTCCCCGTTACGCTGAAACAGAAGAAGAGCATGATTCAGACCAGTATGCTCTCGGGAAAAATGCAGCAGCTCCAGAAGCAGTACGGTAAGGACAGAGAGCGCTATAATATTGAGGTCCAGAAGCTGTACGAGCGGGAGAAGGTCAACCCCATGGGGGGATGCGTCTGGTCCCTTATCCCTATGATTGTCCTTATTGCTCTGTACGGTATCATCCGGGAACCTCTGACCTACTTCATGCAGCTGTCCGGAGAGCAGATTCAGGTGCTGGCCGCCCAGATGGACTGGCAGACCCTGGCCGTGGCCAAGGGCTGGGTCTCCCAGGGCGCTATGGACAAGCTGATCCAGGGTATGGCGGACAAGGTGGCCAGCGGAGAGCTGGCGGTCTTTGCCGACGGCCTGTGGAAGAGCACCAAGGACGGCGCCATTACCGGCCTGTTCCAGAACGGCGGCTTTAACCAGCTGTATCTGCTGGCCCAAGTCACCAGTGAGAACCTGGCCTCTCTCCAGGCCGCTGTTAACGCCCAGTTCGCCGGGGCCGGCGACCACCTGTTTGTGCTGAACTTTATGTTCCTGGGTGTTGATCTGTCCCTGATTCCCAATCTGATGTTCTGGAAAAAAGGCTTTGGCTGGGATTCCATCGGCCTGTTTCTGCTGCCTTTGATTTCTGTGGCAGTGTCCACCTTAAATATGAAGGTGTCTCAGGCCACCAATCAGATGAACAATCAGACCAAGAATGACCAGATGGACAAGACCAACAGGATGATGCTTTGGATGATGCCCATCATGTCCCTGTGGATCGGCTTCACCATTCCCGCCGGTTTGACCGTCTACTGGATCGCCCAGTATTTTGTTGGTATGGCTCAGGAGGTCATCTGCGGCCGGATGCTGAAGAAGGACTACGAGGCCGCCCGGGAGGCGTCCGCCAAGGCGGAGGCCGAGGCGAAGGAGGAGGAGAAACGCCGCAAGGAGGAGGCCCGGCTGGAGCGCCAGCGCCGCCTTGAGGAGGAGAAGAAGAACCGGGGCAAGAAGAAGCCCAAAAAGGACGCTGAGCCCGACCAGGAGGGGATTAATCGGGAGGACAGCCGGGAGGGCATCCGGGCTTATGCCAGGGGCCGTTCTTACATCCCGGGCCGTTACGGCGGCGTGACCCCCTACACCGACCCCAACCGGATATTCCGGGCCATGGAGGCCGCCGAAGCCGGCAAAAAGAAGAAGGGCAAGGCCGAGGAGAAGCCGGAGGGCACCACTCAGGCCGGGTCCATTCAGATCCCGGAGAGTGCGCCTGTCCAGACCCCTGTGCCCGAGGAGAAGCCCGCCGCCGTCCAGGCTCCCGCTGAGACCGAGGAAATCGAGGTGGAAGTGGAAGAGATCGAGGTCGAGGTGGACGAGGATGAAAATAAGGAGGGCTGAGTGATGTTAAAATGGATTGAAACCACCGGGCGCTCCGAGGAGGACGCCATTGCCGCCGCGCTGTTCCAGCTGGGTCTGGAGCGGGACGACGTATCTGTGGAGGTAATTGAACGGGCCAAATCCGGCTTTCTGGGCTTTGGCAGCAACCCGGCCAAGGTGCGGGTGAGCTATGAGGAGGTGGACGGCGCGGCCCATTCCATCAGCGTAGACGCCCACCCCGGGCAGAGCGGGCCAGCAGCAGAGCCTGAGGCAGAAAAACCGGCTGCCACGGAGGAAAAGATTATCCCTGCCGCAAAACCGGTGATGGCAGAGACGCCAAGGGCGGAGAAACAGCCCGCCGCCCCCGTGGAGGAGGAAACCATTCTGGCCGCAAAGCCGGGCATGGCGCTTCCGAAGAAAAACCAGGCTCGTCCTGAGCGCCGCTCTCGCCGGGAGAATCGGCTGCAGGAGGGGGATGAGGTGCTCATTGGCAGCGTCTCCGCTTCCCGGGAGCCGGTGACTGTGGAGCCGGTGAAGCCGGACGATGAGAGAGCCAGCCGGATCAGGGAATTTCTTATCGGACTGATGGCTCACCTTCAGGTTCAGGCCGCTCCGGAAATTTTCATTACCAGCGAAGGCAACTATAAGGTGGTGCTCCAGGGACAGGATTTGGGGGCCATCATTGGCCGCCGGGGTGAAACCCTGGACGCGATCCAGCAGCTGACCAGCTACACTGTCAATCGGGGCCAGTCCAAACGGGTGCGCATCCATGTGGACGCCGAGGGCTATCGGGCCAAGAGGGAGGAGTCCCTCCAGCGTCTGGCGGTCAAAGTGGCAGGCAAGGTAGTTAAGTACCGGAAAAATATGACCCTGGAGCCCATGAACGCCTATGAGCGCCATGTGATTCACACAGCCCTCCAGAACTACAAGGGCGTTACCACCTACTCCACCGGCGTGGAGCCCAACCGCCGCACCGTGGTGGCCTACGCCCCCCATCAGAGATAATTTCAGGCGGAAGGGAAACCCCTTCCGTCTTTTTTGTGGGAGTGAAGTTATCCACCCGTGGTTTGAGAAGGCATTCTGTTTGATGCGGGCGGCTGTCGGCCGCCCCTGTATGGGAAAGGAGTTCTGACCATGCCTGCCCCGCTGTACGATGCGCTGAAAGAGTACGCCCGAAAAAATCCTGCCCGTTTTCATATGCCGGGACACAAGGGAAAATTTCTCCCTGCCCCGGAGCTGGCCGGACTGGCCTCTATTGATGTGACCGAGCTGTCTCCCACCGGCAACCTGTATGCCGCCGGGGCTCCCTTTGACCAGGCTCAGAGCCTGTGGGCGAAGCTGTTTGGCTTTGACTGCTGTCAGTTCCTCACCGGCGGGTCCACCATGGGTATCCACACCGGCTTAGCCCTGTGTACGGCTCCCGGAGAGCGGGTGCTGATAGACCGCAACTGCCACCGGGCCGCCTTTAACGCCCTGGCCCTGCTGGATCTGGAGCCTGTCTGGCTGGAGCGGCCCTGGCTGAGGGAAGAAAATCTGGTGGGCCCCATCTCCCCGGAGGCAGTGGAGAGCGCGCTGGAGCGGAATCCGGATATCAAAACAATTTGTATTACTTCACCAACTTATGCCGGAGTGTTGTCAAATATCGGGGCGATTTCCCGTATTGTCCACACCCGCGGCGGAAAACTGTTTGTGGATGGCGCCCACGGCGCCCACCTGCCCTTTTTGGGGCTGGACCCCTTCTCCGGGGCGGATATTGTGACCGTCTCCGCCCACAAGACGCTCCCCGCTATGGGGCAGTCCGCCCTGCTCTTTGCCAGCGGCTTTACCCCGGAACAGGTAAGACAGGCCGCCTCCGTTTTCGGAAGCTCCAGCCCCTCTTACCCCATACTGGCCTCCATAGACCTGGCCCGGGACTGGCTGCTGGGGGAGGGCTGGTATGAGTATCGCCGGGCGGCCTGCCGGGTGTTTGAATTCCGGCAGGCCTTTCCCAGCCTGAAAGGGGGGCCGTCCCTGGACCCCTGCCGTCTCACTTTAAAGGTGAAGGACGGTCCCGCCTTTGCCCGGGCCATGGAAGAACGGGGGATCTATCCCGAGATGGAGGACGGAGGACATGTGGTGTTCATCTGCACCGCCCAGGACAGCGACGGGGATTTTTACCGTCTGGAGCAGGCCCTGGTAGAGCTGCGGGACCGGATGGGGGATTGTCCGCCCATTCCCGCTCCCCCTCTGCCGGAGCGGGCAATCTCTCCCCGAAGCGCCCTGTTCTCCTCCGGAGTGCTGTGTCCTCTGCAGGACTGCGAGGGGAGGGTTTCCGCCGTCCAGATCGCCCCCTATCCACCCGGTGTGCCGGTGGTGGCCCCCGGAGAGCGAATTTCAAAAAAAGAACTGGCCTATTTGGAGAAAATAGGGTATAATATGCTGTCAGAAGTGAGAATCGTAAGCGAGGCGCAGTATGGAGCTTTCAGCGTTAGCGGGAAATGAGCGATTAAAGGAGCAGCTGTCCCGGCAGGAGCGGGGACGGGGGCTGTCCCACGCCTATATTATCTCCGGCCCTGCCGGGTCCGGAAAGCATACCATGGCCTTGCTGCTGGCGGCGGCCATGCTGTGTACCGGCCGGGGAGAGCGGCCCTGCGGAACATGCGGTCCCTGCCTGAAGGTGCTGAGAGGGATACACCCGGACGTGTCGGCCATATCCGGTCCGGAGACGGGAAAGCCTATCGCTGTGGACCAGGTGCGCGCCCTGCGTGCCGACGCCTACATCCGACCCAATGAGGGGGAGCGAAAGATCTATATTTTAAAAGAAGCAGACCGGATGAATCCCTCCGCCCAGAACGCCATGCTTAAGCTGCTGGAGGAGGGTCCTCCCTACGCCGTTTTTCTTCTGATTGCCGGCAACGCCGGGGGCCTGCTCCAGACAGTGCGCTCCCGGTGTGAGGAGCTGGCCCTGTCACCGCCGCCGGAGCTGGTGAGCGGAGAGACGGACCGGGAGCGGCTGGCTCTGGTGAAGAAGCTGGCGGTCGCCCTGGAGGGGGCCGAGGAGCTGGAGCTGCTGGAGACAGCCATGTCCGTGCTGGACGTGAAACGGAGCCGGGAGGAGCTGACCGCCCTTTTGGATTTGTTGGAGGAGGAGCTGGGAACCCGGGTCGTCAAGAGCGTCGGCCGGCGGCGCCTGCTTCGGGCGGCGGAGCTGGTGAAGCGGCTGAGGGGGGCGGCAGGTCTCAATGTAAACGGTGGTCAGCTGTCCGGCTGGCTGTGTGCGGAAATGTTTGATGCCCTGTGAATGCAGGAGCGAATAAGGAGAAAACACCTATGGTAGAGATCATCAGCATTCGCTTTAAAAACGGCGGAAAAGAATACTATTTTAATCCTAACGGCATCCGCTTCAAGGTGGGGGACGGCGTAATTGTGGAGACCTCCCGGGGAATGGAATACGCATACTGCGTCAAGGGGAACACCCTGATAGACGAGATTGAGCTTACCGCCCCTCTGCGCCCGGTGGTGCGGCTGGCCACGGCTGAGGACGACAGGCTGCTGGAGAAGAATAAGGAGCGGAAAAAATACGCCCTGTCCGTCTGCCAGCAGAAGATTGCCGACCACGGCCTGGATATGAAGCTGGTGGGGGCGGAATACAGCTTTGACGGCAGTAAAGTGGTGTTCTTCTTTACCTCCGAGGGCAGGGTGGACTTCCGTGCCCTGGTAAAGGACCTGGCCGGAGCCCTGCACACCCGAATCGAGCTGCGGCAGATCGGAGTGCGGGATGAGGCCAAGCTGCTGGGCGGCCTGGGCATCTGTGGCAAGCCCTTTTGCTGTTCCCAGTTTCTGGAGGAGTTCCAGCCGGTGTCCATCAAGATGGCAAAGACCCAGAACCTGTCTCTCAATCCCACCAAAATATCCGGTACCTGCGGGCGGCTGATGTGCTGCCTGAAATATGAGCAGGAGGCCTATGAGGATCTGGTGAAGAAGGCGCCCAAGCAGGAGTCCTTTGTGGAGACCCCAGACGGGGCGGGGACGGTGTGCGGCATCAATCTTCTGCGTCAGACTGCCCAGGTGCGGCTGGAATCTGATCCGGACACACCCAAGACTTATCACAACTGTGAGCTGTGTGTGGTTCGCAGCGGCAAGGGCAAGCGGCCCGAGGGCTATGTGGAGCCTCCGCTGGAGGAGCTGGCCAAGCTGCGGCGGCAGGACGCTCCTCCGGCCGCCCCCACCGAAGAGGCGTCTCTGGCCGCAGCTATTGAGGCGGCTTTCCCCAGCCGGGAGCGCCAGGAGGAGTCCGCTGGGGAGGAGCAGCACTCCGGCCGCCGAAACCACCGCCGCAGGGGCAAGGGTGAGTCGGGCAGTCAGCGGCCTAAGGCAGAACAGCCTTTTCAGGAGGAGCCGCCCAAGGGAGAGGAGAGCGGCCGTAAGCCGGGCGGCCGCCGCCGGAGGCGGCGGCCTAATCGGGGCGGCGGAAAGGATCAGGGCTGATGGCCGGATTCTTTAACGCGGTTTCCGCCTGCCTGGTGCTTCTTCTTCTGATGGCTGTGGGATATTTCATGGGTGCGAGAGGCTGGATGACCACCGCTGAGAAAAAATTTCTCAGCAAGTATATCATCAACATCGCCGTGCCCGCCAACTGCATTGTCGGCCTGCTGAATAATCTGGATCGTGCCAGCCTGGCCCGGGCGGGCATGCAGCTGCTCTCTGTCCTGCTGGGGGTGGGGGTCACCCTGCTGCTGTCCATGGGAATCGCCGTCCTGCTCCGTCTGCCCCGGGAGCGGTGGGGAGTGTTTGCCACGATGGCCGGCCTGTCCAATGTCCTGTTTATCGGTATCCCTGTATGCACTCAGCTCTTTGGAGAGGCCAGCATGCCCTATGTGATGCTGTACTACCTGGGCAATACCACCTTTCTCCAGTCGGCAGGTATTCTGCTGATAGAGCGGTCGGGGAACCGGGGGAGGAAGCCGGAGGGACCGGGCCGCTTTCTGCTGGATGTGTTTGCCAAGCCTCCCATTCTGGGGGTGCTGGCTGCTATTGCGATGCTGGCAATGGGGGTGGTCCCGCCTGGACCGGTGATGCGCTTTGCCGGGTACATCAGTAATACCATATCCCCTCTGGCCCTGATTTACTGCGGTTTTATCCTCTATGAGGTAGGGCTGAAAAACCTGCGACTGCTGCCCGGCCTGCCCACTATGCTGGTGGTGCGGTTGGCGGTGGCGCCTCTCATCTGCTGGTGGTGCGGCCGGCTTTTTGGTGTGGAGGGCCTGGCGCGGGACGTCTTTCTGGTAGAGAGCGCTCTGCCGGTGGTTAGCCAGGTAACTGTAATGGCCGGAGCTTACGGCGCGGACGAGGAGTATGCCGCCACCGGGGCGTGTCTATCCATTCTGGGCTGCTTTGTGACGCTGCCTGTCCTGATGCTGATTATAGGATAAAGAAAGCCCCGCCGCTTATCGCGGCGGGGCTTGTGTTATTTCCCGGGTTTCGATGGGGAAGGAATTAGTCCTCGCTGGCAGTGCAGACAATATTCAGCTCTTCTAATTGCTTTGTCTCTACAAAGGAGGGGGCGCCCATCATCAGGTCCTGGGCGTTTTTGTTCATGGGGAAGGGGATCACTTCCCGGATAGAGTCCTCGCCGGACAGCAGCATCACCATCCGGTCCACGCCGGGGGCAATGCCGGCATGGGGAGGCGCGCCGTAGCAGAAGGCGTTGTACATGGCGGGGAATTTGGCCTTTACGTCCTCTTCTCCCAGGCGGACCAGCCGGAAGGCTTCCAGCATGATCTCCGGGTCGTGGTTGCGCACCGCACCCGAGCTGAGCTCCACCCCATTGCACACCAGGTCGTATTGGAAAGCGGTGATAGACAGGGGGTCTGCCTCACCAGCAGCCGCCTTTTTCAGAATAGCCAGCCCGCCGTTGGGCATGGAGAAGGGGTTGTGGCAGAACTCCAGCTCACCCGACTCCTCACCGATCTCATACATGGGAAAGTCCACGATCCAGCAGAATTCATACCGCTCCTTGTTCATGTGTGCGGGACAAAAGGACCCCAGCTTGCTGCGCAGGACGCCGGCGGTCTTTTGGGCGGAGAGCAGGCTTCCGGCAGTGAGGCCCACGAAGCAGCCCTTCTCCAGGCGGAGAGCCTCCACCACCTGGTCCTTTATGGGCTGGACAAACTTGGCGATGCCGCCCGCAATCTCGCTGTTCTCGTCGTACCGGAACCAGTAGGCCTTATTGCCGGCCTGGACCTCTACCTCACTGCACAGTCCGTCGATCTGCTTCCGGGTGCCCTGAAAGCCGGTGACCACGACGGCCTTGACCGTGTTTCCCTCAAAGGGAGGGAAGCCGCAGCCGGCCAGCAGGGTGGTGGCGTCGATCAGTGTCAAATCGATGCGCAGGTCGGGCTTGTCGGTGCCGTAGGTCTCCATGGCCTCCAGATAGGGGATGCGCCTGAAGGGAGGATTGGAGGCGGTGTCATACTTGCCGTGCTTGGCAAAAATAGGGGGCAAAACGTCCTCCAGTACGGCGAACACATCCTCCTGATTGGCAAAGGCCATTTCCATATCCAGCTGGTAGAACTCGCCGGGGGAGCGGTCGCCCCGGGCGTCCTCGTCCCGGAAGCAGGGCGCGATCTGAAAGTACTTGTCAAAGCCGGAGGCCATAAGAAGCTGCTTGAACTGCTGGGGGGCCTGGGGCAGAGCGTAGAACTTGCCGGGGTGTTTTCTGCTGGGCACCAGGTAGTCCCGCGCCCCCTCGGGAGAGGAGGCGGTGAGGATGGGGGTGGTGATCTCCAGAAAGCCGTGGTCCGTCATAGCGGAGCGCAGAGCGGACACCACCTGACTGCGCAGGACAATGTTGTCCTTCACCTCGGGGTTGCGCAGGTCCAGATAGCGGTACTTCAGCCGGGCGGATTCATCCGCTTCCCGGGAGCGGGTGATGGGGAAGGGCAGCTCGTTGTGGCGGCAGCGGCCCAGCACCTCGATCCTGGCGGGGACCACCTCGATATCTCCGGTGGGCAGCTTAGGGTTTTTGCTGTCCCGCTCCCGGACGGTCCCGGTGACGGAGATGACCGTCTCCTTGTTCAGCTCTCTGGCGGACTGGACAGTCTCCTCCGTCTCCAGCACCACCTGGGTGGTTCCGTAGAAATCCCGCAGCACCAGAAAGGCCAGATTCTGCCCCACCTCCCGCAGGTTCTCCATCCAGCCGGCCAGGGTCACGGTCTGGCCGACCTGCTCCATGCGCAGTTCCCCGCAGGTGTGGGTGCGGTAAAAGGTGCTTGTGTCACCCATATTTATCACTCCTGTTTGTATTATTTAGCGCTGATATTTGTATTTGTTATCTGCCGGCGGTGCGCAGGGCCTGGTCCAGTTCCTCCGGAGAGGTGGGGGCGTAGCCGGCCCACGGACCTTCAAAGTCCTTCGGCAGCCAAAGATATTTGCCGTCCCAGTAGGCGATATATTCGGGCGTACAGCCCCACATTTCATAAATGGCAAATCCTCCGTCCCGGGGTCTGAGAAAGGGGAGAATCCAGGTGTACTTCTGATCCTGAAGAGCATACATTACGCTCCGCCCCGGAGCGGCCTGCTCTCTGCTGACTGGAACGTCGGCAAAACCGGGGTAACTGCCCTCATGAAGAATAGTGATAGACTCTGATTCCCGTGCGGGGGAGGTGATGCCGCGTTTTTGGGGCAGTTGGTCATAGGATCGGGGAATTATCATGCCCGCCAGCAGGAAGCCAAGGCAGAACACTGCCGGGAAGGCGGCGATAATGAGGGGAATTTGCAGTTTCTTTTTCATGGAGGCCTCCGTAGGGCCACGACAAGCCGCGGCCCTACATAAATAGGGGAGAGGTCACTCCCCCTTATCCAGAATGGGGGTCTCGCCGGTGCCGGCGCTGATAACGGCAGAAATTTTTTCCACGGCTTCACCCGTGGGGAGGAGGAGCTGCTCACCGGAGCGCATATCCTTGAGAGAGACCTTGTCCTGCCTGATCTCGTCGTCGCCCAGAAAGACCACGTAGGGCACCCCCAGCTTGTCGGCGTAGTTCATCTTCTGCTTGAACTTTTTTTGCTCGCCGTAAATCTGGGTCCGCACGCCGGCGGTGCGCAGCTGGGTGGCCAGGGAGATGGCGGGGCCCATGTCCTCGGTCATGGGGAGGATGAGCACGTCGGCGGGGGCGGTGTTCAAGGCGTCGTTCAAATAGCCCTGGTCCTCCAGCACGAAGAACAGTCGGGTCAGGCCGATGGAAATTCCAACGCCGGGAAGTTGTTTATCGGTATAATATTCCGCTAAGTTATCATACCGGCCGCCGGAACAGATAGAGCCGATCTCCGGGTGATCCAGCATGGTGGTCTCATAGACAGTGCCGGTGTAGTAATCCAGGCCACGGGCGATGGTCAGGTCCAGAACAAAGTGGGTCTCAGGCACACCGAAGGCGGAGAGATTTCTGGCGACGGCGGACAGCTCGTTCAGGCCCTCGTCAAACTTGGGGTCCCGGCCCCGGTAGCCCTCCAGGGCGGCAAGGACATCCGCATTACAGCCCTTGATGGCAATAAATTTGAGGATCTCCGCCGCCTGTTCGTCGGTCAGGCCGATGTCCGGAGCGGTGAGCAGGTCCCGGACAGACTTCTCACCGATTTTCTCCAGCTTGTCCACCGTGCGCATGATGGCCCCGGCCTGCTGGGTCAGCCCCAGCATGGAGTAAAAGCCGTTGAGCACTTTCCGGTTGTTCACCCGGATCTGGAAGCGCTTCAGGCCCAGAGCGGTAAAGGTGCGGTAGATGATGGCGGGGATTTCCGCGTCGTTGGAAATATCCAGCTGTCCATCTCCGATAACGTCGATGTCGGCCTGGTAGAACTCGCGGAACCTGCCCCGCTGGGCCCGCTCACCCCGATAGACCTTGCCGATCTGGAAGCGGCGGAAGGGGAAGGCCAGCCTGGCGTAGTTCAGAGCCACATACTTGGCCAGAGGGACGGTGAGGTCAAAACGGAGAGACAAGTCGCTGTCTCCCTTGGTAAAGCGGTAGATCTGCTTTTCGGTCTCGCCGCCGCCCTTGGCGAGAAGGATCTCACTGGCCTCAATAAGAGGGGTGTCCAAGGGGGTGTAGGCGTAAAGGGAGAAGGACTCCCGGATGATGGCTGCCATACGGTCAAACTGAATCTGCCGGGCGGGGAGAAGCTCCATAAAACCGGAGAGCGTTCTGGGTTGTACCTTAGCCATAAGTCACATTTCCTTTCTTTCTCAATTACACACAGAGTTGTCCTTTTCTTTTCGAAGAAAAGGAACAAGGCGCTCCCATCCCCGAAAACGGACGGGAGCGCGCGCGTACAGTGGGCCGCTGCTTACAGGGCGAAGGGCACCCGATTGGGGTTCATGCCCTCGCGCCAGTCCAGATCGCCCCGTGCCAAACCGTGAATGAGCAGCTCGGCGGTGGCCACGTTGGTGGCGACCGGGACGGAATGCTGGTCGCACAGGCGGGTGATATACAGCACGTCCTTATCCATCTCGTTATCCTGGGGGGAGTTGAAGAAGAGCACCATGTCAACCTCGTTGTAGATGATGCGCTGGCCGATCTGTTCAATGCCCCCGTGTTCATGGGACAGGAAGAGCTGAACGGGCAGTCCGGTGGCTTCCGCCACCATGCGTCCGGTGGCGTTGGTGCCGCAGACGGAGTGCTTGGACAGGATGCCGCAGTAGGCGGTGCAGAACTGGACCATCAGCTCTTGCTTTTTGGTATGGCTCATAATTGCGATGTTCATGGCATCAATACCTCCTTATATGTACTGGCGGATTGCTATCGAATGCGCATTATGGGGACGCGGGCCCCCTCCAGCCGCCGGGCAATATTCCGGCAGGCCAGCGCGGCGCCCTTGGGACCTCGGGTAGTGAGAGGCAGACCCAGGTTGGCACACAGGATGACCTGGGGGTCCTCCGGAACCACGCCGATCAGGGGCAGGCCGGCAGCGTCCATAGCGTCGTCGATGGTGGTACGCAGCTTGCGCAGCAGTTTGGTTTGGATGCGGTTCATGACCAAGTGGACCTGCCGCAGGTGTTCCAGCTCTGCCACCGCCCGCTGGGCGTCCCGAAGGGAGGAGGCGTCGTTGGTGGCCACCACCAGGGCCCGGTCCGCGCCGCAGACGGCCAGCCGGAATCCGGCGCCCAGGCCGGCGGGAGAGTCGATGAGGACGTAGTCGTACATGGTGCGGGCGGTGTCCAGCAGGGCGCGTATCTTTTCCGTGGTAAGGCTTGCGGGCAGGGACATGGGAGAGGTAAGCAGCCAGAGGCCCTTCAGGTTGGGGTGTTCTACAGCTGCCCGGGCCAGGGGACAGCGGCCCAGGGCCACGTCGGAAAAATCCATCAGCGCCCGGTCGTTGAGGCCGAGGGAGATGTCCAGATTCCGCAGGCCGATATCCATGTCAATGCACAGCACGGTTCGCCCCATAAGGGCCAAAGAAGCGGCTACACCGCCGGTAATGGAGGTCTTCCCGGTTCCGCCCTTGCCGGAAGTAATGGTAATTACGGTGCCCATGGAAGAAACCTCCTATTTTACAAATTTAATATATCATAAATCTGCGGTCCGTCAACCGTTTTTTTAACAAATTTTAGAAAAGTTTTACAAATCAACCGCTTTTTTAAGAATTGTTTCCATTAAAGGGGTCCTTTTTGTATTTTGGCCCACCGGCGGGGGTATCCCTTCAGGGTGGGGGCCAGCTTGTCGACGGCAATCAGCCGGTGGGTGATCTCCGTACCTGGAATGGCGTAGTCCCGCATGTCCCGGATCCGGCCCCCCAGCAGCTTGACGGCGTGGGCGGCTTTTTCCAGCTCCCTGTCGCTGCCGGTGGATTTCATAGCCAGAAATTGGCCGCCTGTTTTCACATAGGGCAGGCACAGCTCGCACAGGACCCGCAGATCGGCCACCGCCCGGGCTGCTGCAAAGTCGAAGCTGTCCCGAAAGCTCTTGACCAGGGCTTGCTCCTCCGCCCGGGCGTGGAGGGTGCGGACGCCGCGGAGACCCAGTGCTCCACAGGTCTCCTCCAGCCAGTCCAGACGCTTGTTCAGGGAGTCCAGCAGGGTGACCTCCAGGGAGGGGACCAGGATTTTCAGAACCATCCCCGGGAAACCCGCCCCGGTGCCCACATCGATAAGGGTTTTGCCCTCAAAATTGCAGAAGTTCAGCAGTGCGGCGCAGTCCAGCATGTGCATTCGGGCCACTCCCTCGGGTTCCCGGATGGCGGTAAGATTCATCATCCGGTTTTTTTCCAGGAGGAGTTTACCGTACCGCGCCAGCTGGGCGGAGGCGGCCGGGGGGACGCGGCCTGTCAGTCCCAGCTCTTCCAGCCCGGCGGAAATGATCTGTTCCATGGTTTATCCCCCCAGGATTGAGAAGCCGAAGACTACGGCCGTGTCGGAGAAGTTGGACAGCAGCCCGATAATTCCGACGGGCAGGGCGGCCAGGGCCAGCAGCCAACAGATGGCGGCCAGGGCAATAGCAGGCCATTTTCCCGGCTTTCCGGCAGTCCGCCAAGACACCAGCGAAACCGCGCCCAGGCCGATAAGTCCGGGAACGGCAAGCAGGGGCCCCAGATTGGTCAGACCGGAACCGGTAAAATAAATATAGGTGGTCAGGACCAGCAGGATCAGTGCATAGACTACTCCGATCCAGGCCAGGGTCCTCTTGACGGGGGAGGAGGGAGTAAAGCCCTCCGTCTCCCCGGAGGAGCGCTTCTCTTCCGGCATTTAGGACTTCTCCTTCAGCAGGTCGCGGATCTCAGTGAGCAGCTTTTCCTCCGGGGAGGGCTCGGGGGGAGCGGGCTCCTCCGCAGGGGTCTCCTCTTTCTTGCGGTGAAAGCTGTTTAGCGCCTTGATCATGCAGAATACCACCAGAGCCATTATCAGGAAGTTGAGAATGGCCTGGATAAAGTTGCCGTAGGTAATGACGGCGGAGCCTACGGTGACGGACAGCTCAGCGAAGGAAATGCTGCTGGTGAAGATGCCCAGCAGAGGCATAATGATGTCGTTGATGAGGGAGGTGGTGATAGAACTGAAAGCCCCGCCGATGATAACGCCGACGGCCATGTCCATCACGTTGCCCCGGGCAATAAACTGCTTAAACTCTTCCATAAATTTTTTCATTGGTGGCCTCCTTATTCCGATTTTCCGTTACCAGTGGCCTTCTTCGGAGCGCATGCGGGTCTCCTTGATGCCCATCTGCAGATTGTATAGGGTCTTGTTCAAGGCGGTAATTTCCTGCTCGGTGAGCTGGGCAAAGAGAATGCCGTACCAAAACTGTCCCTGGCTCCGCTCGGAACAGCGGACCACCTGACCCAGGAAGTTCAAAGGGGCGTAGTCCTCCAGCTTGATCCGGATACGCATGACCTCGTCCTCCATGTGGACGTATTCCGACTGGATGCAGCAGCCGCCTGTGCTGATGTTGACCAGGGTGCACTCCTCAGGGTGGCGGAAGTGCTCGTCATCCCGGCGGTAGATGGAGACAGGGGCGGTGTAGGGCAGGCGGAAGGTGTCGCGGTTTTCGGCGTGGCTCTCCACCTTCAGGTCTTTCAGCTTGAAGGCGGTGCGGGAGGATTCCTCCACAACGGCGCTGAGGCTGATAGGAATCAGCTTCTTGTCGTAGCCGCTCAGGCTTACCGCCGTGTTGAGGGGAAAGACTTTGAAGGACAGCTCTCCGGGCAGACGGCCCAGGGTCAGGGTGTCGGCGGTGCGCTCCACAATCCGGCCGGAGAGAAGGGGGTCCCCCTCTTTGGTGGCCACGTCGATGCGCATGCCCTCAAACAGTTCCCCGGTGGGGGCGTTCTCCGGGAGGCGGGGTGTGAGCTGGGCGGCCTGTTCCTCCTCCAGCTCCAGCGCCTCATCGTCATCGTCAGGGTCTCTGGAAAAAAATGAAAAAATACCCATGTTTCGCTTCTCCTATTCGGTGTTGGTATTCCGGGACCTTATTTCTTGGGGATCATGCGCTCCAGACCGCCCATGTAGGGCCGGAGCACTTCAGGGATGACCACGCTGCCGTCGGAGCGGAGATTATTCTCCAGGAAGGCGATAAGCATGCGGGGCGGAGCCACCACGGTATTGTTCAGGGTGTGGGGCAGATAAGTGCCCGTCTCTCCCTTGACCCGCATTTTCAGCCTTCTCGCCTGGGCGTCCCCCAGGTTGGAGCAGGAGCAGACCTCAAAATATTTCTGCTGGCGGGGAGACCAGGCCTCGATATCGCAGGACTTTACCTTCAGATCGGCCAGGTCGCCGGAGCAGCACTCCAGCTGCCGCACGGGGATATCCAGGGAGCGGAACAGCTCTACCGAGTAGCGCCACATCTTCTCGTACCAGGCCATGGAGTCCTCGGGCCGGCACACCACGATCATCTCCTGCTTCTCAAACTGGTGGATGCGGTAGACCCCCCGCTCCTCAATGCCGTGGGAACCCTTCTCCTTGCGGAAGCAGGGGGAGTAGGAGGTGAGGGTCTGGGGCAGAGAGGCCTCGGGGATGATCTGGTCGATAAACTTGCCGATCATGGAGTGCTCGCTGGTGCCGATGAGGTACAGGTCCTCCCCCTCGATCTTGTACATCATGGCCTCCATGTCGGTCTGGGACATGACACCCTCCACCACGTTGCCGTGGATCATAAATGGGGGAATGCAGAAGGTAAAGCCCTTGCCGATCATAAAATCCCGGGCGTAGGCCAGCACCGCCTCGTGGAGGCGGGCCACGTCGCCCAGCAGGTAATAGAAGCCGCTGCCCGACACCCGGCCGGCGGCGTCCATATCCACCCCGTTGAAGGACTCCATGATTTCGGTGTGGTAGGGAATTTCAAAATCGGGAACTACTGGCTCGCCGAACCGCTCGACCTCCACATTGGCGGAGTCGTCGGGACCAATGGGAACAGAGGGATCAATGATATTGGGAATGACCAGCATAATCTTCCGGATCTGTCCGGCCAGTTCGGTTTCCGCCTGCTCCAGCTCGGCCAGCCGGTCGGCATTGGCCTTCACCCTGGCCTTGGCCTCCTCAGCCTCGGCAAGCTTGGAGGGGTCCTTCTTGGCCTGGCCCATGAGCATCCCCACCTGCTTGCTGAGTGTGTTGCGGGCGGAACGCAGCTCGTTGGCCTCAGACATGGCGGCGCGATTCCGTGCGTCCAGCTCCAGCACCTGGTCCACCAGGGGGAGCTTCTCCTCCTGAAACTTCTTCCTGATATTTTCCTTTACAGCCTCCGGATTCTCCCGGATAAAACGAATGTCAAGCATGGTTGATTTCTCCTTTACCTCTGTGTTTCACGTGAAACATCGTCGTTACAAAGTCCGCTTTGCTCAAAACGCCGGCCGGCGGACATTTTTTGTGCGGTTGTCTTGCTCCTTCTGGGGCCGCCTTCGGCGGCTATTTTATGACCTTCCCCCGGATCTCCATATACCGGTCGTAGGGGGAGAAGCGGTCGTTGTCAGTGGCGCTTTCTCTGGGAAGGAAGTCCGTCAGGCCGCCCGCCTCCAGGGAGGCAATCAGCTCCCTGCACTTGCTGTAACGGCCGCGGACGAAGGCCTCATTGATCTGCCAGAACCAGTCCATGGCCTGCGCCGTACAGCTCTGCTGGAGACTGGTCTGTTCCACAGAGTCATAGTCGGCCTTCAGCCGGTCATAGCGGGCCTGCAGGTCTTCCAGCTGCTCCGTCTGTTCCTCCAGCTGCTCTTTCAGCTGCTTGTTCTCCTCCAGAATACCGTTGAGGGTCTGAGTGGCGGAGACGGACTGCTGAATATTGTCCTGATTCTCCTCCTGGAGCCGTTGATATTGTCTCCGTTCCATCATAAATGTAAACAGGAGCAGGACAAAGGCGGCGCAGAAGAGCACGGCGATATATTGGAGCACCGAGCGCTGGCGGCGGCGCTGATTCCGGCTGCTTCCGGCAGTCCGCCGCCTGGGAGCGGGCCGGGCCGGCATCTCTCTGCGGTCCTCAGGCAAGGGGAACACCTCCCTTGCCGTCCAGGCGCCGGAGCAGGCTCAGAAGGGTTTCCAGGTCCTGTTCGTTGTAGTATTCCAGCTCGATTCTGCCCTTCTTGCCCTTGTGAGCAATCTTTACCTTCCGGCCCAGACGGCCGGCCAGGTCCTTCTCCAGCTCCCCCAGATAGAGGGAAAGGTCGGCCCCCTGAGCCCGGGGCGTCTCCCGCTTCTCCTTCTGCAGGGCCTTGATAAGGGCCTCGGTCTGCCGTACAGACAGCTGCTCCTTTACCACCCGGGCGGCCGTCTCCCTCTGAAGGGCGGCAGTGGGGGCGCCCAGAATGGCTCGGGCGTGTCCGGCGGAGAGGTTCCCCTCCTCTACCAGCTTTATAACCTCGCCGGGCAGGGACAGCAGCCGCAGGGTGTTGGTGACGGCGGGCCGGGATTTGCCCATCTGCCGGGCTACCTGCTCCTGGGAAAGGCCGTACTCCTCCATCAGGGTACGGTAGCCCCGGGCCTCTTCAGCGGGGTTCAGGTCCTCCCGTTGAAGGTTTTCAATCAGGCCCAGCTCCATCACCTTGCGGTCGTCTGCCTCAATAATGACGGCAGGCACCTCCTGAAGGCCGGCGGCCTTGGCCGCCCGCCACCGCCGCTCCCCGGCGATAATCTGATAGTAGCCGGTGGCCAGCCGCCGCACGGTGAGGGGCTGAATAATGCCGTGGACCCGGATGGACTCGGCCAGGTCGGACAGGGCCTCCTCGTCAAACCGCTTCCGGGGCTGATTCAGCCCCGGCTCCACCTGGGAGATGGGCAGAGAGACGGAGCCCTCGTTCTGTTCCGGGAGGTCCGGGTCGCCCAGCAGGGCGTTCAGCCCCCGGCCCAGACCCAGTTCTGTCTTTCGTTTTGCCATATTGTTACCTCGCAATCATTTCCTCCGCCAGCAGCTTGTAGGCCTCCGCCCCCCGGGAGTAGGGGTCGTAGGCGGAAATGGGCTTGCCGTGGCTGGGAGCCTCGGACAGGCGCACGTTCCGGGGAATGACGGTGGCGTACACCTGGCCGGGGAAATGGCGCTTGACCTCCTCCGCCACCTGGAGAGACAGGTTGGTCCGGCTATCGAACATGGTGAGCAGCACACCCTCCATAGCCAGCTCCGGGTTCAGCCTCCGCTTCACCAGCCGGACGGTAGCCAGCAGATCGCTCAGGCCCTCCAGAGCGTAGTACTCGCACTGCACCGGCACCAGCAGGGAGCCGGCGGCGCACAGGGCATTGACGGTAAGCAGCTCCAGGGAGGGGGGGCAGTCAACAAAAATGTAGTCATAACGGTCCGCCAGGGCGTCCAGCGCGTGTTTCAGCAGCTTCTCCCGGTTGTCAATGCCGATCATTTCAATGCCCGCGCCGGCCAGCGCCTTGTTGGAAGGCAGCACGTCGCCGTATCTGGTGGAGACCACTGCCCGGGCCGGATCCGCCCCGCTGACCAGAACGTCGTAGACGTTGGGGGAGGCGGTGTTTTTGTCCACCCCCATGCCGGAGGTGGCATTGGCCTGGGGGTCGAAGTCGCACAGCAGCACCCGCCGGCCCAGGGCGTGGAGGGCGGCGGTGATGTTGACGGTGGTGGTAGTCTTGCCTACCCCGCCCTTCTGGTTGACGACGGCGATGATTTTGGCCATGGAAAAGCCTCCTCGTTGTGGCAGAAAATGCAAAGGGCAATGCATCTTTGTATTATATCAATGGGAAAGGGAGATTTCAACTGTTTTCCGAGATTTCTTAAAAAGAAACGCCAAAGCCGCTTTGCGGCTCCGGCGTTTCACGTGAAACATTATTTCGCTTCCTTGCTCCTCATCCCCAGATCGGACCCACAGCGCTGGGCTTCGAGCCGGGTTAGGTTGCCCGGCGGGGGATATGGATGGTAAGGGTAATCTCCTCCTCGCTGTCCTGACGGCTGCACTGGGCGTCTACCCCGGCGGAGCGCATCAGATCCAGGCTGCGGGTAACGGTGTTGAGAAACAGCCGCACGTCTTTGAGCAGGAAAAGGGGTTTTTTCCGGACCGGAGGGACGGCAGTCAGAAGACTGTCCACCAAGGCCTCGGTCTGGACCACCGTGAGACCTTGATTTACTACCTGCCGGGCCCCCTCCAGCTGCAGCTCCGGCGTTTCAAGCCGAAGCAGGGCCCGGGCGTGGCGCTCGGTGGCCCCGCCGTCCCGGAGCAGGGCGAGCACATCGGGAGGCAGCCGCAGCAGGCGAAGCTTGTTGGCCACGGCGGATTGGCTCTTGCCGATGCGCCGGGCGGCCTCCTCCTGGGAGATGTGGTAGGTGTCGATAAGCCGGCGCAGGGCGGCGGCCTCCTCCCAAAAGTCCAGATCCCGGCGCTGGAGGTTTTCCACCAGGGCCAGCAGGGAGGAGGCCTGTCCATCCGTCTGAATGGACAGGCAGGGGACCTCCTCCAGGCCGGCCAGGCGGGCCGCCCGCAGCCGGCGTTCCCCGGCCACCAATTCCCAACGCCCCTCCCGGCGGCGGACGGTGAGGGGCTGGAGCAGACCCAGCTCCCGGATGGAGGAGGCCAGCTCCTCCAGATCAGACTGGAGAAAGATCCGTCTGGGCTGGCTGGGATTGGGATAAATGGCGTCCACAGACAGAAACAAAATGCGCCCGGAGTCAAACAGACCTCTTTTTTGCAATGGCCACATGGGCGGACCCGCCTTTCAAATAAATTTCCTGCCTAAATTTTACCATAAATTGGAAAATAATAGGTCGAAGACGGTCGCCCGGAAAAAATTTCCCGGGGAACAAAGCCGGAAAGTCCTGTGCCCCAGGGCTTTGGAACAAAGAATGGAAAAAATTGCCGAAAGCGCCTGGAAATGGAACTGAAAATTGTATAAAATTCGGAGGAAAATCAGAAAAAAGGGATTGAAAGCCGGGCGCTTTTCCTGTACAATATACCCGTGATATTTTTACAAGCAGAGAATGTGGCCCGAAGCACCGGGCCGCTGTTATTTTCCGAAAAGGCGGTGGAGCTCGTGGAACTGCTCAAGCAGCGCATCCGTCAGGATGGCACTGTGAAGGGGAACGACGTGCTGAAGGTGGACAGTTTTCTGAACCACCAGATTGATGTTGCCCTTTTAGAGGAGATTGGCAGAGAGTTTCAGCGGCGTTTTGCGGGCTGCGGCGTGAACAAGATTTTGACCATCGAGGCCTCCGGCATCGGGATCGCTTGTCTCACGGCGCAGTCTTTTCGCTGTCCGGTGGTCTTTGCCAAGAAGAGCCAGACCAAGAACATTGCCGGTGAGGTGTACACCACCAAGGTGGAGTCCTTTACCCACGGCAGAGTGTACGACGTGATCGTCTCCAAAAGATTTCTGGGTCCGGAGGACTGCGTGCTCATCGTGGACGACTTTCTGGCCAACGGCGCGGCGCTGGACGGACTTATTGACCTGGTGGAGCAGTCCGGGGCGAAGCTGGCCGGGGCGGGGGTTGTCATTGAGAAGGCCTTTCAGCCCGGCGGAGACCGCATTCGCGCCCGGGGCGTCCGGGTGGAGGCTCTGGCCCGGGTCAAGTCTATGAGTGAGGAGAACGGCGTGAAATTTGCGGATTAAAACCGAACACATCGGTTTTAATATATAAAGGTAGGAAACGAACTGTACTTTTTAAGGAGGAAACAGAATGAAGAAAATTCTTGCGCTGGCTCTGGCCGCGGCCATGAGCCTGTCCCTCGCCGCCTGCGGCGGAAGCGGAAACCCGGACGGCAGCTCCGCCAACAACCCCGGCTCCGCCGGCAAGCCCAACACCGACGTGTCCACCCCCGTGGACAGCAAGTCCGACTTCAAGGTGGGCGCCGTCTACATCACCAGCCAGAACGACACCGCCGGCTACACCTTCCAGCACCACAGCGGCATCACCGCCGCCATGAAGGCCCTGGGGCTGGACCCCGCCGACCTGATCGTGGTGGACAACGTGCCTGACAATGACGACACCGCCGTGGCCACCGCCATCGACACCGTGGTCAATCAGGGGGCCGACATCGTATTCGGCATCTCCTTCGGCTACATCAACGCCATGGCGGAGAAGGCCGAGACATACCCCGACGTCATCTTCTCCCACGGCACCGGCTATATGGCCAACGACACCAACTTCAACAACTACTTCGGCCGCATCTACCAGGCCCGCTACCTGGCCGGCATCGCCGCCGGCATGAAGTCCGCCGAGCTGGGCAACAACAGCATTGGCTACGTGGCCGCTTACAACCGGCAGTACGCCGAGACCTGTTCCGGCATCAATGCCTTCGCCCTGGGCGCCCAGTCCGCCAACCCCGACGCGGTGGTCCACGTGAACGTGATCGACACCTGGGGGGACGAGGCCAAGGAGAAGCAGGCCGCCCAGGCCCTCATCGACGCCTATAACTGCTGCGTCATCTCCCAGCACTGCGACTCCGCCCAGCCCCAGCTGGTGGCCGCCCAGAACAACGTGTTTGGCTGTGGCTATAACTCCGACATGACCGAGCAGGCCCCCGGCGCCCACATGACCTCCGCCATCTGGCACTGGAATGTGTACTATCAGACTGCCATCCAGGCCGCCATGGACTGCAACGGCGACGCCTCCAAGTTTGTAGAGAAGATGGGCGGCAACGCCTACTACGCCGGCCTGGCCGAGGGCTTTGTGGATGCCTCCCCCCTGAACGAGTCCGTCGCCGCCCCCAACACCAAGGCCGTGATGGACGCTGTCCGGAACCTGATCATCTCCGGCGAGTGGGACGTGTTCTCCGGTGTGAAGCTGAGCTACAACATTTCCGACGACGGCAAGGTGGAGATCATCAAGACCGACGCCCCCCTGATGTCCGACGGTTATGAGCTGAAGGACGGCAAGGTTGTGGAGATGGCCAATCCCGAGATTGTCCCCGCCGGCGGCCCCTCCGTGGACGACGGGGTCATCAAGGGCAGCATGAACTATAACGTAGCGGGCGTGATCGAGGGGTAAGTCCTCCGCCCAGACAACGCAGACCCGTACCGGGCCGGCCGGAAGTTCCCGGTCGGCCCGTGTGTTTTAAGCGCAGGACCTGTAGGGAAGCGTAAAAGCCTCCTTTGACAAAGGAGGCGCCCCAGTGTGCACACTGGGGCGGAGGATTGTATTTTGGCGAAGCCAAAATGTGCGAAGCAAACGAGGTTACAGAGGGCGTTCCGTGTTTACTTCGTATGTTCGCTTCGCGAACGACAATCCTCAGTCAGCGCCTTTGCCAAAGGAGCCTTTCCCCTGCGGGGAACGAGAGAGGAGAGAAGCAATGGACCAGCAATACGCCATTGAGATGCGGGGCATCTGCAAGAGCTTTGGCAGCGTGGCCGCCAATAAGGATATCGACCTGAGCGTAAAGCCGGGGGAAATCCTGGCCCTGCTGGGAGAAAACGGTTCGGGCAAGACCACTTTGATGAACATGCTGTCGGGCATCTACAAGCCGGACAGCGGGTCCATTTTTGTGGACGGGCGGGAGGTGTCCATCAACTCCCCGGAGGACGCAAAGAAGCTGGGCATCGGCATGGTCCACCAGCATTTCAAGCTGGTGGATGTGTTCTCCGCCGCCGACAATATCTGGCTGGGGGACGACAAATCCGGACCGCTGCTGAAAAAGGACCGCTACGACGTGATCCGGGACATGGCGAAGAAGTTCGGCTTTGACATCGATCCCCGGAAAAAGGTGTACAACATGGCGGTGTCGGAGAAGCAGACCCTGGAGATCGTCAAGGTGCTGTACTACGGGGCCAGGATCATTATCCTGGACGAGCCCACCGCCGTGCTCACCATTCAGGAGACCCAGAAGCTCTTTGGCGTGCTGCGCCGGATGAAGGCATCGGGCCACGCCATTATTATCATCACCCACAAGCTCAATGAGGTGCTGGAGATATCCGATCGGGTGGCTATCCTCCGCAAGGGAGAGTACATCTGCACCGTGGACACTTCCGCCACCAACGAGCAGCAGCTCACCGAGTATATGGTGGGCCGGAAGGTGGAGCTGAATATCGACCGCCCTGTGGTGGACAAGACCCGGCCCCTGCTGGAGATCCGGGATCTGACGATTAAAAACGACGAGGGCGCGGTGGCCATCGACCACGTGAACTTCTACATCCGCGGGGGAGAGATTCTGGGGGTGGCGGGCATTGCCGGCTGCGGCCAGAAGGAACTGTGTGAGGCCATTGCCGGTCTGCGGCCCATCGAGAGCGGCCAGATGATCCACAAGGGGGACAACATTGTGGGCTTGCCCCCCAAGGCGATTTTGGAAAAGGGCATCTCCATGTCCTTCATTCCAGAGGACCGGCTGGGCATGGGTCTGGCCCCCTCCATGTCCATTACGGACAATATGCTCTTGAAAAAATACGATCAGGCCAAAGGGCCTTTTGTGGACCGAAAGACCGGCCGGGCGGAGGCAAAGCAGGTGATCGCCGACCTGGAGATTGTCACCCCCTCCACCGAGACGCCGGTACGCCGGCTGTCCGGGGGCAACGTGCAGAAGGTGCTGCTGGGCCGGGAGATCAAGGCCGGGCCCAACGTCATCGTCACCGCCTACCCTGTCCGGGGACTGGATATCAACTCCTCCTACGCCATTTATGACATTCTCAATACCCAGAAAAAGGACGGCGTGGGCATCCTCTTTGTGGGAGAAGATCTGGACGTGATGCTCGGTCTGTGCGACAAAATCATGGTGCTGTGCCACGGAAAGGTTATGGGTGTGGTCCACGCCCACAAAACCACCAAGGAAGAGCTGGGCCTGATGATGACCGGAGCCCTGGACCTGACCCACAAATATGAGGACAAGCCCGCCGGCATTGCAAAGGACAGCCGGATCGGGGAAAACGAGGAGGTGGAGGAATGAAGAATCGTCAGCCTCTTTTCCATGTGGTCAAGCGGGAGGACAGCCGTCCGGGCAGACAGCTTCTGGCCTATGTGACGGCGGTGGTCCTGGCGCTGGCCGTGGGCGCGGTGCTCCTGGCCGTCCAGGGGGTGGAGCCTCTCACCTTCTATAAGCAGATGCTCACCATGGGCATCCCGGGCAGCCGTTACCCCTGGCGGGCGGTGGAGAACTTTATCAAGCTCTTCGTCCCACTGCTCATTGTCTCTCTGGCGCTGGCCCTGGCCTTTAAAATGCGTTTCTGGAACATTGGCGGCGAGGGGCAGTTTATCATGGGGGCCTTCTGGGCCGGCTTCGCGGCCATGAAGCTGGGGGAGATCCTGCCCAAGCCCGCCATGGTGCTGGTCATGGCCCTGTGCGGCGCGGTGGGAGGCGGAATATACGGTCTCTTCGCAGCGGCGCTGAAGGTGCGCTTTGGCACCAATGAGACCCTGCTTACCCTGATGCTCAACTATATCGCGCTGTACTTCCTCCAGTTTTTTGCCGAGACCAAGGCCCCCTGGAACTTTTTTCTGGACCCGGAGTCCGCCCGGCCAAAATTTGCTAAATTCCCCGCCGGCGCCCAGATGGTCACCGTCCCCATTGGGCCCTTTAACCTGAATCTGTCCCTTGTGGCGGCTTTGGCGCTGTGTGTGTTGATCTTCGTCTATCTCAACTACACCAAGCGCGGCTATGAAATTTCCGTGGTGGGGGACAGCCCCAATACTGCCCGGTACGCCGGGATGCGGGTGGGAAGGATTGTTCTGCGCACCATTTTCCTCTCTGCGGCCCTTATCGGCATGGCGGGAGCCTTCCACATGTCCTCCGCCGGGGTGATGTCCGCCTCTCCCACCAACGACGTGGGCTGGACCGGCATTGTGGTGGCCTGGCTGGCCAAGCTGAATACCCTGGGCATCCTGGCGGCCGCCCTGCTGATTACCGTACTCCAGTTCGGCTGTCAGACGGCCAGCGCCGCCTACCCCGCCATTGACGCCAACTTTGCCAACCTGCTCCAGGGCGTTATCCTGTTTATTGTGTTGGCGGCGGACTTCTTCACCCGCTTCAGGCTGGTGCGGCGTGCCGGAAAGGAGGCGGTCAAATGAACGACCCCATCAATGTGCTGACGCTGTTTCTCTTTAATATTGTGCTGATTAATATTCCCCTGCTCTATGGAACCGTGGGGGAGATCGTGGTGGAAAAATCCGGGAGCCTGGATTTGGGGGTAGAGGGCACCATGGCCGTGGGGGCCATGTTCGGTTACCTGGCCGGGTGCGCCGCCAACAGCCTGGCCGTGGGCCTGCTGGTCTCTTTTCTGACAGCGGGTCTGTGCGGCCTGCTCTTTGCGGTGCTGACCGTCTCCTTCCAGGCCAACCAGAACGTGACCGGCCTGACCATCACCACCTTTGGCCTGGGGCTGTACTTCTTTGTGGGTAAGGGCCTGGGGGAGCGCTGGCCTGCCATGACCGGCTCCGCCGCCCTGGTCAACGGTTTTTCTGCTTTTGAACTGCCCCTGCTGTCCAAAGTTCCCGTGGCGGGTAAGGTGTTCTTCTCCCAGAATATCCTGGTCTACCTGGGAATTGCCATCGCCGTGCTGGTGTGGTGGTATCTGAATCATACCAAGACCGGTCTGCGCCTGCGGGCGGTGGGAGAGAATCCCGGCGCCGCCGACTCGGTAGGGGTGAATATCCTTCTGTATAAATATGTCCACCTCATAGCCGGGTCCGGGATTATGGGGCTGGGTGGGTTTTATATGGCCCTGAATATGAGCGGCTCCTTTGAGGGCTCCAACTGCTGGATCAACGGCTACGGCTGGATTGCCATTGCCCTGGTCATCTTTGCCAACTGGAACCCGGTGCTGGCCATTTTGGGCACTCTGGTCTTTGGCTTCTTCAACACCCTGCAGATTTACTCCGGGGCCCTGGCCGGGGCCTTTCCCGGCGGGCTGGGCTGGCTCAACGCGGTTCCCGCCCAGCTGTTCAAGGCCCTGCCCTTTATCATCACCGCCATCGTCCTCATTGCCTCCTCTGTCCGCAAGCGGGAGGGATCCGGACAGCCCGCCGCCCTGGGCCTGAACTACTTCCGCGAGGAGCGATAACAAAAAGGAATATTTTACATAAAAATAACAGGAGCGTCCCGGCGGGGGCGCTCCTGTCTGTGTCACTGTGCCGCCTGGGGCTGAAGAGGCTGGGGTTTGCTCCGGGAGAAGCGGAGGCGGCCCAGCTGGAAGGCGGCGGCCAGGCAGGCGTGGGAGAAAAATGTGGTCTGGTCAAACAAGGTGAAGCCGAGGAACCACCGGACGGGGTTGGAGGGAAAGTGTGCGCCAAAGGGGACCCCGCCGGTGACCAGGTCATAGAGCCGCCAAAGAAGAGGGACCGGCATAAGCCAGACATATAGGCCCAGGAACAGTGCGGCTCCGGCGGTGAGGAGGGCGTACTTTTTGTCCACCGGCCAGGTCTTGCTCCGCCAGGCGAAGGACAGCCCGATGACACCGCAGACGGAGAGGCGGAGGAGAAGGCCGACCAGATTAAAGGCGAGGCTGGGATACATGGCGAAGACGGAGACATCCCAGAGGAAAAGGGGGATATCGCACAGGAGGGTCACAGCCAGAATCCGCGAAACCAGCCGGAGCGCAGCGGTCCGCCGGAGCGCGGGCGGAGGGGAGACCGACTTCAGCAGCGGAGGAACTTCCGGCGGATCCGCCTCCAACGCGCCGTTGAGCAGTGCGTCCACGCTGACCCCGTAGAGCTTGCTCAGGGCCAGCAGATTCTCCGCCGAGGGCAGGGCGGCCCCCGTCTCCCACTTGGAGACGGTCTGCCGGGAGACCTCCAGCGCGTCCGCCAGCTCGATCTGAGACAGCCCCTGCCGCTTTCTGTAGTACTGCAAGGTTTCTTTCAGGTCCATAAGCGACACCTCCAGGATTCAGATTAAATCTATTTTAAGCCCTGCGGCGCCTTTTGGCAACCAACTTTAGTTTACATCATCCGATTTTTTACGTTGCATCATCCGATTTTTACGGAAGAAGGCGGGAACGCCTTATGGAGGCGCTTATGCTTGTTCAATCTCTTAGTCCGGTTCGGTCGAGTCCAGGTACATCTCTTCCAGTTCCATCTGCAACTGCTCGATTTCCCTTGCCAGGTCGGTCAGGCGGTTAAACACGTGGTAGTAGAGCTTTTCGTAGATTTTGTCATCCGGTTCCATAGCAACTCCTCCTTACTTCTATTTTACCCGTTTACCCGGTAAAATCAAGAGCTTTTGTAAATATTATCTGATTATCAGATAAATTGCGAGGAGGAAGCCTTGTGCCAAAGAGGAGGAGCGTCGGTTCAGAAAACCTGATTGGGCAAAACGTGATCCTACTCCGCAAGCGTGCGGGGATAAATCAGGATATGCTGCTCTCCAGATTGCAAGTACGGGGGATTGATATTAGTCAGACTACGCTTTCAGATATTGAGGGACAGAAGCGGAGAGTGTACGACAAGGAGCTGCTTGCGCTTGCCGATATTTTGGGCGTTTCGCTGGAGGAGCTGTTTCATCCGTCCTGTGTGGAAGAAGAATAACAGGAGCGCCCCGGTGGGGCGGGGGTGTTCGTTATTTTTCTTTATAGATTGCGTTGAAAGACAATTCCCCTGCCAGTTTAAAAAGTGTATCCGACATAACTTTTTCCGGGGAAAGGCCACCTGCCGTTTTTCCTGCTTTTTCATAAAAGTCAAATAAATATTCAGGAATTATCAAAGTTACCTTTTTCATCTGTATCAAGCTTCTTTCTAAAATTACTTTAAGGCAACTATACTACATTTTTAAATGAGGTCAAGCGACCCCATAAAGAAATCCCTCTGTTGGTATGCTAAAGATATACAAAAGGGGGCAGTATAGAATGGTAAAGCCTGAAATTGTCGGTCGTGTCCTTACGGAATATCGGGAGCGCAAGGGTCTGACTCAGGATGTGCTCAGCGGGCTGGCTGGGCTGGACCGCACCCATTACAGCAAGCTGGAGCGTGGTCTGCGCAGCCCCACGCTGGACACACTTTTTAAAATCGGTCAGGCTCTGGATATTCCACCTCATGTAATCCTCAAATCTGTTGAAGATGCACTCAAAGCTAGCGAAAAGTAAAAACGCCTCGTATTTTATTTGTAGTAAAATACGAGGCGTTTTTATTTTAATCAGTAGGCCAGCTTCTCCTCCAGCCAGCCTTTCAGCTGGGAGATAGGCACCCGGACCTGGTCCATGGTGTCCCGGTCGCGGATGGTGACGGCGTTGTCGGCCTCCTCGGTGTCTGAGCCCACGGTCTGGAAGTCCACAGTGACACAGTAGGGGGTGCCGATTTCGTCCTGACGGCGGTAGCGCTTGCCGATAGAGCCGGCGTCGTCGTAGTCCACCATGAAGTGCTTGGACAGCTCGGTCTGGATCTCCCGGGCCTTGTCCCCCAGCTTCTTGGACAGGGGCAGCACGGCGCACTTGAAGGGGGCCAGAGCGGGGTGCAGGTGGAGGACGGTGCGCACGTCGTTCTTGGCCTCGTCCACCACCTCCTCGTCGTAGGCGTTGCACAGGAAGGCCAGCAGCATCCGCTCCACGCCCAGGGAGGGCTCGATGACATAGGGGATATAGTGCTCGTTTTTCTCCTGGTCAAAGTAGGTCAGGTCCTTGCCGGAGGTGTTCTGATGGGCGGTAAGGTCGAAGCTGGTCCGGCTGGCCACCCCCCACAGCTCGCCCCAGTCGGTGAAGGGGAAGGCAAACTCAAAGTCGGTGGTGGCGTTGGAGTAGTGGCTCAGCTCCTCGGGGTCGTGGTCCCGCAGACGCAGGTTTTCGTCCTTGATGCCCAGGTCAAGAAGCCACTGATGGCAGAAGTTCTTCCAGTATTTGAACCACTCCAGCTCGGTGCCCGGCTGGCAGAAAAACTCCAGCTCCATCTGCTCAAACTCCCGGGTGCGGAAGATAAAGTTGCCCGGAGTAATTTCATTGCGGAAGGACTTGCCGATCTGACACACGCCGAAGGGCAGCTTGCGCCGGGTGGAGCGCTGGACGTTGACAAAGTTGGTAAAGATGCCCTGGGCGGTCTCGGGGCGGAGGTAGACGGTGTTTTTGGCGTCCTCGGTGACTCCCTGGAAGGTCTTGAACATCAGGTTGAACTGGCGGATATCGGTCCAGTTGAACTTGCCGCAGGAGGGGCAGACGATCTGGTGCTCGTCGATAAAGGCCTTCATCTCCTGCTGGCTCATAGCGTCCACGCTGTGGCCCAGCTCAAAGCTGTTGTCCTGGCACCAGTCCTCAATCACCTTGTCGGCGCGGAAACGCTCCTTGCACTCCTTGCAGTCCATCAGCGGGTCGGAGAAGCCGCCCACATGGCCGCTGGCCACCCAGACCTGGGGGTTCATCAGGATGGCGGCGTCCAGCCCCACGTTGTATGGGTTCTCCTGGACGAATTTCTTCCACCAGGCCTTTTTCACGTTGTTTTTCAGCTCCACGCCAAGGGGGCCGTAGTCCCAGGTGTTGGCCAGTCCGCCGTAGATCTCGCTGCCGGCGAAGATGAAGCCCCGGCCCTTGCACAGGGCCACAATCTTTTCCATGGTCTTTTCGCTGTTTTTCATAGCTGTCGCTCCTTTATCAGTTTTTGCCCTCGCCGGGCGGGCGTTCTTTTCTTGAAAGAAAAGAACCAAAAGAACGTTGCGCAGAACTTCGTTCTGCTTCCGGCTCAGAGCAAAAAACGCCCCGAGCCTTTTCGGCTCAGGGCGAACAAAATGTCCGTGGTTCCACCTGAATTCGTATCTGGCTGATACGCGCTCTGACCCGGTAACGGCGGGGACCGGCGGGGCATTTCCTCCCCGCGCTCCAGGGGGCCTTCCCGTCGCAGCTTCGGAGGACTTTCACCGGCCGTCCTCTCTCTGAAACCCCGCTGCGGGGTACTGTTCCCTGTCAATGCTTTGTGATCCCCAATTGTATGCCAAATTTTATCCCCTGTCAAGGGGAATTTTACGAGTTTTCAGCCTTTTTTTGGTCCAGTTTCTTCAGATGCGCCTTCAGGACCTGATTGATGTAACTGGACAGGGAGCGGTCCTCCGTCTCAGCCAAAGTTTTTATCTTTTTCAGAACGGGGTCGTCAATTGTAATACTCACGGATGTTTTGATTGGCTTCAACGGAAATCCCCCCCTATCCGATATAATACTATTATCTCCTGCAAGACATTGACAAATCATGGATAATCGTGTAAATTAGTGTTAATAAGTGGAGGGCTTGTTATGTACAACAACGACTTTGAATCAGCGTTTTCCGGCTTTCTGGAGACCCGGGAGTATGACGAGGCGGAAAATATTCTGTTTACTGCCATGCGCAAGGCCTTTACCGCCGGCTGGCTGGCGGCCGGCGGCGCTCCGCCCTCCTCAGCGAAAATTTTTCGGCTTGTCCCGCCCGGCCCAGGAGAAAAACAGTAGGTCCCCGGAGAGATATTTTCTCTTCGGGGACCTATTTTAAGCCGGAATTCCCTGCCCCGGGGGCGTAAACAACATTTTATCTTGAAATTGGCCATATTCCTGTGCTATACTGGATAAGTTAAAATGCGATATTATGCCGCGCCCTGGCGCGGCGCCCCGGGATGGAGCAGGAGGTGGCCGCCAATGAAATACAAGCAGTGGCAGGTGGCCGCCCCCTGTCCGGAGGGACAGCGGCGGCTGGAGGAGATGGGCCTGCCCCCCCTGCTGGCGGGTCTGCTGGCCGCCCGGGGCACGGTGGAGCCCGGGGAGGTCCGGCGGCTGCTCTCCCCCGGCTCAGAGACTATTCCCGAGCCCATGCTGCTGCGGGACATGGACCGGGCGGCGGCCCGGGTGCGGCGCGCCCTGGAGGCGGGAGAGCTGATTGCCGTCTACGGGGATTACGATGTGGACGGCATTACCGCCACCTGCCTGCTGACCCAGTTTCTCACCGCCCGGGGCGGGCGGGTGCTCCCCTATATTCCCAGCCGCCTGGGGGAGGGCTACGGCCTGAACGCCGAGGCGGTGCACCATCTGGCCGAACAGGGGGTGTCCCTGATCATCACGGTGGACTGCGGCATCACCGCCGTGGAGGAGACCGCCCTGGCGGGCAGTTTGGGGCTGGACGTGGTGATCACCGACCACCACGCCTGCAAGGCGGAGCTGCCCCCGGCCGCCGCGATGGTAGACCCCCACCGGCCCGACTGCCCCTATCCCTTCAAGGGTCTGGCGGGGGTCGGGGTGGCGCTGATGCTGGCCCTGGCAGTGGCCGGGCCGGAGGAGCGCGGGGCGGTGTTTGACGAATTCTGCGATCTGGCCGCCGTGGGCACGGTGGCCGATGTGATGCCCATGACGGGGGCCAACCGGGCCATTGTCAGTCTGGGGCTCAAGCGGCTGAATCCGCCCCGGAGGCTGGGGCTGGCAGCCCTGCTCCGGTGTGCCGGGCTGGCGGATAAACCGGCCACCTCCGTCTCGGTGGGCTACACCCTGGCCCCCCGGATCAACGCCTCCGGCCGGATGGGCCGGGCGGAGGTGGCGGTGGAGCTCTTTCTTACCCGGGACCCCGCCCGGGCAGAGGAGCTGGCCCAGGAGCTGTGTGAGCTGAACCGGGAAAGGCAGGGCATTGAGAGCGAGATATTCCAGCAGTGTGTGGATCAGCTGACCGACTATCCCCAGCGGGACGCAATTGTGCTGGCCGGAGACCGGTGGCACCAGGGGGTGGTGGGCATCGTGGCGTCCCGTTTGGCGGAGAAATACGCCTGCCCCTGCTTTATGATCTGCCTGGACGGCGGGATAGGCAAAGGCTCCTGCCGCTCCTGGGGAGATATCAACCTCTTTGAGCTGCTGTCCGGCTGCGCCGGTCTGCTGGAGAACTTCGGCGGTCACGCCCTGGCCGCCGGGTTTACCGTGCGGGAGGAAAATATCCCCGCGCTGGCCCTGGCCCTGCGCCGCCGGGTGGCGGAGGACTGCCGGGGAGAGGACCTGCCCTCCGTGCTGGAGGTGGATATGGCTGTTACTCCCCGGCATCTGACGGTGGAGGCGGTGGAATCCCTGGAGCTGCTGGAGCCCTGCGGCACGGGCAACCCCCGGCCGGTGTTCCTGCTCCGGGGGGCTCAGGTGCACACCATGTCTCAGGTGGGCCGGGGTCGGCATTTGAAGCTGAGACTTGAGAGCCGGGGGGTCCCTCTGGATGCCATCTACTTCTCCAGTCAGGGGGCGGAGCTGGGTCTGACACCCGGCTGCCGGGTGGATGTGGTGTTTTATCCCCAGATCAACGATTTCCGGGGCCGGCGCGACCTCCAGCTCCAGATTGTGGACCTGCGCCTTGCCCCCTCCAGAGCTCAGCTGGAGCGGGCCATTTATGAAAAGTACAGCCGAGGCGAGAGCCTGACCTGTGAGGAGGCACGTTTTCTCCTTCCCACCCGAGGGGATTTTGTGGGCCTGTACCGCTGGCTGGAGCGGCAGTCCACCGGCTGCACCGTAGTGGAGGACACCCCCGCCCGTATTGCCCGGGCGGTCTCCCGGGCTACTCACCAGCGGGAGGTGCCCGCCCGCACCATGCTCTGCCTGGAGGTGCTGGAGGAGCGGGGCCTCATCAGTCTGAACCGCCGCACTGACCGCATCCAGATCACCCTGTGCCATGTGGAGCATAAGGTGGATCTGGAGGCGTCGGATATCATCAGGAAGCTGCGGGCGATACTGGAAGGCTGAAGAACCGCATAAAAGCTTTCTTGGCCAGAGGAGTCTTGCCCCTGCGGGGGACGGGAATTTTTATAACCGAAACCGAGGTGATAGGATGGACCCCATATTGGAACAATACCATGCCCTGGAAAAAAAGGTGCTCAGCTATACTCCCAATCTGGATACCAAAGTGCTTTTTGACGCCTTCACCTACGCGGACGCCGCCCACCACGGCCAGCTGCGCAAGAGCGGGGAGCCCTATATCATCCACCCCATTGCTGTGGCGGAGATCGTGGCCGACCTGGAGCTGGATATCGACTCGGTGGTGGCCGCCCTGCTCCACGACTGCATTGAGGACACGGCCTCCACCCACGAGGAGATCGCCAAAAAATTTGACCCTACCGTGGCCGAGCTGGTGGAGGGGGTCACAAAGCTGACCAAGATGCAGTTTGTCACCAAAGAAGAGGAGCAGATGGAGAATCTGCGCAAGATGCTCATGGCCATGAGCCGGGACATCCGGGTGATCCTCATCAAGGTCTGCGACCGGCTGCATAATATGCGCACCATGGAGTATCAGTCCCCCCGGAAGCAGCGGGAGAAATCCCTGGAGACCATGGAGATTTACGCCCCCATTGCTCACCGCCTGGGTATGCAGAAGATCAAGTGGGAGCTGGAGGACCTGGCCCTGCGCTACCTGGACCCGGTGGGCTACAAAGAGATTGAGGAGGAGCTTACCGAGCGCTCTTCCGCCCATGAGGAATTTCTGGCCGGCATCCAGCAGCGCATTGAGCAGAGGCTGGGACAGGAGGGCCTCCACTGCACCATCTACGGCCGGGTGAAGCACATTTACTCCATCTACCGCAAGATGTTTGCCCAGAACAAAACGCTGGACGAGATTTTTGACCTGTACGCTTTTCGGGTGATCGTCAGCGACATTCCGGAGTGCTACAACGTGCTGGGCTGTATCCATGACATGTTCAAGCCGGTGCTGGGCCGGTTCAAGGACTATATCGGCACCCCCAAGCCCAACATGTATCAGTCCCTCCATACTACGGTCATCGGGCGGGAGGGCATTCCCTTCGAGGTGCAGATTCGCACCTGGGAGATGCACCAGACTGCCGAGTACGGCATCGCCGCCCACTGGAAATACAAGC
Organism: uncultured Bacillota bacterium; assembly: GCA_947426945.1. Classification (GTDB taxonomy): domain Bacteria; phylum Bacillota; class Clostridia; order Oscillospirales; family Oscillospiraceae; genus Lawsonibacter. Next base: position 55,642 of record CANEFX010000006.1, read on the forward strand.
AGGGGCTGGCCAACAAGCAGCTGGGCACCGAGCACGAGTTTGAATGGGTGCGCAAGCTGCTGGAGGGCCAGCAGGACACCGACGCAGAGGAGTTTGTCTCCACCCTGAAGGTGGACCTTTTTGCCGACGAAGTCTTTGTGTTTACCCCCAACGGGGACGTAAAGAGCCTGCCCAGCGGGGCCACCCCCATCGACTTCGCCTATAACATCCACTCTGCCGTGGGCAACACCATGGTGGGCGCCCGGGTGAACGGCCGGATGGTGCCCTACGATTACCAGCTGTCCAACGGCGATATTGTGGAGGTGCTCACCTCTAAATCTGCCAAGGGCCCCAGCCGGGACTGGCTGGCCCTGTGCAAGTCCAACGAGGCCCGGAACAAGATCCGCCAGTGGTTCAAGAAGGAGCGGCGGGAGGAGAACATCGTCACCGGCCGGGCGGCCTTTGAGTCGGAGCTGAAGCACGCCAAGATGACTTTGGCTTCCATCACCGCTGAGGAGGTGCTGCCCCACATTCTCCACAAGCTGCGCTGCGGCACCCTGGACGAGCTTTACGCCGCCATCGGCTACGGGGGAACCACCGCCGCCAAGTCAGTGGCCCGCATCCGGGACGAGATGCAGCGGCTGGGCCGGCTTCAGGCGGAGAAGGCGGCCGCCGCCGCCCGCACTACCGCCGAGAGCGTCATCATGCCGGGCAACGCCGCCCCCGGCGACGTCCACGGTCCGGTGAAGGCCCGGCACTCGGATACGGGCATCATCGTGGAGGGGCTGGGCAACTGCCTGGTGAAGTTTGCCAAGTGCTGCACTCCCGTTCCGGGAGACCCGGTAATCGGATTTATCACCCGGGGGTACGGGGTGTCGGTCCACCGGGCGGACTGCCCCAACGCCCAGCCCGGCAAGCGCAGGCCCGAGGAGGAGGCCCGATGGGTCAAGGTGTCCTGGGCGGACAGCAAGCTGCCCAACTACAAAACCTCTCTGGAGCTTTCCGCCAAGGACCGGGACAATCTCACCCTGGACGTGGCCATGGCCCTGTCCACCGCCAAGGTGAAGGTGTCCGCCCTGACGGCCCGCGCCATGCCCGACGGACACGCCACCATCTCCATGGTGGTGGAGGTGAAGGACAGGGGCGAGCTGGAGGGGGTTATCAACAAGCTGAACAACATCCAGGGCGTGTACCATGTGGCGAGAGCCAGCGGGAAATAAGAAAGAGGAAGTGATCTCATGCGCGCAGTTGTCACCCGGGTCAACTCTGCCTCCGTTGTCATTGACGGGAAGGTGGAGGGGGCCATCGAAAAGGGATTTCTGGTCCTGCTGGGGGTGGGACCCCGGGATGACGAGGCCGTCTGCGACAAGCTGGCGGAAAAAATCTGCAATCTGCGGATATTTGAGGACGAAAACGAGAAAATGAATCTGAACCTGGAGCAGGTGGGCGGTTCTCTGCTGGTGGTGTCCCAGTTTACCCTGTACGCCGACACCTCCTCCCGCCGCCCCGGTTTTTCCCGCGCTGCCAAGCCGGATTTGGCCGTCCCCCTGTATGAGCGCTTCATGGACCAGTGCCGGTCCCGGGGATTTACTGTGGAGCACGGCCGGTTCGGCGCTGACATGCAGGTGTCCTCCGTCAATGACGGACCGGTAACCATTTTGTTTGATACGGATAAGACGCAGGAGGGAACACTATGAATATCAAATCCATACAGGTGGGCCAGCTGGCCACCAACTGCTATTTTCTCGTTGACGAGGCGGAGAAAAAGGCCGCGGTGATCGACCCCGGCGACGAGGCGGACCGCATCCTGGCCGAGCTGGAAAAGCTGGACGCCCGGGTGGAGTATATCCTGCTGACCCACGGCCACTATGACCACATCGGCGCTGTGGTCCGCCTGCACGAGGCCCTGCCTGATGCAGAGGTCTATATTCACAAGGCGGACTCCAAGGGCACCGGCTTCCATGTGGTCCCCCTGGCGGACCAGGTGGTCGGCCTGCGGTATTACGACGACGGGGACACGCTGGCCCTGGGCGCTTTGACCGTCCATGTGATTCACACCCCCGGCCACACCCCCGGCGGCGTGACCCTCCGGGTGGGGGACGCGCTCTTTACCGGCGACACCCTGTTTTACGGCTCCATGGGCCGCTCCGACTTCCCTGGGGGCAACACCCAGCAGCTCTTCGCGTCCCTGAAGAAGCTGGCTCAGCTGGAGGGGGACTACCACGTGCTCCCCGGCCACGATATGACCACTACCCTGGACCGGGAGCGGAAGAGCAACGTTTTTATGCTGGAAGCGCTGAAATAACAGGATGAAGCTGTATTTTGAGACCTCCAACTTTCCCTGGCAGCCGGAGCGCTACCGCTATGCGGCGGAGCAGATGATGCTCACGCTGTTCCCGGAGGAGCGGCCGGAGTACCCGGAGAAGCCTCTGCCCAAGGATATGAGCGGTGAAACCAACGCGGCGGTTTTTACCCTCCATCGGGGGAAGAAGCTGACCAACGTCAGCGCCCTGGTGTTTCGCCTCCGGGGCTGGCACAACGGGGTGACCCGCTTTCCCTCCGAAAAGCTGGACGAGACGCCGGAGGAGGTGTACCATACCGTCCAGCACGCTCTGAAGCTGGCTTTCTACAAAGCGGGGACCGCCCTGCTGGGGACCGAGCCCCCCTGGGGAGCTCTCACCGGGGTCCGGCCTGTGAAGCTGCCCACCCGGGCCCTGCTGGCGGGCTCCACCCCGAAGCAGGCCCGGGAAGAGCTGGAGAAGGAGTACCGGGTCTCCCGGTCGCGGGCCGCCCTGGCGGTGGACTGCGCTAAAGCCAGCGTAGAGGCTGGGCGCTCCCTGAAATCCGGTGAGATATCCCTTTACATCGGTGTCCCCTTCTGTCCAACCCGGTGTGTCTATTGTTCCTTTGTCTCTGCCGACGTGGGCCGGACCTTCAAGCTGGTGGAACCCTATGTGGAGGGCCTGCTGCGTGAGGTGGAGGAGACGGGCCGGGTGCTGAGGGAGCTGGGGCTGACCGTTCGCTCCTTCTACATGGGGGGCGGCACCCCCACCACCCTGTCTGCGAGCCAGCTGGACCGGCTGCTGTCCCAATGTGAGGAAAGCCTCCCTCTGGAGGGGTGTGCTGAGTACACTGTGGAGGCCGGCCGGCCGGACACCATTACCCGGGAAAAGCTGGAAGTGCTGAAGGCCCACGGCGTGGGCCGAATCTCCATTAACCCCCAGACCCTGGAGGACCACGTGCTGGAGGCGATTGGCCGGAGGCACTCCGCCGGGGATATTCGGGCGGCCTATGGGCTGGCCAGGGAGACAGGCTTCGGCTGTGTCAACATGGACCTGATCGCCGGCCTGCCCCGGGACAGTTTTGAGGGCTTTTGCCGCTCCCTGGAGGGGGTGCTGGACATGGGTCCGGAGAATATCACCGTCCATACCCTGGCCCTGAAAAGGGGGTCCCGGCTAATGGAGGAGGGCGGACAGCTGCCCGATGGGACACAGGTGCTCCGGATGCTGGATTTCTCCGGGGACCGGCTGAAGGAGAGAGGCTATCTCTCCTATTACCTGTACCGGCAGAAATATATGTCCGGCGCGCTGGAAAACGTGGGCTGGTCCCGGCCGGGCCGGGAGAGCCTGTACAACATCGTGATGATGGAGGAGCTGCACACTGTAGTCTCCCTGGGGGCTGGAGGAGTCACCAAGCTCGTCGGCGGCGGGAAAATCCTCCGCCTCGCCAACCCCAAGTTTCCCCAGGAATACCTGTCCGGACTGGATAAGGTGCTGGGGCAGAAGCGGGAAATTGAAGCCTTTTATCGGCAGTGAAGAAAGGGGACATACCTATGGCGTACCAACTGCAGGAGATCAACAGGCGGGTCCGGAACGACGTGGCGGAGTTTCTGGCCGAGTGCGATCAGGCCTATGCCCAGCGGGTGTCTCTGGCGGCGGACAAGATCCTGGCCAATCTGGAGCGCAGTCCCATCGTGCTGCTGTCCGGCCCTTCCGGCTCCGGCAAGACCACCACGGCCATGAAAATTGCCGAGGAGCTGCGCCGCCGGGGGGTCAACTCCCACGCGGTGGCCATGGACAACTATTTTCTTACCCAGGATCCGGAGACCGTCCCCCGTACTCCGGAGGGGAGCATCGACTATGAGTCTCCCCTGTGCCTGGACAGAAAGCTGCTCAGCGAGCACTTCGCCGCCCTGAGTCGGGGAGAGTGGGTGCTGGTTCCCAAGTTTGAGTTTGCCCGGCAGATGCGCAACGACAGCCTGGGTACCCCCCTGAAGCTGGAGAAAAACGAGATTGCCATTTTCGAGGGCATCCACGCCCTGAACGACGACATTGCCGGCCGCTATCCGGAGGCGGCCAAGCTGTACATCTCCGCCCGGTCCAACATCAACGAGGGGGCGGTTCTGCGCTTCAAGGGGACCTGGATGCGGCTGACCCGCCGGGCCGTCCGGGACTACAGCTTCCGGGGCACCGGAGTGGCCCAGACTCTGGCCATGTGGGCCAACGTGCGCCGGGGAGAAAAGCTGTACATCTCCCCCTATAAAAACAAGGCGGACATCGTTTTCGATTCTTCCCTGCCCTATGAGGTGCCGGTGATGAAAAACTACGCCCTGCCCATTCTGAGGAGCGTTCCCGAGGACAACGAGCGCCATGACGAGATGCTCCAGCTGGTGGAGGCCTTCCAGCACTTTGAGGCCATCGACCCTGAGCTGGTGGCAAAGGACTCCCTCCTGCGGGAGTTCATTGGCGGCGGGAGCTATAAATACCACTGATCCTGAACACGGAGTGATGCCAATTGCACTATCGACCCACTTACGACTCCCGGGACCCGCAGTATAAAACGCCCTATGGAGCGGCGGCCTCCGGGACGCAGGTACAGTTTACCCTTCGCCCGCCCCGGGCAGAGGGTTTCTCCCACGCCAGCATGACAGCCCGGTTTGAGAGCCGGCATGACGAGACGATCATTGTAAAGATGCCCTGGCAGGGCCACGACCTGGGCCAGGACCTGTTTTCCGTGGAGCTGGACACCACAGGCTACGTAGGGCTGGTGTGGTACTCCTTCCGGCTGGAAAAGCTGAACGGCGCAAAGCAGGACCTGGGACCCTATCAGCTCACCGTTTACGATGGGGAGGAGACCGTCCCGTCCTGGTTCGGCGAGGGCGCCACCTACCAGATTTTCCCCGACCGCTTCTGCCGCAGCCGCGTTCCGGACCCGGAGGGCATGGTGGGGGGCCGATGGGTCCACCAGAGCTGGGAGGAATTTCCCGAGTACCGCCCCGACGGCCGGGGAGAGGTGCGCAACCGGGACTTTTTTGGGGGGGACTTCCAGGGCGTTATCCAGAAGCTGGACTACCTCCAGAGTCTGGGGGTGGAGACCCTCTATTTCAACCCCATTTTCGAGGCGGCGGAGAATCACCGTTACGGTACCGCCGACTACGGACGGGTGGACCCTATGCTGGGGACCAACGAGGATTTCTCCCGCCTGTGCGATGAGGCCCACCGGCGGGGGATGCGGGTCATGCTGGACGGGGTGTTCAACCACACCGGCTTTGTCAGCCGTTATTTCAACGGCGACGGTTTTTACCCGGAGACGGGGGCCGGCCAGAGCCAGGACTCCCCCTACCGCCCCTGGTTCAATTTCACCCAGTGGCCCCAGAAGTATGACAGCTGGTGGGGCATCTATTCCCTGCCCGCCGTTAACGAGAACGACCCCTCCTACCGGGAATTTATCTTTGGTGGGGAGGACAGCGTGGTCCGCCGCTGGCTGCGGGCCGGGGCGGACGGCTGGCGGCTGGACGTGGCCGACGAGCTGCCCGACGACTTTGTCCACGGTATCCACCAGGCCGCCCGGGCGGAGAAGCCCGACGCGGTGGTCATCGGCGAGGTCTGGGAGGACGGTTCCACCAAGGTGGCCTACGGCGTGCGCCGCAGGCACATCCTGGGGGGCCACTGCGACGGGCTGATGAATTATCCTCTGCGCTCCGCGATCCTCTCTTTCTTTCAGGGAGGCGGAGGAGAGGCGTTTGTAGAGAGTATGGAGACCATCCGGGAGAACTATCCCCCCTTTGCCTTTTACTCCGCCATGAACTCCCTGGACACCCACGACACCCCCCGCATTCTCACCCTGCTGGGTGCGGGAGGCGAATACCGGGACCAGACCAAGGAGTGGAGGGCCCGGTTTAAGCTCTCATCCAGGCAGCGCATCCGGGGCCGGGAGCTGCTGAAGGCGGCCGCCCTGCTGCTGTTCTGTTTTCCCGGCTCTCCCACGGTATATTATGGGGACGAGGCGGGCATGGAGGGCTTTGAGGATCCATTTAACCGTCAGACCTACCCCTGGGGGTATGAGGACCGGGAGCTGCTGGACTGGTATCAGGTTCTGGGGCAGCTGCGCAGGCGCAGCCAGGCCCTGCGCCGGGGCTCTATCCGCTATGTCTGCGGCCGGAACTCTCTGCTGGCCTTTGTGCGGGAAACGGAGGAGGAGCGGATGCTGTGCGCCTTCAATGCCGGGGATGAGGAGCGGGCTTTTTCCTTTGACGAGGGACGGCTATGCCCCGTCCTGGGTCAGCCCCAGTTCTCCCGGCAGGACGGGGTGTATACCGTCGTCCTGCCGCCCCGCTCCGGTGCGGTGTTTGCAGTGATATGAGGTGATGCGGGGGCGGCCCGGAGCCGCCCCCGCACTTGCGCCGGAAGCCGGACCGTGATATAGTCTCACACAGTAAACTTTATCATTTAAGGGAGCTCTCCTATGAAACTTTACCAGGCCGGACAATTTGATATTGCCGTCATCGGGGCGGGCCACGCGGGAATTGAGGCCGCTCTGGCCGCCGCCCGGATGGGAATGCGGGTGGTGTGCTTCACTGTCAACTTGGACGCAGTGGGCAACATGCCCTGTAACCCGGCCATCGGCGGCACGGGAAAGGGTCACCTGGTCCGGGAGCTGGACGCCCTGGGGGGAGAAATGGCCCGGGCCGCCGACAGGGCCTGTATCCAATACCGGCTTTTAAACCGGAGCAAGGGCCCCGCCGTGTGGTCCCTCCGGGCCCAGGCCGACCGCCGGGAATATCAGAAGGTGATGAAGCACACTCTGGAAAAGCAGGAGAACCTGTGGGTCAAGCAGGCGGAGGTAGTGGAGATCCTTACCGGGAACGGGGCTGTCTCTGGAGTGGTCACCCACACCGGAGCGGTGTACCAGGTAAAAGCCGCCGTCATCGCCACCGGCACCCACCTGGGGGGGCGCATCGTGGTGGGAGAGGTGGTCCGGGACTCGGGCCCGGACGGCCTGTCCGCCGCTCTGCCCTTGACAGACAGCCTGAAGCGGCTGGGGCTGTCCATCCGCCGGTTCAAGACGGGTACGCCCCCCCGGGTCAACGCCCGCAGCGTGGATTTTTCCAAAATGGAGCTTCAGGAGGGGGACGGGGACGGTCTGACCTTCTCCTTTCAGACGGAGTGTCCCCCGGAAAACCGGGCGGTGTGCTGGCTCACCTATACCAACGAGGAGACCCATAAAATTATCCGGGCCAACCTGGACCGCTCCCCCCTCTACGACGGCACTATCGAGGGAGTGGGCCCGCGCTACTGCCCCTCCATCGAGACCAAGGTGGAGCGCTTTCCCGACAAGGAGCGCCACCAGCTGTTCATTGAGCCCATGGGGCTGGATACCGAGGAGCTGTACATCCAGGGCTTTTCCTCCTCCCTGCCTGAGGAGGTGCAGATCCAGATGCTCCGCACTATTCCCGGCCTGGAGCAGGCCGAGATGACCCGGTGTGCCTATGCCATCGAGTACGACTGCGTGGACCCCACCGGGTTGGAGGCCACCCTGGAGACCAAAGCCGTCTCCGGCCTGTACGGAGCGGGGCAGTTCAACGGCTCCTCCGGCTATGAGGAGGCCGCCGTCCAGGGGTTTATTGCCGGGGTGAACGCTTCCTTGAAAATTCAGGGCAAACCGCCCCTGATCCTCCGTCGGGATCAGGGGTATATCGGGGTGCTCATTGACGACCTGGTGACCAAGGGCACCAACGAGCCCTACCGCATGATGACGTCCCGCACCGAGTACCGTCTGCTTCACCGCCAGGACAACGCTGACCGGCGGCTGACCCCCATCGGCTATGAATTGGGCCTTGTTTCCCGGGAACAATATGAGAAGGTGCAGGAAAAATACGCCGCTGTGGACCGGGAGGTCCGCCGCCTGGAGCACACCGGCACGCCTCCCTCCCCCGCTCTGGCCGCCCTTCTGGAGGAGCGGGGGGAGCCCCCCGTGAAGGACGGGGCCCGGCTGGCCGACCTGCTCCGCCGCCCCCGGCTGTCCTACGCCGATCTGGCTTCCTTTGACCCGGAGCGGCCTGATCTTCCCTCTGAGGTCGTCAGCGAGGCGGAGATCACCATCAAATACGCCGGCTACATTGACCGCCAGCTGCGCCAGGTGGAGGAAGTCCGCCGTCTGGAGGAGCGGCCCATGCCGGATGACATCGACTATGGGGCTATCGCCGGCCTGCGGCTGGAGGCGAGGCAGAAGCTGGCCGCCATCCGCCCCAAAAACCTGGGCCAGGCCGGGCGGGTGTCCGGGGTGTCCCCGGCGGATGTGGCGGTTCTGATGGTATATTTGAAGCAGAGAGAGATGAGCTGAGATGGAGCGGACATTTTTTTTGACGACAGTCCGGACGGGTTTTTCTACATGGCGGCCCGATGACCGGCCGCTGGCCCATCTGCTGTGGGGCAATCCCCGGGTGGGGCGGTATATTTGCAAGGCAGGCCGGTTTACCCCGGAAGAGGTGGATGCTCGGTTCCGGCAGGAGTTGGACAATCTGGAACAGTATCAGGTCCAGTATTGGCCCGTCTTTTCACTGGAAACAGGAGAGCTGATTGGCTGCTGCGGTATGCGGCCCCACGATGGGGCCTATAACCTGGGCTTTCAGCTTCGGCCGGAGTATTGGGGCCGGGGCTATGCCACTGAGTGCGGTCGGGCGGCTGTCGACTACGCTTTTCGTGCCCTGCACATCCCAAAGCTGGTAGCGGGTCACCACCCGGACAATGCCGGCTCTCGAAAGGTACTGGAAAAGTTGGGCTTTACCTACACCGGGGACGAATTATATCCCCCTACCGGGCTGATGCACCCAGGCTACGTCCTGCTGCCAGAGGAGTGACTTTATGGAACTGATTCACATCAAAGGAGATACCTATGTGATACAGGCCAACCAGCTCATCCCCCTGTATAAGCTGGACGGTAAACGGTGTATCCTGCTGGACACCGGTCTGCTGGAGGAGCGGGAGGGACTGGAAGAGACCTTGAATACCGCCGGTCTGACCCCCGTGGGGGTGCTGTGCTCCCATGCCCATGTGGATCACTGCGCCAATAACGGATATTTTCAGGAGAAGTATGGAACTAAAATCGCCCTCACCTTTCCGGAGGCGGGAATGTGCTCCTCTCTGCTTACACTGAAATGTTATTTCCTCACCCTCTCCCCGGGGATGGTGGAGCGGGAGTCCTCCTGTATGATCCACGCCCCGGATGTCACCATCCCGGCGCCGGACGGACCCTTCCTCTTCTGCGGGGCGGAGTTTCGGATTATCCACACTCCGGGCCACTCTGCCGGACACATCTGCGCCGTTACCCCGGACAACGTGTGCTACACCGCCGACGCCCTGCTCAGTCAGGAGCTTTTGACCGCCAAGCTGCCCTACAACCTGAGCCAGCGCATGGCTCTGGACAGCAGAGAGAAGCTGCGGGGCCTGGGCTGTGATTGTTACATCATGGCCCACCGGGGAGTGTGCCCCGGCGGGGAAATCGGTGGGCTCATTGACGCGAACCAGGCCCTGGTTCGCCGCCGGGCAGAGGAGATTCTGGCGCTGGTGAACCGGCCCATGACGGCCAGCCAGATCGACGAGGCGGCCTGCGTCTTTTACCGGCTCTTCACCAGCAAGCCCCGCCGCTCCCTGCGGTTTGAGCGCAATGTCCGGTTTTTTATTGAGTACCTGGTAGACGCCGGCCGGCTGATCGAGATATGTCAAAATGGGGCCACCTACTATACCAGGCCGGAAAATTCCTGAAAAATGGGGAAAAACTCTTGCAATCCGGTTAAGATTGTGATATGCTCTTTTTTACTTTCGAGTGTTTTTAACAATTCATTTTCGGCCCCCGGGCCTTGAAAGGAACGAGTAACATGAATGTGCTGAATCTGATCCTCACCATTGTCCAGGTTGTCTGCGGCTTGGCCGTTATCGCTGTGGTTATGCTCCAGTCCGGCAAGAGCGCCGGCCTGTCCGGAGCCATCGCCGGCGGCGCGGACACCTTCCTGTCCAAGAACAAGGCCAAGAGCCTGGACGCCAAGCTGGCCAAGATGACCAAATGGGTGGCCATCCTGTGGATTATCATTACCCTGGTGCTGAGCCTGATTTAAAACCAAGCCCCTCCGGCCTGTGCCGCGAGGGGCTTTCTTTTGGTTTGCAGCCTGCCCAGGCGGCGGAGGGAGTCGGTAAAGATGGACCACGAATACTATATGAGACAGGCCTTGGCCCTGGCTCAGGAAGCCGCCGACGGCGGAGACGTGCCTGTGGGCTGTGTAATCGTCCGGGATGGGGAGATCGTGGGCCGGGGCCGCAACCGCAGGGAGGCGGACAGCGACGCCACCGCCCATGCGGAGGTGGAGGCCATCCGGGACGCCTGCGCCCGGCTGGGGAGCTGGAGGCTGCACCGGTGCGTCCTGTATGTCACCCTGGAGCCCTGTCCCATGTGTGCCGGGGCCATTGTCAACGCCCGGATCGAGGAGGTCCGCTATGGAGCCCGGGATGAAAAGGCGGGGTGCTGCGGGTCGGTGCTCAACCTGTTTGAGGAGCGGTTTAACCACCACCCCCGGCTCTACCAGGGCCCCCTGGAAGAAGCGTGCGAAGAGGTGCTCCGGGAATTTTTTTTGAATCTGCGATAGATTTAAATCTTTTGTAACAACTGGTTTGAACTTTTGTAAAATCTCCCGGCTATACTGATACTCGCAAGGCAAGAACATCTTTTCATTCTATCCTCCATTTTTTGAAAGGCTGACGGGTCGCTCCGTTGGCCTTTCTCCCTTTTTCAGGAGAGCGCCTCGGTGAAAACGCCAAAAATTTCTGACTGTCGCCTGAATTTTTGGAGGATTTAATTTTTTTGTAACATCTGACGTTGGATTTGTTAATATCTTTCAGTTAATATAGAATCTGCAAGAGACAGTTCGTTTCATTTTAATCCTCTTTTTCAACGGGAAACCCCGGATGCCTTGGAGCAGGCGTCCGGGGCTTTTCGCATCTGTCATTTCCGTATACGGTCCAGCCGGCGAATCAAAGCCTGGGCGGCAATTCCGGTGAAGAGCCCGGCCAGAAGGGCGGCAAGGACAAGATAGGGCAGGTAGGCCATCACGGCCCAGGAGCGCAGGACGGCGGCGGCGGCCAGCAGCTGTCCGGTATTGTGGAAAATGGCGGCCGCCGGACTGGCCAGCCAGATCTGTTTTTTCGTAAGGGCCTTCCGCAGCAGGCACAGCACGCACCAGCTCAAAAAACCTCCGGCAGCGCTGTAGATCAGGGTCATCATCTGCCCGGAGAACACGGCCCCCAAAAAGATCCGGGCGGAGAGCACCAGCAGAGCGTCCCCCGATCCCAGAACAAACACGGCGTACACCGTGACAATGTTGGCCAGCCCCAGCTTGACCCCGGGTACGGCGGTGGTGAGGGGATCAAGCTGGGCCTCCGCCAGAAAGATGGTCAGGGCGATGGCGGTGAGCAGGGCCAGGCGGGTGATTCTCCCCGCCCCTTTAACCGGCCGCTCCATCCAGCTCACCTCCGCCCCCTGTAATTTCGATCATCAGTCTGTGGGGCAGACAGACAATGGGCAGGCCGGCGTTGGATATCCAACCCTGACCGACGCAGATTTGGTCGGGGCAGTTGGCCCCGGAAACCCGGATGCGGCCCCGCTCCACCTGAACGGTATTGGTTCCGCTTTCATCCTCCAGGGTGAAGGAATAAGGCTTGGTCACCTGGTTCAGGTTAATCTCCTCCACCAGAACGCCGTCCCGGGTAATGCGGGCCACAGGAGAGGGAGTGCTTCCGTTCCGGACCAGAACATAAACTGCCGACAGAGCGGCCGCCGCCAGCAGCAGAAGCAGGATGGTCTTGGCCTTCATTCCAGAACGGTCACCTCCCGATCGGTGTATCCCTCCGCCAGGAAAAAACGGCCCTCCAGCCCGGCAGTGCGGCAGATTTCCCCACTCTCCGTGACGAAAACGGCCTCAAAGTCCAGCTCGGGGTGGTCGCGCCAGAATTGGGTTCCCTCCTCCAGCCCCATAACGAACAGGGCAGTGGACAGTCCGTCGCAGGTCAGCGCGGAGGGGGACACCACCGTCACTGAGGCCAGCCCGGATCGGGCAGGGGCGGCGGTGTCCGGGTCCAGAATGTGCCAGTAGGTCACCCCGTCCTGTTCAAAGTACCGCTGGTAGCCCCCGGAGGTGCCCATAGCCATGTCGGCCAGCTCTACCACGGCGAAATAGCTCCCCGGCCGGGTGGGATCCACGATTCCAATCCGCCAGGGCTCTCCTCCGGGCTTGGTTCCCACGGCCGTGATGGTGCTCTGGCCCAGGTCCAGCAGGGCGGAGGAAATCCCCTTGTCCCTGACGGCTTCTGCCAGCCGGTCGCCGGCATAGCCCTTGGCCACGGCGCCCAGATCGATCTCCATCCCCTGGGGCAGGGCGATGCCGCCACGCCGGGTCGGCCCGGCCCAGTCCGACAGGGCCACGGCGGTGTAGTCGATCTTTGCAGCCAGCGCTTCCAGTTCTTCGGGAGAGGGTACCCGGTGTTCCCCGGTGGTAAAGCCCCAGGACATCACTGCCGGGTAGGCGGTGAAGTCCAGCGCCCCGCCGGTAGCCTGACACAGGGCCAGAGTGTCGTGCAGCAGGGCGAGAACGGAGCTGTCCGGCGCCTCGACCCACGCTCCGCCGGCGTGGTTTACGGCATAGACAAAGCTGTCCTCCGCTGTGACGGACAGCATGTCCTCCAAGGACCTCAGCTGCTTCGAGAGCTCGACCTGCACAGAACCGGTCCGGTCCGGCTCTCCATACAGGGTAAAGCTCATCACCGTGTCCATGGCGAAGGTGGTGAATTCCACCGGATCCGGAACCCTTTCGCAGCCCGGCAGGGCCAGCAAGCCCAGGGCCAGCAGGGCGCAAAGCAGCCGGTTTTTCATAAAATTTCCCGGTACATGGCGGCAGCGTCCGCCTTGCCCACGCTGTCAGCCACCACCAGTACTTCTACCTTGACGGTGCTGGCCCCGAATTTCAGCTCTATCCGGTCGCCCACCTTCACGTCGTAGCTGGCCCGGGCGGGCCGGCCGTTGACCGACACCCGCTCGTTGTCACAGGCCTCGTTGGCCACGGTACGCCGCTTGATCAGTCGGGACACCTTTAACCATTTGTCAAGTCGCATTATATTCCTCCAAAACAAAGAGGCGCCGCCTTGCGGCGGCGTCTCCTGACATATCAATCCCGGTCAGCGGGCAACCGCGTCCTTCAGGGCCTTGCCGGCCTTGAATACCGGAGCCCTGGAAGCGGGGATAGGAATGGGCTGCTTGGTCTGAGGATTACGGCCCATGCGCTCGGCGCGGGTCTTTACCTCAAAAGAGCCAAAGCCGACCAACTGGACCTTCTCTCCGTTGCGCAGGGCGTCAGTGATCACGTCGATGGCGGCGGAGATGGCGGTCTCGGCATCCTTCTTGGACAGTTCGGCCTTTTCGGCCACTGCGGCGATCAGTTCAGTCTTGTTCATATTTTTTCCTCCTGTACATAACTTTGGCAGCCCTTGCCTTTCGGCTGCCGAATATATACTTAAAGCCCATCGGTGATCTATATTCACAGCCGTGAACCACCGGCCCGGACGAGAGTTCTCCGGCGCGTAATTTCCTGGCTGTGAATACAGACCCTTCCGGGTATTAAGTCTCCTCCTCCTTTGCCCTGTGCCACAGTGCCTCCAGAGCGGGGACGTCCAAGATATCCAGAGCCTTGGGGGCCAGCTCTTCCACCCGCCGGAAGCGGCGGATAAACTTGTCGCAGGCTTTCTGCAGAGCGGTCTCTCCGTCCACACCGGCGAAGCGGCCTGCCTTCACGGCGGCGAAGAGCAGGTCGCCCAGCTCCTCCTCCGTATTGGAGCCGTCCCGAACGGCGGTTTGGAATTCTTCCAGCTCCTCAGACAGCTTGTCCAGGGCGGGCGCGGCATCTTTCCAGTCAAAGCCCGCCTTGGCGGCCTTGCCCTGGAGCTTTGCCGCTCTTGTCAGGGCGGGCAGAGCTCTTGCCACGCTGTCCAGCGCGTCGGCGGCGGTGCGCTGCCCCTTCTCCTCCCGCTTCTGGGCGTCCCAGGCGGACAGAGCCCCCTCCGGGCCGGCCGCCTCGGCCGATCCGAAAACATGGGGGTGGCGGTAGACCAGCTTTTTGCAGATGCCGTCCACCACGTCGTCAAAGGTGAATTGTCCGGCCTGGCGGGCCATGGACGCATGAAAAACCACCTGGAGCAGCACGTCGCCCAGCTCCTCCTTCAGGTTGTCTGCATCCTCCCGGTCGATGGCGTCGGCGGCCTCATAGGCCTCCTCCAGCATATTGTCCCGGATGGATTGATGAGTCTGGGCCCGGTCCCAGGGACAGCCCCCGGGGGCGCGGAGAAGCTCCATGATTTTGAGAAGATCGTCCATACCGTAATTTTCTGCCACCTGAAAATTTACCACAATTTCGCTTCCTTATCAAGTCTTTTTTATCTGTTTTTTCGGGGGAGTAAAAAATTCTTCACTCTTTTTGCCGAATTATTCCATATGCTGGAATCTCCCGTTTACAGCCGGAGCAGGCGGGCCAGCTTGTCGCCCTTGGGCATCAGAGACAGGTCGTCTCGGGAGATGGCCCGCAGGGCGACGACCAGCACCAAATAGATGACGACAGCCACGCCGATGGCCGCTAGGACAGAGATGGCGCTGCCGGTGGTGCTGAGGACGGCCTGGCTCTCCCCTGCCGGGACGGAGCTGAGCAGCCGGGCCATCAGACCATATACCGCCCAGGCGGCCCCGCCCATTACGGCGGAGGCCAGCAGGGGTTTTAGAAAAATAGGCAGATACCGGGGCCTGCGGGGGACGGCCCGGCTGATAAGGGACAGGTCCAGCAGCAGACACAGGCCGAAACACAGGATGTTGCCCACCGGCGCGCCGTAGATGCCCACACGAGGCATGGCCACCGCGTTGTAGTTGGCAAAAATCTTCACCCCGCCTCCCAGTACCATCACCAGGATGGGCAGGTTGACAAAACCATAGGCCTGAAGGATGGAGTTGCACACCAGCATCAGGCACACAAACACCGTGGCCAGACCCAGGGTGGACAGCAGGGGGCCGGCCAGGGCGCTCTCCATTTTGGGAAAGAGGAGCCGGATGATGGGGGTGCCCAGCACAAACAGCCCCGTTCCCATGGGAAAGGCCAGCAGGGCGGTAATCCGCAGGGCGGACCCGGCCACCCGGGAGGCTCCCCGGCGGTCCCGCCGGGCCAACGCCCCGGAGACAGTGGGAATGACTGAGATGGTGATGGCGCTCATCAGGGCGGTGGGCAGGTTATAGATGGTCAGGGCGCTGCCGTAGTTGCCATAAAGGGTGCGGCTGATCCCCTCCAGGGTGGTGTGCAGAGCCAGAGCGGCGTCTTCCAAAGCGGTGAGGGCGACGCCTCCGGCCAGAGCCTGCTGGGCCTCCTCCGCCTGGGCGCCGAGGACGGCCATAGCGGCCGCAGTCCCCTCCGGAAGCAGCAGCTTCCAGGCAGAGACGGCGCTCTCCAGGGGCGTAAAGTCCACAAAGTCCTGGTACAGCGCCCAGCAGGCGGGATTTTCCAGCAGGGCCTTCTGGACCTGTCCCTGAACCAGGGAGGAGTCGATCACGGTGACGATGCCCACCATGGAGGAGCTGAGGGTGATGGGGATGGCAATGCGCAGGATGTCCCGGATGATATCGCCGGCCTCGTCGGGCACATCCCGGCTGCGGCCGGGCTCCCGGCGGCTGGCCAGGAAAAAACTGATGATCATATAGACCAGGGCCACTACCGTGCCCACCGTCACGCCGGTAATGGCACCGGCGGCCGCCATCTCCGGCGGCTGGCCCATTTTGATCAGGGCGTAAGCCAGAGACAGGCCGATAAACAGCTTGCACAGGGCCTCAATGATCTGAGAGACGGAGGTGGGGGTCATGTTCAGGTGGCCCTGGCTGTAACCCCGCAGGGCGGCCAGACAACCCACGCACACCACCGCCGGGGCCAGGGCCCGGATACCGGGTGCGGCTTTGGTGTCGTGCATCAGACCGGCCAGGGCGTCTGCTTTAAAGTACATCACCAGGAAGGACAGGGTGCCCAGGATCAGGAACATCCCCAGGGCCAGCTGGAAGGTGCGCCGCACCTGGTTGCGCCGGCCCTGGGCGTTGGCCTCGCTTACCAGCTTGGACACCGCTACCGGCAGACCGGCGGTGGAGATGGTAAGCAGAACAGCGTAAATGTTATAGGCGTTGTTGAAATCGGCGTTGCCCTGGGCCCCGATGATGTTGTTCAGGGGGATCTTGTAAAACATGCCGATCAGCTTGACCACCATAGCGCCCACCGCCAGAATGGCGGCCCCGCCGAAGAAGGTATTCTGTTTTTGTCCGCCCTGCCGGCGGGAGGGCGCGTCATATCGGGCCATAGGCCGCCTCCTGATTAACCAAAGATGTGGGGCAGGGCGTAGCCCTCCGCCTCCGCCCTGATCTTCTCCAGGTCCAGGGTGAGGAATTGCCCATTCTCATATATGATTTTTCCCCGGGCCATATTCATCACCACGTTGTTCCCACGGGCGGAGAACACCAGATTTTCCAGTACGTCGTGGCAGGGGAAAAGGTTGGGGGCGGTGAAGTCCAGTAAAATCAGGTCGGCGATTTTTCCCGGGGAAACCACGCCCGCGTCCCGCCGGAGGGCCCTGGCCCCGTTGACAGTGGCCATAGCCAGAGCCTCAAAAGCGGAGACGGCGGCGGGGTCACCGGAAATCCCTTTGTGAAGAATGGCGGCCAGCTTAATCTCCTCGAACAGGTCGTGACTGTTGTTGGAGGCCACTCCGTCGGTGCCCAGGGCTATGTTCACTCCTGCCTTCAGCAACTGGGGCACCCGGGCCACCCCGGAGGCCAGCTTCAGGTTGGACACCGGGTTGTGGACGGCGGTAATATTTTTTTGAGCCATAAGCTCTATGTCCCCGTCGCTCACCCAGACGCAGTGGGCGGCATGGCCGCCGTTTTCCCATACGCCGTACCGGTCCAGCAGGGCAATAGGGGTGGCTCCGTATTTTTCAAGGCACGTTTCATGCTCCGACCGGGTCTCAGAAATATGGACGTGCATTCCCAGGCCGTGCGCTCGGGCGAAATCCGCCACCCAAGCCCAGGCGGGAGGGCAGGAGGTGTACTCGGCGTGAATGGAGGCGTCCACAAGAATCTGTCCGTCCCCGGCCCCGTGCCAGTTCTCAAAAAGACGGATGTGGTTCTCACAGTCATTGCAGGTCTCCGGGGAGAAGTCCGCCGGGTCGCCGAAATACACCGCCCCGCAGGACAGGTTGGCGGAGACGCCCGCCTCCAGCACCGTCCGGGCGACGGTCTCGGTGTTCATATACATGTCGGCAATACAGGTGGTGCCCGAAGCGATCATCTCCGCCAGGCCCAGGGCTGTTCCGGCGGCCACGCAGCGGTCGTCCAGCCTGGCCTCGGCGGGGAAGATCCAGTCGTTGAGCCAGGTGTGCAGGTCGCAGCCTCCGCCGTAGCCCCGCATGAGGGCCATAGGCACGTGGGTGTGGGCGTTGACCAGACCGGGCATCATCACTTTCCCGGCGCAGTCGATGACCCGCTCAAACTCTCCCTCCGGGCGGACGGTCCCCACCGAGGCGATTTTCGTCCCCTCCACCGCCACAAAGGCGTTTTCCAGTACCGGCCGGGCCGGGTCCATGGTCACGGCGGTGACGTTTTCAAAGAGAACAGGCATACTTCGGCCTCCTTACATCTTTTTCAGACAGGCCCTTACCAGCCCGGAGAATTTCTCCCTTGCAGCATCGGCGGCGTCCAGCACCTCCTGCTCGCTGAGGGGCTGGTCCAGGATGCCGGCGGCCATGTTGGACAGCAGGGTAAGGCCCAGCACCTCCATGCCGCAGTGGGCGGCCGCGATCACCTCGGGGGCGGTGGACATGCCCACCGCGTCCCCGCCCAGCAGACGGACGGCCCGGATCTCCGCAGGGGTCTCGTACTGAGGTCCGTAGCAGTAGAAATAAACTCCCTCCCGCAGGGGGATGCCCTGCTCC
The DNA here is from genome assembly GCA_947426945.1 of uncultured Bacillota bacterium. GTDB lineage: Bacteria > Bacillota > Clostridia > Oscillospirales > Oscillospiraceae > Lawsonibacter. Next base: position 73,944 of record CANEFX010000006.1, read on the forward strand.
CGGGCAGTCTGGCGAGCCAGTTCCTGAAGGCGGACAGTATACAAATGGGAAGCGTCGGGGAACCGGACGCCGAAATCGGGCAGGTTCTCCCCCCGGAGGGGGGACTCGGAGAACATCTTGATCTGGTCGGTAATGAGCATCAGATCGCCGGCCTTCCAGTCGGTGTTGACGCAGCCGGCGGCGTTGGTGACGATCAGGGTGTCGCACCCCAGCAGGCGCAGTACCCGAACGGCATAGGACACAGCCTCATAGGAGTACCCCTCGTAGTGGTGCATCCGGCCCTGCATTACGGCTACCCTCTGGCCCTCCAGCATGCCGAACACCAGCCGGCCCTTGTGGCCGGGGGCGGTGGAGGCCTTAAAGTGAGGAATGTCCCGGTAGTCGATGGCGGTGGGAGACTCCACCTCGTCCCCCAGGTAACCCAGGCCGGAGCCCAGCACCATGGCCACCTTGGGGACAAAGTTCCCCAGCCGGTCCCGGATAGCCTGGGCACTGGCCCGATATTGCTCCATTGTGTAGTCCATAAAACCCTCCAATCCATTCTGTCCGCAGAGGAATTTTCGTACTCCCGCCCCGCGGGGGGTGCGAAGAAAAAATCAGATCCTTACAGTTTGCCGCCGCAGGAGCGGCAGAACTTGTCTCCCTTGCCGCAGGGCGCGCCGCAGCCTGGGCAGGTCTGGGCCTGCTTCAGATCGGCAATACGGCTTTTCAGTTCGGCAATCTTTCCGTTTTTCTCGTCGGCCTGATTCAGCAGGGCGGTGATCATCGCCCCCTCGGGAGCCTGACCCTGGTGGGTGTCTACCATTACCTGACCCAGTTGACGCAGAATGTCGTTGTACTCTCCGTTCAGGTCGAACAGCTGAACGTTCAGCTTGGCCACGTCCACCATCTGACCGGCCTTTTTCCCGGCTGCCCGGGCCGAGTCCGCCGCGGCGTCGGCGGCATAGCTGGCCGTCCCCTTCACCCGCTCCAGCAGGGCTTTTACCTTTTCGTCCATAAACATACTCCTCCAATCTAAAATATCGTGCTTATATTTTACACCAAATATTCCCGGAATGCAACATGGCGAAGAGATACAAATCGGGCATTCGCCATAATTTACTCTTGACAACGCCCCGTTTCGGGCTACAATTACCTGTAATTAGTATCAGCCAAAGGGAGGGACCCGCCACGAAACGTCTGCGCCGTCCGTTTTCCTCCGCCCAGATCATCGTTCTGGGCTTTGCCGCCGTCATCCTGCTGGGAGGGCTGCTGCTCATGCTGCCCTTCGCCACCCGGGACGGCCGGGGGGCCTCCTTTCCGGACGCTCTGTTCACCGCCGCCTCCGCCATCTGCGTCACCGGCCTGGTGGTGCAGGACACGGGCACCTATTGGAGCGGATTCGGCCAAGGGATCATCCTGGCGCTGATTCAGATCGGAGGGATGGGGGTAATCACCTGCGCCGTTGCCATTTTTGCCCTGGCGGGGCAGAAGCTCACCCTGCGCCAGCGGGGGACCATACAGGAAGCCATTGCCGCCCCCAGACTGGGGGGCATCGTCCGGCTCACCGGATTTATTCTTCTGACAACGGCGGCGGCGGAGCTGCTGGGGGCTCTGCTCCTGTCCATCCCCTTCTGCCGGGAGTTCGGATTGCCGCGAGGGCTGTGGTACGGGCTGTTCCACGCAGTTTCCGCCTTCTGCAACGCCGGCTTCGACCTGATGGGGGAACAAGCCCTGTTTTCTTCCCTTACAGCCTTTTCTGCCCGGCCGCTGGTTAATTCTGTAATTATGCTCCTGATTATAACCGGTGGTATTGGGTTTATGACCTGGGAGGACGTCAGCATCCATAAACTGAACCTGCGGCGCTACCGAATGCAGAGCAAGGTGATTTTCACCGTCTCCGCCCTGCTTATCCTGCTTCCGGCGGCCTACTTCTATTTCTTTGAGTTTGCCGCCCTGTCTCCGGGGGAGCGGTTCTGGGGCTCGCTGTTTCAGTCGGTCACGGTACGGACGGCGGGATTCAACACCCTGGACCTGAGCCGGATGAGCGAGGCAGGCCAGGGAATAATGATCCTGCTGATGCTGGTGGGAGGAGCTCCTGGCTCCACCGCGGGGGGCATGAAGGTGACCACTCTGGCCGTGCTGCTGTCCACCGCCGTATCGGTTTTCCGACGCCGGGAGGACACCAGCTTCTTTGGCCGCAGGATCGAGGAGGGGGCCGTGCGCAGCGCCGCCGCAATCCTGACGCTGTACCTTACCCTGTTTCTGGGGGGCGGTTTCCTCATCAGCCGGATCGAGGGCCTGCCTCTGCTGGCCTGCCTGTTTGAGACCGCCTCGGCGGTGGGGACGGTAGGGCTCACTCTGGGCCTCACCCCCGGGCTGGGGGCGGCGTCACGGGCCATTTTGATCGGACTTATGTACTGCGGCCGGGTGGGTGCGCTGACGCTGGTTTTTGCCGCTCTGTCCGGAAACAGAGGCGGCTCCACGCGGCTGCCCAGTGAAAAGCTGATTGTAGGCTGAAAGGAGCGGAACCTGTGAAAACGGTACTTTTGATCGGATTGGGCCGGTTTGGCCGGCACATTGCCCAAAAGCTCAACGATCTGGGCCACCAGGTGATGGTGGTGGACAGCGACGAGGAGCGGGTCAACGCCGTGCTGCCCTACGCGACCAACGCCCGGATTGGCGACAGCACCAACCGGGAGTTTCTCTCTGACCTTGGGGTGCGCAGCTTTGACGCCTGCATTGTGGCCATCGGGGATAACTTTCAAAATTCCCTGGAGACCACCGATCTGCTCAAGGAGCTGGGGGCAAAAAAGGTGATTGCCCGGGCCAGCCGGGGGGTTCAGGAGAAATTTCTCCTGCGCTGCGGCGCCGACGAGGTGGTCTATCCCGAACGGCAGCTGGCCGCCTGGACGGCTATCCGCTGTACCTCCGAGTATATCCTGGACTACATCGAGCTGGACAAAGAATACTCCATTTTCGAGCTGTCCACCCCGGCGGAATGGGCGGGTAAAACGGTGCTTCAGCTGGACCTGCGAAAGAAATACGGGATCAACGTTCTGGGTATTCGAAGGGACGGGGTGCTGGACATGTGCGTCCTGCCTGAGACCGTTCTGGAGCCGGGCGCCTCCGTTTTGGTCCTGGGCCGGGCCAGGTCGGTACAGAAATATCTGCATATCTGAAGCGGGGGCGGTTTAAGACCGCCCTCGCTTATTGCTATTTTCCGTAGATAGTGGTAAAATAAAAAAACAGATTTACCGGAGTGCATTTTCCCAGAGAGAAAAGGGGGCCGATTTTATGCGCAGGCTGGTTATCGAAAAGGCCGCGGTCAAGCACAATCTGTCGGTAATCAAGGAGAAGGCGGCGGGGGCGGCCATCTACGGCGTACTCACCGGCGACGGCGGCGGCGCGGGGGTCGTCCCCATGGCGAAGCTGCTCCGGGCGGAGGGAGTGGGCCGCTTTGCCGTATGCGACGTAAAGGATGCGGAGAAGCTGCGTCAGGCCGGCTTTGAGGACGAGGAGATTCTCATGCTCCGCTCTACCACCGACCGGGAGGAGCTGGAGCGGCTGGTGGATCTGAACGTGGTGTGCACCGTCTCATCGGTGGACACGGGACTGGCCCTCAACGCACTGGCGGAGAACCGATCCACCGTAGCCTGCGCCCACATTCAGGTGGACACGGGGATGGGCTTTGGCGGCTTTCTGGTCAGCGAGCCGGAGAAAATTCTGCTGGCCTACCGTTCCCTGCCCAATGTGGCCCTGGAGGGCATCTACACCCAGCTCCACGGTATGAAGCCCAACGACCCGGAGGCGGCCCACCAGCTGGACCAGTTCCACCGGGTGCTGGACACCATCCACGCCGCCGGCTATGAGACGGGAGTGGTCCACGCTGCCGGCTCCTTTGCCCTGCTCCACAACGACGCCGCCCGGCTGGACGGAGTCCGGGCGGGCTCGGCCATTCTGGGCCGGTGCCGCCGCACCCGGGACGACAAGCTCAAGACGGTGGGTTACGGGGAGGTCCCCCTGGCCGAGGTCCGCTGGCTGCCCAAAGGCCATTCCCTGGGTACGGACCGACCCATTGTACTGAAGAAGCCCACCCGGATCGCGGTGCTTCCCGTGGGCTACCAGAATGGCTTTGGGGTGTCCAGACCCAGGGAGACCGGCTTCTGGGCCCTGTGGCTGCGGTGGAGGCGGGGGCGGAAGCGTACGGTCCGCATCGGCGATCAGAAGGCCCGGGTGGTAGGCCCCATCGGCGCTACCGAGACCCTGATCAACGTCACCAATATGAAGTGCTCTGCCGGCGACCTGGCTGCCTTTGACATCGACCCCCTGTTCGCCCGGGGCTTTGTCCGGGAGTTCCGGTAGGGAGTGGCCTCGGGCTGCCCCTGAAGAATACAAGCGAGGTTTTACCTATGCCCAACGATCTTTCCTTCCAGCCGCTCCTCTTCGGCGGCGATATCAATGTATACAGCGTGGCCCGGGCCTTTTACGAGGCCTACGGGGTGCGCTCCGTCGCCTTTGGCAAATATCCCTCCTTCCCCTGCCATAACAGTGCCATCATCGATTACCGGGTGCGCCCGGACAACGAGAACGAGGAGAGCTTTCGCCGAAATGTCCAGGCGGTGTCGGAGGAGTTTCCGGATAAGAAAGTCATTCTCCTGGGCTGCGGAGACAGCTATGTCCAGCTGGCCGCCCGCTGCAGGGACTCCCTGCCCGCCAATGTGATCGCCCCCTATATTGACGAAAATCTGCTGGACACGCTGATTAACAAGGAAAAATTTTACCAGCTGTGCGACCGATACGGCATCGATCACCCGGCCACTTTTATCTATGACAGATCTATGGGCCATGATTTTACCCTGCCCTGGGGCCCGCCCTACATTGCCAAGCCCGCCGACAGCGTGGCCTATTGGGCCTGCGGCGAACACGCCCTGGCCAAGGTCTATATCTGCCGGAGCCGGGAAGAATTGCTGGAGAGCCTGGATCAGGTTTACGCCGCCGGTTACCGGGACCACATGGTCCTTCAGGAGTTTATTCCCGGGGATGACAGCTATATGCGGGTGCTTACCAGCTACTCCGACCGCAGCGGCCGGGTGACCACCATGTGTTTGGGCCACGTCCTGCTGGAGGAGCACTCTCCCCACGGCATCGGCAACCACGCCGTCATCCTCACCGAGCGGGACGAGGCGCTGGAGCTGAAGCTCAGGGAGCTGCTGGAGGGGCTGGGGTTTGTAGGCTTCTCCAACTTCGATATCAAGTATGACCGGCGGGACGGCAGATATAAGGTCTTTGAGATCAACTGCCGCCAGGGCCGGAGCAACTACTATGTCACAGGGGCAGGCCACAACATCGCCAGAATGGTGGTGGAGGACCGGGTGGAGGGGAAGGACCTGCCCTTCCAGATGACCAAAAACCGCTCCCTGTGGCGGATGGTGCCCAGGCAGGTGGCCTTTCGGTTCACCCCGAAGAAGTACCATGAGGAGATGCGGGCCCTGATTCGGGCCGGAGCGGACAGCCACTCCCTGGTCTGTCCCGCGGACGCCTCCCTCAAACGCCGCCTGCGGGTGTGGAAGAATCACCTGGGCAATATCAAGCGGTTTCATCGGTACAACAAGGTGCCCAATGAGGAGTAATCTATGTCAAATTACCGTCTCGGCGTTCTCGGCGGCATGGGGCCCTCGTCGTCGCGCGCTTCCTATCCCTCGCTTCCGGCAGAAGCCGAAAGCTCGCTCATTCCGCCGCTCCTCCTCTCCAAATCGAACCCGCTGCGCTGGGCTTCGATTTGGGGCCTGCGGCCCCTCCGCATCTAGGATATTCTCGATTTTTGGAAGGAACGCACTATGAATTACCGTCTCGGTGTCCTCGGCGGCATGGGGCCGCAGGCGACCAATACCTTTTATCAGTTCGTCATCGACCGCACCGACGCCCGGAGGGACCAGGAGCATGTGGAGGCCCTGATCCTGTCGGACAGCGGCATGCCGGACCGCACCGCCGCCATTCTGGGGAGCGAGGTGGAGCGGGAGGCGGTCTATGCCCGGCTGCTGTCCGGCGCAAGACTGCTGGAGGGGGCGGGATGCACCGCCCTGGCTGTCCCCTGCAACACTGCCCATTTCTTTCTGGATCGGGTGCAGGAGCAGATCGGCATTCCCATTATCCATATGATCCGGGAGACGGCCAGGGTCCTGACCGCCCAGGGCAGGACCCGCCCCGGCATTGTGGCTACCGCCGGCACCATTCGGTCGGGGCTGTACCAGCGGGAGTTTGCCGCCCTGGGCGTCCGGGCGGCAGTCCTCTCCCCCGCTGCCCAGGAGCAGGCCATGTCCCTGATTTACGACGATATCAAGGCCGGCCGGGACGGCGACCCCCAGAAATTCGCCGCCGTCCACCAGGACTTGCTTGCCCAGGGCTGCGACTGCGGGGTGCTGGCCTGCACCGAGCTGTCCGTCTTTGCCGACAAGCACCACCTGCCCCCCTTCTATACCGACGCCATGGCCGTCCTGGCCGAGCGGTCAGTCCAGGCCTGCCGCAGGCCCCTGCGGGATATCTTTATTAAATAACGCCGGGAGGAATGGCTTATGGAGAAGCGCGCCCTCAACGACTATACTGCCTTGCTGGAGAAGCTGAACCTGCTGGCCGCCCCCGTCCCGGCAGAACTGGACCGGACCGCCCCGGTGGAGCTGGTGTCCTACGACTCCCGGGAGGTGGTCCCCGGCACGCTGTTTATCTGCAAGGGGGCCCACTTCAAGGCGGAATTTTTGAAAATGGCCCGGGAGAAAGGGGCCATTGCCTATGTGAGCGAGACCCTCTATCCCGAAATTGATCTGCCCTGTATCCGGGTGAGCGACATGCGCCGCGCCATTGCCCCTCTGGCCGATCTGTTTTTCGACCACCCCTCGAGAAAGCTGAAGGTCATCGGCCTGACGGGCACCAAGGGCAAGTCCTCCACCGCCTACTACCTGAAATCCATCCTGGACGGGTATATGGCGGAAAAGGGCGGCCGGGAAAGCGGCGTGATTTCCTCCATCGACACTTACGACGGGGTGGAACGCTTCGAGTCCCACATCACCACCCCAGACGCCCTGGACCTCCAGCGGCACTTTGACCACGCGATCCAATCCGGACTGGAGTACGTGACCATGGAGGTGTCCAGTCAGGCCCTGAAGTACCACCGTTCTCTGTGCACCGATTTTGCTGCCTCCTGCTTCCTCAACATCGGCTATGACCACATCTCCCCCATCGAGCACGCGGACTTTGAGGACTATTTTTCCTCCAAGCTTCGGATTTTCAGCCAGGGAGCGGTCAACTGCGTCAATCTGGACTGCGAGCACGCCGCCCGGGTCCTGTCCGCCGCCCGGGCGGCAGGGAAGCCAATGATTACCTTCTCCCAGCGGGACGAGGGGGCGGACGTATATGCCTCCCAGGTGCGCAAGCGGGGGGAGGACACCCTCTTCCGGGTGCGCACCCGGCGGTATGAGAGGGAGTTCCGGCTCACCATGCCGGGGCTGTTCAATGTGGAAAACGCCCTGGCCGCCATCGCGGTTTGCGAGGGACTGGACATTCCCCAGCAGCATATTTACGCGGGGCTGGAGCGGGCTCGGGTCCCCGGGCGGATGGAGGTCTTTTCCAGCGCCGGCGGCGATGTCACCGCCATTGTGGACTACGCCCATAACCGTATGAGCTTTGAGGCCCTGTTCCGGTCCGCCCGGGCGGAGTATCCCGGCCGGCGCCTCGTGACGGTGTTCGGCTGTCCGGGGCTGAAGGCCCTGGACCGGCGGCGGGACCTGGGGGAAATTGCGGGAAAATACTCTGATCTGGTGGTCCTCACCGAGGAGGATAGCGGAGAGGAGGACACCCTGTCCATCTGTGAACAGATCGCCGCCCATGTGGCGGAGCAGGGCTGCCGGCACCTCATTGAGCCCAATCGGGGAGAGGCTATCCGCCAGGCGGTTTTAAGCTGCCGGGAGCCCTCCGTCCTGCTGATTACCGGCAAGGGGGAGGAGACCCGGCAGAAGCGGGGCCGGGAGTATATCGACACCCCCTCCGATGTGGATTATGTCCACGCTTTTCTGCGGGAGTACGACATGGTCCGGGGCCTGGACGGCACGGAGCAGGTGCGCGGTCTGCTGGCCGCTCTCCCCGTCCTGAGCCGGTACGCGGGAAAAAAAGTGGTGATCCAGTGCGAGGCCGTGGCCGGAGCGGACGTCTGGCAGGATGTGTCCGCCCTGCGGGCGGTAGGCGTTCAGGTGCAGGTCCGGGAGTGCGGCGGCGGACTGGAGGCCGCCCTGAAAGACGGAGCGGATATTCTGGTGTTCCTCTCCTCTGTGGGGCTGAGCGGCGCGGTGGAGCGTATGGACCGGAAGCGGGCGGAGGAGCGGCTGGAGGCCGGCGGCGTTTCCGAAAAGCTGGCGCCCGTCGTCCGGGATTGCCTCAGCGCCCTGCGGGCGGGAGTGAGTGAGACCGCCGTTCTGGACAGCGCCGGGGAACACGCCCTGCTGCTGTATCTGCTGGACCGGCAGACGCCGGGCATGATTATTTCAAAGTGAAATTTTTATTTTTCCCTTGCATAGACTGAAAGGGCAGTGGTATGATCAACACAGTTGAAAGCTCTGCTAAAAATAATGCTTTTGCCAAAAGCGAATCCCCGGAGGACTGCAACTCTCCGGGGATTTATTTTGTGCTTATCTGCCCTTGCTGTGGCGGTCAAGCCACTAACAATTGAAATGAGGGAAGATTTTGTACGTGACCATTCACGTTCAGAACAAACGAAAACTCTATTTTAACCGTTCTATCCATTAGCCTGCGTTGGATATTTTCCGCTCAAAACAAGCCCGCCTAATATAAGCGAAAGTGTTTCCGTTGTAATGAATTCTACAAACATTCTCACATGTTCAACCTCATTCGCAAGGTATAAATAACATAGCATATTAAATAAGAGGCCAATTGCTGGAACAAGTATACGGGGTAATCTCCGGATATTTAAAAAGGTATTTTTCTGCAGCTCTAAATGGAAAATACCTATCAACGAGGCACACAGAAGAAGATTGCGCAACCCATAACAAAGCACTGCTTTAGTGCTTGTTATTAATGCAGAATTCTCGATTACCCACATATATTCCTCATAGGTTAAATGCCGAATTCTTGGAGCGAATACAAAGTTATCATATTGAAAAATAAGAACATACAAAAATAAGACCTGCGATAAAATAACTGTGATAATATGCAAAATGCAGCGTTTCATTTTTGATTTCATATCTGTCAACGTCCTTATTATTACGGATTATTCAAAGGGATCATTCTTTTGAAATACACTGGTATATACATTATGCCCTTACAACGATAAGTGTCTCATCTTCATTTTGGGGATTTCCCACTGCGGATGCATTTACCGCAAAACATGACATTACTGTAATCGATGCCAGCATTACCGCCAAAAATTTTTTCAGTTTCACCGCTATCACCCCCTTTTTTGTATCTACCACTCCACCTCAAAGATTTCTTCTATCCTGATCTCACTCCCTTTTATATCATCCATTTTCTTAGATCCCTCATCTCTGTCCATAAAAAATATTGTGCAGAGAATTGCACCCAAAAGCCCTACGACTACAAGTATCAGTACTACACTTCTTCGTTTTATACTGACGTCCCGTGTTTGTTCCTCTTTTTTGGTATCCGTAACTTCATTGACGGGCTCAGGAGCATCGTCATTGATTAAATAATCTAGTGGGATATCGTATAGGGAACCTAAATATTTTAGATTTTCCGTTGATGGAGTTACTGCCCCAACCTCCCACCTGGATATAGCCTGCCGGGATACTTTGATTGCTTCAGCTAACTCAGCTTGGGATAGCCCCTTCTTCTTTCTCAGGTCAACCAGTTTTTCTTTTAATTCCATCTGTAATTACCTCCGATTTTATGTCAGAAGCTATATAATGTAAACCGCATGCAGTTTGCATCCTTGCAACTACATGTTGCAAGGGCCGTTTTTCCTGTAAACTGTTATTTCCATATGCTCGTTCAGTTTGTTTTCATGCTCCTTCCGGCACTGTCCAGGTGCTCTCTGGGGATTTATTTTTTGCTTTACCTGTTAAACTTCCCCATCCCCCGGTCGATGCCCTCGGCCAGGATGCACTCAATAGCGTCGGCGGCCCGCCTTACGGCGTCGTCGATGGTTTTTTTGTCCTCTCCTGCGAACTTGCCAAGCACCCAGTCGGCCAGATCGTAATCGGGGTGGGGCTTCTCCCCCACCCCCACCCGCAGGCGGGGAAACTGGTCAGTGCCCAGGTGCTGAATGATGTTTTTCAGCCCATTGTGTCCGCCGGCAGAGCCTTTTACCCGGATGCGCAGCCGGCCCACGGGCAGAGCGGTATCGTCGGACACCACCAGCACCCGGTCCGGGGAAATTTTGTAAAAGTCCGCCGCCTGGCGCACGGCCTCTCCGGAGAGATTCATATAGGTGATGGGCTTCATCACCAGAACCTTTTCCCCGGAAATGGTAAAGATATTGGTCAGCGCCCGGAATTTCAGCCGCTGGATGGGCTTTTTCTGCCGCTCGGCCACCTCGTCGGCCACCATATAGCCCACGTTGTGCCGGGTATTCTCATACTTGTTCCCCGGGTTGCCCAGGCAGACCAGCAGCCAGCTCACGCCGCCCGCGTCCTTTTTAAAAAACATAAGCTTTCCTCACAGAAATTTCGCCGCCCGTAGGCGGCGAAATAAATCAAATTCAGTTTTTGGGACCGCCTGTTTGAATTACACAAACAGGGGAGATACGGAGGTCTCCATGTAGATGTGGCTGATGGCCTCGGCGAAAAGGTGAGCCACCGAGATGTACCGGATCTTGTCGCAGTGGACCTCGGGCTTGGCGGGAATGGTGTTCAGAAAGACTACCTCGTCCAGCACGCTGTCCTGGATACGCTGGATGGCGGGGCCGGACAGAATGCCGTGGGTGGCGCAGGCAGTGACATCCTTGGCGCCGCCGATCTCCACCAGGGCCTTGGCGGCGTGGCACAGGGAGCCGCCGGTGTCCACCATGTCGTCCAGCAGGATGACCCGCTTGTCCCGCACGTCGCCGATGATATTCATTACCTCGGAGGAGTTGGCCTTCTGCCGGCGCTTGTCCACAATGGCCAGGGGCATATTCAGCTTCTGGGCGAAAGCCCGGGCCCGGGCTACCGAGCCTACGTCGGGGGAGACCACCATGGTGTCCTCATGGTCGTCCTTGAACTTGCGGTTAAAGTATTCCACAAAAATGGGGGAACCAAGCATATTGTCCACCGGAATATCAAAGAAGCCCTGAATCTGGTTGGCGTGGAGGTCCATGGTAAGAACCCGGTCGGCGCCGGCAGTGGTAATCAGATTGGCCACGAGCTTGGCGGAAATGGGATCGCGGGGCTTGGTTTTCCGGTCCTGACGGGCATAGCCGAAGTAGGGGATCACAGCGGTAATCCGGCCGGCAGAGGCCCGCTTCAGGGCGTCGATGATGATGAGCAGCTCCATCAGCGAGTCATTGACGGTGCTCAGCTTGCCGTCCTTGACAAAGGAGCAGGTGGACTGCACCACAAACACATCCGAGCCCCGAACGGTCTCATAGATGGAGACAAAGTTCTCCCCGTCCGAAAAGCAGCCCACCTCTGAGTTGGCCAAGGGGATCCCCAGCTCCTTACAGATGTCTCTGGCCAGAGCGGGGTTAGAGTTGCCCGTGATGACTTTGATATCCTTCCCATGTGCGATCATTTACTATATCCTCCCATTTTTTTGCCGGCCCTGGGGCCGTTTTCTCTGATCCCTTGCCTTCCTCACTGTTTCCCTTTTCTTTTCCGGTTCTCAGCCGCCCAGTCCTCTCTGATCTCCTGGCGGACCCGGCCGATGACCAGGGCGTCCTCCGGCACGTCTCCGGACACCGTGGTGCCGGCCGCGATAAAGGCCCCGTCCTCCACTGCCACCGGCGCGATGAAATTGGTGTTGCAGCCCACAAACACGTGGCTTCCGATGGTGGTGCGGTGCTTTTTAAAGCCGTCGTAATTGCAGGTGATGGTACCGCAGCCGAAGTTGCAGTCCTCCCCCACGTCGCTGTCCCCCACATAGGTGAGGTGGGCCATCTTGGTGCCCCGGCCCAGATTGCAGTTTTTCAGCTGGACGAAGGCTCCGATCTTAGAGCCCTCCCCCACCACGCAGTGGGGCCGGATATGGGTATAAGGGCCGATCTGGCAGTTCCGCTCAATGGTGCTCTCCTCGCACTGGGAGGCGTTGACGGTGCAGCCGTCCTCTACGGTGGAGTCGGTAATCATGGTCTGGGGCCCGATGCAGCAGTTTTCCCCGATGACGGTATTTCCCCGGAGGATGGTCCCCGGGAGGAGCAGCGTGCCCGCCCCCACCGTGACCTGGTCCTCCACATAGACGGCGGCGGGGTCCATCATAATGACCCCTGCGGCCAGCAGATGTTCCCGCTTGGCCTGAAGCGGAGCGGAATAATTGTCCATAGTTAGTCCTCCTAACGTGACAGCGCGTCCTTCTCACAGGCATTATAACATAGTTTTTGCGCAATTTCCACCTTTAGGGAATTTTTTTCAAAAAGTTTCAACTGTTGTTTTCTCATCAAAACCATTCCAAAACACGATAAAAACCGCCCTCCAATTCCATGGAGGGCGGTCGGCTGTTTTTTGTCAGCAGGCGGGGGTGAGGGGGCGCACCCCAAGGCGTTCCCGCAGGCGGGAGGGCCGACAAATGCGGGACACCTCCAGTCCGGCGCAGACGGTGTCCACCAGATCCACCATCCAGGCCTCCAGCGACCGGGGCAGCGCGCCCCCCAGGGGCCACATATGGGAGAGAATGATGTTCTTCTCCTTGGGGGTCAGGGAGGTGAGGGCGGCGGCGTTCCGGGCGGCGAACCGGGGGTGGTCGAAGCACTGGTTGCCGGGGTGGGCGGACTTGTCTCTGGAGTCGTAGAGGTACAGATCGTGGAGCAGAGCCCCCCGGACCGCGGAGCGCACGTCCATGCGGAGCATCCGGGCCACCCGGTAGGTGGAAAAGGCCACAAACAGGGAGTGGTCCAGAGTGGTCACTGGGCCGTGGTGCTTCCACCGCCCCATCATCCGCACCTGGTCGGAGTCCAGCAGCTCCCGGGTCAGATCGACAAATTCTCTCTCTCTCAGCTTCCGGCTTAAACGGCCCATTGGAATCATTCCTTTCTTCACACCGCAAAGGCGTCTGTGCGGCGTCTCATTCTGCCCACATCATACACTATCTTCAAGAAAATGTCATCTGAAAAATTTTTACAATTTTACCGGGTCTGCCCCGTGCCTTTTATCACAAATTTGAAGGAGCACAGCTCCGCCAGCCCCAAGGGCCCCCTTGCATGCAGCTTTTGGGTGGAGATTCCCATCTCACAGCCCAGGCCGAATTCCCCGCCGTCGGTGAAGCGGGTGGAGGCGTTCCAGTAGACGGCGGCGCTGTCCACACGGGCCAGAAAAATTCGGGCAGCCCGCTCGTCGCCGGTGATAATGGCCTCGCTGTGGCCGGTGGAGTGGGTAGCAATGTGGGCCGCTGCCTCCTCCAGGCTGTCCACCACCTTCACGGCCAGGATATAGTCCAGAAATTCGGTGTCGAAGTCGGCCGGCCCGGCGGGAGTGCCGTCGATGATCTTCGCCGCCCCGCTGTCCAGCCGCAGTTCCACCGGGTGGTCCGGGCGGCCGGTGAGACAGTCCTTCAGCCTGGGCAGAAATTCCTCAGCGACATCCTGGTGAACCAGGCACACCTCGGCGGCGTTGCAAACGCTGGGCCGGGAGCACTTGGCGTTTTCCACAATGTTCAGGGCCATGTCCAGGTCCGCCTGTTTGTCCACGTAGATGTGGCAGATGCCGGTGCCCGTCTCCAGCACGGGGACGGCGGCGTTGTCCACGCAGGCCCGGATAAGCCCCGCGCCCCCCCTGGGGATCAGCAGGTCCACCAGTCCCCGGGCGGCCATCAGCTCGTTGGCGGAGGCCCGGGTGGTGTCCTCCACCAGCTGGAGGGCGGCGGCGGGCAGTCCGGCGGCGGCCAGCCCATCCTTGAGGGCGGCTACAATGGCGGAGGCGGAGCGATGGGCCTCCTTGCCGCAGCGCAGCACGCAGGCCGAGCCCGCCTTCAGGGCCAGGGCGGCGGCGTCAGAGGTGACATTGGGCCGGGACTCGTAGATGATGGCAATGACCCCCATGGGCACGGCGGTCTTTTCAATGACCAGCCCGTTGGGGCGCTCCGTCCGGCTGAGAACCGCCCCTACAGGGTCGGAGAGCTCCGCCACCTCTCGGATGCCCTGGGCCATCCCCGCTACCCGCTGGGGGCTGAGGGCCAGCCGGTCCAGCATCACCTCGGACATGACGCCCCGGGCCGCCTCCATATCCAAGGCGTTGGCCGACAGAATGTCTCCGGTGTGGGCGATCAAGGCGTCCGCCATGGCCAGCAGGGCCTTGTTTTTTGCTTCAGTATCCGCCAGGGCCATGACTCCCTTGGCCTCGTTGACCTTTTGCAGCAGTTCCTGTGTTGTCATTGATATTCACCATCCATATGATTGTTTTCGGCCCGTGTTACAAGCCAGGCGTAGACCAGTCTCCCATCCTCCGGGTGCCTGGCGGAAAAATCCAGTTTACAGTTTCTTCCCCCGGCCAGGCTGAGGTACAGCACCGGTATGGAGAGGACCCACACCAGCCGGTGATCCTCCCGGACCGACAGGAGTTCATCAAAAGGAATCAGCAGGAGCTGTCGCTTGTGGCGGCAGACCATGCAGCTCTCCAGCAGATGGGCCTCGCCGTAGGCCACCCGGCGGACCTGGTGGGGCTCCCTATACTCCCGCTCCACCTGGACCTTCCACTCCTCCGGCCGGACCTTGACTTTTTCCAGAGCCGCCGCGGCCCTGCGGTACATCCGCACCAGGAACCACACCAAAAACAAGGGAAGCAGCAGTAAAAAGAAGGGGGAGATGTGTGCTGTAGGAATGGCGGCACCGATCGCTGCCGCCAGCATGGACGACAGCAGGACCATATCCCGCAGTTCTCTGACGATGTAGTCCCTGCGAATTTCTCTCACCGGACCTTTGCCCCCAAAAACCGGGTGCCCACGGCCTTACCTTCGGCGATGTCATACAGCCGCTCCGGCCGTTCCCCGTTGGTGATTACCATGTCGCACCCCTTGGCGTTGACCAGCTTGGCGGCCTTCAGCTTGGTGGCCATGCCGCCGGTGCCCAGGCCGGAGCCCGCACCACCCGCCAGGGCCTCAACTTCGGGCGTGACCTCCTCCACCGTGGGGATGAGCTCTGCCGCCGGGTCCTTCCGGGGGTCGGCGGTGTACAGCCCCTCGATATCGCTGAGCAGGACCAGCAGCTCCGCTTCCACCAGCTGGGCCACAATGGCGGAGAGGGTGTCGTTCTCCCCAATGGTGGATACCACGCCGATCTCGTCGGTGGAGACGGCGTCGTTCTCGTTGATAATGGGCAGGGCCCCCAGCTCCAGCAGCCGGGTCAGGGTGTTCTGCACATTGGTCCGCCGGTGGGGGTCGCTCACGTCCCCGCCCGCCAGCAGGATCTGGGCCACCGTGTGGTTGTACTGGGAGAACAGCTTGTCATAGGTGTACATCAGCTCGCACTGGCCCACGGCGGCAGCGGCCTGCTTGGTGGGCATGTCGGCGGGCCTGCCGGGCAGATTCAGCTTGCCCACCCCCATGCCGATGGCTCCGGAGGACACCAGAATCATCTCATGCCCCGCGTTTTTCAGGTCGGACAGCACCTTTACCAGTTCCTCCACGTGGCGGATGTTCAGCCGCCCGGTGGCGTGGGCCAGGGTGGAGGTGCCCACTTTTACGACGATGCGCATATGATAATCTCCTTTCGTTTCGCCCTCGGGCGGTAAAGCCTCCTTTGGCAAAGGAGGCGTCATCCGCGGAGCGGATGACGGAAATGTGTGAAGCAAACAAAGTTGTGCAAAACTTGATTGCTTCGTATGTTTGCGTTGCGAACACGATCCCCGCCGCCATGCGGGCGGAGAGCCCTACGCCCTCTGTCAGGGAGAGTAGGTCCTTTGCCGAAGAGGCTTTACGAGGGTCCCGCTATCACCGCAGCTTCAAGGTTTTTTCATAGGCGGCGATGACCGCGTCCATGGCGGCGGCCCGGAAGCCCCGCTCCTCCAGCACCCGGACGCCCTGGATGGTGGTGCCGCCGGGGGAGCACACCGCATCCTTCAGGGCACCGGGATGCCTCCCGCTCTCCAGCACCATGCGGGCGGCGCCCTCCGCCATCTGGGCGGCGTAGACGACAGCCTTGTCCCGGGGCAGGCCGCAGGCCACTCCGCCGTCGGCCAGGGCCTCGATAAACAGGTAGGCGAAGGCGGGCCCACAGCCGGAGACGGCGCTGGCCGCGTCAATCAGCCCCTCGGACACCGGGTCCACCAGACCGGCGGGGGCCAGGAGAGCGGCAAAGCTGTCCAGCTCCTCCACGGTCACCCCCAGTCCGCAGTACTGGATTACGCCCGCTCCAATGGCGGCGGGCGTATTGGGCATCATGCGGATCACGGGGCAGTCCATGTCCACAATGTCCTGGATGCGCTCGCAGGACAGCCCGGCGGCCATAGTGACCAGGATAAAGCGGTCTTCCCGCCTGCGCAGGATGGGCTCCAGAGGGTCCAGGACCAGCTGCATCATCTGGGGCTTTACTCCGAGAAAAATCAGCTGAGCGGAGCGGGCAATTTCCTCGTTGGTGGAGGGGACCGCGCCGGGCAGCTGGGCGGCCAGGGCCTCCGCCTTGGCGGGGGTGCGGTTGGCCAGCAGCAGCCGCTGGGCCTGCTTGCTCCAGGCCGCCGCCCAGGCGATGGCGGAGCCCATATTGCCCGTGCCGATAAAGCCGATGGTCTGATACATGATAATTCCTCCTTACTGCGAGGCGTTTTGTCCGATTATACCACGTAAGAAAATCTTAATCAATTCTTAATTGTATTTCTCCCGCCCTGCTGATATACTATGTGTACTAATACAGTTAATACAGTATCCGGAAAGGAGGAGCTGTGATGTTGAATTTAGACTACCGGGACGCCCGCCCCATCTATGAACAGGTGAAGGACGGACTGCGCCGCCTGATGGTCACAGGGGTAATTCAGGAGGGGGAGAAGCTGCCTTCGGTGCGCACCATGGCGGGCACCCTGGCCATCAACCCCAACACCATCCAGCGGGCCTATGAGGCCCTGGAGGCGGAGGGCTACGTCTACTCCGTCCCCGGTAAGGGCTCCTTTGCCGCACCCAACACGGGGGTGGACGAGGGACGGAAAAACGACCTGCTCCAGACCTTTGACCAGACGGCGGGAGAGCTGCTGTTCCTGGGGGTCAGCGGCCAGGAACTGTGGGCCCGCATCCGGGCTTTGGAAGGGGGAGAGATGAATGATTAAGATAAACAACGTGGTAAAGACCTTCGATGGGTTCCGGGCCCTGGACGGCCTGACCATGACGGCGGAGAAGGGCTCCATCTATGGGCTGGTAGGCCCCAACGGGGCGGGCAAATCCACCATTCTGCGGCATATCATGGGAGTCTACCGCCCGGATTCGGGCTCCGTGCTGGTAGACGGGGACCAGGTGTACGAGAACCCGGCGGTCAAGGCCAAAGTTGCCGCTATTCCCGACGAGCTGTACTATTTCAACTCCGCCTCTACCCGGGATATGATGCGCTTCTACCGGGGGATGTACCCCAATTTCGACGTGAAGCGGTATGAGGCGTTGAAGGAGGCCTTCCCCGAGGTGGACGAGCGCCAGCCCATCCGCCGGCTGTCCAAGGGGATGCAGAAGCAGTCCGCCTTCCGGCTGGCCCTGTGCTGCAACCCGGAGGTGCTGGTGCTGGACGAGCCGGTGGACGGCCTGGACCCGGTGATGCGCCGGCAGGTGTGGACCCTGCTCATGGGGGACGTGGCCCAGCGGGGGACCACCGTCCTGGTTTCCTCCCACAACCTGCGGGAGCTGGAGGACGTGTGCGACCACGTGGGCATCCTGTCCCACGGAAAGGTCCTGCTGGAGCGGTCCCTCACCGACCTGCAGGACAACGTGGTCAAGCTGCAGATTGCGTTTGCTGACGGCAATCTTCCGGAACTGCCTCATGACATGAATGTGCTCCACACCTCCCAGATCGGGCGGGTGTTCACCCTCATTGTCCGAGGAAATCCGGCAGAGATCAAGACCCGCATGTCGGTATACAGCCCCATTTTGATGGAGGCACTGCCCCTGACCCTGGAGGAAATCTTTATCTACGAACTGGGAGGTGAGGACTATGCGGTCCGCGACATCGTACTTTAACGGTACCCTCTACCGCAAGACCATGGCCCGTTTCTGGCCCCTTTGGGGGCTGTGGGGCGTGATATGGATATTCATGCTCCCCCTGAATCTGCTTACCGGCTACCTCAACCGTTACCGCCATATAGCCACAGAAGCCCGATACGCCCTGCTGAGCAACGCCATGGACGTCCCTGATATGCTGGGCGGCGGTCTGCTTCTGGCCCTGTTCTTCGCAGTGCTGTGTGCCATGGCGGTCTTCGGCTACCTCTATAACCACCGCTCCGCCTGCTGGACCCACGCACTGCCTCTGCGGCGGGAGGCCCTGTTCACCACCCAGTATCTGGCGGGGCTGAGTATGCTGCTCCTGCCCCTGGCGGCGGCCGGGGTGCTGACTGCCGCTGTGGAGGTGTCCTTCCTGCCCGCGGCCGACTGGGGCGCGGTTCTGTCCGCCCTGCTCACCTGGCTGCTGGCTCAGAGCGGGATCTGCCTGTTTTTCTTCTCCTTCGCCTCCTTCTGCGCCATGTTCACCGGCCATATCCTGGCCCTGCCCGCCTTCTACGGCATCCTCAACGCGCTGGCGTCGGTGCTGTGGTTTCTGGTGGATGCCCTGATGAACGAATTTTACTACGGCTACGCCGGCACTCCCGGGGCCCTCACCGTGGTGGAGTACCTCACTCCCGCCGTGGCCCTGCGGGATGCGACGCGCTGGTATCAGGCCAACGGTGCGGCTGAACCCGCCCACCTCCAGTCCCCGGCTACTGTGGCGGTCTACGCCGCCGTGGGGGCGGCGCTGGCTGTGGTCTCCCTGTACGTCTACCGCCGCCGCCACGTGGAGACCGCCGGAGACGTGGTGGCCGTGGCGGTGGTGCGGCCCCTGTTCAAATACGGCGTCTCCTTCTGCGCCGGCCTGTCCTTCGGCATGTTTACCGCCGCCTTCTTCGGCTGGACCGAGCTGCCCGTCCTCATCCCCTGCATCCTGGTCTGGGCCGTTATCGGCTGCTTCGCCGCCGAGATGCTGCTGAAAAAGTCCTTCCGGGTGCTGAAGGCCTGGAAGGGGGCGGCGGTGATGGCGGCCGTGCTGCTGGTCCTCTGCCTGAGTTGTCTGGCGGATATCTTCGGCGTTGTCAGCCATGTGCCCGATCCCGGCCGGGTGGAATCCGTCTGGGTAGAGCTGGATATGGGCGCTCCCTATGACAGCGGCAGCCGTCTGAGCCGGAGTATTAAAGATCCGGCCCAGATCGAGAAGATTGTCGCCCTCCATCGGGCCATTGTGGATAACCGGAATCAGGAGGACAATTTCCGCTACACCCACAGCGGCGGTTTTGATTATATCTACGTCACGCTTAACTACAAGCTGGCCGGCGGCGGACTGGACCGGCGCTACATCAGCGTTCCCATTGCCGAGGGAGACTTGGACGCCCCCGGCTCCACCGCCTATGCCCTGAAGCAGATCGTGGAGGACCGGGAGCTGGCGGCCCTGGCCTACGACTTTGACGGCTATCCGGAGAAAGGCCGCCTCACCTCCGCATGGCTGAAGACCGTGAAGAGCGGCGACGCTTATGGCAACGCTTATGGCAGCGTTTACGTGGACGACTACCGCCAGGAGCTGTGGGACGCGGTACGGGCCGACTTTGCCGAGGGGACCATCGGCGTGCGCTACCCCTTCGACAACAGTCGGGAGCGGCAGGAGAACACCTATATGACCGACCTGGTTTTCGGCTTTACCGACTACTCTGTGGCCAACCGCCCCGGTATAGAAGTGGCTCCCTCCGCCAATTACACCTTGGAAATTACCCTTACCCCAAACGCCCGCCGCACCCTGGCCGTGCTGGACGAGACCGGCCTGTGGGAGGAGGGCTACTCCCTGGCCCCCTGGGTTGACTACAGCGGGGAGAAATATCCGGATACGGCCGCCGGAAGCGGGTGGGAGGTCGTGTACTGAGGTTCAAAAGGCCTCTTTGGCAAAGGAGCTCCCGCGAGGCGGGTGGGGATTGTGTTTCACCAAGCGAAACAGTTTTCGGAAGCCTCGTTTATTTCATACATTTCGCCTGCGGTGAAATACAATCCTCTGCCCCAGCGTGCGCGCTGGGGCACCTCTTTTGCAAAGGGGGCTTGCCCTGCGGAGGACGGAGCTTTTTCCCCCAAAAATCTTATTGCTTTTTGGGCAGTTCTTCTGTATAATAAAGTGCAAGAGCGGTCATCCCGGGCGACTTGACCATCGCCCCATTAAAATTCAGGAGGTAACACACATCATGAGAGAAGTTTATGTCGTCAACTGCTGCCGCACCGCCATCGGCTCCTTCGGCGGGTCCCTGAAGGACACCCCCGCCGCCGATCTGGGCGCCGCCGTCATCAAGGAGGCCCTGAACCGGGCCGGCGTGAAGCCCGAGAACGTGGACGAGGTCATGTTCGGCTGCATCCTCACCGCCGGCCTGGGCCAGAACCCCGCCCGTCAGGCCAGCCTGAAGGCCGGTATCCCCACCTCCGTCCCCGCTTACACTGTGGGCATGGTGTGCGGCTCCGGCATGAAGTCCGTCATCGAGGCCGGCCGCACCATCGGCTGCGGCGACGCTGAAATCATCGTGGCCGGCGGCATGGAGAATATGTCCGCCGCCCCCTACGCCCTGCCCGCCGCCCGCTGGGGCGCCCGGATGGGTGACAACAAGATGAAGGACACCATGATCTCCGACGGCCTGTGGGACGTGTATAACAACTACCACATGGGTACCACCGCCGAGAACATCTGCGACGTGTGGGGCATCACCCGGGAGGAGCTGGACGAGTTCGGCTACAACTCCCAGAAGAAGACCGCCGACGCCCAGGCCGCCGGCAAGTTTGACGACGAGATCGTCCCCGTGATGATCAAGGTCAAGAAGGAAATGGTGGAGTTCAAGAAGGACGAGTTCCCCCGCCTGTCCCCCCTGGATAAGCTGGCCAAGCTGCGCGGCGCTTTCCCCTGCGGTCCCGAGGGCGTGGAGGACGAGATCGTCCACACCTTCCAGCCCACCGGCATCCACGAGGCCGACGCGAAGAAGCACGTCCAGCGGGTGACCGCCGGTCAGGCCTCCGGCATCAACGACGGCGCCGCCGCCCTGGTGCTGGCCTCCAAGGAGGCCGTTGAGAAGTACGGCCTGAAGCCCATGGCCAAGCTGGTCAGCTGGGGCCAGGGCGGCGTGGACCCCAAGATTATGGGCGTGGGTCCCGTGCCCGCCTCCCGTCAGGCCATGGAGAAGGCCGGCCTGAAGATTGAGGACATGGACCTGATTGAGGCCAACGAGGCTTTTGCCGCTCAGTCCATCGCCGTGGCCCGCGAACTGGGCTTCGACATGAGCAAGGTCAACGTCAACGGCGGCGCCATCGCCCTGGGCCACCCCGTGGGCGCTTCCGGCGCGCGGATCATCGTCACTCTGCTGCATGAGATGGCCAAGCGGGACGAGGCCAAGAAGGGCCTTGCCACCCTGTGTATCGGCGGCGGCATGGGTGTTGCCACCATCTTCGAGAAGTGCTGAACTGATTAAACACATGACCGGCCCGGAGCATCCGCTCCGGGCCGGTTGTTTTGTGATATAATCTGTGCGGTTATCCGGCGCTGTATGAGTTCTTTGCAGTGCAGACCGGACTGTTTTCAGACCGTTTTTTGACGGGATGATTGAGGAAGTCTATTTATTCGCCGTAGAAGTTCCGCTCAAGGGCTTGAAAGAAAGGCCGTTTTCTTTGCAGTAAGTCTCTGCTGTGCTGCCCGCCGGAGCGGTGACAGTCAGGCCGGAATTAGGAATCAGGTGAGCGGAGTTACCAAAGATTGTAAAGACCCTTTTGCCGATATCGGCCGATTTAGAGTGGATTGTCACACTTTTCAGCCTCGAACATCCAGCGAACGCCTCTTTTGAAATCCGTTCAAGACCGACCGGGAAAGATATGGACGTCAGGTTATCACAGGCGGAAAACGCAAGGTTTCCGATTTCCCGGATTGAATCAGGGAATTTAAAAGAAGTCAGAGCAGAGCAGTTCCAAAACGCCTGGTCGCCAATCTCCCGCAGTGAAGAGGAGACCTTTACGGATGACAGGTCAAAACAGAAGTAAAACGCCCGCTTCCCGATCTTTGTTACTGTGTCGGGCATTACGACAGAGGTCAGGTCCGTACATTCATAAAATGCCTTTTCCCCAATTTCTGTTACCGTATCGGGAATGGTTACCTTCCCGCCTTTGCCGTTGTATTTGACAAGCACGCCGTTTTCAATGGTAAAATCCGAGCTGGGGGATGTGGCCGGGGCGGCGGGTTTTGTGGAAGCATCAGGGGTTGACGGCTTGGCGGGAGAAGAATCAGCCGGTTTTGTCTCGGGCTCACTGGGCGGGTTGACAGGGTTTTTCAGCAGGCCGCACTTGTCCCCCTGTTTGTATGACAGCCAGCCGCCGCTGGAGTCATACAGCATATCATAATCGCAGGGGATAACAAGCTTACCGTTTTTATCTACTGCACCATAGTTAGAACCGTCCAGATCTTCTTTCCCAAATACAATCAGCCCTTCCATAAGCCAGGATGGATGGTATTGTGTGCCATACGCAGGAACACGCAGCACAGTTTTGGGATTGTCATTATAGTCAGTAGGCAGATTAAAAAGCCAGTCAAGACCTCCGTTTTTTGAGTCTCTGGGCCGGTCAAAGACAAGTTCACCCCGCGCCTCACTTTCGTTTACTCCAATCTCATTTAAGACGCTGGCTTGAGCGGAAGTAATTGGCTCACCCTGATAGTTATATCGTTCCACTAAAAAATCCCCTGATCCAGTACCATAGTACCGTTTAATGAGGATATGATTATTTCCATACTCGATCCTATCTTTGGATGAGGTCGGCGAATGGGAGTATACTACGTTACCCTTTGTATCTATGACATATCGTTGCCCGTCCAGCTTCACATGAATATGCCCGTCATTGCTGACCCAATCCATCAATGAAAACTGGAATGGGATCAGCAGCTTCAGATCCGCGTCGGCAAGCCCCCAAAGGTTTTTGTATTTTACCGGCACAACGCCGCAGTTGAATCCCTGGATGTCCGTAATAATGCCGCTGACGTCGTCGCCTATGGAACCGTAAGACTTGCTGGGGGCAGGCAGGGAGGAGACCTTGGGCGGAGTGGGGGCCGAGGGGTCTTTGACCACGATGGTACAGGTGTCCCGGTCCTCATAAGTGGTGGTGCCGGTGACGAACTTTCCCGTAAAGGGGTCCTTTACAAGGTCGGGCTTTCTCCGCGTGCAGGTCACGGTGATGACGGCGGTGCCGGGTTTCTTTGCAGTTACAACGCTTTTTGACGTGCCGTTGTCTGTGCAGGTCGCCACCGACGGATCGGAACTGCTCCAGTGGTAATGGGGTGCGCCGCCTTCCGTGGAGATGGTCCGGACCTCATCCGGCTTCATCTCCTCTATGGTGCGCAGATAGGCTCCGGCCGGCATGATCTGCAATCCGGCCAGAAGGGACAGCGACAGCAGCAGAGACAGTACTTTTTTCTTCATACAGCTTTTCCTTTCCATAAAAATTTTCCAACAGGTTCTGGCGTGCGGGGGCGCGGTTCCAGCTGAGGGGCGCGCCCCCGCCGCGGGCCTGTCGGAAACATAAAGGCGGTGCCGGGTACACCTCAACACCGCTCTGATAAAATCAACGCGTACGCACAGCCTCCCCCTTGAAAGAAGAAGGAAAAATGGGTATAATACCCCTGTGGTGCAACGAAGTTGCTGTGCTGAGTGGGCCTTTCACTCGTACAGGGCCGCGGGGTGTTGCTTCCACCCCGTGGCCTGCCGCTTTATGTTTCCAGATTAATTTTAACGCAACCCGCAGAGAAATGCAAGTATCTTCCCATAAATTTAGGCAGAATTACAAAGCGCCCCGTCCGGAAGAAAACCGGACGGGGCGCGCCGCGCATGGAAAGGGCTAGGCCTCAAAGCGGGGGTCGGGGAGAGCGAGAAAAACAGAGTTGGGAACCATCGCCGCGGGGGCAGGATTTTCCGAAACCTGGATGTCCGTTACGGCGGCGGAGGCGTCGGTCCGGGCGGTAATGGAGAATACCTCCCGGGTCTCGATGGTTCGCCCGGTTTTCTTCTCCCGGAGGGTGGCCCGGACCGACACCGATTCACCGCCATATTGGGGCAGGGTCAGACTGGCGGTTCCCCGGGCGGCGGAGACAGGCAGCTCCTCGGTGCGGGACCACTCCCCGGGGTCGGTGGGCTGTCCCAGAGGGTCCAGCCACCAGGGCGGATTTTTGCCGTTGATATCGGCGGTGAGCCCGATAACGTTCCAGCCCTTAAGCTACTCCGCCGGGCGCAGGGTGAAGTCCAGGGTCAGGTCCTGGGACCCCTGGGTCTCAGGAAAGCCCAGCTCGATGTCGCTGAGCCGGCACTCCGCCGTCTGAAAGAGATTCCGGCCGGAACAGTAGGTATACAGCACATCGTCTGCCCCGGTCAGGGACCGGACCTGATACCAAAGAACCCCCACCAGTACGGCCAGGATCAAAATGGCCGCCCCCATGCCGGACAGAAGAAGGCTTATCCGCCGGGACGCGCTCCTATTCGGAGACGGAACGGGAACGGGCTGCTCCACCCCTAAGAGCTGGCCCACAGTGAGGCCGAAGAGCTTCGACAGGGCGATGAGCTTGTCCAGCTCGGGGATGGTCTGGTCCCCCTCCCACTTGCTGATAGCCTGGCGGGAGACCCCCATCTTTTCTCCCAGCTCCTCCTGGGAGAGGTTCAGCCCTTTTCGGAGCTCCTGAATGCGCTGGCCCAATGTCATAACGGGCACCTCCTTGTTTTTTCTGCCCTCAGCATACCCCAGGGGGCCGGTTTTGACAACCAGCCGCCGGGTTCTTTTTGTCAACGGCCGGTTGCGCACCTTGTGGGACAAGGGAAAGACAAAAAATTTTAATGTGCATAAATTTCCTCCCGTCCGGTACACTAAGCCGAAAGGAGGGGATTTTTATGTCCAGGCGGAGCGAGGCTGACGCGCCCCATCCGAGACAGGAGCCCCGTCTCCCCGGCGCGCTGTCTCTGGAGCGGCTGGAGGAGGTGTTTACAGACTGCGCGGACTTTGCCAAACGGGAGGTCTACCTCCACGGGGACAGCGCCCGGAGGGCCGCCGTCTGCTATATCGACGGTCAGGCCAGGTCGGAACGGCTCAACGACTATGTTCTGCGGCCGCTGGCCCAGGACCCCATGCTGGCCTCCGTGCCGGAGGGAGAACTGTTCGGTCTGATGGAGCGGGGGGCCCTCTACGCCCACGGGGCCAAACGGGAGACCGAGCTGGATCCGGCAGTCTTTGCCCTCATTGACGGCAGCTGCGCCCTCTTCCTGGAGGGACGGGACGACTGTCTGATATTCCCCGTGGCCACCGAGGAAAAGCGTTCTGTAGGGGAGCCGGAGAACGAACCGGCCCTGAAGGGGGCCCGGGACTCCTTTGTGGAGAGCCTGCGCACCAACACCTCTCTGGTCCGCCGCCGCCTCCGTGCCCCGGAGCTGAAGATAAAAGAGCATGTTGTGGGCCGGCAGTCCCTTACCCCTGTGGATGTGCTGTGGATCGACGGCATCGCCGACCCGGACACCGTGGCCCTGCTGGAGGAGCGGCTGGACGCCATCGACATTGACGGCGTGGAGGCGGCGGGCAATCTGGAGGAATATCTGGTGGATGCCGCCCGCTCCCCCTTTCCCCTCATGCCCTTCACGCAGCGGCCCGACCGCTTCTGTCAGGGTCTGCTGGAGGGGCGGGTGGGCCTTCTTGCCGACGGGCTTCCCCTGGGCTGGCTCCTGCCGGGCACCATAGACCAGTTTTTTAAGACGGGGCAGGACCGGGCCTACCACTGGCTGGCGGCCTCCGCCCTCAGTGTCATCCGCTGGCTGTGCGCCCTGATTACGCTGCTGGTGCCGGGGCTGTATATCGCGCTGGTCACTTTTCACCCCGAGGCCATTCCTCCCAGGCTGGCTCTGTCCATCGTGGCCGCCAAGCAGGAGGTGCCCTTCTCCACTATCTTCGAGGTGCTTATCATGCTGCTGGCCTTTGAGGTGATTCAGGAGGCCGGACTGCGCCTCCCCGGCCCGATCGGGGCCACCGTCTCCATCCTGGGGGGACTGGTGGTGGGCAACGCGGCGGTGGAGGCCCATATCGTCTCCCCCGCCGTCCTGATTGCCGTGGCCATAGCCGGGGTGGCGGGGTACACCATGCCCAGCCAGGATTTCGGCAATGCCCTGCGGCTGTGGCGGTTCCTGCTGGCCATTCTGGCCAGCCTGGGGGGGCTTACCGGCATGGCCCTGGGCTGCGCGGGGCTGATTGTCCATCTGGCGGGGCTGGAGTCCTTCGGCGTGCCCTATCTGGCTCCCTTCACAACCGGGACGAGGGTGCCCCGGGGTCATCCCAGCCTCTTCCGTCTCCCCCTGCCAATGATGAAGTGGCGGGACGGACCCATTCAGACCCAAAACAGGAGGAACCAAAAATGAGACATGCCCATGTCAAGGGGGGTGTCCCCTGCATGCCGCTTTTATCGTCGGCTGTCGTGTTGTGCCTGTTTCTCTCCGGTTGCTCGGGCTTCCCCGCCGCCCGGGAGATGGGGGATATGGCCCTCCTGCGCACCCTGGGGGTGGATACGGCCGCGGCGGGAGTGGCCGTCACCGGCTCCACCGGCCCAAGAGCCCGCGGCCTTCAGGCGGAGGGGGAACCTGCTCTCACCCTGTCCGCAGACCGGGCGTCGCTCAGCGCCGCCTGTCTGGCTATGCAGGACCAGAGCGACAGCTTTGTCTTTTTTGGGTATGTGGATCAGCTCCTCATCGGGGAGGCGCTGGCGGAGGAAGGGGTCCGGCCGGTGTTGGACTACTTCTCCAGGGATGCGGAGTTGGGTCTGGGAGCTCAGCTGTGGCTGGTCCGGGGGGGATCCGCCCGGGATGCCCTGGCCGCCGGAGGAGACGAGGGGGTGGACAGCCGGCTGGAGACCATTCAAAATGACAGCAAGATGGGAATTGCCAGTCTGACCCGCACCGCCGGAGAGGTATACGCCGATCTGCTGGAGCTGGGGTCGGCCTATGTTCCTGCCCTCTCCCCTGCCGGGAAGGGGGAGGCAGTCCTGACAGAGAGGGGCTACGGTATTCTCAAGGGGGACGTTCTGGCGGGCTGTCTGGAAGGCGAGGCGGCCAGAGGCCTGGAGCTGCTGGCCGGCGGGACCCTGGCGGATATTCTGGATGTGGAGCTGCCAGAGAGCCGGGCGTCCGTCAGGGTCACTTCTGCCTGCACAAAAAGCTGTCTGGTATTTCAGGGAGACGGACTATCTGTCCTGAGACTGACCTGTAAGGCGGAGGCGCGCCTGACGGAGTATGAGCGCCGACCCGCCGGTGGGGAACTGGAGCGGCTCCAGGCGGAACTGGAAGAGCGGGAGCGGGCGCGCATAGAAGCGGCACTGAAACAGCTGCAGGCCTGGGGCGCGGACTGTACCGGCCTGGGAGCTGCGGCGGGAATGTTCCACCCTGCCGGATGGCAGAGAATTCAGGTGGACTGGCCGGAGCGGTTCAGCCGGGTACCGGTAGAAATTACAGTCCAAATCAACTTAAACAGCTAAGGAGACGTCCCATGAGAGACGACAAAATTTCCCGTACCCAGCTGATGGCTCTGCTGTGGGCGGGGGTAATGGCTCCGGCGGCGGAGCTGCTGCCCGCCCTGCTCCTCCCCGGCGCGGGCCGGGGCGCCTGGCTGGCGGTGCTGCTGGCTGCGCCCCTGGTGCTGGCGGCCGGCTGGCTGCTGGGATCCCTGGCCGGACGGGAGGGCCTGGCCAGGGGGATCACCAGAGTGCTGGGCCGTCCGCTGGGCGGAGCGGTGCTCCTATTATATATAGTGTGGGGGCTGTTCCTGCTGGCGCTCCGGCTGCGGCTGTGCGCTCAGCGGCTGTTGGCCTCCGGGGAGCGGGATGGAGCCCTGTGGTTCTTCCTGCTGGCGGTGACGGCCGTCCTGCTGTGGGCGGGCCGGGGAAAGCTGGCCGCCTTTGCCCGGGCGGGACAGCTTTTTCTCACTGCCCTGTTGATTACAGCCGGGGCGGTACTGGGTCTGTCCTTGTTTCAAATCAGACCGGAGCGCCTGCTTCCCCTGTGGTGGACCCAGGCCGGTCCGGTGCTCCGGGCTGCCCTGTCTGCCGCTGGGGTTATGGGCTGGGGGCTGTTCCTACCCTGTCTCATGGGGGACATGCGAGACCAGGGGGAAAAGAAAAACTGGCACTGGATCTTCTGGGGGCTGGGGGGCGCTCTGCTGCTGGCGGCGGCTCAGGCGGTGATTCTGGGCAGCCTGGGGACGGAGCTGGCCGCCCGAGTGGACAACCCATTTTTCACGCTGGCAAAAAGCGTGGGGGTGGAGGGCGCGTTTCAGCGGGTGGAGGGTGTGGTCGCCGCCCTGTGGACCTTTGCCGACCTGAGTATGGGGGGGGCGCTGATTTTTGCCATTCGGGCTATTGGGATGGAGCTGCTGCCAAAGCGCGCCCTGCCCTGGATACCCTGGTGTGCGACGGCGCTGAGCGGGGCGGGGGCGCTGGCCCTCTTTCCCGCCCTGGGTCTGGCGGAAGAGTGGAACCGCCGGCTGATCCCGTTCGGCAACCTGATTTTGGGATTTCTGCTGCCAGCCCTGCTCTGGACGGGGGAAAAAGTTTTTGGGAGAAAGAGAAAAAATGGAACATCTTGTGGCAAAAAGCCGGTTTAAATCAAAGATATTGCGGGGCGGTAAAGCCATTGAAAAAACCTTAAAAAAATCTCAAAAAACGCTTGACAAAAGGGACACAGAGTGGTAATCTATGCAAGTCGCTCCGCGAGGGCGGCATACCACGAAGGAGCAGCTGAGTCAGGGGCAAAAAAAAGATCAAAGAAAGCGAAAAAAGTTCTTGACAAAGTGCAGAGAGTGTGGTAAGATAATGCC
>CANEFX010000007.1 GCA_947426945.1 uncultured Bacillota bacterium
TGTTAATTTTTCTATGAAGCATCGGCAGTTCGGATGAACAGGAATCTGATGAATTAAGGATAATAGTGATACATTTTTGATATTCAGCCTTTCCTTCAACTCTGGGGAATGCCAGCGAACAATCCAGTGGCAATTTCCATTTTCATTTTCCTAATCAATTGAGCCAATTTTTCCTCGCATTCAGCTTCAGTAGCGGCGTAGATATTCCTGGCCATGCGTTTCCCGTTGACTTTCGGGGAGTAGCGTCCCTCCCAGAGATGGTCATTGATTTGTGTGACACAGCCTGTCCCTGGCTTGCGGTATTTGCCCTTGACCGCCTGGAACGAGGTACGGGTGGGCTTTTTCGGAGCTACCATCTCCAATTGAGGCTCCGCTTTCGCAATGGCCCGGTCGATTTTTGTCGCCGCCGATTGTCGCATCTCGTCGGTGACATGGGCGTAGACATTCAGCGTGGTGGCACTGGAGACGTGGCCGATAACAGCGGACAGCGTTTTGATGTCCATTCCATGTTCCAGCGCGTTGGTTGCAAATGTGTGTCTGAGGTCGTGGAAGCGAACATGCTTGCAGCCCGCCCGCTCCAGGACAGCGGCCAGCTTCTTTCGGACGGCGGCGGGGTCCAGAGGGGAGTCCTCTTTTCTGGGTGAGGGGAACATCCACCGGGAGTTAATAGCCTGTCGGTAATTTTTCAGAATGTCCAGCACTGACGTTGGGAGGATGACAGACCTGCTGGAGGATTTGGTCTTTGGCTGGGTAACGGTCAAATCCCCCTTTACCCGCTGTACTTGGCGCTCCACCCGCAGTGTCCCTGTCTGGAAATCCAGATCATCCCATCGGAGGGCCAGCAGTTTCCCGCGGCGCAGGCCGGTGGAGAGTTCCAGCAGGAGAAGCTCGAAACAATCATTTTCTCTCGCCTGAATCAGCAACCGCTGCATCTCCTCCTGAGTCAACACCTGCATCTCTTTGGGATGGGTAGCAGGGACTCTGCAGGCGAGGGCGGGATTTTTCAAAATCAGCCCCTGGGCCACCGCCTTGTCCGGCGCCACTCGGCAAGTCACATGACAGCTTTTTGCCATACGGTCCGACAGGCCGGGACCATATTCCGACCTGTAGAGGAGTCACCCTCCCTGTTTGAGCCGGATGTAGAACTGCTGGAGGTCGCCTGGGGTGAACTTGGCGCAGGGGGATATGCCCCGGCTCCGGGATGAGGCACTGTCAGAGTATGACCGAGCAAAGACAGAGGATGAGAAGTCCGCCATTGCGGAACGGCTGCGGGAGAAACTGAATCGTCAGTGAGCGTGGCCCTATCTTTAGTAGACGCTGGTGCAAAATAAAAAGCTTATCGAGAAGTTTCGGTTGATGATTAAAATGCAGAAGCCACGACTGTTTGTTAATATAAGCTCTCATTGCAGGATTCTTCAATTTGATAAGCCTCATCCATCTGCTCATAGATATGGAACTGCGAGAGAAACAAGATATACCAGACTCCAAGGACAGGCAGAAGCAATAACGTCCAGGGAGCGAACAGTACAAAAATAACAAGATACCCCAACTGAAGGAGTCCCACGCCCAGCACACGCCAGAAATATTTTGCCCAGAACAGCAGGCAGTTGCGCAGCCGAATGGACGCTTTTTGATCAAAAAGCACCACCTGGGGCCAGTAGAGGGTGTTGACGATCAGCACCGCCAGCAGGGAAAACAGATACAGCGCCACCGTTCCCAGGGAGGGGGATCGCTCCGCCCACCAGAACAGCATAGCCATAAAGGTATATACACCAGCCGCCAGCCCCAGCAGAGCGCCAGGGATCAGGCTGCCTTTCCAGTTCTGCTTCCAGGCGGTCCTGTAGCCGTCCCACCAGGGCCGGGGGTCGTCCCGCAGGCCCCGGAGGATAGCATCGTACATCCCGGCCCAAAAGGGCCCGGCGATCATCCCGCCCAGGAGGGAGACCGGCAGCAGCACCAGGACGCTGGAGGAGGCCACACTGTAAAATACCCCTGCCGCCAGGGGAGCAAAGCCTGCCAGGGTAAGCAGGTTGGTCTTCCACCACCGCCCGAACCGGGTGGATAGGAGCTGCCGGTAGCGGTAAAAGCCGGTTTGACGCTCGTTCTCATTAAAGTGGGGGTCCTCGGCAAACAGCAGGCCCATAATTGTCTCCTCCTTTTAAGCGGCGTAATGGCAATGCTCCAAAAAGTTCTCCAGCGTCTCTAAAGCGCCATCCTCGAAGCCCTCCTGACAGGACAGCTCCGCGCTGACGGCATAGTTCCCGTAGGTCCCGAAGGCGGAAGCGCCGTAGGTATAGGGGTTGCTCTCTGACGTGTAGGTATAGGTGATAACGATAAATTCCTGGCCGTTGCAGGTTTCTACGGCTTCCGCGTCCACCGCATACTGCCCATAGGCCATATCCAGCCACTCCGCCGCCGTTTCCTCCGCCTTTTGGGTGGAGTCGTACCCCGCTGTCAGGAGATAGACCTGGGCGTCATACAGCTGAGCGTCCTCCCCGTCCTCGTTGACATAGGAGACCGCCTCTCCAATGGACCATGTGGCGTAGTACATCCCCTTTGTGGACAGGACGTCGCTGTTTTCCTGAGCAGTCAGCCCCGCCGGGGTGTCCACGCCGATTACGTTTCCCAGCGTGACCCAGTCCTCGCTCCAGTCCGAGCCGTCCACAGCTTTAGGCGGTGCGGACTTTCCGCACCCGTTCAGGCACAGCACGGTGCACAGACACAGGACAGACCATCTCATTTTCTTCATTTACGCCATCTCCTTTATCAGCCGGCCCCACAGCCGGTCGCAGTCCTCCAGATTTTTCGGGAGCCGCTCCTCCCAAAAGGTCCGGCGGGCCAGATACAGTCCGTTATCCACCGGGAACCAGTCCTCCCGGAGCACCTCATACCCCTCCTGAAAGCCCTCCGGGTCCTCCAGCAGGAAAAAACAGCTCTCGCAGGCGTCCAGATCGGCCATCAGCTTGACATTGGAGGCGTAGTTATACATGGCCTGCTCGCTGTCCGGAAGGGTGAGGTACTGATGAATCTGGACCACGATCTTCCCGTCCCCGTTGCAGTCCACCCCCAGCGCCAAAAACCGCTCCTCCCAGGCGGCGGCTTCCTCCTCCGAGAGAGGGACAGAGGCTGCATAGGCGATCTGATAATCCGGGCGGACCTGGGTAACGGTCTGCCAGACCAGACTGCCCAGGATGCACACCGCCGCCGCACCGAGAATGACATGCCACTTGTGGTAGTGCCACCAGTTGCGGCGGCGCTGTTTTTTTGTCAGCTCCACGGGCTGGTCGGGCTGGACGTCCTTGTATTTCCACTTTAAATATTCGCTTGCCATAGCTTACTCCTTTGTGGTACCTCCGGCTGCGTAGGTCACGGGCAGGCAGACCAGGCTGGGCAGATTGCTCCGGTCCTCCCGGAGGAGCAGGTCCACGCTGGTCTCGGCCAGCCGGCCCACGGGTTGGACGATGGTGGAGCAGTAGAGGTCTCCGGTGGCGAAGTGGCGCAGACCGTCAAAGCCGATGAGCTGCACGTCCTCCGGGACCCGCAGGCCCAGCTCCGTCAAAAAGTCCCGAACGCGGACCGCCAGGGCGTCATTGACGCAGAAGATGCCGTCGAAGGCCAGCCGCCCCCCGTCCATATGCCCGGCCAGAAAGTCCCGGAAGGGGGCAAGTCCATCCTCGTCGTTGAGGCGCAGGGCGGCGCACGCCATCCCCCGCTGGCGGAAGGCTGATTCAAAGCCGTCACCCCGCTTGTCCGACTCGCCGGGGACCCTGGAGCCGATGCGCAGGAACAGGGGGCGGGTACAGCCCAGCTCCAGCAGCTTCTCCGCCGCCAGCTGGCCCCCGCCGAAGTTGTCCGAGGCCACGCAGGGGACGCTGGGGCTGAAATAGCGGTCGATGCTCACATAGGGCAGCCGGGGGTCGATCTCCAGCTCCGGGTTGTAGGTCAGGCCGATGATGCCGTCCACCTTGTTCTGCTGGACCATCTGAATGCACTTCTGCTCCGCCGACCGATCGTAGGCGGTGATGGACAGGATGGTCCGGTAGCCCCGGGCTGCCAGGGCAGAGCAC
This sequence comes from uncultured Bacillota bacterium, assembly GCA_947426945.1. Taxonomy (GTDB): domain Bacteria; phylum Bacillota; class Clostridia; order Oscillospirales; family Oscillospiraceae; genus Lawsonibacter. Next base: position 4,068 of record CANEFX010000007.1, read on the forward strand.
ACCCCCTGCGCCAGGGCAGAGAAAAAGGGGTGGGTGATGTCGGGCAGGATCAGGGCCGCCGAGCAGGTCCGGTTGGTCTTCAGCCCCCGGGCGTAGCTGTTCACCTGATAGCCCAGCCGCCGGGCGGCCTCCTCCACCCGCTTCCGGTAGTCCTCCCCCACGGGGATGTCGTTGAACACCTTGGACACGGTGCCCAGGGCCACGCCCGCCTCCCGGGCCACATCCTTCATGGTGGGGGCGCTGTCGCGCTGTTTCATGGAATTCACCTCTCAAACTGTGAAATGTTTCACCAATAATTTCATTATAGGCGTGAAACGTTATTTTGCAAGTAGTTTTGAAAAATTTCCAATAAATCGTCCAACTGCACAAAATTAAATGTCTGGTTTTGTGAAAAAGGGAAGAATCTATTTCAAAGCAAAAAAAGTGGTTGACAAGGGACAATATGTGGGACTATCATAAGCATAACGAATATGTAACGTTTCATATCGAAAACCGCAACAAGGAAAGAAATAGGGAGTGACGCATATGAAAACTGGCGTACGCATCTCGGCGGCGGGCTCCGCCGCTCTTGCCCGGCCGGGCAAGAGCCTGGGTCAGAGAATCATGGACAACTGGCAGTTGTACGCGCTGCTGCTGATTCCCGTGGTACTCACCGTCATTTATAAGTACATCCCCATGTACGGCATTCAGATCGCCTTCCGGGACTTCAAGGCCAGCCGGGGCTATCTGGGCAGCGAGTGGGTGGGCTGGTACTGGTTCCAGCGCTTTTTCAGCTCCCCCACCTGCTGGCGGATGATTAAGAACACGGTGCTCATCAGTCTGTACAGCCTGCTGTGGAGCTTCCCCATCCCCATCATTCTGTCCCTGATTATCAACCAGCTCCGGTTTCACAAATTTAAGAGGGTGGTGCAGACGGTTCTGTACGCGCCGCACTTTATCTCCGTCATGGTCATCTGCGGTATGATCCGCATCTTCCTCAGCCCCTCGGGGGGCCTGCTCAACCTGATTCTGGGCACCCAGATCGACTTTTTGACCCAGTCCTCCGCTTTCCGTACCATCTACATCGCCTCCGGTATCTGGCAGGATGCCGGCTGGGGCTGCATCATCTACCTGGCCACCCTGGCCAACGTGGACCCCGGCCTCTACGAGGCAGCCAAGATCGACGGCGCGTCGGTGTTTCAGCGCATCAAAAATATCGACATCCCCGAGCTGCTGCCCATGGCCATCCTGAATCTGATTATGGCCGCCGGCGGCCTGATGAACGTGGGCTTTGAGAAGGTCTGGCTGCTCCAGACCGACCTGAACCGGGCCACCTCCGACGTGATCGCCGTCTATGTGTACCAGCAGGGCATCGAGAGCGCCAAATACAGCTACTCCACGGCGGTGGGCCTGTTCAACACGGCGGTGAACATTGTGCTGCTGCTCATTGTCAACAAGGTGGCGTCCAAGGCCTCGGACGTGGAATTTGTGTAAGGGGGCGGAACAAATGGCGAAAAAGAAAGACCTGTCCACCGGCATGTCCGAGCGGACCAGCGACATCATTCTGGTGGCCATCTGCGCGGTGGTCCTTGTGATTGTGGCCTACCCGCTGTACTATGTGCTGGTGGCCTCCTTCTCCGACCCCTACCAGGTGTACGCCGGCAAGACCTTCCTGCTGCCCAGCGGTTTTACCCTGGACGGCTACAAGGCGGTATTTGCGGAGAAGAACATCGTCTCCGGCTTCCTGAACTCGGTAAAATACACCGTCATCGGCACCGTCTTTTCGGTGGTAATGCTGTACATCACCGCCTACCCCCTGGCCCAGAGGGACCTGCCGGGGCGCAAGGCGCTGAGCATCTTCTTCCTGATTACCATGTACTTCGGCGGCGGGCTGGTTCCCACCTACCTGGTGGTGAAGTCCACCGGCCTGGTGGGCAGCATGTGGTCCCTGTTCCTCCCCGGTGGGGTGGCGGTGGGAAACATGATTATCGTCCGCAACTACTTCCAGAATTCCATTCCCCACGACCTCATTGAGGCCAGCGAGATCGACGGCTGCTCCAAGCTGCGCACCTTCTTCAGCGTAGTAATCCCTCTGTCCATGCCCATCATGGCGGTGATGGTGGTCTTTTCCATGGTGGCCTACTGGAACGACTGGTTCACCGCCCTGATCTACCTGGGAGGCAAGGGCACTCCCCTGCCTCTGGTCATGCGGAATATCCTCATCAAGAGCTCCGCCTCCGCCTCTCAGGCGGCCACCATCTCCGGCGGCTACGCCGAGCTGAACAAGCTCACCGAGCTGCTGAAATTCTGCTCCATGATCGTGGCGGCGGTGCCCATGCTGGTCATCTATCCCTTCGTCCAGAAGCACTTCGAGAAGGGCTTCATGGCCGGGGCCGTCAAGGGTTAAGGAAGGAGCGCGTGAAAATGAACGTCAGAAAAATTGTTTCCGGCGCCCTGTGCGCCGCTATGCTGGCAGGCCTTCTGTCCGGCTGTTCCGGGGGACTGGTGGTCAATGTGAACGACGGCACCGTCAACCCCAATACCGACCAGACCGAATTTGACATCATGGGCGGCATCTCCGCCCTGTCCGGGGGCTATGAGGACAACCAGGTGCTGAACGCCCTCCAGGACAGCGCCGGCATCAAAATCAACTGGGAGACCATGTCCGACTCCCTGGCCGAGCAGGTGAACATCCGCATTACCGGCGGGCAGTACCCCGACGCCTTTATGGGGGTGGGCTTCTCCAACTATGACCTGGCCCGGTATGGGGACGACGGCACCTTTTTGGATGTGACCCCTTACCTCACCCCGGACATTATGCCCAACCTGTGCGCCATCCTGGAGGAGCACCCGGAGATCCGGGCGGCCATCACCCAGGAGGACGGCAGGATCTACGGTCTGCCCTCCGGGGAGCAGATGACCACCGCGGGCATCGGCGCGGAAATGGAGGACGCCTACTCCATCTTCTCCGTCCCCCAGTACAGCATGATTAACAAGGCCTGGCTGGACGACCTGGGGCTGGAGGTGCCCACCTCTCTGGATGAGCTGCACGACGTACTGAAGGCGTTTAAAGACAACGACATGTCCGCCAGGTACTACGGCAACGCCCCCGGGTCCACCTTGCCTATGACCACCGGCTTTGACGAGTGGTGCTGGGGCCAGAATATCTTTTACTCCGGCTTTGGCTTCACCAACTGGCCCAACGATGTCATCAACGACATCCACCTGAAAAGTGACAAGACCGTGGAATTTGTCTGCGCCAGCGACGCCTATCGGGACTGCTTGACCTACTTCCACGACTGGTACGCGGAGGGCTTGATGGATGTGGAGATGTTCTCCCAGAGCGACAGCCAGCTCATCGCCAAGTGCCAGCAGGGCTACGTAGGCGTGTCCGTGTGGTGGTACATCGAGGAGCTCATGGGGGACTACGCCAAGGACTACGTCTTCCTGCCGCCCCTCACCGGGCCCAAGGGGACGGAGTATGAGGGCGTCTGCGGCGTGACCATTCGTCCCGGCTCGCCCATCAAGTCTGGCGACCTGTGTATCACCAACAAGTGCAAGAGCCCCATCAACCTGCTGAAATTCTTTGACCAGTGGTACGACGGCGAGACCGTCATGCAGCTGCAATACGGGCCCATCGGCGTGTTTTTCACCGGCCAGGACAGCAAGGGTATGTGGCTGGCCATCACCGAGGACCAGGCCCGTGCCCAGTACAACCGCAGCGCCGGCGAGGTGCGCAACCTGTATGAGGTCTACGGCCCCAAGCTGATTCTGGCGGAGTACTACAGCGACGTGTTCTACATGGAGGACCGGGCCATTGAGCGGCTCACCGACCTGGACCAGTTCTGGATGCCCTATGTGGAGGACGCCACCTTCTATCCCGTGGACTGCGTCTTCACCGGCATGGAGATGGAGACCATCGACTGGCACAAGACCGACTTTGAGACCGCCGTCAAGGAGCGGGAGGGACTCTGGCTTCGGGACGGCGGGCCCACCGACGCCGAGTGGGAGGAGTACAAGACCTATCTGAGTAAAAAGTGCGGTATGGACGACCTGCTGAAGGTCTACCAGGACGCCTACGACCGCTACAGCGCGGCGGAGTAGGGGGCGGCCTCTGTGCCGCCCCGTTCCCCAATAACATACCTCTGTGCCGCCCCATTCCCCCAATAACATACCGCCACAAACAGAAGCCTTCCCCGAAACAGCGGGGCGGCGCGGAGGCCGCCCCCTACAATTTCTTTCAGGAGGAACCGTTATGACCAGCAAAAAACTGCAAAAAGCCCGGGACTTCGAGGCCCAGTACGGCCCACATATCCCGGACAGCGAGCGCCCCGCCTTCCACGCCACCCCCACCATCGGCTGGATGAACGACCCCAACGGCTTCTCCTTCTATCGGGGGGAGTGCCACCTGTTTTACCAGTACCACCCCTACTCCAACGAGTGGGGTCCCATGCACTGGGGGCACCTGAAAACCCGGGACTTTCTTCACTGGGAGCGGCTGCCCGCCGCCCTGGCCCCGGACCAGGACTACGACAGCGCCGGGTGCTTCTCCGGCGGGGCGGTGGAGCTGCCCGACGGGCGGCAGCTGCTGATGTACACCGGCGTGCGGCGGGGCCACAACGCCGACGGCTATCTCCAGGATGTGCAGACCCAGTGCGTGGCCGTCGGGGACGGGGTGAACTATAAGAAGGTTCTTGACAACCCGGTGCTGGACGCCAAGGACCTGCCCCAGGGGGGCAGCGCCGTGGACTTTCGGGACCCCAAAGTGTGGCGGGACCCGGACGGGACCTTCTGCGCCGTCGTGGGCAACCGCACCGCCGACGGCAGCGGGGCCATTTTGATGTATCGGAGCGTAGACGGCCTGAAATGGGACTTTGTCCGCACCCTGGACGCCTGCCACAACCAGTACGGCAAGATGTGGGAGTGTCCCGACTTCTTCCCCCTGGACGGCCGGCAGGTGCTTATTACCAGTCCCCAGGACATGACTCCCGTGGGTCTGGAGTTTCACGCCGGCAACGGCACACTCTGCCTCATCGGGGAGTACGACCCTGAAAAGGGCTTCACCCGGCGCAGCGCCCAGGCCATCGACTACGGACTGGACTTCTACGCCCCCCAGACGGTGTTTGCCCCCGACGGCCGGCGGATCATGATCGCCTGGATGCAAAACTGGGACACCGCCAAGGCCAAGCCCTGCAACTGCCGCTGGTTCGGCCAGATGACCCTGCCCCGGGAGCTGTCAGTGAAAAACGGGCGGTTGATTCAAAACCCGGTCCAGGAGTTGGAGAACTACAGGGGAGCTCGGGTGGCCCATCAAAATATCCCGGTGTGCGGGGAGATCAATCTGCCTGGCGTCCAGGGCCGGGTGCTGGACATGACCGTTACCGTCCGTCCCACCGGTCCCGACCTCTACCGCTGGTTCCGCGTTCGGGTGGCCAAGGACGGGGAGCACGAGACCATCATCCGCTACCGCCCCGACCAGGGCACCCTCAAGCTGGACCGTACCCGCAGCGGCCTGCCTCATGATATTGTCCACACCCGCTCCTTCCTGGTGCGGCCCCGGGACGGGGAGATCAAGCTGCGGATTATTCTGGACCGGTTCAGCGTGGAGGTCTTTGTCAACGACGGCGAACAGGCGGCCAGCGCGGTGATCTACACCCGCCAGTCCGCCGACGCCGTCACCTTTGAGGCTGGCGGCTCCGCAGTGATAGACGTGGAAAAGTATGATCTGGTCTTTGGCCGTGAGGAGGGGTGAGCGTAGTGGCGGAAACCCGTTTTGATGTGATGTAGTGGCTCTGGGGGAGCTGCTTATTGACTTTACCGACAACGGCCTGAGCGAACAGGGAAATACCCTCTTTAAGGCCAATCCCGGCGGTGCCCCCTGTAATGTGCTGGCTATGCTGAAAAGGCTGGGCCGCTCCTGCGCTTTTGTGGGCAAGGTGGGGGAGGATATGTTCGGTCATCTGCTCCAGGATGTGGCGGCGGAGGCTGAAATCTGCATGGACCATCTGGTGTTTGACAGGACTGTCCCAACCACGCTGGCCTTTGTCAAGACGTTCTCCAATGGAGACAGGGACTTTTCTTTCTACCGCAACCCGGGCGCTGACATGATGCTGCGCGAGGAGGAGCTGCCCTTGGATGTGATCGCCAACAGCCGCATCTTTCACTTCAGCACCCTGTCCATGACCCACGAGGGGGTGCGCAGGACCGCCTGCAGGGCCATCGACTGTGCACGGGAGGGCGGCGCGCTCATCTCCTTTGACCCCAACCTCCGTCCCCCGCTGTGGGATGATCTGGAGAAGGCCCGGGCTCAGATCAGCTACGGCCTGGCCCGGTGCGATATTTTGAAAATTGCCGACAACGAGCTGGAGTTTATGACCGGAGAAACGGATTTTGATAAGGGAGCGGCCATCCTCCGGGAAAAGTATCCCAATATCTGCCTACTGAATGTGACGGCAGGAGCGAAGGGCAGCTACTCCTACTACGAGGACAAACGGGTGTTTGTCCCCGTCTGCAAGCTGGGCGGCACCATAGAAACTACCGGGGCCGGGGACACCTTCTGTGCCTGTGTGCTGAACTCTGTGTTGGAACGGGGCTTGAACGGGCTGACCGGTGATGATCTGACCGCCATGCTCCGATTTGCCAACACGGCGGCCTATCTGGTTACTACTCGAAAGGGAGCAATCCGCGCGATGCCGAAGTGGGAAGATGTGAATGCGATTCTGTGAGCTCGAAAATATGTCTGACTTTCGAAAATTGAGCGGTGTGATTATTTAAATACGATATAGGCTTTTACTCCTTGTTTACAGCGTATCAATTTCTGTATAGGTTGTATACCAACTTTTGGAGAGAAACAGGCCGCGCCAGACAGGAAGTTCCGCCTTCCTGTCTGGCTTTTTTGTTGCGTTTGCTACCTTACATGACCTGTGCCATAAAATTTCCCATTGTCTCCGCCGCGTGATTCTGCTGCTGAAGGGTGGTGTGGGTGCAGGCGCAGAGGGTAAAGCCGGCGTTGTAATACCCCAGTATCCCGGAGGCTGATATCCGCCCCATTTTGCAGAGCGACCAGTATACTCTTGCGCAGTCCGCTGACCAGCTCCAGGTGGAACATGGCAGAAGGTCTCTCACATTGGCGGCATCCAGGTAGGACTTGAGGTGTTCGGGGAGGAACGTATACATCTCCACCTTCTGTACATTGGGGATGATGGAGTCGTCGGTAGGGTTGCGGGGAATGAGCCGCTCCTTTACCGCGTTAACAAATTGCCTGAAATAACTGGGGGGATTATAACTTGGAAAAAATTTTCCGGAAAAATGCAAAAAAATTTTCCTGATTCTCTTGACAAATCTATAAATATGTTCTAATATAATTTCGGAATAAGATTCCGTTATACGAAATACAGGCCTGTAAAATATTTTTTTGACAAAATTACGGAAAATAATTCCGATATGCGGAAAGGCGGGTGAGCGATTTTGTGAACAGTTTTCCCACTGGAAATTCTGGACAAAATACCTGAAGGAGCGGTGGATATACCAAATAATGGGGGTGAAGCGCTACATCTGAACAGCTTGGGCGGACAGGCTTATAAATCTACAGAACTGTGCAAACGTCATCTGGAAAGGAGCAAATTAATATGGAATACGTTTTTAACAAAGCAATTTCCCAAATGCTTCCCTCAAAAACAGTGGATTTAATGAACAAAGGCATGGAGATGCGTGCCAAAGGAATTGATGTGGTCAGTCTAAGCGTGGGCGAACCCGATTTTAATACACCTATGGCTGCCTCTTATGCTGGTATTACTGCTATTTGTAATAATAAAACGCACTACACCGAAAGCCGGGGAATTCTTCCGCTACGTCGTCGCTTAGCTAAGAAATTAAAAGAAGACAATGGCATCGACTGCAACGAAATGAATATTCTGGTCACCCCAAGCGCCAAGTTTGCCCTCTATATCGCTATTCGCACTATGGTCAACCCCGGCGATGAGGTTATGCTTCTGGATCCCTCCTGGGTGTCCTATGCTCAGATGGTAGTGGCCGCCGCCGCTGTCCCTGTATCAGTACCTCTTTCCTTTGAGAACAACTATACCATTACCAGAGAGGCGCTGGAGTCCGTCGTTAGTGAAAAGAGCCGTTTGCTCATTCTCTGCACGCCAAACAACCCCACCGGCAAGATGCTTACTATGGAGGAAGCCAAGATTCTGGCTGATTTTGCCAACGAGCACAATATCATGATAATCAGCGACGAAATTTATGAAAAGCTGGTTTATGACGGAAACAGACACCTGAGTATTGCCAGTTTGCCCGAAGTGGCTGACCGGGTCATCACGATCAACGGCTTCTCCAAGTGCGCTGCCATGACCGGCTGGAGAATTGGTTATCTGGTTGCCAATGAGGTGGTCCTCAAACAGATTTATATGTTTTACAATCACACCATGACCTGTATCCCTGCCTTCAGCCAAGAGGCTGCCCTCGCCGTTCTCGACTGTGAGAAAGAACTGCAGATCATGCGGGACAGTTTCTGTGCCCGGCGCAACTATCTGGTGAATGAACTGCGTAAGTTGCCCGGTGTTACCTGCCATATGCCCCAGGGCACCTTCTACTGTTGGGTCAAGATGGAACGCAACAACATGAATTCCGACCAGTTGGCCGATTATCTTTTGGAGAAGGCTAAGGTTATTTGTGTTCCCGGGACCGCTTTCGGTGCAGGCAGCGAGAAGTGTCTGCGTATGTCTTATGCTGTACCACAGGCCCATCTGGAGGAAGCCATTGCCCGCTTCAAGAAAGTCCTGTAAGCACACGGAAAGGATTGAATTATGAACGGAAACGATTATTTCTTCCAGGACCCCGTTTGGGCTGCTGCGGCTAAATATGGTCCAGTAAAGCTGGCTACCGTAGACTTTCGTGATGGACAACAGTCTATGATTGCTACTCGAATGCGAACTGAAGATATGATTCCGATTTTAGAACAGATGGACAACTTTGGATTCTCGGCAATGGAGATGTGGGGTGGGGCCACCTTTGATTCATGTATTCGTTTTCTCCAAGAGGACCCGTGGGAGCGGGTACGGACCTTTAAAGAACATGTAAAAAAGACGCCCTTACGCATGTTGCTTCGGGGGCAAAACCTGTTAGGCTATACCCCTTATCCTGACGATGTAGTGGAACGTTTTGTCACAGCTGCGGCGAAGGCTGGCATCGATATTTTTCTGATCTTTGATGGATTGAACGACGTTCGAAACTGTGAGGCCGCGGCAAAAGCGGCTCTGGCTGCCGGGAAACGGGTGGAGGGAAATATTGAATTTTGTTCCAGCCCTGTCCACAATGTTCAGTCGTTTATTAAAACCGCCCAGGAGTTTGTGGACATTGGCGCTTCTGCTATATACTTGGAGGATATGGGAGGGATGATGGACCCTGCGGCGGCGGCCGAAACCATAACTGCGATTAAAACTGCTGTGGATGTACCCGTCCACTACCATGCTCACTGTACGGGCGGTATGACCGAAATTGCCTATTGGGAGGCTGCCCGCGCCGGTGCGGATATGTTGGACGTTGACATTTCCTCCCTGGCTCTGGGGCCCAGTCACCCTGCCGCAGAAAGTATAATTGCCGTGCTGAAGGACACTCCTCGGGATACTGGTTTGGACTATACAAAATTATCCCCCATCAATCGGCACCTGAAAGAGGTGCGCGAAAAATACAAGGATTATACGACCAAGCTTATAGGGGTAGACATTAGTGTGGTACGTCATCAAATTCCCGGCGGAATGCGTTCTAATCTGGAATCCCAGCTGGCTCAGATGAACATATCCCATCGTTTGGATGAGGTGCTGGAGGAAGCTGCTCGAGTGAGGGCGGACCTGGGTTATCCGCCGTTGGCTACCCCCTTCTCCCAACTGTGTGGAACACTGGCTACCATGAATGTCATTACTGGCGAGCGATATAAAGCTCTTCCCAAGGAGGCCAAGGCTTACGTTCGTGGAGAGTATGGACGTACACCTGGTCCTATCAGCGAAGAGTTGAAACACAAGGTAATGGTCAATGGCGGAGAAGCTATTACTTGCCGTCCGGCCGACTTACTGGAACCCGCCTATGACAGATTGGCGGCGGAAATAGGCAGCCTGGCCCGAACCGAAGAGGACGTGCTTACCTATATTATGTTCCCTGGACCCGGACGCGCCTACCTTGAAAAGAAATACGGAGGGCAATCTCCGCAATAAAAAGGAGGGCACACAGGATAATCAGTGCCCTGTGTGCCCACCAAGAAGTTTAGAAATATGATTTGCCGTATCCATCACCTTTTGCGTTATAATATTCAAATCCTGTTTCATTCGAAAGTCTGGTCCAGCTACACTCACTGCAGCAACAACATTATGGTCAATTCCAAAAATGGGAGCTCCAATACATATCAGGTTTGGCTCCACCTCTCCATCGTCCACAGCATAGCCATCGATTCGGGCGCGAATCAAAAGATCTCTCAGCACATCGGGAGAAGTAATTGTCTTTGGGGTAAGCGGCTCAATTTCGGGCAGACGCGCACAGTAAGCATCTATCTGTTCTTGACTTTTGTGCGCAAGTATTACCTTTCCGCCGCTGGATGCGTGGGCGGGGACCCGCGTGCCAATCTTGGTGTTGCATACTACGGTACGGAATGTTTCTACTTTGTCCAGGTAAAAAATTTCCCACCCTACCAGCATGCTTAAGTTGATGGTCTCTTTTACTTCGGCAGACAGGTGCTCCAATTGTGGACGGGCAATGGAACGCAGATCAGACTGACCCAGGATAGTACTGGCCAGCAACAGAAGACGAGGGCCGACATGATAACTTTTGCGAACCGGATCCTGGCTTAAGTATCCCTGGCTGACAAGAGTAGACAGCTGACGAAAGACAGTGGTAGTCGGCAGTTCGAGCCGCTGCACCAGATTTTTCAAAGTCCACTCTGTGTCATGATCCATAAAACATTCCAAGACTTTTATTGCGCGAATAATACTAGATACTTGTTCTTTATCCATTTTAATCAATTCCTCTATTTATTTTAAGGTTTGCGTCCAGGCAAAAGGCTGAAAGTCTGTTGGCTCCTATTTCTATAGTTTATCTTATTATATCACATAACACCAGGAACAACAAGAGAGTTTCCGTGCACTGTCCCTGACAAAATCATTGTAAATAACTTGTATAAGAGGTGCTAATTTATGTGGAAAAAGTGGAATTCACTTAACTTATCTGTCCAAATTATAATCTGTGTTATCATAGGTTTTCTAATCGGTGTTTTTGCTGGTGAAGAATTAAGTGTTTTATCCCCTCTTGGCGATATGTTTATCAAAGCAATCCAGATGATGGTCATTCTTATTATTGTACCTTCTATTGTTAGCGGATTTTGCTCCGTGGACAATCCGGCTCAGCTGGGCAAGACCGGGGTGAAAATCATCGCTGTGTTTGCGTTCATGTATGTCCTTGCCGCTACGGTAGCTATCGTTCTGGTCAATCTCTTTAAGCCTGGCGTGGGTATGCAAATCGTCATTCCGGAAGGGTACACCTATGAGCCCGTTTCTCAAACGTTCCTTCAGCTTCTTTCCAGTATTGTCCCTAAAAATCCCGTTCAGGCGTTTGCTGACGGCAATCTGCTTCAAATCCTGTTTGTCTCTGTTCTTCTTGCTTGCTGCACAACCCTGATTAAGGATAAGGTGCCTGCTGTTGTTACTTTTTTCGATCAACTCAATTCAGTTATTATGAAAATGCTCTCCGCTATTATGAGAGTTTCGCCCTACGCTGCCGGTTTGCTGATGGCGATTGCTATCGGCGTAAATGGCCCGGCTATCCTTGGTGATCTGGCTATCTTTATTCTCATTATGTATGTTGGTCAGTTCCTGCTGGCATTTTGCAATGTGCTAGTTGTGGGTGCTGCCGGAATGAATATGGTGGCCTATTTTCGTCGTGTACTTGAACCTGCCATCATTGCATTCACCACCCGCTCCTCGCTGGCTGCCCTGCCCGCCAATATAGAATGTGTGACCGACCTGGGTGTACCTCGCGGAATCGGCACTTTTGGCGTAACTATTGGCAATACCATTAATATGGGGGGAACCTCCTTCTATCAAGCGGTCTGTGTGGTCTTTATTGCCCAGGCTTATGGCATTGAAATGAGTCTTACCCAGCAAATTATTGTGGCTTTGAGTGCTGCGGTGCTGTGTGTATCTTTGGTTGGCATCCCTGGCGGCGGCCTTGCTTCTCTGGGCGTTCTGTTGGCTGGCGCCGGTTTACCGCCGGAGGGAGTTGGACTTATTATAGCGGTTGATGCGATTGTTGATATGCCTAGAACGCTGAACAATGTTTTCGGCGATGCTTCCGCTACGATCATAGCTTCCAAACTGGATGGCCTGATTGCTGCTGATTCCCCTCTGCTTCGTCGCAAGTACAAAAAGTGATGCGGCCTTATTCAGGAGAACCTATATGAATAAAAAAATCGAATTAATGGACGGCAACCAAGCTGCCGCATACGTCTCCTACGCATTTACCGAAGTAGCCGGCATCTTCCCCATCACGCCCTCCTCTCCCATGGCAGAGCATGTAGACGAGTGGGCGGCCAACGGCAGGAAGAACCTGTTCGGCCAGCCTGTCCAGGTGGTGGAGATGCAGTCTGAAGGCGGCGCCGCCGGAACGGTCCACGGCGCGCTCCAGTCTGGCGCCCTGACCACCACCTACACAGCGTCTCAGGGTCTGTTACTGATGATCCCAAACATGTATAAGATTGCGGGAGAGATGCTCCCCGGGGTATTCCATGTCTCAGCCCGTACTCTCTCCGCGCATGCCCTGTCCATCTTCGGCGACCACTCCGATGTGATGAGCGTGCGCAGCACCGGCTTCACTCTGCTGGCCTCCTCCTCTCCCCAGGAGGTGATGGACCTGGGTGCTGTCTCTCATCTGTCCGCCATCCACTGCCGGATGCCCGTCCTCCATTTCTTTGACGGCTTCCGCACCTCCCACGAGATCCAGAAGATCGAGGCTCTGGACTATGAGGAGCTGCGGCCTCTGGTGGACATGGACGCATTGAAGGCCTTCCGCAAGAACGCCTTAAACCCTGAGCATCCTGCCACCCGGGGTACCACTGTCAACCCGGACATCTTCTTCCAGTGTCGGGAGGCCTGCAACCAGAAGGTGGCGGCCATCCCCGCCGCCGTGGAGCAGTACATGGAAGCGATCAACAAACTCACCGGCCGCAATTACCACCTGTTTGATTACTACGGGGCGCCCGACGCTGACCGGGTGATTGTCCTTATGGGCTCCGCCGCCGAAACTGCCAAGGAGACGGTGGACTACCTCACCGCCCAGGGTGAAAAGGTGGGCCTGGTGAATGTCCACCTGTACCGTCCCTTCTCCGCCGAGCACTTCCTCAAAGCCATCCCTGCCGCCTGCAGGAAGCTGGCTGTTCTGGACCGCACCAAGGAGCCCGGCGCCATGGGCGAGCCCCTGTATCAGGACGTGTGTGCCATCTATAAGAACAAGGACCTGCCGATGGAGATTGTCGGCGGCCGCTACGGTCTCAGCTCCAAGGACACCACCCCCGGCCAGATTCTGGCGGTGTACGAGAATTTGAAGCAGGACGTCCCCAAGCACGACTTTACCATCGGCATTGTGGACGACGTGACCTTCACCTCTCTGCCCATTGCCAAAGAAATCGAAACCGCCCCTGCCGGTCAAACCAGTGCTGAGTTTTGGGGCATGGGCTCTGACGGCACGGTGGGCGCCAACAAGAACTCCATCAAGATCATCGGCCACGCTACCGACCTGTACTGCCAGGCCTACTTCGTCTATGACTCCAAAAAGTCCGGCGGCCTGACTCAATCCCATCTGCGCTTCGGCAAAGACCCCATCCGGTCCCCCTACCTGGTTACCAAGGCGGACTTCGTGGCCTGCCACACCCCCTCCTATGTTCATAAGTACGACATGGTGAAGAATTTGAAAGAGGGCGGCACCTTCCTGCTCAACTGCATCTGGGATATGGAGGGGCTGGAAAAGAACCTGCCCGCCTCCATGAAGCGGGCGCTGGCTCAGAAGCGGGTGAGATTCTACACCATCAACGCCACCGATATCGCTCGGAGCCTGGGGCTGGGCAACCGCACCAACACCATTCTCCAGGCGGCTTTCTTCAAGCTCACCGGCGTCGTCCCCATCGACCAGGCCATCACCGAGATGAAGGACGCCATCCATAAGACCTACTACAAGAAAAAGGGCCAGGCTGTGGTAGACATGAACAACGCCTCCATCGACCACGGCATCAACAAGCTGGTGGAGATCTCCATCCCCGACAGCTGGCTCACCGCTCAGGACACCCCTGTTCAGGACCGCGCCCCCGCCTTCATTAAAGAGGTGGTGGAGGTAATGAACCGCCAGGAGGGCGACAGCCTGCCCGTTTCCGCAATGGTCAGGTACGGTCTGGAGGACGGCACCTGGCCCGCTGGCACCTCTAAGTATGAGAAGCGCGGGGCCGCTGTGGAGGTTCCCGAGTGGAACATGACCGCATGTATCCAGTGCAACCAGTGTTCTCTGGTCTGCCCCCACGCCGCTATCCGTCCCGTCCTGCTGGACGAGGAGGAGGTCAAGGCTGCTCCTGTCGGCTTTGAGACTAAGACAGCTGTGGGTCAGGGACTGGGTAAGTACCAGTACCGGATACAGGTCTCTCCCTATGACTGCACCGGCTGCGGCAGCTGCGCCAACGTCTGCCCCGCCAAAGAAAAGGCCCTCATTATGAAGCCGCTGGACAGCCAGCTGAAGGAGGCCCCCAACTGGACATACGCCGTGGAGGAGGCTACCATCAAAAAGGACGCTGTCAGCGACAAGTCGGTGAAGACCTCTCAGTTTGCCAAGCCATACTTCGAGTTCTCCGGGGCCTGCGCCGGCTGCGGCGAGACCCCCTACATCAAGCTGGTTACCCAGCTGTTCGGCGACCGGATGTATATCACCAACGCCTCCGGCTGTTCCTCCGCTTACGGCGGCTCCACCCCCTCCTCCCCCTACTGCACCGACAAAAAGGGCTTCGGCCCCGCCTGGGCCATGTCCCTGTTTGAGGACAACGCCGAGTATGCCTACGGCTACCTACTGGGTCAGGACGCCGTCAAGCGCCAGCTGGTGGCCGCCGTGTCCGCGCTGGCTGAAAAAGGCGTCGCCAAAGAGGCCTGCGCCGCCTATCTGGAGAAGGGCAATGACACCGCTGCCTCCCGGGAGGTGAGCGACGCTCTGCTGGCCGCAATCGAGGGCGATACCGGCGAGGAGGCCGCTTTTATCCGCCAGAATCAGGAGTTCCTGACCAAGAAGTCCGTTTGGGCCTTTGGAGGCGACGGCTGGGCCTATGATATCGGCTATGGCGGCCTGGATCACGTGCTGGCCTCCGGCAAGGACATTAACATCCTGGTCATGGACACCGAAGTCTACTCCAACACCGGCGGGCAGTCCTCCAAGTCCACTGCGGCAGGCGCTATTGCCAAGTTTGCCGCCGGCGGCAAGGAGACCAAGAAGAAGGACCTGGGCATGATGGCCATGAGCTACGGCTACGTCTATGTGGCCCAGGTTGCCATGGGGGCCGATCCCAGCCAGACCCTGAAGGCCATCCGGGAGGCCGAGGCCTACCCCGGCCCCTCCATCGTCATCGCCTACTGCCCTTGCATTGAGCACGGTATGAAGTGCGGCATGGGACTGAGCCAGCTGGAGCAGAAGAAAGCGGTGGAAGCCGGTTACTGGCATCTGTACCGCTTCGACCCCCAGCGCAAGGCCGCCGGGGAGAATCCCTTCGTTCTGGATTCCAGGGAGCCCACCGGCGACTTCCAGAAGTTCCTGCTGGGCCAGAACCGCTACGCTTCCCTCAAGCTGTCTTTTCCTGAGAAGGCGGAGGAGTTGTACACCAAGGCAGCCCGGGACGCCCAGGAGCGGTTGGACGGCTACAAGGCCTTGGCCGGCAAGTAATTTTTCGCTCGTTGTCCACCCGCCATCCGGGATGGGCGAGGGCACGGAGCAAAAGGTCCCTCCCCCCTAGGGGGGAGGGATGAAAAACAAAATAACAGGGAGAAATCACAATGGCACTGATGACCGCTAAGGAATATATCGACAGCCTGCGCAAGCTGAACACCCGGGTCTATATGTTTGGAGAGAAGATTGAAAACTGGGTGGATCACCCCATAATCCGGCCCTCCATCAACTGCGTGGCCATGACCTACGCTCTGGCACAGGACCCCCAGCACAAGGACATTATGACCGCCACCTCCAACCTCACCGGCCATACCATCAATCGCTTTGCCCACCTCCACCAGTCCGCCGACGACCTGGTGAAGAAGGTGAAGATGCAGCGTCTGCTGGGCCAGAAGACCGCCAGCTGCTTCCAGCGCTGCGTGGGCATGGACGCTTTTAACGCCGTCTACTCTACCACCTATGAGATCGACGAGAAGTACGGCACCAGGTACCATGAGAACCTGAAGGACTTCCTCATTTATGTCCAGGACAACGATCTGGTGGTGGACGGGGCCATGACCGACCCCAAGGGAGACCGCTCCAAGGCCCCCCACGACCAGGCTGATCCGGATATGTTTGTCCACGTGGTGGAGCGCCGCTCTGACGGCATCGTGGTCTGCGGCGCCAAGGCCCATCAGACCGGCTCCATCAACTCCCACTGGCATATTTTCATGCCCACCATTGCCATGGGCGAGGCGGACAAGGATTGGGCTGTTTCCTTCGCCTGCCCCTCCGATGCGGAGGGCATGTACATGATCTATGGCCGTCAGTCCTGCGATACCCGCAAGCTGGAGGAAGGCGGCTGCATCGACCAGGGTAATGCCAAATTCGGCGGCCAGGAGTCTCTGGTGGTGCTGGATCATGTGTTTATCCCCAACGAGTGCATCTTCCTTAACGGCGAGTATGAATTTGCCGGGATGATGGTAGAGCGCTTCGCCGGTTACCACCGCCAGAGCTACGGCGGCTGCAAGGTAGGCGTAGGAGACGTGGTCATCGGGGCCGCCGCCCTGGCCGCCGAGTACAACGGCGTGGAGAAAGCCAGCCACATCAAGGATAAGCTCATTGAGATGACCCACCTGAACGAAACGCTGTACTCCTGTGGCATCGCCTGCTCCTGCGAGGGCTGCCCCACCAAGGCGGGCAACTACCAGATCGATCTGCTGCTGGCCAACGTCTGCAAGCAGAACATCACCCGTTTCCCCTACGAGATCGTCCGTCTGGCCGAGGACATCGCCGGCGGTCTGATGGTCACCATGCCTTCCGAGAAGGACTTTACCTCCAATACTGTGGTGGGCCGCAACGGAGAAACCATCGGCGACATCTGCAACAAGTATTTCGCTGGCCGTGAGGGCGTCTCCACTGAGGACCGCCAGAAGGTCATGCGTTTCCTGGAGAATATCTGCCTGGGCGCCGCCGCCGTGGGCTACCGCACCGAGTCCCTTCACGGGGCCGGCTCCCCCCAGGCACAGCGGGTCATGATCGCTCGTCAGGGCAATATTCAGGGAAAGAAGGAACTGGCTAAGACTATCACAGGAATTCAGAGCAATATGGGATACCTGTGAAAAGTTTGATTTCTAGCAATCTTAGGATGTTTGTTTGCAATCTCTAGCCTAAATCTGATTATGCTAATTGTGGTAGCCTCTCATAGTATTTATGATTTAGCGATTTAAAGGATGATGATATGGAGATCAATAAATTGATAGAAGAGCTCCGTAACTTTTCTACTGCAGAGCTGTGTGACGGAATGTCCGAATTTCGTGTTCTAGACCCAACCATTAAGCGCAGAGTGACCAACTGTAAGATTGTTGGTCCCGCTTTCCCTGTGGAGATTCCGGCCGGTATCAGCGGCATTATCCCCAATGCGCTGATGGAGCTGCAACCAGGCCAGGTGCTGGTTATCGCCGCCCAAGGATACTGTCAACAGGCCTGCTGGGGTGATTACAGAAGTTTCTGTGCGGCTATGCAGAAGGTGGAGGGAGTGGTCATAGACGGCGCCTTCCGGGATGTGGAGGGTTGTGAGGAGATAGGTGTACCTATCTTTGCCCGAGATATTGTCCCCAAAGCGGACGGAAAAGATTGCTTAGGAAGTATCAATGTTTCAATCACTATTAGTGATGTCCAGATTAATTCCGGCGATATCATTGTGGGCGACGCAGATGGTGTGGTTGTGATTCGCCCGGAAGAGGCCGAGGCTATCATGGAACGCTCCCGTCAAAAATCTGCCCAAGAGGCCCTCGCTATCGAACAGATGAAAAGGACCAAACGAGTCCTGCCAAGAGCAAATCTGTTGGAGGCATAAGCAGCTTGACCCATACGGAAAAATGCCCGGAAAAGGTTAGAGAGTACCAAAGTGGACGCTGTCCATAGTTTTCGCCGCTGCCCGCTGCGCCTGAGCCAGTTCCAACCGCAATCCCGAAGCCTCATCTTTGATCTCATTGAACTGCTTTGTAGCAGCCGCCAACTCTTTTTGAGCCGCTTTCAACGCCGCGTTCAAAGGGGCCTTCTGTTTGCTCAGACTGACCAGAGCGTCCTCCAGCTCGTCCACATCCTTGTCAAACGCTTTTGTTACGGCTGACAGCTTTTTCATTACCTCAGAGTAACCGTCATCTGCGGTTATTTTGACTACAATCGACTCTCCCGGCACGGGTTTCACCTCCTTGACGTTTTGATTATTTTCTTTTATAATGAGGTAAAAAGGGGTGTGATTATGAAAGGAATTATATTATATGGCACCGTCGTCTTTGTGCTCCTTTACCTTTACCTTCACTCCAAGAACGGCAAACGGTGGTGGAATGAACTGGATACACAGACACAACAGCTTTTCAAAATATGGATAGGCTTCGCAATTGCCGCCTATGTTCTCGGGTTATTTACTATTATCGTTTTTCCCATGTAGCCAATATAATCTTACGCCTATCTGACCGCCCCGCCGGGCGGTTATTTTTCTGCGCTCAGCTCGCACTCATGGAGGGCCAGCGCCAAAGTCAGGTCCCGGCCGCCCTGTTCCAGCCCATAGTACATTTCTGGGGTCCAGTGGTGGCGGTGGAACAGGTAGAATACCAGGGCCAGCTCCGGGTCGCTGTCCTCCTCTAGGCGTTTTTTATCTCTTCAATGGTCAGCCGCCGGTAGCCGCACAGCCGCTCCACCGCCCGGCTCAGGTCGGCGATCTCCCCGGGCAGCAGCATGGCCTTCACCATCTCCTTGGGGGTGGCTCCGCCGAAGCGGTCCCGCAGCTCCGGGGCCTTCAGGTCGGGCTCGGCGCACCCGGCCAGCAGGATGTCGATCTCCACGTCGTCGCTCCCGCTGGAGCGCAGCTTCTCCACCCTGCCGTAGGGCAGGCCCCGCAGGGTGAACGCCACCTCCTGGCCCAGCAGCTCGCTCAGCCGGCTCACCCGGTAGCGGGCGGTGGGCAGCTGCTTCTGAACATTGGGCAGCTCGGGCCGCAGCAGCAGCGCCAGCAGGTCGCTCTTTTTCTCGTCCATCATGATTCCTCCTTGTTTTCTTGTGGGGCCCGCCGCCCTCGGCGGGCCATTTCCAGGCTTGACCCGGCCCCGGGGCGCAAAAAATCCCCGTCTCGTCTGCTTGACAAAACGGGGATGCATGGTATAATAAATACAGAAAGGGCGCTGCGACAAGCGGTTAGTCCGAATTGCGAATCAAAGAAATGACCGCTACCGGGCTAGGGGGGCGGTCATTTCCTTTTGAAGATCTGATAACACAGACCAACAATGCCAAGAATTACAAGCGAGTAAGCGAAAAGCTCCTCATATGTAACCATAGCAGTCCCCCCTTTCCGGGGGACAAGGCCCCCTTGATGGGGGACTAACCGCCTGCCTCTTGTGCAGCGCACCTTCCGTCCCGCCTGACCGGCGGGCGTTTTTATTATAGCCCTATGCGCCGCGTTTTGTCAAATTCCGCCTGCGGGCGGTTTTTCATCCCCCGCAGGGCCAAGACTCCCCCTGTTAGGGGGAGCTGTCAGCGAAGCTGACTGAGGATTGCGTTCGGCGAAGTCGAACATACGAAGGAAACAAGTCCTGTAAAATCTTGTCTGCTTCGCACATTTCGCCTGCGGCGAAATACAATCCCCACCCGGCTTGCGCCGGGAGCCCCTTTGCCTAAGGGGCCTTACGAGCCATGCCCCGTTAATTCATCCCGATCTCATCCAGCAGCTCGAACCGGGCAAAGGGAAAGGAGGCCGTAATCTCTCCGACGGCGGCCCGCTGCCAGTCGGCCAAAGCGATATTTTGAAACCATGTAATTTAAGAACACCTGGTTCAGGTGCTTCAAACAAGAATTTGATTGCGTGATCTTATCACAGAAGGGGAACAGAATTTCCGGTATCATGAAAACAATCGATCAGGGAGGTTATGATATGGAAACCAAAACGGGAACAAAACGAAAAGCTTTCGTTGATACGGATGCCTGCGTTGCCTGCGGCTGTTGTGTGAAAGTATGTCCGCTGAACGCCATACAGATCTGGAACGGAGTCTGGGCAAAGGTTGATCGGACACGATGCGTGGGCTGTGGAAAGTGCGCGAGGGAGTGCCCCGCGACTGTCATTGAAATTCGGGAGGTGCAGGTATGAAAAAACGCTGGTATGACTATCTCTGGATTGTTTCCCTGACCTACCTGATTCTGGGATTTTTTAATATTCTGTTTGCGTGGCTGGGTCTGCTGTGCTTCTTCATCCCGCTTGTCATTTCAATCGTCAGCGGCACGAAGGGCTACTGCAACCGGTACTGCGGCAGAGGCCAGCTTTTTGGCCTGTTGGGAGGGCGATTTGGGCTCTCCCGTAAAAAAGATATTCCAAAATGGATGAAAAGCAAGGCTTTCCGTTACGGATTTCTGATTTTCTTTTTCATCATGTTCTTCCAAATGCTCTGGAATACGTATCTGGTCTTTGCGGAAGTACAAAATTTAAAGCAGGCAGTGACCCTGCTCTGGACTTTGAAGCTGCCCTGGAATTGGGCTTACCACGGGACGCTGTTCCATCCGGGCGTGGCGCAGTTCGCCTTTGGTTTCTACAGCGTCATGCTCACCTCCACCGTGCTTGGCCTGATTACAATGATACTGTTCAAGCCCCGCAGCTGGTGCGTCTACTGCCCTATGGGAACGATGACTCAGCTGATTTGCAGAGCAAAAAACCGCAAGGGTAACATTGTCACAGAATAAAAACCGGGTTTCGGTTATGATAAGACCACTACAACAGATAAGGAGGACAAGTGATGTCTGCCATTAATATCAGAAAAGACAACTTTACCACGGAGGTAATCCATTCGGACCGGCCCGTCCTGCTGGATTTCTGGGCCCCCTGGTGCGGCCCCTGCCGCATGGTAGGCCCTATTCTGGAAGAAATTGCGCAGGAGCGCTCTGACATTAAAGTCGGCAAAGTCAATGTGGATGAGCAGCCGGAGCTGGCCGGCCGGTTTGGGGTAATGAGTATCCCGACTATGGTGGTTATAAAAAATGGCAAAATCGTGAATCAGGCCATGGGCGCAAGGCCGAAAAGCCAGATTCTCTCCCTTTTGCAATGAGGAGGTCAATATGAAAGTAATCATTGTCGGCGGCGTGGCGGGCGGCGCTACAGCTGCGGCCCGGCTGCGCCGGCTGGACGAACAGGCCGAGATCGTGGTTTTTGAGCGGTCGGGCTATGTGTCCTATGCCAATTGCGGCCTGCCCTACTACATCGGCGGGATTATCGAGGACCCCGAGGCGCTGACCCTCCAGACCCCGGAGAGCTTCTTTGCCCGTTTCCGGGTGGATATGCGGGTGCGGCACGAGGTCACCGCCGTTCATCCGGAACGCAAATCCGTCTCTGTCAAAAATCTGGAGACCGGGGAGGAATTTGAGGAGTGCTACGACAAGCTGATTCTCTCTCCCGGCGCAAAGCCAACCCAGCCTAAGCTGCCCGGCGTGGGGCTGGAGAAGCTCTTTACTCTGCGGACGGTGGAGGATACCTTCCGCATCAAGGACTATATCAATACGCACCGGCCCAGGTCCGCTGTGCTGGCCGGCGGCGGCTTCATCAGCCTGGAGCTGGCGGAGAATCTGCGGGAGCTGGGAATGGAGATCACCATTGTCCAGCGGCCCCGTCAGCTGATGAATCCCTTTGATCCGGATATGGCGGCCTTTATCCACGGCGAGGTGCGGCGGCATGGCATCCGGCTGGCTCTGGGACACACCGTGGAGGGCTTTGCAGAGAAAGGCGGAGGCGTGGATGTGCTGCTCAAGGATGAGGCCCCTCTCCATGCCGACATGGTGGTGCTGGCCATCGGAGTTACCCCGGACGCCGCCCTGGCAAAGGAGGCGGGCCTGGAACTGGGACTCAAGGGCAGCATTGTGGTCAACGACCGGATGGAGACCTCCGTCCCCGACATTTACGCTGTGGGCGACGCGGTGCAGGTGAAGCACTACGTTACCGGACAGGACGCGGTGATCTCCCTGGCCGGCCCGGCAAACAAACAGGGCCGCATTGCGGCGGACAACATCTGCGGCGGGGACAGCCGGTATTCCGGCTCTCAAGGCAGCAGCGTGATCAAGGTATTTGACCTGACGGCGGCCGCCACCGGGGTCAACGAGACCAACGCCAGAAAGGCCGGGCTGGACGCGGATGCGGTGATCCTGTCGCCAATGAGCCACGCCGGCTACTATCCCGGCGGGAGACTGATGACCATGAAGGTGGTCTTTGAAAGGGGGACCTGCCGCCTGCTGGGGGCGCAGATTGTGGGGTATGAGGGGGTGGATAAGCGGATTGACGTGCTTTCCACCGCTATCCGTGCCGGGCTGACGGCCATTCAGCTGAAGGACCTGGATCTGGCCTACGCACCCCCATACTCCTCCGCCAAAGATCCGGTGAATATGGCGGGCTTTATGGTGGAAAATCTGGCCAAGGGCGTTGTGAAGCAGTGGCGTATGGAGGACTTCTCCGGTCTGCCCAGGGACGGCAGCGTGACGCTGCTGGATGTCCGGACCCCTCAGGAGTACATGGGCGGTCATATCGAGGGCTTTCGGCTTATCCCCGTGGATGAGCTGCGGGAGCGGCTGGAAGAGCTGGAGCGGGGCAAGCCCGTCTATGTTATCTGCCAGAGCGGCCTGCGCAGCTACATCGCCTGCCGCATCCTGGCCGGAAACGGTTTTGACGCGTACAACTTCGCGGGCGGTTTCCGATACTATGACGCGGTAGCCAATGACCGCCGCCTGGTTGAGCGGTCCACAATCTGCGGCATGGACAAATAAAAAATCAAACCCCTCCTCAAGCTCCGGAAGGAGACTGAGGAGGGGTGTTTTCAGGTATCGCTCAGGGCCGTCAGCCTGTTTTTGTCCAATAGCTCCACTGTGCCCCGGGACAGATTTACCATGCCCTCATTCTGGAGATAGCGGAGCATCCGGGTAACCACCTCCCTGTGGGTTCCCAGGTGCTTGGCAATGGCCTCATGGGTAATGGACAGCCGGTCCCCGCCCTCGATTGCGGACTCCTCCAGCAAAAAGGCGGCCACCCGTTTGTCCATGCTCTTCCACATAATCTGCTCTATGAGCCACATAACCTCCGAGAACCGGGCGGCCATGATCTCATTGGTATAGTTGGCCGCCGGAGCGGATTCCTCCATGATTTTCCGGTATGCCTCCGCGGGAATGACCCAGAGGCCGGTGTCCTTCTCCGCCTCAATGGTGATGTCAAACTGTGCGCTTCGCAGCATACAGGAGGCGGAAAACAGGCAGATATCCCGGTCAAACAGGCGATAAATCGTGACCTCCCGGCCCTCCTCCGAGAGGATATAGGCCCGAAGCTGGCCGGATTTCACCAGCAGCAGCCCGGTACAGTCCATACTGCCGTTGTGGATCACAGTTCCCTTTTTGATCTGCCGGAGGGCCAGACTGTCAAGGATGCTGTTCTGCTGGGCAGCCGACAATTTATCCCAGATGGGAAAACAGCTTTGAAACTCCATCCACATTCTCCTTGCTTATATACGCAGGAAAGGGAGGCGGCCGGCGCTGCCTCCCTTTCTAAAATATTTACGCCTTCCAAAGACTATGCAGATTGCAGTAGGCGTAGACGGCCTCTACCTCGTCGCCTTCGCAGAGGGCGAAGCAGACCTCCGGCTTGTCGCCGGGATGCAGAGCCTTGCGCTGATTGCCCTGCTTGGTCTGCAAAGAGACCCACTCAATGTAATGCTCCGGCAGCATGGGGTGGTCCACAGAGCCGATGCGCACCTTCACCATGCCGCCCTCTACCTGATATACGGGGACGTGCTTCTCCACTGCGGCGTCGGTGGTGCCGGGGATAATTTCGGTCATTTTCTGTCCGCAGCACATCACCGGGACGCCGGCGCTTTTGACCATGGCGACGATATTGCCGCAGTGCTCACAGATGTAAAATTTTTGCTCCATTTTCAGGTTCCTCCTTATTTTATTGTAGTTTGAATTATACCATCCGGCCGGTTTCCGCTGAACGACGCCTGGTTCTCTTGATCGCACAGCGCAGCCAGAGATGGATCAATGGGGGAGATGAGGAGTGCCTTGTCGTCTGTTCCGCTGTTATGATTTGCTTAGCGCTGTGTCCTGGAGTCCGTCAAAGGCCGCCATACATTCCTCTATCGATGCACCGCCCAGCAGCTCCCGCACAATCAGGCAGGTGCTGCCCCACTGCTCCACATTCATCCCCGCATTGGAGCCAAGCACGTAGACGCCCGCTTCAATCCGGTCGTTAAGGGGAGTTAAGGAGGGGACGCACTCCACCGATACATTTTTAGAGGGAGAGATTACCCGGTTCGTCTCGGAAAAGAGCTGGAGGGCCTCGTCGGAAATCATGTGATCCAAAATACGGGCCGCATTTTCCCGGTGTTCTGCGTTAATCCCCACGGCCCATCCGGTCATGGACAGCACTGGCATCTGTCCCCGGCTGCTGGGAAACCCGATGACCTGCATCTCGAAGTCAGTCTTTCCATAGGCGGTCTCCGTGTTTGCCGCCCCCCAGTAGGCCATGACAATGGGGGTCTTTCCCGCCAGAAAATCCGGCTTTTCCGCCTCAATGGCCTCGCTGACCAGGGCTTCTTGCGCATCAATATAGCCCTGACTGATCAGTGTCTGAAGAAATTCAAATCCGGAGCGCATATAATCACTGTATTTGCGCTCTCCGCTGTTGAGGGCGGCGATCTCCGCCTGGGTGTTTCCGCCGTTGTACAGGTCGGCGTAGGCCTGGGCAAAGACAAAGGTCTCTAGCCACCAGCGGTTGGCTCCGATGGGCGTTTTGATTCCGTTCTCCTTGAACACCCGGCAGCACTCCAGAAATTCCTCCGGCGTCTCCGGCAGTGCCAGGCCATACTGCTTGAACAGATCCACGTTGACGAACAGGCCGTAGGCCACCACCTCCTGGGGGATAGCTACCAGCTTTCCGTCTACCGTGTTGGCAATGCGGATGACCTCCCGCAGGTTCCTGGTGTTGTCCAGTCCGGACAGGTCCATCAGCTTTCCCTCTGCGCCAAGGGTCTGGATGGTATCCGGATTGAGCAGGTAGAGGTCGTCCATGTCGCTGCGGACCCGGTCAAGGGCGACGTCGTCATAAGTTTTGTCCTTGTAGTTCTCCGCTGTATAGGTGCGGTAGGCTACCGTGACGCCCACAGCTTTCTCGGCCATTGCCACGGTCAGGTCCAGAGCGGTCCGCGCTACATTCTCCGCATTGGGATCGCTTTTTTCCATGGGACTGAACAGGTTGACCGTGGGCTTTTCCTCTTGCTCATCAGGAATCAGGTTTTTGGGGTCTTCATGGCCGCAGGCCGTCAGGGACAGGATCACGAGCGCTGTCAGGCAAGCTGAAATCCATCTCTTCATAGATGCATCATTTTTCCTTTCGTCCGCTGTGCTGCTTAATGACTTTCTTCAGCAGATCCATATTTAAAGGCTTGGGTACATGGGCGTCCATGCCGGCGTCCAGAGCCGCTTTCTCATCCTCTGCAAAGGCGTTGGCCGTCATGGCGATGATGGGTATGCGCCCCGCGTCCTCCCGGTTCAGCGCGCGAATGGCTCTTGCGGCCTCGTGGCCGTTCATCACCGGCATCTGGACGTCCATCAGGATTGCGTCAAACTCACCCGGGGAGGAGCGCTGGAAGCGCTCCACCGCCAGACGGCCGTTCTGTGCAATCTCACAGGATGCCCCTTCCATTTCCAGGAGCTCTGTCAAAATTTCCGCATTGATCTCATTATCCTCTGCGGCAAGGAAATTCATACCTGTCAGATCGGTGGATTCCTCCTGCTGCGGCTGGCGGGGCCGATCCGGCGCCTCCTCCGCCACCCGCAGCTCCAGGTCTACCCGGAAAAGGGAGCCGCGGTCTACCTCGCTGAAGACCTCGATGGTGCCGCCCATCAGCTCTACAATGCTCTTTGTGATCGCCATGCCCAGGCCGGTGCCCTGCACCTTGTTGGTGGTGCTGTTTTCCGCTCGGGTAAAGGCGTCGAAAATGGTTTCCAGATACTCCGGCGTCATGCCGTAACCGTCGTCCTCCACCTCAATCCGGATGTGTTCGTACTGATTGGAGCGCTGCTTGAGTCCGAGAATGCGGAACCAGATATTGCCGCCCTCTGGGGTATATTTTACGGCGTTGGAGAGGAGGTTAATCAGGATCTGATTAATTCGGGTTTCGTCTCCGACCAGATACTCGTGGCGGATACCAGCCATTTCCAGGTGGAACGCCTGCCCTTTTGCCTTGGCCATGGGCTGGATAATGGCGTCTGCAGAGGAGACCACGTCATTAAGGGAAAATTTTTCAAAATTGAGTACGACCTTTCCGCTTTCGATCTTGGAAACGTCCAGAACGTCGTTGATGAGGCCAAGGAGGTGCTGTCCGGACGCCATAATCTTTCGGGTGTATTCCCGCACCTTGGCCGGGTTGTCCGCATCCTTGTCCAAAAGAGTTGTAAAGCCCAGTACCGCGTTCATGGGGGTGCGGATATCGTGGGACATGTTGGAGAGGAACATAGTCTTGGACTCGCTGGCGATCTGAGCGGCCTGGAGTGCCTGCGCCAGCTGCTGGCTGTGGAGCTTCCGCTCCGCCTCACGCTCTTTTCGCAGCTTTTCCTGCTGCCTCCAGTTCAGATAGTACAGGGCGATACACAGGAAGAAAGCCGCCAGCAGGGAAGCTACAACAATGGCGATGTTTTGGTTGACAGTCCGGCCCTCCTGCTGGATAGCCTCCACCGGAACATAGCCCACCAGAAAAATCGTTCCGTTGTTTACCGCCCACATATAGTTGAGGGCCTGTACATCCCGGATATTGTGATAAAACAAGGCGTTTCGGCCGGAACTGAGGCAATCTTTCACCTCTGACCGGATCGCCGGGTCCTGAATGTTGTTTGCCCGGTAGAAATCAGTCAAATTCAGGTGGCCCGCGTTTCGCTGCCCCATCCCCTTGGGCTTTAAAACAAACCGCTGGCTCTCTGCGTCCATGATATACAGGGAGGCCTGCTTGTTGTAAAATCCCTCCGGAAGAGACTGGTCAATGGCATCATATACATATTCGGCATAAAGGGTTCCAATTACTTCATCATCCCGCTCGACCGGGCATTTTATAGTGTAGGACCATGTTCCCATATAGTTCAGATAGGATTGGGAGACCGGAAGACCGACGACTGTTCCGCCTGCGGAGAAGTCCAGGCCCTCCTCGGTGAACCGCTCCCCGGTGTTGGAGACGCCTTCCGTTTTTCCCGAAAGAATCAGCGATATCTTGGCCATTGTCTGGTTCCGCTCATATGTGCGGATATAGTCCTCCGGATCCTCTGCCCGCGCGATTTCCTGAGCTATCAGCGTTTGGAATTCTGCCTCGCTGCGCAGAATCGCCTCAATTGTGCTTTCGATCAGATCCAGGCTCTCACTCAGGTTTTGAATGGCAGATGAGGACATTTCTCTGGTAATTTTTTGGGATACTGAAAATATGATCGTCCCAAAAAAAGAAAATATCAAAATAATGGAGAACAGCAGGAAAAATTCTCTGCGCTTTTTCTGTCTGTTTGGCGTTTCTTTCATTGATAACCTCCCTTCCAACGCCCTGGAGGACGTTTGGCCTCAAAGAAGAAAATACCGTCAACCGTCGGCTGTGTAGATACATTGATCGTACCGCTGCATTACTATTATACTGTTTTTCCCGTTCCGGTGTCAATAGACGGCAAACAGCGGGAATGTCCACAGAGAAGAGATATTGTTTGTGTTTCCCCCGCTGGAGGCGGGGGAAACACAAACAATATCTCTGCGTTTAGGACACTCCCCAAACAGCCGGGTGGCTGAATATGCCGCTGAACGGTAAGGCGCCGGAGCGAGGGGACGGATGACAATTTTTATAAAAAACCGCCGGAGCAAAGTTTGCTTTGCTCCGGCGTGGAGTAAATGCTCAGTTTAGACGCTTCAACTTCCAAGTCCGCGCCCAAACCAACCCGCAGCCCAACGAAGCGGGTGCGGGTTGGAGAGGAGGAGCGGCGGAATGAGCGCGCTCTGACTTTTAAAAAAGTCGGAGCAAGCGATATGCAGCTTGCTCCGACGTGGCGCAGTAGGAGGGATTCGAACCCTCGAGCCCTTATCAGGCTACACGATTTCCAGTCGTGCTCGTTATGACCACTTCGATACTACTGCATCGTTACATATGACTGTCCGGTCACCGAGACAGCACCATGTATTATATCAGCTTTTTATCCATAGTCAAGCCCTTTTAGAAAAATAATCTAAAATTTTATCGGCCCGAAGAAGAACCGGAGCGCCCCGCCCGAAAGGGCGGGGCGCTCCGGTTCTTAACTCAGAATGCGGTTGTAAATGTCGATATACTGTTTGGCGGAGGCGCTCCATGTGAAGTCGGCGGACATGCCCTCCTTCTGCAGGCCGCGCCAGGCCTTTTTGTCGTTGCGGTACAGGTCCACGGCCTCCCGGAGGACCCACACCATATCGCCGGCGCTGATGTTGGAGAAGCTGAAGCCCCGGCCGGTACCCTCGTATTTATTGTAGGGGGTTACAGTGTCCTTCAGGCCGCCGGTCTCCCGCACCACGGGGATGGTGCCAAAGCGCATGGCGATCATCTGGGACAGGCCGCAGGGTTCGGAGACAGAGGGCATGAGGAACAAATCGGCCCCGGCATAAATCATGTTGGACAGGGGAGCGGAGTAGGTCAGCTGGGCGGAGAAGCGGCCGGGATACTGACCCTGGGCGTGACGGAAGGCCTCCTCATACTGCCAGTCGCCGGTGCCCAGCACCACCATCTGCACATCCAGACCCATAATGTCGTGAAGAGCGTCGGTGACCATGGAGAAGCCCTTATGGCCCACCAGGCGGGAGACGCAGGCGATGAGAGGGATGTCGGGGTCCTCCGCCAGTCCCACCGCCTGCTGGAGGGCGGCCTTGCAGGCGGCCTTGCCCTTAGACAGGGTCTTTTGGGTGAAGTTGGCGGCCAGGCCGGACATGGAGGCGGGATCATAGAGGGCGGTGTCGATGCCGTTGAGGATGCCCTCCAGCTTGCCGCTCTGCTGGTTGATGACCCCGTCCAGGCCGTGGGCGTAGAAGGGGGTGCGCAGCTCCTGGGCGTAGGTGGGGGAGACGGTGGTGACGAAGTTGGAGGCCATAATGGCGCCCTTCATCAGGTTGACGTCCCGGTGGTAGGCCAGCATCCCCTCGTTAAAGTAGCTGCGGTCCAGGCCGATTACGTCCTGGAGCACCTGATCGCCGTAGCGGCCCTGGTATTCGATGTTGTGGATGGTATAGACGGTTTTGGTCCCGGCCAACTGGGGAATGCGGTATTTCTCCTCCAGAAGGTAGACGGGGACCAGAGCGGTCTGCCAGTCGTTGCAGTGGATGACGTCAGGCGACCAGTCCAGCTGGCCCGGGGTCTCTACCACCGCACGGGAGAAGTATGCGTAGCGCTCACAGTCGTCAAAGTGGCCGTAGAGCTGCCAGCGCTTGAAATAGTACTCATTGTCCACAAACCAGAAGGTGACGCCCTGATGCTCCGCCTCAAAGACGCCGCAGTAAACCTGACGCCAGGCCAGAGTGACGTTGAAGTACTTTAAAAAGGTCATTTTGGAGCGCCAGTCCTCGCTGATGCCCTCATACAGGGGGAGGATTACCTTGACCTCATGGCCCTCAGCCGCCAGGGCCTGGGGCAGGGAGCCGGCCACGTCGGCCAGGCCGCCGGTCTTGATGAAGGGAGCGGCCTCAGAGGTTGCAAACAGAATTTTCATAGCAATCACCTTTTTCAGAATTTTATTGGATCATATGGGCGCGCGGGAAAAGATTCGGCAGACGCCCTCCCTTGTGAGGAGGGCGCCTGTAAAGCGTTTAGACGACGGAACCTTTCGCGATGGCCAGGGGGTAGGTGGCGTGACCCATAAGCATGCGGCCCTCGTTCACTTTTACGTCCTTGTCGGCGATGACGTAGGACAAAGAGGCCCCTGCCTTGACCACAGTGCCCTGCATGAGCACGCTGTTGGACACTTTGGCTCCCTTCTCTACCACCACGCCGCGGAAGAGAATGGAATTTTCCACCTCGCCTTCGATCTGGCAGCCGTCGGCGACCAAAGAGCTGACGGATTTGGAGTCGGGGCCGTAGTAGGTGGAGGGGTTGGACTGGTCCTTGGTGCGGATGGGACGGGCGGTATTGAACAGGTCGGCCCGGACCGCAGGGTCCAGCAGCTCCTTGGAGCGCTGGAAGTAATCGCTCACCGACTGGAAGCGGCCCACATAGCCCTTGTGGATGTAGGGCATCATCTTCAGGGACTTCATACGGGGCTGAAGGACGCCGCGGCTGAAGTTGGTCACGTCATGGGCGGAGCAGTAGTTCACCATGTCCATAAGCAGCCGCTTGGACAGGACATAAATCTCCAGGGATTCCAATGCCTTGTCGGCGGAGGTGGGGTGGATGGACAGGTCGGTAATCCGGCCCTCCTCGCTGACCTCTACGTACTCGGAGAACTGGGGCGCCCCTTTCAGGGTGGGGGTGCAGACGATGGTGATGTCGGCCCCGGAGTTCAGATGCTGCTCAAAGACCTCGTTGACAGGCAGGTTGATGGCGATGTCGCCCCAGGCCAGCAGAACGTAGTCCTGGCGGATGTCCTCCAGATAGTCGTAGACGCCGGCCAGGGCCTCCATGCTGCCCCGGTATTCGCCGTGGCCGGCTTCGGTATAGCTGAAGGGGGGCAGAATACGCAGGCCGCCGTGCTTGCGGCTCAGGTCCCAGTCCTTGCCGGAGCCCAGATGGTCCAGAAGGGACTGATAGCTCTGATGGACCACCACGCCCACGTCGGTGATGCCGGCGTTGACGCAGTTGGACAGCATAAAGTCAATCAGGCGGTACCGGCCGCCGAAGGGCAGGGAGCAGGTGTTCCGGGGACGGGTCAGCTCTCCCAGGTTGGCGTCAGAGCGGTACGCGAACAGGATGCCGTGGAGATCGTTCATGCCTGCTCACCTCCTTTCACATCTTCGCGGATCATGGCTTTGGGCCGGACAGAGGCCCTTTCGCCCACGGTGACCCCGCCGGCCACCACGGCGATGCCCCAGTCCTCGGCTCCGTCGGGGGCGGAGCCCACAACGGCCCCGGCCTCTACTGTGGCCCCCTCGGCGATGATGGAGTAATAGACCTTGGCCCCCTCCTTGACGGTGGCCCCGGGCATGAGGATGGAGTACTGGATGTCAGCCCCCTTCTCCACTGTGACCGAGTTGAAAAGCACCGAGTTGGCCACCGTGCCGTCTACCTGGCTGCCGCCGGTGACCATGGAGTGGGAGATGACGGCGTCAGGTCCGGTGACATGAGGCGGTTTGACGGGAGTGCGGGCGTAGATGGGCCAGCTGTCGTCGTACATGTCCAGGCCGCTGCTGCTGCCGGCCAGCAGGTCCATGTTGGCGTCCCACAGCGAGTCGATGGTGCCCACGTCCTTCCAGTAGCCGGCAAAGCGGTAGGCCATCAGCTTCTCCCCGGCATTCAGCATATTGGGGATGATGTTCTTGCCGAAGTCGTTGGAGGAATTGGGGTCGGCCTCGTCGTCGATAAGGTATTTGCGCAGCTTGGACCAGGTGAACACATAGATGCCCATGGAGGCCAGGTTGCTCTTGGGCTGGGGGGGCTTCTCCTCAAATTCATACACCTTGTCGTCGGCCTCCACGTTCAGGATGCCGAAGCGCTTGGCCTCCTCCATCGTGACCTCCAGAACCGAGATGGTGCAGGCGGCCCCGGCCTTCTTGTGGAAGGAGACCATTTCGGAGTAGTCCATCTTATAGATGTGGTCGCCGGAGAGAACCACTACGTACTCAGGGTCATACAGGTCCAGAAAGCCGATGTTCTGGTAGATGGCGTTGGCGGTGCCCTTGTACCAGCTGCCCTTCTCACCCTCGCCCAGGTAGGGAGGGAGGATATGAACGCCGCCGTCGGACCGGTCCAGGTCCCAGGGCTGGCCGTTGCCCAGATAGCTGTTCAGCTCCAGGGGGCGGTATTGGGTGAGGACGCCCACCGTGTCGATGCCGGAGTTGACACAGTTGGACAGGGGGAAGTCGATAATGCGGTACTTCCCGCCGAAGGGGACGGCGGGCTTTGCCACGTTGCTGGTCAGGGCATAGAGACGGCTGCCCTGGCCGCCGGCCAGCAGCATGGCGACAACTTCTTTTTTCATGTTGTTCACCTCTTACTTTTTTGGTGGAATGGCATCATATGGAAGTCGGGGCGCGGGACCCCGAGGGTGCCCGTTATTTGTCCGCCTTTTTAGGCCGGCCGGGCCGCCGTCTGGCGGGCTTGTCCTCCGAGGGGGGGTCGGCCTTGGAGGCGGCCTTTTTGGAAGCGGTTTTTTTCTCCGCCCTGGCGGGGGCTTCGGCCTTGGCCTTGGGGCTCCGGCGCCTTGGGGCCTCCGCCGCGGCGGGGGCGGCTTCCGCCTTTGTTCCGGCCGCCTTTTTGGCGGCGGGCCGCTTCTCCGCCTTGGCGGGAGCTTCGGCCTTTTCCACCTTGGGTTTGCGGACGGGATTCTTCCGCACGCAGCGGTAGACCACGGCGGACATGGGGGGCAGGTCCACGGTGAAGGACTGCTGCTGGTCGTGGCAGGGAATCTTCTCCGTCTTGACGGGAGCCTTGTCCCCCAGGCCCTGGCCGCCGTAGGCCGTGTCGTCGGTATTGAAAGCCACGGCCCAGGCGCCGCCGAAGGGGGCGCCCACCCGGTAGCCGCTGCGGCGCTCGGGGGAGAAGTTGCACAGGACGATAAGGGGGGTGCCCTTCCGGTCCCAGCGCAGGAAAGCCACGGTGTTGGCGTTGTTGTCGTCGGCGCACAGCCACTGGAAGCCCTGCCAGGAGTCGTCCTGATCCCACAGAGGGGCGTTTTCCAGATAGAAGGCGTTCATGGCCTTGAAGAAATCCTGGGTCTGGCGGTGGGGAGCGTACTGCAGCAGGTGCCAGTCCAGAGAGTACTCATAGTGCCACTCGTTCCATTGGCCCAGCTCAGCGCCCATGAAGGTGAGCTTCTTGCCCGGGTGGGTCATCATATAGGTGT
Source organism: uncultured Bacillota bacterium (assembly GCA_947426945.1). GTDB lineage: Bacteria > Bacillota > Clostridia > Oscillospirales > Oscillospiraceae > Lawsonibacter. The sequence goes on from CANEFX010000007.1 coordinate 37,533, forward strand.
AGAACGCCCGGACGCCGGCGAATTTCTGGGGATTGTCCCCGGGCATCTTGCCGAAGAAGGAGCCCTTCATGTGGACCACCTCGTCGTGGCTGAGGGGCAGGATATAGTTCTCCGAGAAGGCGTACATCAGGGAGAAGGTGATGTCCCGGTGGTTGAACTGGCGGAAATAGGGGTCCAGCTTGATATAGTGGCAGATGTCGTTCATCCAGCCCATGTTCCACTTGAAGTTGAAGCCCAGGCCGCCGTCGTCCACGGGCTTGGTCACCTTGGGCCAGGCGGTGGACTCCTCCGCCACCATGAGCACGTCAGGGTGGGCGGCGAAAACGGCGGTGTTCAGGTCCTGGAAGAACTTGATGGCCTCCAGGTTCTCGTGGCCGCCGTTGACGTTGGGCAGCCACTCCCCCGCCTTGCGGTTGTAGTCCAGATAGAGCATGGAGGACACCGCGTCCACCCGCAGGCCGTCCATGTGGTACTCCTCCAGCCAGAACATGGCCGAGGAGAACAGGAAGGAGCGCACCTCGGGCCGGCCGAAATCAAACACGTCGGTGCCCCACTCCTTGTGTTCCCCCTTCCGGGGGTCGGCGTACTCATAGGTGGGGGTGCCGTCAAAGTTGTACAGGCCGAAAGCGTCCCGGGGGAAGTGGGCGGGCACCCAGTCCATGATGACTCCGATTCCGGCCTGGTGGAGCTGGTCGATGAGGTATTTCAGGTCGTCGGGGGTGCCGAAGCGGCTGGTGGCGGCAAAGTAGCCGGTGCACTGGTAGCCCCAGGAGGCGTCCAGCGGGTGCTCGGTGACGGGAAGCAGCTCCACGTGGGTGAAGCCCATCTCCTTGACGTAGGGCACCAGATAGCCGGTGATATCCCGGTAGCTGAGGAATTCTCCCTCGCCGGTGCGCCGCCAGGAGCCCAGGTGGCACTCATAGATGTTCATGGGCCGGCGGTAGGGCGGGTTCTTGGCCCGGAAAGCAAACCAGTCCCGGTCCCCCCACTGGTAGCCGGTATCCAGGTCGTAGAGCTTGCTGGATACGTCGGGCCGGGTGGCGGCATGGAAGCCGTAGGGATCGGCCTTGCCCACAAAACCGCTGCCGTCCGCCTTATGTATGGCGTACTGGTAGGCATCGTAGCGGTTCAGACCGGGGACAAAAACCTCCCAGATGCCGCCCTCCACCCTGGTCAGGGGGGTGGCCTCCAGGTCCCAGCCGTTGAAGTCACCGATGAGCGTGATCCTGGGGGCGTTGGGAGCCCAGACCCGGAAGAGATAGCCCTCAGTCCCGTTTTCATCCCTGGCGGGATGGGCGCCGAAGCACCGCCAGGCGTGGGTGGAGCGGCCCTCGGAAAAGGCCTCAAGCTCCAAATAAAGGTCGTTTGGGGAGAGTTTTTCTTGGTATTTGGACATAATTATCACCTCGTGGTATCTTTTGCGAACTTTTGTCGGCGAAAACTAACAATGGGGCGTCAAAAGAGGCTGGGTATATTTATAAAAATTATACAACATCGGGAAGAAGCAGTCAAGTAAAATAGTGGAAAATCAGGACTTTTTTAAAATAGAGCGCCAGTGCGGCGGTGCACGCCGTTTTTGGGGAGGGAGAGATGTAGGGCCACGGCTTGCCGTGGCCGTTTGACGGAGCGGCGGGGGCGTTTTTACTCCGACATCAGCAGTTTGCTGAGCATCCGGCTGAAGATGCCGGGGACGGACAGGCGCTCCACCCCCTGGGAGGCCAGGATTGGGACGGTGTCCCGCAGCTCGTCCCCCACATAGACCTCCAGACTGCCCAGGGTCTGGCCCGGCTCCACCGGAGCCTCCACGTCCTGGGCCAGGGTGAGGCGGGTGGTGACCTGGTTCTCCTCCCCCTTGCGGACCAGGAGGCGGCAGTCCCGCTCCAGGCGGGGCTGGACCTGGCTCCGGGCGCCCAGCAGAACGTCCACCGGGGCCAGAGGGGCGTCCGGGTAGACGGGCACCAGGGTGTAGCTGGCAAAGCCGTAGTTGAGAAGGGCCTTGGCATCCTCAAAGCGCTGGCTGATCGAGGGGGATTTCATCACAACCGCGATAAGCTCCATGCCGTCCCGCTCGGCGGTGGCCGACATGCAGTATTTGGCGGAGCTGGTGTAGCCCGTTTTCAGTCCGGTGGTCCCCTGGTAGAAGCGGACCAGATGGTTGGTGTTGGTCAGACCGAATTCCCCGTTGCGGATGGAGTCCATCCAGATGGTGGTGTAGTCCCGGATCTTGGGGTGGTTTAAAATCAGCTCCCGGGACATGAGGGCGATGTCATAAGCGGAGGTTACATGGCCCTGAGCGGGCAGGCCGGTGCAGTTGAGAAAGGTGGTGTCCGCCATGCCCAGCTCCCGGGCGCGCTGGTTCATTTGGGCCACGAAGGCCCCCTCGCTGCCGGCCAGGTGCTCGGCCAGAGCCACGGAACAGTCGTTGCCAGAGACCACGGTGACGCACTTGATCATCTCGGACACCGACATCTGCTCCCCCTCCTCCAGGTAGACCTGGGAGCCCCCCATGCCGGCGGCGTAAGCAGAGACGGTAACCATGTCGTCCAGGCCGATCCGGCCCGCATCCACCGCTTCCATGACCAGCAGAAGGGTCATGATCTTGGTGACGCTGGCCGGCTCCAGCTTCTCGTGGGCGTTGTCCTCCAGAAGGATGGCGCCCGTCTCCTTTTCCATCAGCACGCAGGAGGCGCAGGACAGGTTCAGCCCCGCGTCCGCCGGGGACGCTCCGGCCCGGGGGACGCAGAGAGTCAGCGTAAGGGCGGCCAGCAGAAATGACAGGGATTTTTTCATAAAGGATTCCTCCTGATCCATGAATTTGCGGGTATGGTCAGGATGTGGAGCGGACGGTTTTTCTATTCCTGCCGCCCAAATGGAAATTTTTTCAAACAAAGGACAGTGTAGCGGACCGAAAGGGAGAATGGTAGCGAAACGTGGGGAGAAAAAATTTTTTGTTGGATGCACCGGGATGTACAACTTTTGCCCCCCGGCGGCCGGGGGTGTAAGGAGGGATGAGGTGGCGACAAAGGCTGTGAGGCTCCCGGACAGGGAGCAGATCATCAGGCAGATGTGGAGACTGGCTACCGCCGGGGCGGGGGACGCCGTGAAGCTGGCCTGTTCTCCCCCGGAGGACTGGGGGGAGACGAAAAAGCTGGAGCTGGACGCGCTGACTGAGTTCAAGCGGGGAAGCAACGGCGTGGTGGAGCTGAAATTTGTGGACCGGGGGCGGCTGCTGGAGCGGCTGCTGGATACGGTGGACCACAGCGGCGAGGTCCAGGTGGAGCGCTTCCTCCAGGCGATGGAGGGGGAGAGCTGAATGGTGTTTTCCGAAAAACAGAGGCGGGCGCTTACCTGGTGGCGGCCCGGCTCCCCCGACCGGGGGCGGCAGGCCATTATCTGCGACGGGGCGGTGCGCAGCGGAAAGACGCTGTGCACCGGCCTGTCCTTCTTCTGCTGGGCTATGAGCGGGTTTCAGGGCCGGAGCTTTGCCCTGTGCGGGCGGACCATCCAGTCGGTGCGGCGCAACCTCCTGTCGGAGACGCTCCCCCTGCTGGAAAAGATGGGGTTCCGGTGTGAGGAGAAGGTGAGCAGAAACGTGCTCCAGGTCCGGCTGGGAGGGCGGCGAAACACCTTTTATCTCTTCGGGGGGAAGGACGAGAGCTCCGCGGCCCTGATTCAGGGCATTACCCTGGCCGGGGCCCTGCTGGACGAGGCGGCGCTGATGCCCCGGTCCTTTGTAGAGCAGGCCGCCGCCCGGTGCTCGGCGGCGGGGAGCAGGCTGTGGTTTTCCTGCAACCCGGAGTCGTCGGCCCACTGGTTTTATCAGGAGTGGATTTTAAAGGCGGAGGAGAAAAACGCGCTCCACATCCACTTTACCATGGAGGACAACCCGGGGCTGTCCGAGGAGGTGCGGGCGCGGTATGCCAGCACCTTTCAGGGAACCTTCTACCGCCGGTTTGTGCTGGGGGAGTGGGCGGCCGCCGAGGGGCTGGTGTACGACTTTTTCGACGAGAGCTTTGTCAGGGACGTGCCCGAGGGGCCCTTCGGGGAGTGGTACGTCTCCTGCGATTACGGCACCTCCAACCCCACGTCCATGGGACTGTGGGGGAGAAAGGACGGGGTGTGGTACCGGGTGGCTGAGTACTACTACGACGCCCGGGCCGCCCGGCGGCAGAAAACCGATGAGGAGTACGCCGACGACCTGGAGGGGCTGGCCGGGGACAGGCCCCTCCGGGCGGTGGTGGCCGACCCGTCGGCGGCCAGCTTCTGCGAGACCCTGCGGCGGAGAGGCCTGCGGGTGAAAAAGGCGGACAACCAGGTGGTGTCCGGCATCCGCCTCACCGCCCGGCTGCTGAAAAGCGGGAAAATGGTGATCTGTAAGAGCTGCGGCGACGCGATACGGGAGTTTGCCCTCTACCGCTGGGACGAGCGGGCGCTGGGGCAGGACCAGGTGCGCAAGGAGCACGACCACGCTATGGACGAGATCCGGTACTTCGCCGCCACCGTGGCCGGGAGGGAGGGCCGGGGCGGGGTGTTCGCCGGGTGTGTGGAGAGAAACGTATTTTGAAAAAGGAGAGCTGACATGAAGTGGTGGAGACAGAAGCGGCGGGAGCCCCCCGCAGCCGTGGTGCAGGTGCGGCGGGAAGAGGGACACCCCTTTGGAGCGGTGGACCGGTACGTCCCCCTGCGCACCGGGGAAATCGCCCTGTACCGGGCTATCCGGGAGGGGGTGCCCGTTGTGGACGCCGCGGTCTGGAAGCTGGTGCGGCTGTGCGGCGGGGTGCGTGCGAAATGCGCCGGCCGGGCCGCTCAGGAGGGGCTGGAGGAATTTTTCCGCACTGTGGACGCGGGCTGGGGCCAGCGGGGAATACAGGCCTTTCTGGACCGGTATCTGGACGACATGTTTACCTGCGGGCACGCTCTGGGGGAGATTGTGCTGAGTTCCGACGGGAAGGAGATTGCCGCCGTGCTGTGCGCCGACCCGGAACAGGTGGAGGTGAGGCTGGGGGACAGCCCTCTGGACTTTAAGCTGTGCCGGGCGGGACTGGGGGAGGGAAGGGAGCTGCCCTGGCAGGAGCTGCTGCTGTTTACCCCCTTTCAGCCCACGGGGGACGCCCCCTGCGGGGTGTCGCTGCTGCGGTCCATGCCCTTTATGGCCGGAATCCTGCTGAAAATTTTCCAGGCCACAGGACAGAACTGGGAGCGGGCGGGGAACCTCCGCTTTGCCGTGGTGTGCAGGCCCGGAGAGGGGGAGGAGGCCTTTGCCCAGGAGCGGTGCAGCCAGATCGCCCGGGAGTGGAGCGCCGCCATGCAGGCCGGGCGGGAGGGCTCCGTCCGGGACTTTGTGGCCGTGGGGGATGTGGACATCCGGGTGATCGGGGCGGACAGCCCCGTGCTGGACAGCCAGGTGCCGGTGCGGCAGATTCTGGAGCAGCTGGTGGCCCGGACGGGAATCCCGCCCTTTATGCTGGGGCTGTCCTGGTCCTCCACCGAGCGGATGAGCGCCCAGCAGGCGGATATGCTCACCACCGAGATCACCGCCATCCGCCGGATGGCGGAGCCCGTGCTGTGCCGGACGGCCGAGCTGTGGCTGCGGCTCCACGGCTTCGGGGAGAAGGCGGAGATCGTGTGGGAGGACATCAACCTTCAGGACGCGGTGGAGGAGGCCAGAGCAGAGCTGTATCGGGCTCAGGCCGAAAAATTGAGGAGGGAAGCATGAAAATTGTGAAGGAAGCTGCAGGAGGGGAGCGCGCCGCCGTTTCGGCGCAGGATCTGGAGCTGATCGGGGCGCTGGCCCGGAAGCCGTTGGAGCAGAAGGAGGTGTATACCTTCTCTGTGCGGCTGTGTGACAATGAGATCGACCGGGACTTTGAGCGCTTTACCGTCCCGACCCTGGAGCGGCTGGCCCCCATGTTTGTGGGAAAGGCGGGCATCTTTGACCACCAGTGGTCGGCCCGGGGGCAGGCCGCCCGTATCTATAAGACAGAGCTCGTCCGGGAGCCGGAGCGGCTCACCCGGGCCGGAGACGGCTACTGCTGGCTGAAGGGATATGCCTATATGGTGCGCACCGAGGGTAACCGGGAGCTGATTGCCGAGATCGAGGGGGGTATCAAAAAGGAGGTCAGCGTGGGGTGCGCGGTGGAGCACGCGGTATGCTCGGTCTGCGGCCGGGACCGGTCACAGGCCGACTGCGGCCACGAGAAGGGACTGGAATACGAGGGCCGGCTGTGCTGGGCCGACCTGGAGGGGGCGGTTGACGCCTATGAGTTCTCCTTTGTGGCCGTACCCGCCCAGCCCGCCGCCGGCGTGGTGAAGGGAGCCTGCTTTGGGTCCGCCGCCCGGCTGGAGGAGGAGGCCGCCCTGGGCAGGAAATATCTGGAGAACCTGCGGGGCGAGGTGGTCCGGCTGGCCCTGCTGGCCGACCGGGAGCTGGATGGCAGGGCAATGAAGTCGCTGGCGGACAAGCTGTCTCACCGGGAGCTGGAGGAGCTGCGAAAGTCCTACGCCCGCAGAGCCGGGGAGCGGTTTCCCCTGAAAACCCAGCTGAGCTATGAAAACAGAAGGGCCGGAGATGAGGAAAACCGGGCGTTTTTGGTATGAGAGAACGACAATCCTCAGTCAGCGACAGAACCGCTGACAGCTTCTTTGCCAAAAGAGCCTTTCCGTCTGCGGGCGGGATGAGAGAGCTTTTAAAACAGGAGGAATGAAATATGGCATATTATTACGACAATCTGAAGCTGGACAAGGGGATGTACCGGGAGGCGGGCCGCTCCTTCAGCCAGGTGCTGGAGCGGGAGGACCCCAGCGAGCGGTACAGAGGCACCAGCCTGGAGGGGCTGGACGCCTTTCAGCGGCAGCTGAAGCGGTTTGATATCAAGGTGAAGGGGGAGGGCAGCGACCCGGTGGAGGCCTTCTTCCGCACCTCGGACACGGCGGTCCTTTTCCCTGAGTACATCGCCCGCACCGTGCGCCAGGGCATGGAGGAGGGGGATATCCTCCCCAACATCACCGCGGCGGTCACGAAAATCGACGGGATGGATTACCGCTCCATCACCTCGGAGGCCGGAGGCGAGGAGAAAAAGCTGAAGCCGGTGAGCGAAGGGACGGCCATCCCCTCCACCACCATCAAGGTGCAGGCCAACCTGGTCAAGCTGAAAAAGCGGGGGCGGATGCTGGTGGCCAGCTATGAGGCGGTGCGCTTTCAGAAACTGGATCTGTTCTCCGTCACCCTGCGGCAGATTGGCGCCCACATTGCCCGCACCCACCTGGAGGACGCGGTGGACGTGCTCATCAAGGGGGACGGCAACGAGAACGCCGCTGCCGTGACCACTGTCGCCGCGGGCAAAGCCCTGGATTACGACGCTTTGGTGGATTTCTGGGCCAAATTTGACCCCTATGTGATGAACACGCTGCTGGTGTCGGGCGACGTGATGCTCCAGCTGCTCAAGCTGCCCGAGTTCCAGAATCCCCTCACCGGGCTGAACTTCCAGGGCACCGGCAAGCTGACCACCCCGCTGGGGGCCGCCCTGCTGCGCACCGGCGTGTTGCCCGCCAAGACCGCCGTGGGCCTGGACCGGCGCTTTGCCTTGGAGATGGTCCGGAGCGGCGACGTGACGGTGGAGTATGACAAGCTTATCGACCGGCAGCTGGAGCGGGCGGCCATCACCACCATCAGCGGCTTTGCCAAGGTGTTTACCCAGGCCAGCCGGGTGCTGAAGGTGTGAGATGACACAGGAAATTTTAGCCCTGTGCCGGGCGATGGGGGCCGCTGAGGACCAGGAGGAGCTGCTGCTCCCCCTGGTCCTGGCCGCCGAGGAGCAGCTGGCCCGGCGGCTGAAGGAGGGAACGGCCCCCGAGGACTGCGGGACGGCATTTCCCCTGGCCGCGGCCATGGCGGCGATGGACCGGCTGTCCGGCGTGACGAGCGGCGGGAGCGCCGGGGAGGTGACCTCCTTTACCGCCGGGGATCTGACCATCCGGAGACAGGCCGGAAGCGGCCGGCGCGGAAAGGGCCTGTCCGGCCGGGCGGAGGAGCTGCTGGCTCCCTGGCTGGAGGACAGGGGATTTGTATTTCAGGGGGTGAAGGGATGATGGAGCGGCTGTGGGCCGATATTCTGGCCCGCTTTGGGCAGGACGTGGTTCTGCGGGGAGAGGAGACGGTCTTTTGCCGGGCCATGGTCCAGCCCTGGCTGGACCGGGAGAGCGAGCAGGAGACCGCCTCCCCCCTGGGGCGGGGGCGGCGGGACCGGTTCCGCTATCTGGGCCCCGCCGGACATCCCCTGGACCTGGACACTCTTGTGGAGTGGAAAGACGGGGAGTACCGGGTGGGGAGCGCCCACCTGGTGGGGGAGGGAATCTGCCCCCACTGGAGGGCTGTGCTCTATCCCAGAGAGGAAGTGTTGCCGTGAGCGTAGGAGTGGAAAAAATCAGACGAAAAATGGCGGACTATCTCAACGGCCAGGGCGTTCCCGCCGTGACCGCCTTTCCGGCGGCCCTCCGGCGGGAGGAGACGGCTCCTGTGGCGGTGGTATCCCTCCGGGGGTGCAGGACCGGGAGCTCCGGCTTTCAGAATTACCTGGGGGACCGGTATCTGGAGGAGACGGGCCGCTGGGAGGAGCGGTACGGCCACCGGGCCGAGCTCACCTTCGGTCTGGACCTCTACGCCCCGGAGCGGGGGGACGGAGAGGCTTTGCAGCGGGCCTTTGACGCCCTGGCCGGAGCCCTGCTCACCGGCGGACCGGAGGGTATGGAGCTGAAGGAGCTGTCCTGCGGGGAGACCGTCCGGGACGGGGACAGCCGGAGGCTGAAACGGCCTGTGGCGGCCGTCTTTACCCTTTATCTTACCGCCGCAGTGGATGCCGGCGGCGTATTTACCGATTTTGAATTGCGAGGTGTGGCAAAAGCATGAGTATTACCGTACATCAGCGCCCGGGAGTCTACTCCTCCTACGACGCGTCAGGCCTGGTCAGCGGCAGCGATACCGGCCGGCTGGTGGGACTTGCGGGCATCAACACAAAGGCCCCGGCGGGAAAGGTGCAGATGGTTACCAGCTATGACCAGGCGGTCACCCTGTTTGGCAGCCAGGGGGACGAGGGCATGGCGGAGCTGATCCGCCTGGCCCTGAAAAACGGGGCCTCCGGCGTGGCGGCGGTTCCGCTGGGGAGTGCGGAGGGCTATGAGGCGGCCTTCGCCGCGATCGCCGAGGTGGAGGATATCGCGCTGGTAATCTGTGACAGCACCGATCTGGCGGTGCAGAAGAAGCTGCGCAGCAGCGTTGCGGAGGCCTCCGGCCAGCGCAGGGAGCGGCTGTGCGTGGCGGCAGGGGCCAAAAATGAGAGTGTGGAGCAGCTGATTGCCCGGGCCAGGGAGCTCAACCACGAGCGGGTGATATTGGTGGCCCCCGGCGGCGTGGACGGCGGGGGGCAGCCGGTCTCCGGACTGGGGCCGGCCGCCGCCGTGGCCGGGGCCGTGGCCGGGGAGAAGGACCCGGCCGTCCCCCTTGGGGGCGCGGAGCTGAAGGGGCTGAACGGCCTGTCCGCCCGACTGGGGGACAGGGATATCGACCTGCTGGTCCTGGGGGGCGTGACACCGCTGGAGAGCCTGGGCGGTGTGGTCAGCGTGGTGAGAGGAGTGACCACCCGCACCACCACGGGGGGCGCACCCGACGCCGCATGGCGGGACCTGTCCGCAATCCGGGTGGTGGACGACATCATTCCCGGACTGCGCAATGCCCTGCGGGCCAGGTTCCGCCGGGCCAAGAACACCCCGCAGAGCCGGGGGGCCATTCGCTCCCAGGTGGTGCTGGAGCTGGAAAACAAGCTGGCCCGGGAGATCATCACCGGCTACGACGGAGTGAGCGTCTCCGCCGACAGCGAGGACCCCACCCGGTGTCTGGTGGATTTCTCCTTTGCCGTGGCCCACGGCCTGAACCAGATCTGGCTGACGGCGCACATTACCGTTTAAGGAGGCAAGACGATGAGCATTCCAGGATTTCCTACCAGCAGCGACATCTATCTGGAGGCGGATGGCATGCGGGTGGCGGTAGTGCAGAGTTACGCAGCCAGGACCGCCAAGAGCAGCGTGGCGGTGGAGGCATTCGGAGAGTCGGAGCCGGTGGCCACCTCTCCCGGTCAGGCCAGCCATGTGATCGAGCTGAGCCGGCTGTACGCCACCGACCAGGCCATTCGGGACGGCCTGAATTTTTATGAGATGAAGGACTTCTCCCTGGTAATCTGCAAGCCGGACCGGAAGGTGATCTACTCGGGCTGTCAGTGGAGCTCCATCCAGGAGAGCGCCAGCATCGGAAGTATGGTGCTGGAGAAGGTCTCGCTGGTGGCCTCCCGGCGCATTGAGGTACAGACATGACCGGGGTGCAGGACGGATGGACCCTGCGGGCCCTGCCGGCGCTGGAGCTGCTTCAGGCCCGAAGAGAGGCAGCGGAGCTGGCGGCGGACAGGCGGGAGCGGGCGCTGTGCGCCAACGCCTGCCTTCTGGCCAGGGCGCTGGCGGATCAGGAGAGCGGAGAGTCCGTGTTCCCGGACGGCAGGGCGGTGCTGGCCGGACTGACGGCAGAGGAGATCGGCGATCTGGCCGCCCGGTGGAGCGCTTTCCGCCGGGAGAGGGACCCGGTGCTGGCCCGGCTGTGTCCCGGCTGCCGGAGCAGAGTGCTGGAGGAGGGATGTCCGGTGTGCGGCCGGGAAAAAAGCGGAGAAGAGGAGATTGTAAACCCCTCATTTGACATGGGACGGTTCTCCGAGCTGAGAGGGGGAGGAAACGCTGACTGACTATCTGGAGGAGGCCCTGGAGGGGCTGGAGAGTATAATAAGGCGGCTGTGCAGGTCCGAGTCATCTGTAGAGGACAGAGAGAGAAATGTGTTGAATTCTTTATATGCTGAAAAGGAACAGATATATTCAGCGGGAAAAAACCGAAACGTATCCAAAAATTTAAATAAGGTTTACCTGCCGGATTTTTCTATAAACCAAAATTTAAATAAAGTTTACAATTTGAATGAAAAAAGAATTTTCCGGCAGGGAGAGGCCGGACCCGGGGACGTGGGCAGGGCGGCTGTCCGGCAGCCGGAGCCGCAGGAGGCGCCCGCCGGCGGAGCCTGGGGCGAAAACAGAGATTTGGGTTTTCCGTCCGGACCCTCTGTGGCGGAGCGGATGGCGGGGCTCGAAGGAGCGGATCGGGCGGCGGAGAGCGTCCCCGCGGCCGTCCTGCCGGCGGCGTCCGGAGAGGGGATAGAGTGGGCGGAGCAGGCCGACCGGGCCTTCCGCAGGGACAGCCGCCGGTATGACGGGGGGTTCTATTTGTACTGAGGAGGGAAAGCTGATGGATCTGTCGCCCATGCGCTATAAGGGCTATACCTGGCCCCATAACCCCAGAATATACTCCATTGATTTTCAGCGGGCTGTTGCGGTGCACAAAATCCCTTTCGGCCGTTACCAGCTCCAGGACCTGGGGATGGAGCACCGGGTGATGAAGGGGGCGGGCGAGTTTGTGGGAGAGGGGGCCTATGCCGAATTTCAGAAGCTGGCCTGTCTGTTCTATGAGGGAGGGACAGGCCTGCTGGTCCATCCCCTGTGGCAGGCGGCGGACGCCTATTTTGTAGCCCTGCGGCTGGAGCAGACCCCCAGGCCCGGCTATGTGCGGTACTCCTTTGCGTTTTGGGAGGAGGCCGTGCGCTATCGGGGGGTGGCGGAGAGAGCGGCTGAACATGTGGCGGCGGCCGTCCGGGGCGCGGCGGAGGAGCCGGCCCGGACCGCCGCCCGGGCCGGGTATCACCGGGTGGCGAAGGGGGATACCCTGTGGGGGATTTCCAGGCGCTACGAGGTGGGGCTGAAGGAGCTGATTGCCCTGAATCCCCAGATTAAAAATCCCAATCTGATCTATGTGGGACAGGAGGTGCGGGTGCGTTGACCGCCTATATGACCGACGCGGCCGGGGGAAGCTGGGTTCTGCCCGCGCCGCTGGCCTGGAGAATGGAGTACACCGCCGGGGTCCCCTGCGACAGCTTCTGGCTGCGCTGCGGCTGGGACACGGACAATTCGGTGAGGCCGGGGGAGTGGACGGGCTTTTGGGCGGGGCACCAGGGGGAGCGGGTGTTTACCGGCGTGGTGGACGAGTGCGAGGCGTCGGTGAATGCCTCCGGCCGCCTGCTGGAGGTTTCCGGCCGGGGGATGGCGGCTCTGCTGCTGGATAACGAGGCCCTGGGGGAGGACTATCAGTCGGCCACCCAGGCGGACATCCTCCGGGACCATGTGACGCCCTATGGGATTGTCGCCGCACCGGGAGGGCGGCTGCCCCCGGTGTCCCGCTTCTCGGTAGCGGCCGGGAGCAGCGAGTGGTCGGTGGTCTATGATTTTGCCCGGTATTACGGCGGGGTATCCCCCCGGTTCGACCGGCAGGGGCGGCTGGTGCTGTCCGGCTGGGACGACGGGCGGGAGCGGGTGGTGGACGCCGCCGCCCCGGTGATCTCCATGGTCCGGCGGGACAGGCGCTACGGCGTGCTGTCTCAGGTGCTGGTGCGGGACCGCTGGAGCGGCCGGACGGAGCGGGTGGAAAACGCCGCCTTTTTAAAAGCCGGGGGCCGGGCCCGACGGGTGATTACCATGCCGGCCCGGAGCAGCTATAAGGCCATGCGGTATTCCGGAAGGTTTCAGCTGGAGCGGTCGGCCTCAGAGCAGGAACGGGTGGAGATTACGCTGGGAGAGGCCTTCTGCATCTGGCCGGGGGACCTGGTGAGCGTGGAACGGAAGGACTGGGACTGGAACGGCCGCTACCGGGCCGCTCAGGTGACGGTGGGAATGGACGCAGGCGGCTATTGGAGCCGCGTGGAGCTGGCCAGGCCGGATTTTGTGGTATGATCCGGGCCGGGCGGCACAATGACGGGATGAGGTGAGAAAAGTGTGGACAGCGGAGCGAAATCGAAACCCGCGCGCCTGTGAGCCGGCGGCGGAGCTGGGGGCCGTGACCCTGGGCGGAGATCCGGCCGGGGTCAGCCTGGGGGGAGAGCGGCGGTGGATCAATGTGTACAGCCCCGGCGGCTACAGCTGGCGGCCCGCAGCGGGGGACCGGGTGCTGGTGCTCAAAACGGGAGCGGAGGGGGAGGTCCCCTGCCTGCTGGGTACGCCCCAGAGGGATACGGAGCTGGGACCCGGCGAGGTGCGGCTGAGAGGGGGAGAGAGCGCCATCCTTCTGGGCCGGGAGCGCCTGGAGCTGGAGGGGGAGCTGTATCTCAACGGCCGGCCGCTGCGGGACGTGATACGGGAGATTGTAAAGGCCTTGCTGTCATAAGGAGGGGACGGAAATGGAGTGGAAGCTGAGCCGGGGGGACTATGTGCCCGACGGCGCGGGCGGGCTGACCGCCCTGAGCGGAGGAGAGGAGCTGCTGGCCCGGGTGCTGTTCCGCCTGACCGCCCGGCGGGGGGCGCTGCCCTTTCTGCCTGAGCTGGGCAGCCGGCTGTATCTGCTGGGACGGGAGAGACCCTCCGCACGGCAGGCCCTGGCCGTCCAATATGTGACCGAGGCCCTCCGGGAGGAGGAGGGGCTGTCGGTACAGAGGGTGGAGCTGGCTGAGGACGGGGAAGCGGGCTGGCTGACCGTATATCTGGACTGGCGGGGGGAGGAGCTGACGGCCCGGCTCAGGGTGTAAAGGAGATAAAAATGAAAACTGCAGACGAGATTTATCAGGAGATGCTGGCCGGCTTCGGGGCACGGACGGGGCTGGAGCCCCGGGAGGGCTGCGACCTGTCCGCCCGGCTCTACGCCGCGGCCGCCCAGGTGTGCGCGCTGTATATTCAGGCGGACTGGGTGGTCCGGCAGGCCTTTCCCCAGACGGCGGAGGGGGAATACCTGGATCTCCACGCCAGGCTGCGGGGACTGGAGCGCAAAAAGCCGGTGACCGCCCGGGGGACGGTGCGCTTCCGGGTGGAGGAGGCCTCCGACGTTCCCAGGAGCATCCCAAAGGGGACAGTGTGCATGACGGCGGGACTGATTCGCTTTGAGACGGAGGAGGACGCCGCTCTGGCGGCAGGCGGGCTGACAGCTGACGTTCCGGTTCGGGCGCTGGAGGCCGGGGCGGCGGGCAATGTGGCCGCCGGGACCATCGTGTCCATGGCGGTGGCGCCCATGGGGATCGCCGCCTGCTCCAACCTCCAGGCCTGCGCCGGAGGCGCGGACAGGGAGGAGGACGCTTCCCTGCGGGAGCGGGTGCTGGATACCTTTAAACGGCTGCCCAACGGGGCGAACGCCGCCTTTTATGAGAAGGAAGCCCTGTCCTTTGACCAGGTGGCCGCCGCGGCGGTGATCTCCAGGCCCAGGGGGGTGGGGTCGGTGGACGTGGTGCCCGCCACGCTGGCCGGGGCGCCCGACGGGGCGCTGCTGAAGCAGCTCCAGGACTATTTTGAGCAGCGGCGGGAGATCGCCGTGGACGTGAAGGTGCGGGCGCCCGAAACGGTGACGGTGCATGTCCGGGTCCAGGTGAAGCCGGAGGAGGGACGGAACGGACAGGAGGTGCTGGACCGGACGGCGGCGGCGGTCCGGGGCTGGTTTACTGGAAAGCTGCTGGGACAGGATATCCTGCTGGCCCGGTTGGGCCACCTGGTCTACAGCTGCGACGGGGTGGCCAATTACGAGATTCTCTCTCCGGCGGCGGATATTTCCGTGGCCAGGGACCGGCTGCCCGTGCTGGGGACGCTGAGCGTGGAGGCGAAAGCATGAGCTACGCCCGGTATCTGAGAGACCTGCTGCGTCCCCTGGGGGTCTATAATCTGGAGGCCCCCTTTAATGGCGGGGAGCTGGATGTGCAGGGGGAGGCCCTGGACGGGGTGTTGGCCCGGCTGGAGGAGATACAGCGGGAGACCTCTTTGACTACGGCGGAGAGCTGGGGACTGGAAAAGACCGCCTCCCTCTTTGCACGCCGCCCGGTGGCCGCCCAGCCCAGACAGCTGGCCGCCGCCCTGGCCGCTCTGCTGCGCATCGGCGGAGACAGCTTTACCTTGGCCGCCATCAACGATACCATCTCCGGCTGCGGCGTTCCGGCCGTGGTGAAGGAGCTGGCAAGGGAACAGGTGTCCGTCTCCTTCCCCGGTGTGGCCGGGGAGCCGGACAGCTTTCAGGAGCTGAAAAAAATCATTGAGGATATCCTCCCCGCTCATCTGGGAATTGAGTACGATTTCTGGTACCTTACCTGGGCGGAACTGGAGGCCAGCTTCCCCAGCTGGCGGTCCATTGAGGTCCTGGACCTGTCCTGGGAGAAGCTGGAGACCGCCGTAGAGTATCTGTAAGGGAAACAAAACCCGCCGAAGGCCTTTGAGAATCAAGGGCCTTCGGCGGGTTGTCAACCGATTAACGGGGAAGGACGCGCGTTGCGCGCCCAACAGGATTTTGAACGCTGGAAGCGCGCAGGCGGGCCGGTATGCCTATAAAAAAGAACGAATGTCGGCGGTCAACTGTTCCTCCAGGCGGATCAGGCGCCTGGCAATGTCTTTTGACACCTCATCCGCCGCCTTGTACTGGTTCAGATACCGGTTAAGGGATTTCACCCCCATGTTGCAGCCGTCTGTCATAAGGTCTGCAATGGTTGCATCGGAATTGTCCATGGCCAGCTTCGCGTTCGTTTTGATCCACGACATGCTTTTGGCCATGGGATTGGGGTTTTTCCCGTCGTCGTGGCAGCGGACCAACAGTTCTTTGATTTCTTTACCGAGTTTATTGTGCTCGGACATGCAGTTTGTCAGACAGCGCCTCAGCTCGTCTGCGTGCGTGTATTCCAGGACCTCTCCGATGGACGAAACACCCATTTTTACGCCCGCGTCGCACTCCTGCAGTAATTTTACCGTATCCTGTTTTACCATGGGAACCACGCTCCTTTCTGATCCGGTGATGCAGTCATAGTGTGTCCAGAAAGCTTGATATAAATCATGGGCCTGAAAGAATAAACTCTCCGGTTGACACCCCGCCGGCCAGCCATGTATAATCAATATCGGTACGGTTGAAACGATCAGGTCCGTTCTGTTTCTTCAGAACACATGCGGATAAAATTGTCCGCGGCCTTATTTTTAAGGATAGGAGATACACGGCAATGGAAGAGCGCAGAAAACACAGCAGAGTTACCGTAAATGAACATGTGTGGATATGTGATTTTGGCGAGGATACCACTCCGGCCAACTTGAGGGACTGCCTGATCGTGGATATCAGCGAGGGAGGGGCGTGTATTCAGTGCTCGGCCTGCTATGAGGAGGGCCAGCCGCTGGCGTTTACATATCAGGATTTTATTCGGGACGGGCTGCGCCCGGTGGTCGGCGTGGTAATGTGGAGCAGGCGGCATTCCGGAACGGACTACCGGCATGGCATCAAGTTCCTTGGGCTGAGCACCCAGATGCTCCATAAAATTCAGGAGCAGGTTGTCCTGACGGGGGAAGGGTCGAACGAGGCCAGTGAGAGGCAGCGGCAGAAATAGTGACAGTTGACTAAAAAATCCGCCGCGAACGATAATAACGTCCGCGGCGGATTGGAGCAGATGCCCAGTTTAGAGGCCTCGGTTTTCAGGGCTGCACCCAAAAGCAAATCGAAGCCCAGCGAAGCGGGTTCGATTTGGAAGGGAGGAGCAGCGAAATGAGCGCGCTCTGGCTTTTAAAAAAGTCGGAGCAAGCGATATACAGCTTGCTCCGACGTGGAGCAGGTGAAGGGAATCGAACCCTCGTGTTCAGCTTGGGAAGCTGACATTCTGCCATTGAACTACACCTGCACGTTTCAGCGCCCCTATACTATACCATACCCGACGCCGATTTGCAAGGGAAAATTTGACGGAGCGGAAAACATTCCGCTCCGTTCCGCTCAGGAATCAATAAAGCTTCGGATCCGCAGCTTTACGCCCAGCCCCGCCGCAATTTTTCGGCAGTTTTCAATCTCTGCCTGGGTTTTATCCTTGTCCACAATGGTCATGACCACATTGGGGACAAAGGCGGCGGACTCCCTGGCAAAATCCAGCATGGCCTGCCAGGCGGCCTCCCCCTGGACGGGGTGGCATAAGGCCGCATAGTCGGCGGCGTTGTCGTTGTTCAGAGAGATGGACAGGGTATCGATGCGGCCCTTCAGCTCAGGGCACACGTCCCGGCCGTTGATCAGGCTGGCGTGGCCGTTGGTGTTGATGCGCACGGGAGGCAGCTTGTCTCCAAACTGCTCCTTCAGCCGGTCCACCAGCCACAGCAGGTCGTCCAGCCGGTAGGTGGGCTCGCCGTAGCCGCAGAACACGATCTCCCGATAGAAGCACACGTCCCGGCTGAGAAAGCTGTCCAGCGCCTCCTGGCGGGTAGGCTCCCGCTCCAGCCACAGGGAGTCCTCGGTGTAGATGGACCCCTGTGCCTTTCCCTGGCGCAGGCAGAATTCGCAGGCGCAGTTGCAGCGGTTGGTCAGGTTGACGTACAGCGCGCCCTCATACTCATAGGTGATGGTCATAAGGTTTCCTCCTCAATGGCAAAAAATCTCTTTCCATTCTCCAGCGTGATTCGGGCGGCCTCCTCCGGGTCCAGCCCTTTCACCCTGGCGACGGTCTCCGCCACCAGGCGGACATAGCCCGAGTCGTTCCGCCTGCCCCGGAAGGGCTCCGGAGTCAGGTAGGGGGAGTCGGTCTCGATCATAATGCGATCCATGGGCAGCCAGTCGATGACCTCCAGGGATTTCCGGGCGTTCTTGTAGGTGATGACCCCGGTAAAGGACAGCATCCACCCCAGCCTGACCAGCGTTTTCGCGTCCTCCAGACTGCCGGAGTAGCAGTGGTACACCCCGGTGACATTGGGGTGGGCCTTCACCGCCTCCAGGCAGTCCCGGTGGGCCTCCCGGTCGTGGACGATGACGGGCAGCCCCAGCTCCTCCGCCAGCTCCAGCTGGGTGTGAAAGACCCGCTGCTGAAAGTCGTGGGGCGGGTTGTCCTTCCAGTAGTAGTCCAGGCCGATCTCCCCGACGGCCTTCACCCTGGGGTGGGCGGCCAGAGCCCGCAGGCCGTCCGCCGTGTGCTGGGAAAAGCCCTCGCAGTCGGAGGGGTGAACCCCCACGGCGGCATAGACGAAGGGGAAGCGCCCGGCCAGCTCCACCGCCGTTTTGGAGCTGGTCAGATCGCAGCCAGGGTTAAGGATCAGCTCCACCCCCCGCTCCGGCATGGATGAGAGCACCTCCAGCCGGTCCGCGTTAAAGGCCCCGGAGTCGTAATGGGCGTGGGTGTCAAACAGTCGCATGGCGGTTCCTCCTGCTTTTTTTCTTATCATACCCCACCCCGGGGGAAAAATCAAGGGCCCAGAAGGGTTGACAGGGCCCGCCGTCCGGTGATAGACTCTCACGTATCAGGGAATTTTCTTTTGAAAGTCCCGACCGAAAACATATGATGGGAGTTTATATCATGCAGCTGAAGAGAGTATGCGTTCTCTATTTCAGCCCCACCGGGGGCACGGAGAGAATCGTCCGGGCGGCGGCCGGGGAGTTGGCCGGCAGGCTGGGCCTGGAGCAGGAATTTTTTGATTTTACCAGACCGGAGGGCCGTCAGGACGAATACCGCTTCGGCCCGTCGGACCTGCTGGTGATGGCCTCTCCGGTGTATGCCGGCCGCCTGCCCAACAAGCTGATGCCTGAATACAAGGCCAAGATCTTCGGGGAGGACACCCCCGCCGTACCCATCTGTGTCTTTGGCAACCGCAGCCCCGACGAGGCCCTGCGGGAACTGGTCCTGCTGCTGGAGAGCAACGGCTTCCGGATTGCGGCGGCCGCCGCCTTTGCCGGGCGGCACGCCTTCTCCGACAGGGTGGGCGCTGGGCGGCCCGACGGGGACGATATGGAGGAGATCGCCGCTTTCGCCGCCAAAGCGGCGGAAAAGCTGGCCGGAGATTCCCTGCCCCCGCTGGAGATGGACCGGAGTGAGATCGGCCCCTACTACACCCCGCTGAAGGAGGACGGAACCCCCGCCAAATTCCTCAAGGCCAAGCCCCTCACCGACTGGAGCAAGTGCTCCCGCTGCGGGGCCTGCGCCCGGTTCTGCCCCATGGGCAGCATCGACCGGGAGACCATGGAGGCTGTGGGACTGTGTATCAAGTGTCAGGCCTGCGTGCGCAAGTGCACCCGCCATGCCAAGTACTTTGAGGACCCGGATTTCCTCTCCCATGTGGCCATGCTGGAGCAGAACTACACCCGCCGGGCGGAAAACATTACCCTGCTTTGAGCTCCGATTCCATAAAAAAGGCACGCCGCCGGTCAGATCCGGCGGCGTGTTTTTGCTTTCTCCTTTGCAATTAAAAACTCACAGGATAAATAAAATTCATTGAAATCATCATCGTACACAGTAATTGTAAATCTATAATTTCCTGGACTAATTACCTGATAAATACCTGTCCAAACGGAAATAGTTGCAGTGCGACCAGGAAATAAATGCCATTGCATCGATGGCATAACTAAATCGGTCCTATTTTTTCCTAAAGGCACACTATACCATATTCCATCAATTTCCACCTCCAAATCAGTCTCTCTATCTTCACCAGCTTTCTCATCAAAATTTAAATTTCTTCTCCAATACCATTCCTTAGCACTTCCGTTTTCTATCACAAATTCGAGTGGTTCTGTTCCATTCATAGTTCTTCCGCTAGAGATCGAAACGCCAAAATTACTCATAGGATACCCGCTCTGATTTTCTGATACATATAAATCGTCTTTTGTTAACCCTCCCTCTTGTTCGATTACTTCATAGTTAAATAATAACACCCCCAAAAACAAACATATACTAAGTCCCCCGCCAATTACAAATTTTTTCATCATTTTATCATTTCCTCATTATCACAAATATATAAATATTATCCATCCCTTTTTATGAATTATATCATAGCATCCGCGTCTATTCAATAGCAATTTTCAAAATTAACCGCTGTCTTTTCCCCCGGGCGGCGGCAAAAAAGCCCTGTTCCTCATAGTAGCGGATGTTGGCCCGGGTCAGTCCGGTGCGGGCCTCCACGTCCTTTGATCGTCATGCCGTATTTCCAAATTTACAGCCCGCAGGGCAGGGCGTAGGAGAACCAGAAGCAGAACGCAGCCAGCAGCCCGGCGGCCACCACCTTGGGCTTTGCCTCCTCCCGCTCCCAGAAGGTTTTGTCCCGGGTGCTGCCGTCCAGATAGAGCTCGTTATCCTTCTGCCAGAAAAAGAAGCTTTTTTCGATCTGGGCGCTGGCCTCGCCCCCGAACTGCCAGGATACTAAAGCAATCATGGCTATGGCACGGATATATCCCTTCATCGTGTAGCCGATCATCCCGTGTACGCCGACCAGGGTATAAACCGCGAACACAGCCGTCACCCAGAAGGTGCGGCAGGCCGCCTCCCCCAGCGTGAAGAAGCTGCCATCCTCCCGCAGGAGCTTCATGCCCAGCAGGTTTTTTCCCGGAGTGGCCCCGGTGAAGTGGAGCAGCAGCGTCTCAGACACAAGCATCAGTCCGAAGGATATACAGGCGGCGGTCAGATAGGTGCCCTCCGGGAGGGGGAGGCCCAGGTGCGCTCCAGCCATCCATCCCAGCCTGACCAGGGTGAGCCAGATCAGCCAGTCCAGCTCCCGGGCGCAGTACCGCCGCAGGGCGAAGGGCCTCCGGGGAAGTCGGTCCTCCTTCAGAACCGGCCTCTTCTCCCCCTGCTCCAGCCGGTCCAGATAGCGCCGGGGGTCCAGGGTGGCGAAGTCCGCCCTCTCCTCCCGCAGCTCCCGGCACAGCCGGGCTGCCCGGTCCAGGGTGAGCTGTTCCCGATCCAGCTCCTCCTCCCGGCGTGCCAGCGCCGTCTCCAGCCGCTGGTCCCCCCGCTGGAGGTCCCGGATATCCTCCAGGGAAAAGCCCAGCTGTCGGAACAGCTTTATCTTTAATAAGGTCTCAACATTCTCTCCCGAGTAGTCCCGGTAGCCGTTCTCCCCCCGGGCGGGAGAGAAAAAGCCCTCTCCCTCGTAGTAGCGGATGTTGGCACGGGTCAGCCCGGTGCGGGCCTCCACCTCTTTGATCGTCATAACTGCCCCCTCTTTCTCTTGAATGTGAGGCGAGTATACACTATCAAGCCGCTTTACAGTCAATACCCTTGGGGAAAAATGACGGAGGCGTCCTCCGCTGTCCATCCCCCTTACCCCCCTCTGTATGGCAATTCTATGCAGGTTCCCCAACCTCTTCGGCCAAAATTCGCTGGTTTTTATTTTTTACACAAAATATTGAAGAAAAAACTGTACAAATTGACAGGGCTGTCCCACTTGCTTTAAACCCCAAAACCCGATATAATTTCAATGGTTAGACACTACATAAGCCAAGCCTGATAAGTCCGCAACGCCGGGACCGGCCCGTGTTGCTCTTTTTTCGCCTGTCTTTGTTAAAATTCTAACAAAGATGAGCGGAGGAGGTTTGGCGCGTCTTATGTATCGTTCGGCTCTCACGTTCCTCCGATCTGGAAGGCTGAGGAGAACGGAGGGGGCGCTCACGATAGTGTCAAGTATTTTAAACTAGGAGGACTGCAAAATGGATTTTCACCTGTCTAAAGAGCAAGAGATGGTCCGCAAGATGTACCGCGAGTTCGCCGAGACCGAGGTCAAGCCTTTGGCCGAGGAGATCGACGAGGAGGAGCGCTTCCCCATGGAGACCGTGGAGAAGATGGCCAAGCTGGGCATGATGGGCATCTACTTCCCCAAGGAGTACGGCGGCGCCGGCGGCGACGTGCTCTCCTACGCCATGTGCGTGGAGGAGCTGGCCAAGGTGTGCGGCACCACCGCCGTCATCGTGTCCGCCCACACGTCCCTGTGCTGCGCCCCCATCTTTGAGCACGGCACCGAGGAGCAGAAGAAGAAGTACCTGCCCGACCTGCTCAGCGGCAGGAAGATCGGCGCTTTCGGCCTGACCGAGCCCAACGCCGGCACCGACGCCTCCGGCCAGCAGACCACCGCCGTGAAGAACGAGAACGGCGACTGGGTGCTCAACGGCTCCAAGTGCTTCATCACCAACGGCACCGTGGCCGAGACTTTCGTGGTTTTTGCCATGACCGACAAGAAACTGGGCAACCACGGCATCTCCGCCTTTATCGTGGAGAAGTCCTTCCCTGGCTTCTCTGTGGGCAAGCACGAGAAGAAGATGGGTATCCGCGGCTCCTCCACCTGCGACCTGATCTTTGAGGACTGCATCGTTCCCAAGGAGAACCTGCTGGGTCAGGAGGGCAAGGGCTTCAAGATTGCCATGATGACTCTGGACGGCGGCCGCATCGGCATCGCCGCGCAGGCCCTGGGCCTGGGCGAGGGCGCCATCAACGAGGCTGTGAAGTATACCCAGGAGCGCGTGCAGTTCAAGAAGCGCCTGAGCCAGTTCCAGAACACCCAGTTCCAGCTGGCCGACATGCACACCAGGATGCAGGCCGCCCAGTACCTGGTATACGCCGCCGCCATGAAGAAGCAGAATCACGAGTCCTACTCCATGGACGCCGCCATGGCCAAGCTCTTCGCCGCCGAGTCCGCCTCCGACGTGACCCGCCGCGCCGTCCAGCTCTTCGGCGGTTACGGCTACACCCGCGAGTACCCCGTGGAGCGCATGATGCGCGACGCCAAGATCACCGAGATCTACGAGGGCACTTCCGAGGTTCAGCGCATGGTCATCTCCAGCCACCTGGGCGTGAAATAAGATAGGAGGCAGATTGAAATGAAAATCATTGTTTGTGTCAAGCAGGTCCCCGATACCTCCGGTAAGGTGGCCGTCAACCCCGATGGTACCCTGAACCGCGCCTCCATGGCCGCTATCACCAACCCCGACGACCTGAACGCCGTGGAGGCCGCCCTGGTCCTGAAGGAGCAGACCGGCGCCGAGGTGATTGTCGTCTCCATGGGTCCCCCGCCCGCCGAGGGCATGCTCCGCGAGGTCATGGCCCGGGGCGTGGACCGCGCCATTCTGGTGTCCGCCCGTGAGTTCGGCGGCTCCGATACTTACGCCACCTCCCAGATCCTGGCCGCCGCCATCGACAAGATCGGCGTGGAGAAGGACGACATCGTGATGTGCGGCCGGCAGGCCATCGACGGCGACACCGCCCAGGTGGGTCCCCAGATCGCCGAGAAGCTGGGCCTGCCCCAGGTGTCCTACGCCGCCGAGATTACCAAGGAGGGCGACACCATCACCGTCAAGCGGATGCTGGAGGACGGCTATATGACCATCAAGGTCAAGACCCCCTGCCTCATCACCTGCATCAAGGAGCTGAACACCCCGCGGTACATGAGCGTGGGCGGCATCTACGAGTGCTACGCCAAGCCCTATGAGATCTTCGACTACAACACCCTGAAGGATCATCCCTTCATCGATAAGGACACCATCGGCCTGAGCGGCTCCCCCACCAACATCCTGACCTCCTTTACGCCCCCCCAGAAGGGCGCCGGCATGATGCTGGAGGGCGCCGACAAGGGCACCTGCGATACCCTGGCCGGCATCCTGGCCAAGAAGCACATGATCTGAGAAGGGAGATAAGAAGAATATGTCTACTTTTAATAGTTCCGACGTTGCCGCCTTCAAGGGCGGAGTCTGGGTATTCTGCGAGCAGCGCCAGGGCAGCATGATGCCCACCTCCTATGAGCTGATCTCCGAGGGCCGCAAGCTGGCCGACGAGCTGGACACCAAGCTGTACGGCATCCTGCTGGGCGAGGGCATTGAGGGCATCGCCAAGGAGCTGGGCGGCTACGGCGCCGACGGCGTGTACGTCTGCGACCACCCCCTGCTGAAGAACTACACCACCGACGGCTATACCAAGGTCATCTGCGATGTGATTGAGGAGTACAAGCCTGAGATTATGCTCATCGGCGCAACCAATATCGGCCGCGACCTGGGCCCCCGCTGCGCCGCCCGCCTGCACACCGGCCTGTGCGCCGACTGCACCCACCTGGACGTGGATATGGGCATCTACAAGGACTTCCTGAAGGAGAATTCCACCCTGGCTCCCGAGCGCATCGACGCCACCAGCCACGCCATGGTGCTGGGCCAGAAGCACGATGTGTCCCGCGACCTGAAGATGACCCGTCCCGCCTTCGGCGGCCACCTGATGGCCTCCATTATCTGCCCCCGGTTCCGTCCCGCCATGGCTACCGTTCGTCCCGGCGTTATGAAGAAGGCCGCCTTTGACCAGGCCAAGGCCGACGCCTGCGAGATTATCAAGCCTGCCTTCGAGCTGTCCGAGGCCGACATGCAGACCGAGGTTGTCGAAGTGGTCAAGGCCGCCAAGAAGCTGGTTGACCTGATCGGCGCCGACGTGGTCGTCTCCGTGGGCCGCGGCATCTCCAAGGACGTGGAGGGCGGCATCAAGCTGGCTGAGGAGCTGGCTGAGGTCCTGGGCGGCGTCGTGGGCGGCTCCCGTGCCACCATCGACTCCGGCTGGCTGTCCGCCGACCACCAGGTGGGCCAGACCGGCAAGACCGTTCACCCCAAGATCTATGTCGCTCTGGGCATTTCCGGCGCTATCCAGCACAAGGCCGGCATGCAGGATTCCGAGTGCATCATTGCCGTCAACAAGAATGACACCGCTCCCATCTTTGAGATCGCCGATTATGGCATCTGCGGCGACCTGTTCAAGGTCACCCCGCTGCTCATTGAGGCCATCAAGGCCGCCAAGGCCGCCAAGTAAGGGATTTTTCCCAGACATCAGAGCGCCTGTCCCAACGGGACAGGCGCTTTTTTGTGCCCTGAGGCGCTCTTCTTTTTTCACCACCTCCCCGCCGTTCCCATACAATGGAGTAGAAACCCACCGCCCCTTGACCGGCGGGTCTGGAGGTATTTTTATGAAACATGAGCTGAACATCTGGGTGGTGGGCGGCGACCTGCGGCAGGAAAAGCTGGCACAGCTGCTGGCCGGGGACGGCCACACCGTCCATACCTACGCCCTGGGCCAGCCGGAGCCTGCCGCCGGCCTCGCCGTCGAGGCCTCTCTGAGCCATGTGGACAGGGCGGACTGCGTAATCCTGCCCCTCACCGTCTCCGCTGGGAACGGCCGGCTCAACGCGCCCCTCTCCCCGTCAGAGCATCCCCTGGCCCCCATTCTGGATCGTTTTTCTCCCCGGCAGTTTGTCTGCGGGGGGCGGATCGACGGGGAGACCGAGGAACTGGCCCGGGAACGAAACCTGACCATTCACGACTACTTTGCCCGGGAGGAGCTGGCCGTGGCCAACGCCGTTCCCACGGCGGAGGGGGCCGTTCAGCTGGCCATGGAACACCTGCCCATTACCATTCACGGAGCCAAGGTGCTGGTGGTCGGCTTCGGCCGGGTGGGGCGGTTTACGGCCCAGCGGTTCCAGGCCCTCGGGGCCCGGGTGAGCGTGGCCGCCCGGAAATATGACCAGCTGGCCTGGGCCCAGGCTATGGGCTTCGGCGGAGAGCACCTGGCCCACCTCAAGGGCTGGCTGTGCGGCTACGACCTGATTATCAACACGGTACCCGCCCAGGTGCTGGGTCGGGAGGAGCTGGAGGATGTAAAGCCAGACTGCCTCATCCTCGACCTGGCTTCCAAGCCGGGAGGGGTGGACCTGGCCGCGGCGGGGGAACTGGGACTGACCGTCGTCTGGGCGCTGGCGCTCCCCGGCAAGGTGGCTCCTGTTACCGCCGGTGCGGCAATTAAAGACACCATTTATAACATGCTGCGGGAGGCGGGGTTCTAAAACGCCCTTTCTCTTTAAACGGGAAAAAGGACCATGGAAAAACGCTTGGAGAAACTTCGTTTTTCCGCTATTAATATGGGAAAGGAATGCTTTCTTTGGAAAACAAAACTGTGGGGTTCGCCGTGTGCGGGTCCTTCTGTACACACGCCAGGGCTATGGAGGCGCTGGAGCGGGTAAAGGCCCGGTTTGAGCGGGTGGTGCCCATTGTCTCTGAGGTGACGGCCGGCACCGACACCCGCTTCGGAAAGGCCCACGATCTGATGCGGGAGATGGAGCGCATCTGCGACTGCCGGGTTATCTCCACCGTGGAGGGAGCGGAGCCCATCGGGCCGAAAAAGCTGCTGGACCTGCTCATCATCTGCCCCTGCACCGGCAACACCCTGGGCAAGCTGGCTGCCGGAGTGACCGACTCCAGCGTCACCATGGCGGCCAAGGCCCACCTGCGCAACGAGCGCCCGGTGCTCATCGCCCCCTCCACCAACGACGGGCTGGCCGCCTCAGCCGCCAGCATCGGCGCCCTGCTGCCCCGAAAATACATCTATTTCGTCCCCTTCGGGCAGGACGACTTTGAGAAAAAACCCACCTCCCTGGTGGCCGACTTCTCCCTGGTAGCAGACGCCGCCCAGGCGGCCCTGGAGGGGCGGCAGCTCCAGCCGGTTTTGCTGCGGGCATAAAACTGTATCTTTCTCAAAAAAGCAGGCCATCTTTTGAGATGACCTGCTTTTCCTATCCCTGCATACCCTTTTTGTGGAGCGCGTTAAGAGAAAGCTCTCCGGCTAACTTAAACAAAGCATCTGCGGCAACCTGTTCCACCGGAAGTCCGCCTGCACGATCTCCTATTTTTTGGTAAAATTGATACACAGCATCTTCCAATCTGATGGTAATTTTTTTCATTTCGACCACCTCCATTTGCCAGTATACCATATTCTTCGAAATTACGCAACTGCGTATACGCGGTTGCGGCAATACGAATAGTATGTTTTTGAGGTGATTGATTTGTCAGTCAAGGACGCCGTCGCAGACCGCTTTACAGATCTGTGTAAAATGCGTAAAATAAAAGCAAATGAACTTGCTACATTATCCGGTGTTACGCCCTCAACGGTCTATAGTATGCTGGACAGAAGGCGAAGAGATGTGTCCATTATTACCATCAAAAAACTTTGTGACGGTTTGGATATTACTTTAGGAGAGTTCTTCTCCACTCCGACCTTCGACAGCCTGGAACAGGAAATTAAATAGGACTTTTCCATAAAAATACTCCGCCTGTCTCCCTGACAAGCGGAGTATTCTTATTTACTTCCCGCAGAAGTCCTTTGCGACTTCCACAATGTGCTCCGCCGACAGGCCGAACTGCTTGAGCAGGGCGGCGGCGGGGCCGGAGTGGCCGAACTCGTCGTTGACGCCGATGCGGCGCACGGGAGTGGGGCACTTCTCGCTGAGCAGGGCGCACACCGCCTCCCCCAGACCGCCGATAATGCTGTGCTCCTCGCAGGTGATAACCTTGCCGCACTCCTGAGCGGCCTTGAGGACAAGCTCCTCGTCCAGGGGCTTGATGGTGCACAGGTTGATGATTCGGGCGGAGACGCCGGCCCCGGCAAGCGCCTTGCCGGCCTCAATCGCCTCATTGACCAGCAGGCCGTTGGCGATGATGGCCACGTCGCTGCCGTCCTGGAGGACCTCTCCTTTTCCGATCTCAAACTTGAAATTGGCCTCGTCGTGGAATACCGGAACGGCCAGACGGCCAAAGCGCAGATAGACGGGGCCCACATACTCGTAAGCGGCTTTGACGGCAGCTTTGGCCTCCACGTCGTCGGCGGGAGACATGACCACCATGCCGGGGATGGAGCGCATCAGGGCGAAGTCCTCACAGCACTGGTGGGAGGCCCCGTCCTCACCCACTGAGATGCCCCCGTGGGTGGCGCCGATCTTCACGTTGAGATGGGGGTAACCGATGGAGTTGCGCACCTGCTCGAAGGCGCGCCCGGCGGCGAACATGGCGAAGGAGGAGGCGAAGGGCACCAGCCCCATGGTGGAGGCCCCGGCGGCCACGGCGATCATGTTGCCCTCGGCAATGCCGCAGTTGAAGTGGCGGTCGGGGAAGGCCTTTTTAAAGGTGCCCGTCTTGGTGGCGCCGGCCAGGTCGGCGTCAAAGACGATCAGGTCGTCGTGGAGCTCGCCCAGCTCCTTCAGGGCGTTTCCGTAGCTGTCACGGGTGGCGATCTTTTTCACTTCTGCCATCTTACATCCCCTCCACTTCCGCCAGCTGAGCCCGAAGCTCAGTCATGGCGATCTCATACTCCTCGTCGTTGGGGGCCTTGCCGTGCCAGCCGGCCTGGTTTTCCATATAGCTGACCCCCTTGCCCTTGGTGGTCTTCATCACAATGGCGGTGGGGGTCCCCTTGGTCTCTCTGGCCCGGGCGAAGGCCGCCTCAATCTGGTCGAAGTCGTGGCCGTCGATCTCCACCACGTTCCAGCCGAAAGCCCGCAGCTTGTCCGGGATGGGATAGGGACTCATCACCTTATCCACCGGGCCGTCGATCTGCAGCCCGTTGTTGTCGATGACGGCGCACAGGTTGTCCAGCTTATAGTGGTGGGCCAGCATGAAGGCCTCCCACACCTGGCCCTCCTGAATCTCGCCGTCCCCCAGCAGGGCGTAGACCCGGCAGTTTTTGCCCTGATGCCTGGCGGCCAGGGCCATGCCGGCGGCGCAGGAGATGCCCTGGCCCAGAGAGCCGGTGGACATGTCCACGCCGGGGACGGTGTTCATGTTGGGGTGGCCCTGGAGGTAGCTGTCGATGTGCCGCAGGGTGGGCAGGTCCCCTGCCGGGAAGAAGCCGCGTTCAGCCAGAACGGCGTACAGCCCCGGGGCGGTGTGGCCCTTGGACAGGACAAATCGGTCCCGCTCCTCCCACTTGGGATTCCTGGGGTCGATGTTCATCTCTTTAAAATAGAGGTAGGTAAAAATATCGGCGGCGGACAGACTTCCGCCGGGGTGGCCGGCCTTGGCGCCGTGGGTGCCTTCGATGACGCCCATGCGCACCCTGCAGGCCGCGGCCGTCAGCTGCTTTTTCTCACTGGCTGTCATATATGTTCTCCTTTATGCAAAAAATATGGATCAGCTTACTGCCCTGTATTATAAAGCACTCCGGCTGAAAATACAAGGATGAAAACGAAAAAACGGCTCCGGACGGCGAAAGGGGCGCAGGTTCAGATAAAATCCCCCCTCAATTCTTGAAAACCTCTTGCCAAGGGAGAAAAAATAGGGTAAAATAAATCAGCTGAGAATACTAAACAGTTTTGATAACGGAGGATGATTCCTATGCCAATGATTTCTGCCAGTGATTTCCGCAACGGCGTGACCTTTGAGATGGACGGCAAGGTCATGCAGGTGGTCGAGTTCCAGCACGTCAAGCCCGGTAAGGGCGCGGCCTTTGTCCGCACCAAGATGAAGAATGTCATCACCGGCGGCGTGACCGAGACCTCCTTTAACCCCACCGCCAAGTTTGAGCAGGCCTTTGTGGAGCGCAAGGACATGGACTACAGCTACAGCGACGGCGACCTGTACTACTTTATGGACCCGGAGACCTTCGACATGATCCCCATCGGCAAGGATCTGCTGGGCGACAGCTTCAAGTTTGTCAAGGAGAATATGACCTGCAAGGTGATGTCCTACAAGGGCAGCGTCTTCGGCGTGGAGCCCCCCAACTTCGTGGAGCTGGAGGTCACCGAGACCGACCCGGGCTTTGCCGGCAATACCGCCACCAACAACGTGCTCAAGCCCGCCACCCTGGAGACCGGCGCTGAGATCAAGGTCCCCCTGTTCGTCAACCCCGGCGACAGGATCAAGATCGACACCCGCACCGGCGAGTATCTGGAACGGTGTAAGGGATAAGTACCTGTAGGGGCCGGCACCCCGCCGGCCCACCCCGAATGGAAGCCCGGAAAAGCGGGTCCCGTTCGGAGAGGAGGAGCAAGGGAGCGCGGAGAGGGACGCCCGTCAGGGCGTCCTGAACGGAGCGGACTTTGCGACGACGAGGCATTGCCTCAGAAAGGGAACAATTATGACTATTTCCGAGAAAGTCGCCTATCTGAAGGGCCTGGCCGAGGGACTGAATCTGGACACCGAGAAGTCCAAGGAGGGCAAGCTCATCTCCGTGATGATCGGCATTATGGAGGAGCTGGCCATGTCCGTGGAGGACCTGGAGGAGAACGCTCTCAACCTGGGCGAGGAGATCGACGTGCTGTCCGACGACCTGGCCGACGTGGAAGAGGTGGTCTTTGACGAGGACGACGATGACATGGAGGACTACGACGACGACTGGTTCGAGGTGGAGTGCCCCACCTGCGGCGCCGACATCGTGGTGGACGACGAGGCCCTGGCCGACGGCGAGGTGGAGTGCCCCGGCTGCGGAACCCGCTACGCCATGGAGCTCAGCGACGACGACGAGGAAGAGGCCGGGGAGACCCCCGAGGACTGAACCCTCAATCTCATACCAGACTCAGGGCGGCTTTACAGCCGCCCTTTTTTCAAAAATTTTTCTCAATTCCGGAAACCTTTTCCCTCAAAAATACGTCTATATCGGTATAAGGTCTGAAACAGAAAGGAGAATCGCCATGAAACGAATCCTGTCTCTCGCCCTGGCTTCCGCCCTTCTGCTGGCCGGCTGCGCCGTCGGTACGGGCGAACCCGACAGAAAGGAGCCCGAGAAAATGAGCTATACTCTGGCCGAGCCGGTCTATCCGGAATTTCCCAAGCAGCCCCAGATGTCGGCGGAGGACCCCATCGGAGGCTGGAAGGCCTACCAGGAGGCCTACGACAAATATCAGGACGCCCTGGCCGCCCTCCGCGGGGAGAACAGCCACATTACCGAGGCGGAGCACGCCGCCCTGACCGCCTTCACCGCCAGGAGCACCCCCCTGGTGTTGGCGGGCCAGGAGGGAAAAAATGCCATCTACTCCCCCCTGTCCCTGTGGTCCGCCCTGGCCATGCTGGCCCAGTGCGCCGGCGGAGACAGCCGCCGGCAGGTGCTGGACGCCATGGGAGCGGACGGCGTGGACGCCCTTCAGGACCAGGTATCCCAGATCTGGCGGGCGCTGTACACCGACGACGGGCAGAGCTCCTTAATCCTGGCCAACTCCATCTGGCTCAACAGCGGTATGGAGGGGGCCTATGTACAGGAGACGCTGGACGCCCTGGCCCAAAAGTACTATGCCGGAGCCTACGCCGTCCCTATGGGCACCGCCGAGGCCGACAAGGCGGTGACTGACTGGGTGAGCAGACAGACCAACGGCCTGATCGGCGGGGACCAGCCGGTGGTGCAGACCGAGCCGGATATCCTGGCCCTGCTGGCCTCCTCTCTGTACTACAAGGCCGCCTGGCTGGACGAGTTCGGGAAGGAGGCCACCGAGGAGGACGTCTTTACCGACGCCGCCGGGAACGAAAGCAAAGTGGACTTCATGCACCGGACCGAGGACGCCAATTTCATCCGCAGGGACGGCTATCAGGCAGCCCGGCTGCCCACCCACCTGGGGGAGATGGTCTTTGTCCTGCCCGACGAGGGGACGTCTCCCGAGTCCCTGCTCCAGGACCCGGACTTTCTGTCCCGGCTGGAGTTCTATGGGGACGCCTGCACCTGGGGCGAGGTGCAGTGGTCAGTGCCCAGGTTTGACGTGAACTCCGACCTGAACCTGAAGAACGCTTTGTCCGCGCTGGGCGTCACCGACCTGCTGGACCCGGACAGAGCCGACCTGTCCGCCCTCACCGACCTGGACGCTTTCCTCTCCGACGCCAAACAGCTGGCCCGGGTGAAGGTGGACGAGGAGGGAGTGGAGGCCGCCGCTGTCACCATCATCGCCGTTAGGAATCTCGGCCTCCCGCCCCAGCCCACGGAGGTCTGCATCATGGACCTGGACCGGCCCTTCCTCTTTGTCATCCGGACCGAGGACGTGCCCCTGTTCATCGGGATCGTGAATCAGGTATCATAAAGATGCGCCTGTTTCCCCGTCCGAAGGGCGGGGAAACAGGCGCAGATCTATGAATTTTAGCGATATATTGGGGTAGACGGCAGTCCCCTCATGCAAAATCTTCGCATGAGGGGACTGTCTGCTATTTCAGGAAGAACCACAGGGCTACCGCCGCGACCGCGACAAGGCCCAGGATAATCCAGGGAAGGGGACTCTTTTTTTCCCGCTGCACACTGGAAGGGACCTCGTCGTCATCGTCCCGACGGGGAGCGGCACGCTCCTTTTGGGGCGCTTTTTTCTGTTTTTCCAGGTCCTGGATCAGGCGCAGATGGGCGTCCAGCGGTTCCCCGCAGGTGCTGCAGAAGATGCGGGAATCCTCGTTTACTTGACCGCAGTCAGGACAGCGTTTTGACATAACCATACTCCTTTTTTAAGGCGGGCTGGAAGAGCGCCGCTATGTGACAGGGATTATTTCGATTATAACAGAAGAGAGGGGGATTTACAAGGGAGATTTGTTTATTTAAACAAATTTTTCCGGAAGAACTCCAGGGAATTTTTCCATAAAATCCCCTCTGCCTGAGCGGCGGTGAGGCCCCGGTCCAAAAGAAGCTGATACAGTCCGGCGAACTTGTCCGGGCGGTCCAGCCAGGCGGGCAGGTCGGCGCCGTCAGCGTCGGAGCCCAGGGCCAGACAGTGCTCCGCCCCCAGGACAAGAAAGCGCTCTATGTGTCGCCACAGGTCATCCGGCGCAGCGGGGCCGTCCCCGGTGCGGAGAAAGTCCCGGTAAAAGTTCAAGCCGATGAGGCAATCCCGGGCGGCCATCTCCCTGATCTGCCCGTCGGTGAGGTTGCGCCGGTGGCCACAGACGGCCCGGGCGTTGGAGTGGCTGGCCACAAAGGGCCGCCGGGCGACGGTTAAAAAGTCGTCAAAGCTGTGGTCGTTCAGATGAGAGACGTCTGCAAGAATCCCGCAGCGCTCCAGTTCCCGGACGGCCTCCCGCCCGAAGCGGGACAAGCCGTGGCCCGTTGCGCTGCCGGAGGCAATTTCATTCTCCCCGTTCCAGGTGAGGGTCATCATCCGCACTCCGTCCCGGGCCAGGACGGAGACCCGCTCCAGCCGCCCCGCCAGGGCGGAGCCGTTTTCCACCGTAAGAATGGCCGCCGTCTTATTCTGATTCCAGGCCGTCTCAATGTCCTCCGCTGTGCGGCAGGGAAGCACCCTGTCCGACAGCGCGTCCATCTGCCGGCAGAAATTGCGCCGGTGGAGATCGTAATAGGCGGCGGCCGCCTCTCCCTTCAGTTCATCCGGGACGAAAATGGCGCAGCACTGGCACCAGCGGACCTCCTCGGGAATGGCCGACAGGGAGAAGTGCCGGCCGGGGAGGTCCAGAGTGTCTGTGTTCCGGGCCTTCTCCGCCAGCGCGGCGGCGGCAGTCTCACGCCGGACCGGGTTTTGCAGGGACTCCAGCAGGGCCTGATCTTCCGCCGTCAGGCCGGTGAGGGTATCGCAGTGCAGGTCGATGAGGGCGTAGGGGTACATAAGAAGGCTCCTTTTTCAATAGAGATAGGGGTGGTCAGATAGAAAGGGATTTTTTGGGACAGACCTCCACGCAGCTGAGGCACAGGATGCACTCTGTGCCGTTCAGGCGGCTGCGGGAGTTGTCCGGGACGTCCACATTCATGGGGCAGACCCGCTTGCAGGCTCCGCAGGAGATACATTTGGTCAGGTCATTTTTCACCCGGAGCAGAGAGAAATAGCTGGCCGGCTTCAGGAATACGGCGATAGGACAGATGTACTTGCAAAAAGCCCGGTTGTCTTGGAAGGCGAAGGCCAGCGCGATCCCCGCCGCGTAATACAAAAGGTTGCCGAAGAGAAAGCTCCGGAACATGATTTCCTCCAGATTGGGAACCCGCAGGAGGAAGAGTCCGCCTACAAAGAGGAGGGAGGCGGAAAAGAGGATGTACCGGATGAAGCCCAGCTTTTTTCGCGGCTGCTGAGGAATTTTGTAGGGGAGCAGGTCTAAAAGCATGGCGGTCCAGCAGGCGTAGCCGCACCACCCCCGGCCAAAGACCAGAGGACCGAATATTTTAGCCACCGTATAGTGAATGACCGCCGCCTCAAACACACCCAGGAACAGGTAGTACCAAAAACCCTCGATCTGCATGTTCTCCCGGGAAAGGATGCCCAGGTAAACCAGCATATACAGCCCGACCGCCAGCTGTACCATGTTCCGGGCGTATTTTACTTTCCGGCCGTAGAGGGTAATGCCCAGGGCGAGGCAGGTCCCGATATAGGAGAAATTGAACAGATAAAAGATATTGTCCAGCCACAGCCACAGCCCCGCCGCAATGGCTTCGAACAACAGCCAGAAGAAAATGGGGGAGATGTTCCGTTTCAAGCTGCTCACCGCCTTGCGCAGATTTTAAAAGGTCAGGGTTTCTTCATAGTCAGGGAAATGCGTTTTTTCTTCTCGTCCGCTTCGACAACCCAAACGGTGACCACATCCCCCACCGACAACAGCTCGGAGGGGTGGCGCACCCGCCGGGGCAGCTTGGAGATGTGGACCAGGCCGTCCTGGTGAACGCCAATGTCCACAAACACGCCGAAGTCAATCACGTTGCGCACCGTGCCCTGGAGCTCCATGCCCGGTTTCAGGTCCCCGGCCTCCATCACGTCGGTGCGCAGGATGGGAGGCGGCAGCTCGTCCCGGGGGTCCCGGCCCGGCTTGGACAGCTCCTTCACGATGTCCGCCAGGGTGGGGCCGCCCGCCCCGCAGGTCCGGGACAGGGTCTCGTAGCCGATGGCCTCCGCTTTCTCTTTCAGGCCGGCGACGCTTCCCGACTTCACGTCGGCCAGGGTACAGCCGCAGGCGGCCAGCAGCTTCTCCGCCGCGGCGTAGCTCTCCGGGTGGACGCCGGTGTTGTCCAGCACGGATTTGCTCTCGGGCACCCGGATGAAGCCGGCGCACTGCTCAAAGGCCTTGGGGCCCAGCTTGGGAACCTTTAAAAGCTGCTTCCGGGAGGTGAAAGCCCCGTTTTCCTCCCGGTAGTTCACCAGGTTTTTGGCAGTGGCGGCGGTGAGACCGGATACCCGCTGGAGCAGGGAGGGAGAGGCGGTGTTGGCGTCCACGCCAACGGCGTTGACACAGTCCTCCACCACCCCGTCCAGGGCCTCTCCCAGCCGGGCCTGGGGCATGTCGTGCTGGTACTGGCCCACGCCGATGGCCTTGGGGTCGATCTTCACCAGCTCGGCCAGAGGGTCCTGAAGCCGCCGGGCAATGGACACGGCGCTGCGCAGGTTTACGTCAAACTGAGGAAATTCCTCAGCGGCCAGCTTGGAGGCGGAGTAGACCGAGGCTCCGGCCTCGCTGACGATCATATAGCTCACCCCGCCGCCCACTTTTTTGATGAGCTCCACCGCCATCTGCTCGGTCTCCCGGCTTGCGGTGCCGTTGCCGATGGCGATGTGCTTCACCCCGTACTTTTGAATCATGCCGGCCAGCCTGGCAATGCACTCCTGTTTCTGCCGCTCGCCGTAGGTGGGGTAGACCACCGCGGTATCCAGCACCCTGCCGGTGGGGTCCACCACCGCCACCTTGCAGCCCATGCGGTAGCCCGGATCCAGGCCCATGGTCACCCGGCCCTTCACGGGGGGCTGCATAAGCAGCGGCTTCAGGTTCAGGGCAAACATGCGGATAGCCCCCTCGTTGGCCTGGTCGGTGAGGGCGCTGCGGATCTCCCGCTCCATCGAGGGCTGGATCAGGCGGTCGTATGCGTCGTCCGCCGCCGCCCGAACAAAGTCCATGGCCGCCCGGCCGGGCACCGCCATCCGGCGCACGGCAATGTGGGCGGTCTCCGGGTTCAGCTCCACGGATACCTTTAAAATATCCTCCCGCTCTCCCCGGTTGACGGCCAGCACCTGGTAGCCCTGAAGCCGGTTCACCGGGCACTTGAAGTCGTAGTACAGCCGGTATACGGTGTCCTCCGGCTCCTTGTCTGCCGCCCTGGATACCAGCAGACCCCGGTGGAGGTAGAGCCCCCGCAGCTCCTTGCGGACGTCAGCGTCGTCGGAGATTAGCTCGGCGATAATGTCGGCGGCTCCCTGGAGAGCGTCGCCGGCGGTATCCACTCCTTTTTCCGGGTCGATATAAGCCAGGGCGGCGGCGGTCATGTCCACAGGGGGGCCGAAGGCGAAGGCCAGGGCGGCCAGGGGTTCCAATCCCTTCTCCCGGGCGATTGTGGCCCGGGTGCGCCGCTTGGGCTTATAGGGGCGGTACAGGTCTTCCACCTCCGCCAGGGTGGCGGCGGCGTCGATGGCGGCGGCCAGCTCCTGCGTCAGCCTGCCCTGGTTCTCAACGGAGGTCTTTACCTCGGTTTTCCGGGCCTCCAGATTGCGCAGGTACTGCAGGCGGTCGGCCAGCTGGCGGAGCAGCTGGTCGTCCATGGAGCCGTGGAGCTCCTTGCGGTAGCGGGCGATAAAGGGAATGGTGGCCCCCTCGTCAATGAGGGCCGCCACATTCTGTACATGCGCTTCAGCGCGGCCCAGCTCCCGGGCCAGGGTCTGGATGACAGGGTCCATATGTCGTTCTCCTTGCAGATAAAATCAGAGGCAATGACAGTTTACCGCAAAAGGCCGAAAAAGTCCAGGGGAATGAGCCGCAGAACAGACCGGGCGGGAAATTGACGTAATTTACCATTGCAATCGGCGGAGGAATAAGGTATGATATTACAAAAAACCACAAAAATTTTCCGCTGAACCGGCGTTTGTGCAGGAAGGAGAAACTGCAGAAAGATTGCCGGGAAAATTTAAGGACAATATTTGCTCAATGGCTTGCAATAAGCGGAAAAATAAGGTATAATCAAAGTGCGTGAACATTTCCCCGGCGAAAGATCGGGACGCTAAGGGGCCGTTAAAAGTCTGGTGACAGCTCTTGATTTTTCGGGGGAAGCGTGTTAGAATCAAACTCCAATTCTCTGCTTCATATATTCAGGAGGGGGGAAGCTCAAGTGGCTGGATACCTGTTTTCCAATTCACTTTTAATGCTGGAACGGGCCATGGGCTACCAGTGGACCAAGTTCAATGCCATTTCCGATAATATTGTCAATGCGGAGACGCCGAATTACAAGGCGAAATACGTCACCTTTGAGGAGGCGCTGGACGCCAGCATCCGCACCTCCCTCCGGCGCACGGACCGGCGGGCCTCCACCGTCCGGGACGTCATCGACCGCTCCCGCCCGGTGGTCCATGTGGCCGAGAACGAGAGCATGCGCATGGACGACAACGGCGTCAACGTGACGGATCAGGAGACGGAAGCTACCCGCACCGTCTACCAGATGCAGTACACCATGGACGCCATCAGCAGCAATCTGTCCCTGATGCGGACCCTGATCCGGGGGCAGTAAGGACTGCTTGAGCGTCAATCAAAAGCTTGGAGGGATGCGGCATGGCATTTGTCAGTACCATTGATGTGATCGGTTCCGGATTTACCGCTCAGCAGCAGCGGCTGGACATCGTTTCAGAGAATATCGTCAATATGAACACGACCCGAACCGAGAACGGAGAGGGTCCCTACCGGCGCAAGGTGGTGGTCTTTGAGGCGGAGAGCCGGGTGGGACGCTTCCAGGAGGTGCTGGATCAGGCCCGCTACCGCAGGACGGGGCTGCGGCCTGTCAGAACCAAGGGGGGCGTCCGGGTGACCGAGATTAACGAGGACCCTTCGGATTTTAAGCTGAAATATGACCCCAGCGATCCGGACGCCAACGAGGAGGGCTATGTGGAGCTGCCCAATGTGGACCTGGTGAAGGAGATTACCGACGGCATGGCGGCCAGCCAGGCGTTCTCCGCCAATATCACAGCCTTTAATCTGCTGAAGAGCGTGATTTCCAAGGGACTGGAAATCGGGAAATAAATTTGTCTAGGTCAGGTTGAGTTTTCGCCTGCGGGCAGGAGGCCCAAAAGGGAGAAGCGGTCTGGCCTGGATTTGCGTTTTGGGATAGAAGAGTACAGGGCAGTTTTGGCCCGTTCAGGAGGAATATTTTATGGAATTCACCCCCATCCGACCCATTGAGCCCCTGTGGGATTCCCTGACCCAGCCGGCGGAGAAGGCCGGACAGGACCCCGCCCATTCCCTGTTCGCCAGCGTGTTCCAGTCGGCCATCCAGAATGTGCGGGACACCAACGCCCAGCAGGTGGACCTGGAGTATCAGTTGGCCACCGGCCAGATCGACAACCCGGCCCTGGTGACTACCGCCATCACCAAGGCGTCTACCGCCGCCGAGCTGCTGATGCAGATGCGCAACAAGGCGGTAGAGGCCTACAACGAGTTGATGCGCGTCTCCCTGTAAGGGCGCGCCGCAGACTCACCTTTTTAAGATAACTGGCCGGAGGGATCCAAGTTGCAGACAAAACTGAAAGGCTTTTGGGAAAAAGTCAAAGGCTTTTTTGCAAAACTGAATAAGCGGACCCGCATCCTGCTGGGCGTCTGCGCGGGCGTTATCCTGGTGCTGATCATCGCGGCGGCGCTGCTGCTCAGCCGGAAGGAGTACGCCACCCTGTGCTCCGGCCTGACGGCCACCGAGACCAGCGCGGTGGTTCAGTTCCTGAGCGAGAACGGCGTGGCAGACTACAAGATCGAAGACGACAGGATCCTGGTGCCGGCGAACCGGGAGGAGCAGCTGCAGGTTCAGCTGCTCACCTCTCAGACGCTCGGCTCCGGATTCCTGTATGAGACCTATTTCGATAAGACGGGGACCTTCTCTACCGAGGCGGAGCGGAGAGAGGCCATGCGCATTGCCACCGAACAGAAGCTGGAGGCCATCATCCGCCGGTTTGAGGGCGTTCGGGACGTCAGCGTGGAGATCGCTCTGGGGACCAGGCGGGTCTATGTGCTGGATGACCAGACCTCCCAGTCCACGGCTTCGGTGACGATCACCCCGGACGGCAACCGGCAGCTCAGCGCCGGCGTGGTGGAGGCCATCCGCTACACGGTGTCCCACAGCGTGGAGGCGCTGAACATCGGCAGCGTCAGCATCGTGACCACCAACGGCTATACATATAACGACACCACCAGCAGCATGGGGCAGATAGCGGACGCCAACGCCCTGAAGCTGCAGTATGAGCAGGACACCAACAACAGGATCCGTGCCCAGGTGCTGGAGGCGCTTGAGTGGATCTACGGCGAGGGCCGTGTGCGGGTGGCAGTCAACACCACGGTGGATATGAGCCGCAAGGTGATAGAGGATACCCGTTACGAGCAGCCCAACGGCTCCTTGGACGGCCGGGGCCTGATCGGCCAGGAGAAGTGGTTCTGGTACTACGGCAAGGACGGGGAGATCCGGCAGGGGGGCACTGTGGGCACCCCCACCAACTCGGATATTGATATCTATCCCGACCTGAACCCCGATCTGGACGGCAGCGAAAATGTGGCCAGCGGCGACGGGGAGCGGGATATGAAGATCGATACCACTGTGACGCAGCAGGAGGTGCTGGCCGGAACCATCACCGATGTGAGCGTGGCGGTGACCATCGACCAGAAGTCGGAGAACGCCGGCTCCATGAGCATTGAGCAGCTGACCAGCCACGTGGCTGTGGCCTCCGGCATCGGCACCAGCATAGAGGGCTGGGATTCCCACGTGTCCGTGGCCATCGCGCCCTTCGCCGACAATACGCCCGCCCCCGCGCCCAGCGGTATCTTCGTCGCCCTTCTGGAGGGCGTGCCCGACTGGATGATCCTTGCCGCTATCGGCGGGCTGGTGCTGTTCTTCATCCTGCTGATCATTATCCTGCTGCTGCGCCGCAGGAGCAAGAAGAAGAAACTGGCCAAGCAGGCGGCCCTGGAGGCCGAGATGCGGGCCGCCGAGGAGGCAGCCGCGGCTGCTGCTGCGGCCGAGATTCTGGCTGCGGCCCCCACCGGCGGAGCCGACATTATGGAGGTCAACACCGAGAAGAGCATGGAGCTGCGTAAAGCGGTCCGGCAGTTCGCCCAGAACAACCCGGAGATTGCCGCGCAGATGGTGAAGTCTTGGCTGAAAGGGGAGGATGGCGGTGCCTGAACTGATGAAGGTTGAACTGACCCCCCCTCAGAAGGCGGCGGCAGTCATCGTTTCCCTGGGGGCAGATAAGGCTTCCGGCCTGTATCAGTACATGGAGCCGGAGGAGATTGAGTCCCTCACCCTGGAGGTGGCCCGGCTTGGGATGCTGGATTCCGAGCAGACCGAGGCGGTGCTCACCGAGTTCTACCAGAACTGCCTGACCAGCAAGGCGGTGACCGAGGGCGGCCTGGAGTATGCCCGCGCCGTGCTGGAGAAGGCTTTCGGCAATCAGACGGCCCTGGCTCTGCTGGAGAAGGTGACCAAGTCCCTGAAAACCCGGGAATTTGCTTTCCTGGACAAGGCGGACGTCAAGGCGCTGTACTCCGCGCTGCAGAACGAACGGCCCCAGACGGTGGCCCTGGTGCTGTCCTATGTGGACCCGGACAAGGCTGCGGGAGTCATCGAGCAGCTGGAGCCCCGCCGTCAGATCAGGGTGGTGGAGGCCATCGCCACCATGGAGAGCGCTTCCCCCACCGCCATCAAGACCATCGAGGCAGAGATGGAGCGCAAGTTCTCCAGCATCATCACCCAGTCCAATGTCAAGGTGGGCGGCATAGATTATGTTGCCGGCATCATGAACAATCTGGACCGCTCCAGCGAGAAATCTATCTTCGACGGCCTGTCCGCCCAGAACGCCGAGCTGGCCGAGGAGATCCGCAAGCGGATGTTCGTGTTCGAGGACATTATTACCATGGACGACCGCTCCGTGCAGCGCTTTGTCCGGGACTGTGACCCGAGAGATCTGGTGCTGGCCCTTAAGACGGCCAATGCCGACGTGGCAAACAAGCTGTTTACCAACATGTCCGCCCGTATGGCAGAGAGCATCCGGGATGACCTGGAGGTTACCACAAATGTCCGTATGAAGGACGTGGAGGATGCTCAGCAGCGCATTGTGGGCGTCATCCGTGATTTGGAGGAGAGAAACGAGATCATCATCATGAAGGGCGGAAAGGACGATATCATTGCGTAACATCCTGAAAGGCTTTCTGGAACCTCAGGCGGAGACCTATATCCTGCCAGACGCCAGCGATATCCGCTTTGAACAGGGAATTTCGGACTTCCTTCTCCCCTCTCTTGACGAGGAGGAGCCCCTTCCTCCGGAGGAGCCGGTTCCAGAGGAGCTGGATATTACCGTAGAGAAGGAGGAGCCTGAGCCGGAGGAGCCGGAACCAAAGCCGGAGTCCAGGGAGAAGCCCAAGGGGCCGGAGACCCCCGTCCAGTACGCCCAGCTCCAGGCCGAGCTGATTTTGAATCAGGCCCGGGAAGAGGTCCAGGAGATTCTGGACCAGGCCCGGGAACGGGCCCTCCAGGAGCAGGAGGAGATCCGGGCGGGCGCCCGGGACGAGGGCTATCGGGAGGGCTACGCTCAGGGCACCGCCAAGGCCATGAGCGACGCCGTCCGGGACCGGGAGGCCACCGCCGCCCGGCTGGAAAAGGAGGTCCAGGCCTTTTTGGAAAAGGCATCTCTGACCCGGGAGGAGATGATCCTCCAGAGCCGGGACGAGCTGGTGGAGCTGTGCCTGTCCATCGCCGAGAAGGTGGTGCGGGTCAGCCTGAAGAGCAGCAGCGAGGTCATCGTCCGCATGATACAGACGGCGACTGAGCGGATGAAGCGGCAGGAGTGGGTGCACATCTATATCTCCGGCTGCGACGCCCGACAGCTTGCGAAGATTTCCCCGGCGCTGACTACCACCCTGGGGGCCCTGTCCCAGCATATCAAGATTATTCCCATGGGGGACGGGGAGGACGGCACCTGCATTGTCGAGACCCCGGAGGAGATTGTGGATGCCAGCGTATCCACCCAGATGTCTAACGTCCGGGATGTGATCCGGGACCAGCTGGGGGTCCAGTGGCCCCAGTAGGAGTGAGGAGAGACCGCATGTTTCGGGAGTTGATCCCTGCTGTCCGCTCCGCCGAAACGGTGGGCCGGACCGGGAAAATTGAAAATATTGTGGGGATGTCCATTGAGGCCTCCGGCGGCCGGGCCGCCATCGGCGATATCTGCCGCATCTACTCCAATGAATCGGGCGGCCAGATTCCCGCCGAGGTGGTTGGCTTCAAGAACGACCACATTCTGTTAATGCCCTATGCCAACATGAGCGGCATTTCAGCGGGCAACTTTGTCCGCAACACCGGAAAACGGCTTACCCTTCCGGTTGGACCCTTTCTCCGGGGACGGGTAATCAACGCCCTGGGCCAGCCCATCGACGGACTGGAGCCCTTCCAGCGGGCGGATACCTTCTCTGTGGACAGCACCTATATCAACCCTATGGCCCGCCCCCCCATCCGGGAGCGGATGGAATTCGGCGTTAAGGCCATCGACAGCCTGCTGACCATCGGCAAGGGCCAGCGTATCGGCATCTTTGCCGGCTCCGGCGTGGGAAAATCTACTCTGATGGGGATGATCGCCAAGAATGTGAAGGCGGACATCAACGTCATCGCCCTGGTGGGCGAGCGCGGACGAGAGGTTCTGGAGTTCATGCAGAAGGACCTGGGGGAGGAGGGCATGCGCCGCTCCGTGCTGGTGGTAGCCACCAGCGACCAGCCCGCCATGCTGCGGATGAAATGCCCCAGCGTTGCCACCAGCATTGCCGAGTACTTCAGCGGTCAGGGTTACGACGTCCTGCTGATGATGGACTCCCTCACCCGCTTCGCCATGGCCCAGCGTGAGATCGGCCTGGCCATCGGAGAACCGCCGGTGGCCAGGGGGTACACCCCCTCCATGTACGCCGAGATGCCCAAGCTGCTGGAGCGCAGCGGAAACTTTGAAAAGGGTTCTATTACCGGAGTTTACACCGTATTGGTAGAGGGCGACGATACCAACGAGCCCATTGCCGACACGGTCCGGGGCATTCTGGACGGACACATCGTGCTCTCTCGGGCTCTGGCCAACTCCAACCACTTCCCCGCCATCGACGTGGGGGCCAGCATCTCCCGCCTGATGGTGGAGATCGTCTCTCCGGAGCACCGAAAGCTGGCCGGCCAGCTGCGGGACATCATGGGCGTGTATGAGAAAAATGCCGACCTGGTGTCTATCGGCGCCTACAAGTCGGGCACCAACCCCAAGCTGGACCACGCTTTGACCAAAATAGACGCAATCAACCAGTTTCTGATGCAGGGCACCGACGAGGCGTTTTCCTATGAGGAAAGCCTGGCGGAGATGGAGCGTATCCTGCGGTAAAATCATATTTTAAGGAGTGGGCGGCACAGATGAAGAAATTCCGCTTCTCACTGGAGACGGTTTTGGACTATAAGCAGCAGGCTTTGGACTCCCTCCGGGCAGAACACGCGGCCATTTTGCTCCGGGTGAGGGCCCAGGAGGAGGTCATTGAGAGCCTGGAGGAGGAGCACCGGCAGGCGGACGGGGATTTTACCCGGCGCAAGCTGGAGGGGATCAACATCGTGGACGCTATGAGCTATGAAACTTATCTGCGCTCCCTGGAGCAGAAGCTGCGGGAGGAATATCAAAAACTGGAGCGGCTCCAGCACATGGAGGAGCAGAAGCGCAGCCAGGTGGTGGAGGCCCGGAAGGAGACGGCTACCATTGAGAAGCTGCGGGAGCATAAGCTGGACAGCTACCGCAGGGCGGAACAAAAGGCGGAGGAACAGCGCATTGAGGAGTTCGTCTCCACCACCCGCGCCATGGCGGCGATGGGCACTTAAAATGGTGAGTTACACTTTTTAGTGTTTCTCTATATAACGGGTCACAGGAAGGAGGTGAACGCAATGAGCACGCCGCTTTCGTTCTGTGACATCAGCGCACGGTACGGGCAGACGCCCGCTCCTCAGAAGAGCATTGAGGAGCTGACCGGCTGGAATTTCAACCAGCTTTTCTCCGACTACCTGAACAAGGTCCGGGCGCAGCGTGAGGAGGACGAGGCTCACGCCAGCGAGGACGCCCTGATGGCCATGATCGACGCCATGAACGCCCCGGAGGAGGACCGGCAGACCGATCAGGACAAAGCCGCGGTCCAGGCCCTGATGAAGGCCGGCCCGGCGCTTCTCGAGTCCGAGAAGTTCAATAAGCTCCGGGTGCAGTTCAAAGGTGAGATCGACGTTACCGTAATGCCGGAGATCAGGGCCCTGATGGCCACCCTGGGCGACGCGTCCAGCTTTAAGCAGGTGGACGACAT
The DNA here is from genome assembly GCA_947426945.1 of uncultured Bacillota bacterium. Lineage (GTDB taxonomy): Bacteria > Bacillota > Clostridia > Oscillospirales > Oscillospiraceae > Lawsonibacter. The sequence goes on from CANEFX010000007.1 coordinate 81,385, forward strand.
CCAGGAGGAACAGAAGGAGCAGAAGGAGCTGGCCGAAGAAAAGGAACGGTTGGAAGTCACAGAAGCGCGCGACCCCGGCAAGCCCGGCGATCCCAATAAAATTGGAAAGGAGGTGTAAAAGAGATGAATGTAAACGACCAATGGATGCTGGAGAAGATGCAGCAGATGGCCGCCAACATGGCCGCCGCCCTGCCCCAGACGGGCCAGAATACGGACGCGTCCCAAACCGGAAAGGGCGAGAGCTTCAAGGACATGATGGATAAGGCCAAGGACCAGAAGGTGGAGGCCCCTAAGAAGGACAGCACAGTCAAGAAGACCGATACCGTCCAGAAGAAGGAGCCGGCCCAGACCGTACAGAAGACCCAGAAGACCGTACAGACCGACCCCCAGACCGGGCTCAGGCAGATTGACGTAACCCCCGAGGAGGCCGCGCTGCTGGTTGCCGGATACACCAAGCTGTCTCCCCCCATGGAGGACGGTACGGTGTGGATGGTGACAGTTCGGGACGAAAACGGCAATCCGGTCCTTCCCCTGGCCGCACTGGAAGAGGCAAAGGGCGCTGTCCCCTTTGGGGCCGACCTGTTTGCTCCCTCCGAGGGCGAATGGGTGCTGGATGAGATTACCCCGGAGTTTACCCAGGCTTTGGAGCAGCTTTTGACAAAGACCGGCGATCCCCGCCCCGTGGAGACCATCCTCAGCGGACTGGAGGAAAAGCTCCAGAACACACAGCCCAAGATGGAGATCGTGGTCAGCGCCCCCCGGGCGGAACAGACAGAGCAGTCCGACGACCAGGATGACGCCAATCTGGACGCCTCGGCAATGGCTGACAAGCCTCTGTTCAAGGACGTGAAGGCGGCCCCCGTCAAGGTGGGCGAGAACTTCCAGCTGGACACGGAGCAGCCCGATATGGAGGCCGAGCTGGCCGAGACCATCCGCTATGCGGCCCAGCAGGGTCTGAGGCAGATTGAGATCAAGCTCAGCCCCGAGAATCTTGGGAGCCTGACCATACGCCTGACCCAGAGTGCCGACGGCGCCCTGCAGGTGGTCCTGCGCACCGGCACCGCCAAGGCGGCCAGCCTGCTCCACCAGCACATGGACGGCCTGAACGCGGCCCTTCAGGGCTACGGGCAGAACAGCGAGGTCCGGGTGGAGGTCCAGCGCAATGAGGACAGCCAGCAGGCCCAGCAGCAGCAACAGCAGCAGACCGACCCCAACGGCCACAACCGGCAGAACCAGGAACAGCAGCAGCGGCAGGAGGAGAGCCACAGCGGCGACTTTCTCCAAAAGCTCCGGCTGGGACTGTTCAGCCCGGAGGACATGTAAAATACTAACGGAGGTGAAAGTAAAATGGCAGATCCTATGATCGAGAGCGGAATCGATATGCTTTCCCGTTACGGAAACACTTCTCAGACCGATTTTGACCCCTATGTCAACCGCTGGGCGGAGAAGGAGAAGGAGGACGCGCTATACGAGGACAAGGGCACCTTATCCTTTACCGACATGCTCAGCCTGATGGTGGCTCAGTTCCAGAACCAGACCATGGATAACCAGGCCAGCACCACCGACATGATGAACCAGCTGGTGCAGATGAGCTCCATGCAGGCCATGACTGAGATGAGCACCCAGATGAAGGAGCTCACCCTGGCCAATGTGATGAGCTACTCCGCCTCTCTGGTAGACAAGTACGTCACCATCGGCGTGTACGACGACGAGGGCAACCTCACCGAGATTTATGACAAGGTGGAGGGCACCGGCATCTACAACGGCCAGCAGGTTATCTTTGTGAGAGGCAAGAGCTATCTCCTCAGCAGCATCATGGGCGTGGGCAAGCTGCCCGAGCCGGAGAAGGAGCCCGATAAGGGCGAGGAAGGCGAAGAGACTCCCCCTGCTGTGAACGAAGAGGAGAAGAGTTGAGCCCGGCGGCCGGAAAGGAAGCCGGCGGAAATCAGCGGACAGGAGGTCCGCGGGAAAGTTGAGGAAACACCATGGCAGAACGCATCAATTCCATCCAGGGCGTGTCCCCGGTGGAGCGCGTCCAGCAGGTCAGCCCGGTCGGCCGGGTATCGACCGGACAGTTCGGCGCTCTGCTGCAGCAGGAGATCAGGGTCGCGGAGCCCGCGATATCCTTCTCCAAGCACGCCCAGAACCGCGCGGCGGAGCGGGGCATCCAGGTGGACGACGTATTGATGGGCCAGCTGGCCGACTCCGTGGAGCGGGCCCAGGCCAAGGGAGCCACCAATATCCTGGCTTTCGACGCGACGAGGGCATTTATCATCAACGTCCCCCACGGGCGGGTGATCACCACCATGTCCCAGGAGGAGATGGAAGAAAATATCTTTACTAATATTGACGGCGCCGTACTGCTGAAATAACGCAAGAGCAGGACCTTTTTGGATGCTTTGGTCCCCTGCCCGAATGACAGGGGACCGGCGGCGCCACAGAAAGGAAGTTTTTGAATCATGACAGGTGCAATGTATGCCGCCATCGGCGGCCTGAAGTCCCACATGACCAAGCTGAACGTCATCGGCAACAACGTGGCCAACGTGAATACCCACGGCTACAAGGCCCAGCGCATGACCTTTAAGGAATCCATGTACACCACCAGCCGTTCCGGCTCCGACGGCGGCGTGACCATGGGCGGCAACAACCCCTCCCAGATGGGTTACGGCTGCTCGGTGGGCTCCATCGACCTGAACATGTCCCCCTCCACCTTCGCCCCCACCGGCGTGGGTCTGGACTGTATGCTGGACGGCGAGGGCTTCTTTATGGTGGGCGACAAGCTGGAGCAGGAGACTACAGTGGACGATGCAACCGGCAAGATTACCGCCTCCACCTGGACCGGCGGCATTACCAGCGGCAACGACCTGGGCAAGATGGATCTGACCCGTGTGGGCGACTTCTGGGTGGACCCGGACGGCTATATCTGCAACCGTGACAACAAGGTGCTCTACGGCTTTGCCCGGGTGCAGAATCCCAACTACCCCAATAAGGACAATCCCGACGAGCCTGAGACCATTATCAGCACCCATCTGGTGCCCCTGCGTGTGCCCCTGTCCGCCGCCGCGCCCACTGCGACCAACGGCGGAATTAAGGATGACGGGACCCATAACTGGGAGGAAGGCGATCCCGTATACCCCTTCCTGAGTGCCGAGACCGGCGGTTTGAACCAATATGGCTGCCCGGATATTTATACCAATAAATTTGCGGCTGACGGAACGGCCACCCCCAAGGCAGGAGAGAGCCTGTACCCCGTGGCCAAAAATACCGCTCCCAAGGCAGTATCCGATGTGATCCCCCTCCAGCTGCGGAACATGAAGGTCAATACCGACGGCGCTGTCGTCGGCACCGCTCCCAGCGGTGACACTGTGGTGATCGGCTATGTGGCCATCGCCACCGCCGACAGCCCCGATGGCGTGAGCCACGTCGACGGTCCCTACTACAAGTGCGATGGCGGCGCGGGCAACCTGCGTGTCTCCGCCATGGTGAACCTGCCCACCAGCAAATATCTGGGCAACAAGGTGCCGGCCGCCAATGGAGATGCGCCTCCGGCTGTGGACGCAATCATGGAGGAGAAGGTCACCAAGGTCCGCAGCGGCGGCCTGGAGGCCTCCAGCACCGACGTGGCCAACGAGTTTGCCGAGATGATCACCACCCAGCGCGGCTATCAGGCCAACACCCGCATCGTCACCGTCACCGACTCCATGCTGGAGGAACTGGTGAACATGAAGCGGTAAGCCCAAAGCAGCTTTTAAAATAAGCGCCTGAAAGCCTCTTTTGGCAAGGGAGATGACACGGCGCAGCCGAGACGGAGGATTGTATTTCGCCGCAGGCGGAATGTGCGAAGCAAATCAGGGCGTATTTCATTCAGTTCGCTCCGCGAAATACAATCCCCACCCGGCTCCGCCGGGAACCCCTTTGCCCAAGGGGCCCTGTGGGAGTTTTGCAGATATGAAAGGAAGGTTTGTCATATGATCCAGCTGACGAAGAGAAACGGTGAAAGGTTCCTGGTCAACCACCACCAGATCGAGAGCATTGAGATGATTCCCGAGTCCAAGATCGTCATGATGAACCGGGACTATTTCATCGTGCGGGAATCCCCGGAACAGATTATCCGGAAGATCGCTGAGTACACCGCCAAGGTCCAGGATGTGCACCGCGCCCTGACCGTTGAGGACAGGCGCTGAGAAGGGCCTGGGGGGCATGTTTGACAGGCGCTGCGCCTGCGGCGCGCCGGGACGGCGGCAGCGCCTATCAAATGGGCCCCGGACAGAGAAAAATACCCCTATGGGAAGAGGAGTGGACTGAAAAGCGATGAATATTACATATATCATTGGCGTTGTGGCTGCCTTTGCCGTTATGATCGTCGGTATGATGCAGGGCGGCACAGACGGCTTCCTGACCATCAGCCAGCTGGGTAACTTTGTGGACGGCGCGTCCGTGTTCATCACCATCGGCTGTACCTTTGCCGTTCTGATCGCCAGTTTCCCCATCCCCACGCTGGCGGCCATCCCCAAGCACTTCGCGGTGCTGATGAATACCAAGAAGTACGATCCCCTGGCCGTGATCGACCGGCTGGTGGAGCTGGCCCAGGTGGCCCGTAAAAACGGCCTGCTGGCCCTGGAGGAGATGGGCAACCAGGAGACCGACCCCTTCTTCAAGCAGTGCATCATGCTGGTGGTGGACAACAACGACGCCGACCAGGCCCGGGAGATCATGATGAACGACATTGAGCAGGCCTCCGCCCGGCATGAGTCCGCCGCGGGCATGTATGACAAGGCGTCCTCTGTGGCCCCGGCCTTCGGCATGGTGGGCACGCTGGTAGGTCTGATCAACATGCTCAAGGGCATGAACATTGAGGCCGGCGGGGCCAGTACCATCGGCACCGCTATGGGCACCGCCCTGATCACCACCCTCTACGGCTGCGTGCTGGCCCACATGATCTTTGGCCCCATCGCCACCCAGCTGCGCCAGCGGGACGAGGAGGAGATGCTGTGCAAGCTCATCATCGTGGAGGGCATCATGTCCATTCAATCGGGCGCCAATCCCAAGTTCCTCCGGGAGAAGCTGCTCACCTTCCTGGGGCAGAAGCAGCGGGGCGGAGAGAGCGGCGGCAAGAAGGGCAAAAAGGGCGGGGAGTAAGTCCCGTCCGCCTGTGAACTGAGGTGAAACCGTGGCAAGCATCAAAAAGAAAAAATCCAGCGGCGGCGGAGCCAACTGGATGGATACCTACGGCGATATGGTGACGCTGCTGCTGTGCTTCTTCGTGCTGCTGTACTCTATCTCCACGATCAACGAGGAGAAGTGGATGATCGTGGTGCGCAGCTTTAACAAGAACGCTATCATGAATCCCAATGATGAACCCCCGGGCCCCACGCCCAGCAGCAAGAGCGATGGAGGCGGCAGCGGAATGCCCGCTCTGGATGAGGTGGAGCAGGACCTGAACGAGCTGTATGAGTTCCTGGCCGCTTATGCCGCCGCCAATCAGGAGACGGGGGACATTCTGGTCAGCAAGGGAGACGGGTATGTGTTCATTTCCTTCTCCGACGCGGTCTTCTTTGACGGCGACAGTACCGTTCTGCGTGAGGACGGCAAGGAGCTGCTGGACGGCATCATCCCCGCCCTGGACCAGTGCGCCCCCTCCATCGACCAGCTGAGAGTGCTGGGCCACACCGCCCAGGTGAGAGCCGACGACCCCAACCCGGCGCCGGGCGACCGGCGGATCGCCTCCGGGCGGGCCGCCACCGTGGCCGCCTATATCCAGGAGGGTATTCCCATAGAGCGCCTCCATCCGGCGCGGATTGTGGACGAGGGCCATGGACAGTGGCTCAATGTGGCCCCCCACGACGGCACGGAGGCCAACCGGGTGAAGAACCGCCGGGTGGAGCTGATTATTACCGGCATGGACCTGGACAGCACGCTGGGCGACAGCGTGACCCAGTACCGGACCATGTATCAGACCACGCAGGAGCTCAAGACAACGGGCTGACCGAACCACCTGTCCCCGGCAGGAGCCAAGGAATCAGAAGAATGAGGGAACAATATGGCTGAAGTCTTATCACAAAGTCAGATAGACGCCCTGCTGAATGCGGCCAGAAGCGGAGAACTGGACGTTGACAAGCCGGCGGAAAAGTCTGAGGAGAAAAAATATCGTAAATATGACTTTTACAGCCCGCGCAAGTTCACCAAGGACAGGCTGAAGATGCTGAACAGCATCTTTGAGGGCTATGCCCGGGTCATCAACTCCAGGATTAACGCCCTGCTTCACGCCACTTGTGAAATTGAGGTTGACAGCGTGGAGGAACAGCGGTATTATGAGTTTTCCAACGCGCTTACCGAGAGCGACGTGGTCGCCCTGGCCAAGATCGACCTGGAAAAGCTCCAGGGAGAGGACCCCATCCTGGTCCATATGGACACGCCGGTGGTGTTGTCCATGCTGGACCGTATGATGGGCGGAGAGGGCGACCCGGACCCCAATCTGTCCAGCGACTATAACATGACCGACCTGGAGCTGAATATGTATGAGGATCTGATTTCAGACCTGATACCGATTCTGGGCAACAGCTGGGAGAATTATATCACCGTCCACTTCGACTATGTGCGTACGGAGGTAAACCCCACGCTGGTTCAGCTCATCGGCTATGAGGAGACGGTGGTCATCGTGGGGCTGAATATCAAGTTCCCCAACTGTACGGGACGGATGAGCCTGTGCCTGCCCGGCGAGATGCTGACCAATATTTTTACGGAAATCAGCAAGAGCACCAGCCGCCGCGTGACCGGAGAGGACAAGTCTGACGAGATCTTTGATTCCCTGCGGGAATCTGAGCTGGAAATCGTGGCCGAGTTGGCCCGCACCCGCATCCTGCTCAGCGACTTGTACCATCTGAACGTGGGAGACGTAGTGGATATCAAGCGGCCAAAAGATACGCCTGTGTTCCTCAATATCGGAGGGCGAAGGTGGTTTGACGGCAAGATGGGCGTCAGCAATAAACAGGTGGCCGTGAAAATCGGAGAGACCTACATCAAAATGTAGGCGAGAAGGAGCGAATCTGGATGGAAGATATTATTTTTAACCCGATGGAAATAGACGCCATCGGGGAGATCATGAACATCAGCTTGGGCTCCTCGGCTACCGCGGCGTCAAACATGCTGGATCACCGGGTGGACATCACAACGCCTACAGTGAGCATTGTCAACGCGGAGGATTTTACTCTGGGGAAGATCGAGCCGGCGGTGGGCGTGGAGATCAAGTATGTCTGCGGCCTGGAGGGCAGCAACATCATGCTGCTCAAGCGCAGCGACGTGAGGGCTATCACGGATATCCTGCTGATGACCGAAACGCCGGATGAGGAGTTTGAGCTCAACGATTTGTCTATCAGCGCGGTGTGCGAGGTTATGAACCAGATGATGGGTTCCTCCGCCACAGCCCTGTCTGACCTGCTGGGCCGGATGGTGAACATTTCCACCCCTGAGTCCTTTGAGCTGGACGATCTGGACAAGGTGAAGGAGGAGCATTTCCCTGTCACCCGCGGTCCGGTGGTTGTGGTTCGCTTCAACCTGCGGATCGAGGACGTGATCGACAGCGAGTTTATGAACGTCATGTCGGTGGAGCTGGCCAAGGAATTGATTGCCGGCTTTGGACTGGACGTGGAGGAACCGGAGCCTGCCCCTGCGCCCGCTCCGGCTCCGGCTCCAGCACCCGCCCCTGCGCCTGCGCCTGGCCCCGCTCCTGCGGCCCCGCCTCCCGGGATGCCCGCGGCGGGAGAGGCTCCCGGCTATCCCGGTTACCCTCCCTATGGACAGCAGCCTATGGCGGGCGGTTACCCCTACCCCTATCCCCCTTATCCCATGTATCCGCCCCAGCAGCCCATGCAGCCTGAACCCAAGATTATCAACGCCGCGCAGCCTAAGATGCGCGAGTTGAGTGCGGACAGCAGGCTTAACCAGGAGCAGAAGGACAATCTGGATCTGATTCTGTCCGTCTCTCTGGAGGTGGCGGTGGAAATCGGCCGGACCCGGCGGAAGATTCAGGATATCCTGTCCTTCTCCAAGGGGTCTCTGGTGGTGCTGGACAAGTTGGCCGGCGACCAGGTTGACCTGCTGGTCAACGGGCAGTGTGTGGCCAAGGGCGACGTGGTGGTGATCGACGACAATTTCGGCATCCGGATTACAGAGATACTGCAAAAACCGGACATTAACGAGCTGACCCAGGGCTGAGGCCCTTATTCATACTATTAATAAACTAAGTAATATGAAAAAAGGATGGTAAACTTATGGCTAAGATTCTTACCGTTGACGACGCAGCTTTTATGCGCAAGGTCATCAAGGACACCCTGAGTAAGGCCGGCTACACCGAGATTTTTGAGGCCGAGGACGGCGCTATGGCCGTGGAGAAGTACAACGAAATTAAGCCCGATCTGGTGCTGATGGACATCACCATGCCCAACATGGACGGCCTGGAGGCGCTGAAGGCGATTCGGGGCGCCGATCCCGGCGCAAACGTGGTCATGTGCTCCGCCATGGGTCAGGAGACCATGGTCATTGATGCAATCCGTTCCGGAGCCAAGGACTTTATTGTCAAGCCCTTTAAGCCTGAGCGCGTGCTGAAGACCGTCACCTCCATCGTAGGCGAGCCCTGACCCTGTGGGACCTGTTCTCTCCGCGGCCGGTCTGCTGGTCAGTGTACTTCTGGTGCTGGCCGTGGCCTGGCTTTTCACCCGCTGGGCGGGGAAAAACCTGGGCGGCGGCTTCGCCGGGCTGGGCGGCAGCGGACGCATTGAGGTGCTGGACCGTACGAATCTGGACCGGGACCGGTCAATCCTGCTGGTCCGGGCGGGTCGGCGCTATCTGCTGCTGGGCAGTACTCCGGGGGGAGTGACCCTGCTGGCCGAGCTGACGCAGGAGGAGGGAGAGAGCTGGAAGCCTCCCGTATCCTCCGGCGGGCCGGAGCAGAAGCCGGAATTCCTTGCCCTGCTGCGGCGGCTGAGAGAGAAAAAATAGACTGATTTGCCGGGGCAGCGAAGCGAGGTGAAGAAGAATGCCGACCGATGCACTGATTAACGTAAACGGGGAGAGCGTGCAGGCGCTGGAGATCCTGCTGCTTACCACCATCCTGATGCTTCTGCCTTCGCTGATCATCATGATGACCTCTTTTACCCGGTACGTGGTGGTATTCTCCTTTCTGCGCAGCGCCATGGGAACCCAGCAGACCCCGCCCAATATGGTGCTTGTGGGCATGGCCCTGATCCTTACTCTGTTTACCATGAGTCCCACCCTCTCCGCCATCAATGAGGAGGCCTTTCAGCCCTATCAGGAGGAGGAGATCACGCAGGAGGAGTTCTTTCAGCGGGCGCAGGTCCCGTTGAAGCGGTTCATGATCCGCTGGACCCGGGTAGAGAGCATGGAGCTGTACTGCAATATGTCGGGCACGCCCATTCCGGAGACGGAGGAGCAGTCTCAGGACCTGCCTCTCACAGTAATTATCCCCGCCTTTATTACCAGTGAGCTGAAGCGGGCATTCTTTATCGGATTCCTGCTCTATATCCCTTTTATGCTCATTGACATGGTGGTGGCTTCCACCCTGATGTCTATGGGTATGGTTATGCTTCCACCTTCCATGATTTCCACACCCTTCAAGCTGCTGCTGTTTATTCTGCTGGACGGGTGGCAGCTGCTGTTTGCCACATTGGCGCAGGGCTTTGGTCTCGGGTAAGGAGGACGCATGGATACAAGTGTTGTTTCCCAAATCATGCGTGAGGGCGTGTGGGTTGCCATTCAACTGGGCGGACCCATGCTGATTCTGAGTATGGCTGTGGGCGTGTTTATCGCAATTTTTCAGGCGGTTACACAGATTCATGAGCAGACGCTGGGCTTTATCCTGAAGCTGATTGTAGTGATCCTGGTCCTTCTGATTGGCGGAGGCTGGATGATGGAGACCCTGTTAGATTACGCCAGGGGTCTCTTTGAGCTGATGGCTGCCGGCTGACAGGGTGAGAGGAGGGACCACCCTTGTACTGGAACGCGCTTACCCTGTTTCTGCTGATTACAGGCCGGATGACGGGCTGTGTCGCCTTTAATCCCCTGCTGGGACGGCGAGGCGTCCCCAGTCTGGTCAAGGCCGGGCTGATTCTGCTGCTGTCTCTGAGCGTCTTTTCCATCACGCCGGTGCGCCTTGAGATGCCGTCCACCCTGCTGGGACTGGCCCTGATGTTCCTGATGGAGATGTTTCTCGGCTATGTGCTGGGCCTGGTGGTCAATCTGTTTTTCTATATTCCCATGATGGCCGGCTCGGTGATAGATATGCAGATGGGCCTGTCCATGGCCTCCACCTACGATCCTGCCTCCGGGATTCAGGTAACGGCGACCTCTACACTGCTGAATATTCTGATGTCTCTGCTGTTCTTTGCGGCCAACGGGCACCACACCCTGATCCGCATTTTCCTGGCCTCGGGCAGAGTGGTCCCCTTCGGGGCGGTGGCTCTGGGAGAGAATTTCTACGGAGCCATGATTCAGATTTTTCTGGACTGCACCCTGCTGGGCGTTAAGCTGGCCATGCCCATTCTGGCGGCGGAGCTGATGGGTCAGGTAGGAATGGGTATCCTGATGAAGGCCATTCCTCAAATCAACGTTTTCGCAATCAACATTGAGCTGAAAGTAATCATCGGTCTGGTGCTGATTATGCTGATGCTTTTTCCCTTCAGTGAGTTTCTGCTGGAGGCGGAGACCCAGATGCTGGTTGCCCTCCAGGACATATTGCCCCTTATGTCGGGCTGACGTAAGTGAACACGGGCTGACAAAGGGGGGATGAGACCATGGCCGGCGACTCCAAGACCGAAAAGGCAACACCAAAAAAGCGAAGAGACGAACGAAAAAAGGGCAATGTCCTGATGAGCAAGGACGCCGTGGCTGTGGCTACCCTGATTGGCAGCCTGTTTATGGTTCAGGTCATGAGCGGCGTCTTTCTGGAGCAAATCAAGGGTTTGCTGAACCTCTGCTTTTCCTATGCCGCCAGCGCTCCCGGCCTTCTCCCCAGTACACTCAAGGAACTGTTCAAAACGGTTGTACTGAGTTTTATCGTTATGGCCGGCCCCTTTCTGGCGGTCACCGCCCTGCTGGCTGTGGGGGTCACTTTCTTTCAGACCAAAATGCTGGTGGCCGGTGAATCCATCAAGCCGAAATTCAGCCGGATCAGTCCCCTGCAGGGATTTAAGCGGCTGTTTTCCCTGCGCAGCATCATCGAGGCCTTTAAGGGCATTCTGAAGATTACTGTCCTGCTGGTGCTGATTTATAACTACTTTCAAAAGGCCGCGCTGGGCTTCAGCCGTTTTCTGAATATGGAGCTGGCCCAGGCCTGCAGCATCTTCTTTCAGGAGAGCGTTACCCTGGTGGTTCAGATCGCGGTGGCTTTCGCCGTTCTGGCGTTCTTCGACTACCTCTACCAGTGGTGGGACTACGAGCGGCAGATGAAGATGTCCAAACAGGAGATCAAGGAGGAGTATAAACAGACCGAAGGCGATCCTCAGGTCAAGGGCAAGATCAAACAAATTCAGCGCCAGCGGGCCCAGCAGCGCATGATGCAGCAGGTTCCCGGCGCCGATGTGGTCATCCGCAACCCTACTCACTTCGCCGTGGCTCTGCGGTATAAGCCGGACCAGGATAACGCCCCGGTGGCAGTGGCCAAGGGGATGGATGAGCTGGCCCTGCGTATTGTTAAAGTGGCCGAGGAGAACGGCGTCTCCGTGGTGGAAAATGTGCCCCTGGCCCGCTCCCTCTACGCGTCCACAAAGCTGGACCGGGAGATTCCCCCCGAGCTCTACGGCCCGGTGGCCGAGGTGCTGGTTTATGTCCTCAAGCTGGACCAGGATGTCCAATGAATTTGACAGTAAGGCCCGCAAGGGCGTTTTAATAGCTTTCAGGAAAGGATGACACCATGCGGCGGATTTTTCAAAACAGCATAGCCCTTATGGTAGTGGTCATCGTCATGTTCCTGCTAATCCCCCTGCATGAGAGCTTGCTTGATATTCTGATTATTACGAATATTGCGCTGTCGGTGGTGATTCTCATGATCACCATGACCATCTCAGAGGCGTTGGAGTTTTCCATTTTCCCCTCTCTGCTGCTGATTACCACCCTGTTCCGGCTGGGGCTTAATGTATCCACCACTCGGTCCATCCTGAGCTACGATGGCAGCGGCGAGGTGGGTACGGCAGTCATCCGGACCTTTGGCAACCTGATTACCCAGGGAAATATCGTACTGGGCATCATTATCTTCTTTATTATCGTACTGGTGCAGTTCATCGTCATCACCAAGGGCGCGGAGCGCGTGGCCGAGGTGGCCGCCCGCTTTACTCTGGACGCCATGCCCGGCAAACAGATGGCCATTGACGCAGACCTCTCCTCCGGCCTGATCAACGAGCAGCAGGCCCGGGACCGCCGGGCGAAAATTCAGAAGGAGGCCGACTTCTACGGCGCCATGGACGGCGCGACGAAGATTGTCAAGGGCGACGCCACCATGTCGCTGATTATCACTGCCATCAACCTCATTGGCGGCATTATCATCGGATCCATGAATGGGGTGGGTGACTTGGGCACCGTGGCCCAGACCTACTCCATCGCCACCATCGGCGACGGCTTGGTTTCTCAGCTGCCCTCCATTATGATCTCCACCGCCACCGGCATGATCGTCACTCGCTCGGTGTCCGACGGCAGCTTGAATACCGACGTGATTCAGCAGTTTGCCCGGCAGCCCCGGGCCATTCTCACCGCCGGCGTGGTGCTGGTTATCCTGGGCCTGATTCCCGGCACGCCCACCCTGCCCCTGCTGATTGTGGGCGTTGGACTGGCCGTATTCGGCTATCTGATGAGCAGCCAGTTGGACCGGCAGACGGCCGTGGAGGCCTATCAGCCCGCGGAGCCTGCGGAGAGCGATCTGCTGCCCGTGCCCAGCGAGACCGATTATTACAAGGACATCAACAACGTGTACGGGCTTCTTACCGTGGACCCCATTGAGATGGAGTTCGGCTACAGCCTGATTCCCCTGGTGGATGAGAGCAGCGGCGGCAAGCTGATTAGCCGCATCGTAATTTTCCGCCGGCAGTACGCCCAGGATATGGGCTTCGTCATCCCCTCCATCCGCCTCCACGACTCCTCTGCGCTGGGGACCAACCAGTATGTGGTGAAGATCAAAGGGGAGGAGGTGGCCCGGGGCGAGATTCTGGTGGATTACTACCTGGCCCTGGAGCCCACCAACCCGGCCGGCGAGATCGACGGAATCGAGACTATCGAGCCTGCCTACGGCATCCCCTCCCGGTGGATTCTGCCGGAGAATAAGGAGATGGCGGAAATTTACGGTTATACCGTCATCGATCCCCTGTCCGTCATGCAGACCCATATGTCTGAGGTGGTCCGCCGCCACGCCTATGAGCTGCTGGGCCGGGCGGAGGTCATTCAGCTGGTGGAGAATCTGAAAAAATCATCTCCCGAGCTGGTGGATGAGGCTATTCCCAATGTACTGTCCTATGCCAATTTAGAGCGCATCCTGCGCAATTTGCTGAAGGAGGGGGTCCCAATCCGGGACCTGGGCACCATTCTGGAGACGGCCATCGACGCGATGATGACCACCAAGGACCTGGATATGGTGTGCGAGAATATCCGGGTGGCCCTCAGCCGCACCATCACCCGCCGCTTCTGCGAGCACGGACAGCTCCGCGTGGTCACTTTGGATGCAGAGGTGGAGAAGCGAGTCATTGCCTCCCTGAGCAAAAACGAGCAGGGCATTTATCTGGCAATGGGGCCCGATCTGATGCAGAGCATCGTGAACCAGCTGGCCGACTATTTAAAAAAGTTCAGCGACCTGTCCCAGACCCCCATCGTTCTTACCAGCCAGGTCATTCGGATCTATCTCAGCCGGATGCTGTCCCAGTTCTATCCCAGCGTCTACGTGCTCTCCTTTAATGAGATAACCAGCGATGTGCAGATCCAGTCTCTGGGCAACATTACGCTGAACACGGCGCCCGCCAGGCCTGAGAGAAGGGCGGCGTCCGTATGACGGGGGGGGCGGTCTCCCGGCAGGCGGAGGAGAGCTGGACCCAGGCGGAACTGGACGCCATGTCGCCTGAGGAGTTGTTCCAGGCATATAAGCGCACCGGCAATGAGGAGCTGAAATGGCCGCTGGTTATGCGGTATGCCGGACTGGTAAAGACCATTGCCCTTCAGGTGCGGGGAGTTTACTCCAGCTTTGCCCAGGTGGACGATATTGTCAACGAGGGCCTGCTTACCCTGGCCGGCTCGGTGGATAAGTTTGACCCGGAGAAGGGCATCAAATTTGAGACCTATGTCTCCAAGCGCATCCGGGGGGCGGTGATCGACCTGGCCCGGAGGCAGGACTGGGTACCCCGCAGCGTGCGCCGGAAGGCTCGGGAGATCGACCAGGCCAGCGGCGAGCTGTTTTCCGAGCTGGGGCGGTATCCCACCGACCAGGAGATGGCCGACCGGCTTGGAATTTCTCAGGGACAGTATCAGGAGGATCTGGCAAATTCCTCTATGTGCAACGTGCTCTCCCTGGATGCCCTGTTTGAGGACCGGGAGCAGAACGGAGGGGCGGAGCTGCCCGACAGTGCGGCGGACGACCGCCCGGAGGACGTCATGCTCCAGCAGGAGCTGCTGGACACCCTGACAAAGGCGGTGGCCTCCCTGCGGGAGAACGAGCAGACAGTGATTTCCCTTTACTATCATAAAAATCTCAGCATGAAAGAGATTGCTCAGGTGATGGAGGTCAGCGAGCCCCGCATTTCCCAACTCCACTCCCGGGCCATCCAGAAGCTGAAGCTGTATATGAACCAGTACATGACCGGCAGACCGTAAGGCCGGAGACGAGAGGAGTTTTGCGCTATGATGAAGGGGTTTTACAACCTGACCTCCGGAATGCTGTCTCAGGGGCGGCGGCTGGATGTGGTGGCCAACAATATGACCAATGTGTCTACAGCCGGCTATAAGGCGGAGCAGTACACCGACCGCACCTTCGACGAGGTGATGGCGGTGCGTATCGGAAACAAGATCAAGACCCCCTATCAGGAGCTGCCCACTTATCAGGCCCATATTCTGGCTCCGGACCACCTGTATACCGACTTTACTCAGGGCTCCTTTGAGGAGACCACCCTGCCGCTGGACTTTGCCATTCAGGGGGAGGGCTTCTTTGCTATCCAGATGGCGGACGGCGTGGCCTATACCCGGGCAGGCAGCTTTACCCTGGATAACGAGGGATATCTGTGCCTGTCTGAGCTGGGCCGGGTGCTGGACCGGGAGGGGAATTCCATTCAGCTGCCCACCGACAAGCTGAACCCGGACGCCCGGGGCAATTTGTACACTCAGGGCGGACAGTATCTGGGCACCTTGGGCGTGTTTACATTTGAGGACAACGGCGCGCTGGAGCGCAATCCCTACGGCCTGTTTATCGGCCAGGGAGCCCAGGTCAACGAGGATGTGACCATTCTGAACAAATGGGTGGAGCGCTCCAACGTGGACTTGGTGAAGGAGATGGTCAGCATGATGACCACCCAGCGGGCTCTTCAAAGCGCCGCACAGATGAGTCAGATTTATGACGAGGTGATTAAGCGGGCCGTCAACGATATCGGCCGGCTGGCATAAAATCAAAGCATCAAATACGGACGCTGGCACTCCCGCGCCCGCGAGAAAGAGAGGCGTGACCGAATATGAATATGTCCTTTTATACCGGCGCCGTGGGCGCGTATATGCAGAATCAGCGGATGAACGTCCAGGCCAATAACATTGCCAATGTGAACAATTACGGCTTCAAGGCGGAGCGGGCCACCTTCCATCATCTGATGTACGGCAATGTGACGGGCATTGACATGGAACAGCTGCCTAAGGGTTCGGGCACCAAGATGGTGAAGGCCAGTATCGACTTCAGCAGCGCCGGCTATGTCGAGACCGGCCGCACCTTCGACTTTGCCATTACGGGGGACGGTTTTTTCGGGCTGTATGACTTGGAGACGGAAGAGATTTCCTTCACCCGGGACGGCGCCTTTATGATGGCACAGTTCCTGGTTCCGCCCGCTGAGGACGCTGAGCCGGAGGTAGATCCCATTACCGGGGAAATGATCGAGCCCCAGCCGACTGAGGAGTGGCGGCTCAGCGACAACGAGGGACGCTGTGTGCTGGACTCCATGGGCAACTTTATCGTCATTGATCCCCAGGACAGAAAGGCGGAGCTGGATGTGGGCGTCTTTGATTACCGGATCTATGATGGGATGCTCCACGCGGACAGCGGCCGCTTTATCCCCATTGAGAAGAATGGCGATCTGTATCTGGGGACCGGCGGGGTGAAACGGGGCTTTTTGGAGCGTTCCAATGTGGACCTGGCTCAGGAGATGGTCAAGGTGATTGAATCCCAGCGAGCTTACAGCTACGCGCTGCGGATGGTACAGACCTCGGACGAGATTGAGCAGACCATCAACGGCCTGCCGGGCTGAAAATAAGGGGGTAGCCGGGATATGATAAAGAATTATGATCAGTTGTCCTCACTGGAGATCGATACCCTCCGGGAGATTGGCAGCATTGGAACGGGCAACGCAGCCACCGCCCTGTCCCAGATGATGAACCAGACGGTGAGAATTACCTTGCCGGAAGTGCGCATCATGGGGTATAATGAGGCCATTGAGTGGATCGGCGGACCGGAGGAGGTCACCGCCGGCGTGCTGGTGAAGATGAGCGGCGATGTGGGCGGCATTATGCTGTCGGTGCAGAAGCTGGAATTGGTCAACGTGGTGCTGGAGACCATGCTGGGTGAGAGCGTAAGCAGCTATGAGAGCTTGACGGAGCTGGCCCGTTCCGCTATGATAGAGATTGGAAATATTATGATTTCCACCTTTATCAACGCCATGTCCGGTTTGGCTGACCTCAATATCAAGCTGACCGTGCCCGCCTTTGCAGTAGACATGCAGGGCGCTATCCTGACGGTGCCCATGGCGGAATACGGCGGTATGTCCGATTACCTGATGGCCATCGGCGGCAACTTTGTGTGCGACGGGAAAGAAGTCCCCTGCCACCTGATTCTTTCTCCTGACCTGCGCTCTTTGGATTTCTTGTTAAGGAAGCTGGGCGTTAGTGATGAGTGATCAAAGACTGACAGTAGGCATTGCGGATATGAAGCTGCTCCAGGGCGACGGTATGCTGATTACTTACGCGCTGGGGTCCTGCATCGGCCTGTGTTTTCACGATCCGAGGCTGCGGCTGGGAGCACTGCTCCATATCATGCTTCCGCTGAACATGGAGGCCGGGCGGACCCACCCGCTGAAGTATGCGGATACCGGCATTAAGGAGACGCTGCGGCAGATGGAGGCCAAGGGTGCTTCCCGAAGCAGGATGACGGTAAAAATTGCCGGCGGCGCCAAAATGTTTGAGGTGTCCGGCTCCGGCCTGGGCAATATCGGACAACGGAATATCGAGAGCGTACACGCGATCCTGAGACGGGAGAAGCTTCACCTTTTAGCGGAAAATGTCGGAGGAACCATCGCCAGGACACTGCTCTTCGACGTGGGCAGCGGGCAGGCCTGTATCCGGTCTTATGGACAGAAAGACATCATTTTTTAAGTTGATCCCAAGCGCGCAGAGGGGCGCATCCTAAATAGAGTGAGGAGTGTCAGCAATGGCGGAGGTACATAACAGCGGTATCCTTTTGGAGTCGGGCACCAACGAGATTGAAATCATGGAGTTTACCATTGATGATAATCTGTATGGCATCAATGTGGCCAAGGTGCGGGAGATCATCCTGTCTGCGCCGGTAAAGGCCATGCCCCACGCCCACCCTGCGGTGGAGGGTATCTTCAAGCCCCGGGACATTGTAATCACCGTGGTGGATCTGCCCAGATATCTGGGAGTGGAGAAGGAAAAGAGCCTGAAAGACCTGTTCATCGTTACCAATTTCAATAAGATGTTTATTGCCTTCCGCGTACACACCGTAGTGGGCATCAGCCGTATCTCCTGGACAGATATCCATAAGCCGGACAAGACGGTGTCCGGCGGATCTGAGGGAGTGGCTACCGGCATCGCCCAGTGCGGCCAGGATCTGGTCACCATTTTGGACTTTGAGCGCATCGTAGCCGAGATTGCCCCCGAGACCACCATCCAGATGGATGAGATCGACAAGATGGGCCCCCGGAGCCGGAGTAATGCCCCCATCTGGATTGCAGAGGACTCTATCCTCCTGTCCAAGATGATTGAGGACTGTCTGCGTAAGGCGGGGTATGGGAATCTGCGGATGTTCTCCAACGGCAAGGAGTTGTGGGAGTCCCTGAATACCCTGCCCAAGGACGGAAGGCTGTTCGACTATGTGGCGTTGATTATCACCGATATCGAGATGCCGCAGATGGATGGACACCGGCTGACCAAGCTGGTGAAGAGCGACCCCAGGTTCCAGGTTGTCCCATTGATTATTTTCTCCTCCCTTATCAGTGAGGAGATGCGGATCAAAGGACGTCAGCTGGGTGCAGATGAGCAGATGAGTAAGCCGGAAATTGGCCATCTGGTGGATGTAATGGACCACCTGCTGGAAGGAAAGTAAAAGAAGGCCCGCCCCGAAGATTGAACTGCTCCAGTAAAAACGGACAATAGACAAAAGGCCCCCTGTGTAGGAAAAT
>CANEFX010000008.1 GCA_947426945.1 uncultured Bacillota bacterium
CTTGTCTGCGTGAAACTCCCGGTTAAGCAGGTTTTCATATTTGCGGACCTGCTGCCCCATCTGCTGCCATTTCCTCGGCCTGCGAATCTCCGCCAGCACCTCATATTTCTTCATTACCCGCAGCACAGTCTTGGGGTTTCGGTGGATGCCCTGACTCTCCAGCCACAGCCACATCCGTCTGTAACCATATGTCTGCCGGACGTGAGCCTGCTGCTCCCGAAGAACCTGCCCCAGCTCTGCATCCCGCTCTGGCCGGCCCAGACAGCGGACAAAATCGTAGTACCCACTCCGCGATACCCCGAAAAACTGACACATGACTGTTATGGCATAGTTTTTCCGGTGAAGATAGATCACATGATACTTTACTCTCGCTCGCACCCCCTTTCGGAAAGCTTCAGAAAATCCCGCAGCAGCTGGTTCTCCATCCGCAGCCTCTTAAGCTCTGCGGCCTCGCTTTGATGCGGCGGCTGGCCATCCTTGCGGGGACGGCCCTTGGGCTTCGGCTGTATTCCAGCCGCCTGCTTTCTCTGCCTGCAGCGGAATCTCTCCAAACATTTTTTGACCTGGCTGCGCTCTAACCCAAAATATTCTGCTATCTCTCTGTGCGTTTTTCCTGCCCTATGCATTGATACGATCTCTGTTTCCAGTACTTGTATCTTTGTGTATTTTCGCTTCTCCATATTACGACCCCCTGTGTAGTCTTATTTTCCTACACAGGGGGCCTTTTGTCTATTGTCCGTTTTTACTGGGGCGGTTCATTTTAACGTGCGCCCTGTTTTTTACTTCTTATGGTAGGCCTCAGCCTGTTCCAGTAATTCTCGCGCGCTTTGCCGCAGAACGTCGGTGACAGAAGCTCCGCCGATAAGACGTGCCAGCTCTTCCACTCTGCCCTTTCGGTTCAGACGCTCCACATTGGTAAATGTGCGGCCCTTCTTCTCTCCCTTTTCCACTGAGAAGTGGGTGTCCCCCATGGCGGCGATCTGGGGCAGATGGGTGACGCAAAGCACCTGCTTTCGCCGAGCCACATCTGCCATCTTCTCGGCCACCTTCTGGGCCGCCCGACCGGACACACCGGTATCCACCTCGTCAAACACCAGACTGCCGACACCGTCGTCCTCAGCCAGAACATTTTTCAATGCCAGCATGATTCGAGCTAGTTCACCACCAGAGGCCACCTTATGGATAGGTTTTAACGCCTCACCCAAGTTGGCGGACATAAGAAACTGAACCTGGTCCATTCCCATGTCGTCCATACCGTCCTGCCCGAAGCTAGATGCAAAGTCGGTGACAAACTGTACCTTTGGCATGTCCAACTGGCAAAGCTCCTCTTGCACTCGCTTCTGGAGGTCGTCTGCCGCCTTTCTTCGGGCCTTGGACAGCGCCTCCCCTTTCTTTTGAGCCTCCTTCCGGACTTTTTCCAGCTCCTTGCCCAGCTTCTGAATAGTGTCGTCAGCATCCTGAATCTGCTCCAGCTCAGCCCTGCACGCCTCCAAATAGTCCAGCATGTCGGCCACTGTAGGTCCGTATTTCTTTTTCAGGCGGTAAATCACATCCAGTCGGCTCTCCAGCCGTTCCAACTCCTCTGGGGAAAAATCAAACTCGTCGGCAAAATCCCGCAGGAACTCTGCCGCATCGTCGGCGGCACAGCGCAGATTCGCGAGCTTTTCTCCCAGTTCCTCCAGCTGAGGACCCAGCCGCATCACAGAGCGGACAGCCCTTTCCGCCTCGTCAATCAGGTCACAGGCTCCACGGCTGTCCTCTTCGCCAGACAAGGCAAACTGTGCCTCCTGAATCGCCTCCATCAGTCTGCCGGAACTGCGCAACAGGTTTTTTCTGGCGTCCAGCTCCTCGTCCTCGCCGGACCTCAGCTCTGCCCGCTCCAACTCCTTAATCTGATACTCCAGGGTATCCACCCGACGGGAGCGCTCCGCTTCATCCATCTCCAGGCCAGCAATCCGCTTGCGCAGGTCGGCCATAGAATGGTAAGCAGCCTGATAGTCCTCCAGCAACGGGGCCGTCTTGCCGAAGCTGTCCAGGTAGCCCAGATGACAGTCAGGGTCCAGCAACTGCTGTCCGTCGTGCTGTCCGTGGATATTAAGAAGCTGCCGCCCCAGCTCCCGAAGCTGAGCTACCGTCAGCGGCCGGCCATTTACCCGGCATACGTTACGTCCATCCCCCAAAATTTCTCGTTGGAGCATCAGCTCATCCTCTGCAGGAAACCCGTTATCCTCCAGCCATCTCCGGGGCAGCGCACCGACAAATACCGCGTTTACCAGCGCCGATTTGGCTCCGGTCCGAATCAGCTCACGACTGGTGCGTTCCCCCAGGACAGCACTTATAGCGTCAATGACAATGGATTTGCCTGCGCCGGTTTCTCCGGTGAGCACATTAAAGCCGCCATCAAAACTGATGTCCGCCGATTCAATAATAGCAATATTCTCAATATGAAGCAGGGAAAGCATAGTCCTCCCCTCCTATCTCTCTATTTTAGCAGCTTATGGACCTCGCCGCTGAATTGCTGGGCAAGAGCATTGTCCCGCATGATGAGAATACCAGTGTCATCGCCGGCAAGACTGCCTACCATGCCGTCAATCTCCATTCCGTCCAGTGCCGAACAGGCGGCCGAAGCCAGCCCCGGCATGGTGCGCACCACTACAATATTCTGGGCCACATCCACTGAAACAACACCCTCCTTAAAAATGTTGCGCAATCTGACATCAAAGGCAGAGGGAATTTTCCGCTCTGAAATCGCATAGCGGTAACTGCCCGAACCAGTGAGCTCCTTTACAAGACGGAGGTCCTTAATATCCCGGGAAATGGTAGCCTGCGTGGTGGAGAAACCTCTGGCCCGCAGCGCTTCCAGAAGCTGTTCTTGTGTGTCAATCTCCTGATTCTGAATAATTTTCAGAATTTCACGCTGTCGGACATTCTTCATTGAATCAATCCTCCCAGTTTTTGATTAATGACCTGATAAAAGCTGCGATCGGCCAACCGCACCAGCTGAGTTACACGCGCACTGCGCCCAATCTCCACACGGTCTCCTCCGGTCAGCCGAATGGCCTTGCCTCCATCAACTGACAAGTATAAATACTTGCGATTTCCTCTGGGGAGCTGTACCGTAACTATACGCTCCGGAGCCAGTACCATAGCCCTGGCAGCCAGTTGATGGGCACAGACCGGAGTAACGATAATACCTTTGGAGGTTGGCTCCACAATAGGTCCGCCCGCCGACATGGAGTAGGCGGTGGATCCGGTAGGAGTGGCTACAATCACGCCATCCCCTGTAATGCCTGTTACCTTTACACGGTCCGCTAATACTTCCATCTCAGCCACTCTGGCCATAGAACCCTTGGAAATAACTGCATCGTTTAGGGCGGAGTCCTCATAAATCACCTTATTTCCCCGAAGCACACGAACATCCAGCATCATCCGCTCTTCTACCGTATACATGCCGTGGGCAAGAGGGGCCAGCAGGGGCAGCTCCCCACGTTCCAGCTCCGCCATAAAGCCTACGCTACCGGTGTTAACTCCCAGGATAGGCACCCCGCATAAGGTTGCGTCCCGGGCGGCATGGAGGATCGTGCCGTCGCCGCCAAAACAAATAAGCAAATCGGCGGATGGAAGCTCCTTTTCCAGTAAGGACAGGGAAATTTGCCGAGGCAACTCCAACCGCTCCCCCTTTTTAGGTTGGAAAGGCAGGCACAAAACAGTCTGCGCCCCGGCGTGTTCTAAAATCCGCTTGGCCTCCAGTGCAACCCGAAGCCCTTTGTCCCGGTAGGGGTTGGAGCTGAGTACAATTTTCATATCGGCCTCTCTTTCCAAACACTGTGCGACCGTTCCACCAAGGCGCTGAGGTCCCCCGTATATACAGGCCCCTCTCCTGCCTGGAGATAACCCAAATACTCAATATTGCCCTCCGGACCCTTTATGGGGGAAAAGGAGATGTCCTTCACAGTAAATCCCGACTGGGCCGCATGGCTCAGAAAGCGCTCCAGCACTTCCAGGTGGACAACCGGGTCCCGGACGACTCCCTTTTTCCCCACCTTCTCTCTGCCCGCCTCAAACTGGGGCTTAACCAGGCACACCGCTTGGCCTTCTTTCTTCATCAGGGGCCGCAGAGCGGGCAGAATCAGGCTGAGGGATATAAAAGACACGTCCACAGAGAAAAAATCCAGCGGCTCCTGAATATGTTCTCTTGTGAGATACCGGGCATTTGTCCGCTCCATACACACTACCTGAGGGTGGGTTCGCAGCTTCCAGTCCAGCTGATTGTAGCCCACATCCACAGCGTATACCAGCCGTGCCCCGTTCTGGAGCATACAGTCCGTAAATCCTCCGGTGGAAGCGCCAATGTCGGCACAGATTCTGTCCTTCAAATCGATGGGCCACAGCTCCATGGCCTTTTCCAGCTTCAGTCCGCCCCGGCTTACATAACGCAGGGGATTTTTTGAGCGGACCTCCAGACTGTCATCCTCTCCCACGGCAGCCCCTGCCTTCAGCTGCTTCTGGCCGTTGACATAGACCTCTCCGGCCATAATAAGGGCCTGGGCTTTCTGCCGGCTGTCTGCCAAGCCCAGCTCTGTGATCGCTGTATCAAGCCTCCGTTTGGCCACGGCCCAGCACCTCCAGCGCTCTTTTATAAATCCCGGTCCCGTCCAAAAACAGATCCCGTTTCAGCAGACTGGCCGCTCCATGGGGCACAAAGTTCTCGCCGCAGTTAATCAGCGCAACCTTGGCAAGGAGTCCGGCCAGCTCCAGCCTGGCGGCCAGCCTCTGTCCCACACAACCGTGCGCACACTGCTCCTCTGCCACCAGCATAACCCCCGTCTTTCGAACGGACAACTCCACCAGATCGGAGACCAGCGGCGTGGTTTGATTCAATTTGACTACCTCAGCCTGAATTCCCTGTTGTCCCAGCAGCCTGGCAGCCTCCAAAATTTCGTTAATTTCTGTACCGTAGCCGACCAAGGTAATATCCCCGCCCCAACGCAGAATAACAGACGGCTTCTCCCCCCCAGTCCCAATGTATCCGCCCTCTCCGCCGCGGGGATATCGCACCGCTACAGGGCCTTCCATCTGAAACAAAGCCCGTTCCAGCATGACCTCAAGCTCGGCGAAGCTGGCCGGAGCCAGCACCGTTATATTGGGGACGGTGTCCAGAAATGCAATGTCGAACAGTCCGTGATGAGTCTCACCGTCGTCTCCCACCAGTCCGGCCCGATCCACCCCCAGCACCACATGGAGGTTGTCAATAGCCATATCGTGAATCAGCATATCATAAGCCCGCTGGAGAAAGGTAGAATACACCGCAAAGACAGGGATGGCCCCCTGTTTAGACATACCAGCGGCCATAGAGGCAGCACACCCCTCGGCAATGCCCACGTCATAGAACCGGTCCGGGAAATTTTGAACAAACTGTTCCAGCCCCGTCCCTCCGGTCATTGCGGCGGTAATGGCACATACCCGTCTGTCCTGCACCGCAAGCCGAACCAGAGTTCGTCCAAAAACAGCAGAGAAGTTTTCACCCGGCTCCCGTTTTAGTTTTCCAGTAAGCGAATCAAAAGGGGCCACGCCATGGAAAGCATCAGGATTCTCTTCAGCAGGAAGAAAACCTTTTCCCTTTACAGTCTTGATATGGAGCAACACCGGCTCGTCCATATCTTTAGCGTACCGCAGGAGCTTGGTCAGGAAAGACAGGTTGTGTCCATCCACTGGCCCCAAATAGCGGAAGCCCATATCCTCAAACATACTACAGGGCAAGAGGAACTGCTTCAAGGTCTGTTTTACCCGGTGGGTGACCTTATAAACTGCCCGGCCGGGCGCGGTGGCGTTCATAATACGACGGTAGTGCTTTTTAAAAGTAAGATATTGGGGCTTTAAGCGCTGTTTCGCCAAATGCTCCGCTACGCCGCCCACGTTGGGCGTGATGGACATACCGTTGTCGTTGAGGATAACCAGCAGTTGCCGTCCACAGTCCCCCGCGTTGGACAGCCCCTCATAAGCCAGCCCGCCAGTGAGGGCGCCATCACCGATAAGGGCGATCACTTTATAATCCTTCTCCAGCATGGTACGGGCCCTGGCCATTCCCAAAGCCACCGCTACCGAGTTGGATGCGTGCCCGGCAATAAAAGCGTCATGGACGCTCTCATTGGGTTTTGGAAATCCGGCAACGCCGCCGTATTGCCGCAGGGTGGACAGAGTCCGCCCAGTAAGAAGCTTGTGAGTGTAACACTGGTGGCCCACGTCAAATACCAAACGGTCCACTGAGGTGTCAAATACCCGATGGAGGGCTACCGTCAGCTCCACCGCCCCCAGATTGGAGGCCAAATGCCCGCCTGTCCTGGATACGTCTTCCACCAGCTCACGGCGCAGCTGAGCACACAAAGCCTCTCCCTCCTGATCGGTCAGACGAGAAAGGATGGGTTCATATTGGATTTTTGCGTTGGGTACAGTCAAAACTTGATTCCCCCCGGAAATTGAGCTTATTTTGTTCGCTGAGCTAGAGATTGGGCCAGCCAGATATGAAAATCAGGGGCCATAAAACCTCTAATGGCTTCGATCCCCTCTTCAGTCAGACGAGCTACCAGTCTCCCGCAGCCTTCCAAACCCAAGGCAGTAACAAAGGTGCTTTTCTCATTGGCCTGGTCAGAGCCTACCGGTTTGCCCAGCTCCTCCTGAGAACTAATGATGTCCAGCATATCATCCCGCACCTGGAAGGCCCGGCCCAGTGCCTGAGCATAGGTGCGCACACACTGCAGCTGTTCCTGATTTCCTCCGGCAGCAATGCAGCCCAACTCAGCGGCAGCGGAGATGAGTGCACCTGTCTTTAAACTCTGGAGCAGCTCCAGCTCATCCAAATCCAGAGCACGGCCTTCTCCGGCCATATCCAGGGCCTGTCCACCCACCATGCCGGCAGAGCCAGCGGCGCAGGCCAAACAGCGCACAGCCTCCACAATGCGCCCGGCGGGGAGTAGAGCCTTTGTCAATTGCTCAAAAGCGGCGGTAAGCAGGGCATCTCCGGCCAGAATGGCAGCCGCCTCTCCATAAACCATATGGTTGGTAAGCCGGCCCCGACGCAGTTTATCGTTGTCCATGGCAGGCAGATCATCGTGAATCAGGGAGTAAGTGTGAATCATCTCTGCCGCGCAGGCAAATGGCAGAGCCGCCTGGGGATCCCCGCCGCACATGCGGCAGGTCTCCAGCGTGAGCACCGGGCGGATGCGCTTGCCGCCAGCCAGCAGGGAGTACTCCATGGCCTCCTGCAAATCGGCGTGGCGCGGTTCTGCGGCAAAAGCTTGAGACAGATAGTCCTCAACTAGGATCCTGTCCTGCTCCATAACGACTGTAAAATTTTTTCCCATATCAGTTTGTGTCTCCAAAAGGCTCCTCGACTATCTCTCCATCTCTTCCGGCGGTAAGAATCGTCACCTTCTGCTCCGCTTCATCCAGTTGCCTGGTGCACTCCCGCAGCAGCTTCGCCCCCTCCTCAAAGAGGGTTATTGCCTGCTCCAGGGGGGCGTCTCCCCGCTCCAGCAGGGAGACAATCTCCTCCAGCCGGGCCATAGCGCCCTCAAAATTCAGTTTCTTCTTCGCGGCCATAGTGACGCTCCCTTTCTATAGTACCTGACAGTTCACACTGCCGTCCGATAAAGTCAGCTCCAGCTTATCTCCGGCGGACACATCTCCCGTAGAGAGAACGGCTTTCCCGTCCTCCCGCCGGGCAATGGCATAGCCCCGGCCCAGCACCTTCAGGGGACTCAGGGCATCCAAGGAGGCAGCTAGGGCATTGAGCCGCTCCCGTCGCCTTGTCACCAGCCGCTCCGCTCCATTGGGCAGGGCGGCAGACAGAGTGGCCAGCCGCTTTCGCTGTTCCGCAGCGGCATGACGCAGACCATTGGCCAATCGGCCGCTTTGAAAGTCCAGCAGCAATCGCGTTTCCCGGAAGTAGGAGCTGGGCTCTGTCATAACCCGGCTGTTGACTAGTCGGATCAGACTCTGTCTGTATCGAGCCAGCCGGACTGACGCAGCCCCCTCCAGCCGCTCCTTATCCCCCAAGAGAGTCATATAGATCTCGTTCTGGTCGGGCACAGCCAGCTCGGCGGCATTGGAAGGGGTAGACGCTCTCAAATCGGCTACAAAATCGGCAATGGTCACATCCGGCTCGTGGCCTACGGCAGAGATAACGGGGATATCCGAAGCGTAAATAGCCCGAACCACCGCCTCCTCGTTAAAGGCCCACAGGTCCTCCATAGAGCCACCTCCCCGCCCGGTAATCAGCAGGTCTGCAGCGTTGTGCAGATTGGCCCACTGAATAGCGGCGGAAATTTCCTGGGGAGCCTCCTCCCCCTGAACCCGTACCGGAATCACGCAGACCTCTGCCATGGGCCAGCGGGCTCTCAAAATACGGATCATATCCCGCACGGCCGCCCCGGCCGGAGAAGTAATAAGAGCAATTCTCCCAGGAAATTTGGGGATTTCCTTCTTGTTGCCTGGATCAAAAAGACCCTCCTGGGCCAGCTTCTCTTTCAGCTGTGCAAAAGCCAAGGCCAGATCACCCACCCCCTCTGGGGTGAGCCGGGCGCAGTACAGCTGATACTGGCCGTCCCGTGGAAAGACGGTCACCCGGCCGGCAGCGATTACCTGCATCCCGTTTTCCGGCCGGAACCGGAGGGACCGGGCATCGCTCCGAAACATAACGCACCGCAGAGCGCCCTCTCCATCCTTTAATGTGAAATAGTGGTGCCCCGAAGGGTAGGTCTTGTAGTTGGACAACTCCCCCCGCACCAGCAGCCGGGACAGCAGATAATCTTGATCCATCATATTTTTCAGATACTGCCCTACCTGGCTGGGGGACAGGATTGCTTCCTCTCTCATAGCTTCTCCTCCGCGCCAAGAGCCCGCCAGGTAAGGATTGCCGTGCCCATAGCATTATCAGTGGAATACCGGGGTTCCGCGAAAAAAGCGCCGCAAATGTGAATCAACCCCGCCCGCAGCTGAGAGTTGGAAGCCACTCCGCCGGAGCACAGCACCGGCAGACCAGGATAGCGCCTCTGGGCCTCCTGGGTGGCCCGCCACACCACATTGGAAACCGCATCAATGGCAAAGCGGGCAATATTGGCCGGCTTCTCTCCTTCCTCGGCCAAAGCCTTTACCTGGTTCTCCATCCCGGACAGAGAAAATGTAAGGCCGTTCAGCTTTATCCTTGGCTCATAGCAAACATCAGCCTGGGCATACAGCTTATCCAATGCTTTACCCGCTGGGAACTGGCATCCCAGCAGCACGCCAGTGCGGTCGATAAGCTGGCCGGCGGACAGGTCGCTGGTACCACCGATGATTTCAACGGCCACAGAAGTCCCCTCCGGCCTTACCAGCAGAAGCTCGGTGGTCCCTCCGGACAGGTGCCAGGCCAAAAAGGAGGAGTCCAGCAGATCCATCCGCCCGGCAGACCAGGCGGCAGCAGCCAGATGTCCCTGCTGGTGGGAGTGGGCGTAGAAAGGAACACCCAAGGCAGCTGCAATTCCCTTTCCTTGCGACTCTCCGACCAGAAAACAGGGCATATAGGAGCCCTCCACCGCCCGGGGACAAGTGGAGGCTCCCACGGCCCGAATATCCCGCGTCTGCCCCAGCAGCTGCCTCAGCAGCTGAGGCAGACGCTTCACGTGCTGAAACAAGGCATCGCTCTGGCGCAGGCCCAGTTCCCCCGGGCGCACATCCAGCAGACAGCCCATATTTTCCCCCGTCTCCCCGTCAAAAAGGGCAGCGGAGGTGGTGTAATTGCTGGTGTCCAGCCCCAGGACAGGCTTCATGTCTCCTCCTCCGGAACCTTTTTCTCCGGCTTGGGTGGGGTATCCTCAAACTCCGCACGGACAAAGGTACCCAGAATACCGTTGATGAAGGATACGACCTCCGCCGGCTCATATTTCTTGGCAATCTCCACCGCCTCGTTGATGGCGGCTGCATTAGGGATGTCCGGCATATAGAGCACCTCATACATAGCGGTGCGCATGACTGCTGCAGCCATACGGGGAATTCGGGCGAAAGCCCAACCCACCGAGTAGCGGCTGATACAGTCGTCCAACTCTGGACCATGGGCAAACACCCCCTGAACCAGATCCCGTATGTAGCGCTCCTGCTTTCCATTGGGGAACTGTGCATAGAGTGGTAGCTCTTCCGCCAGTTCCTGAAAGCGTTCCCGGTTCAGTTCTGCTTCCAGAATCTCCTGTGCACTGCGGGTATCGAAACTCAAAGCAAAAATAATATGTACGGCGATCTCCCTTGCACTGCTTCTTGTCATAAGTATGTCCTCCCCTAAGGGTTGTAATGGAACGCGCCAAGTCCCCCCTGCTCAATGCACAGACGGCCGACTCTAACGGAATCGCTGCTAAATATTATATACATGAATATACAAAAAGAAAAGCCCTATTTTTGATAAATTTTCATGATTTACCGCCACCCAGATGTTTGGTTTTAAATAGACAGAAAAAACCGCCGCAAGACGGTCTCCCGTTCCGGGCGGAATTTCCTGCACCCTTTTTATCTCATTAGAATAGGATGAAAAAAAGGAGGGCTTTTTATGACGTTGCGTCCCTACAATCGGGAGGCGGCGGTGGCTTATGCGCACCGCTGGGCTTACCACCGCAATCCGGACTTCTATAATTTTGATGCACTGGGAGGCGACTGCACCAATTTCGCCTCTCAGTGCCTTTATGCCGGTTCCGGCGTAATGAACTATACCCCTACCTTCGGCTGGTTCTACAACAATCAGTACAGCCGAGCCCCAGCCTGGACAGGAGTCCCCTTTTTTTACAATTTCCTCACCCGGAAAAATGAGAGTCCCGGCCCCATAGGGAGGGAGACGTCCATAGGAGAAATTCAGCCCGGCGACTTTGTCCAACTTAGCTTTACTGGCGGCATTTTTTCCCACAATCCGGTAGTCGTGGCGGTAAACAGCCCGGCAACTCCGGAAAATATTTTGGTAGCTGCCCACACCGATGACGCGGACTTTCGTCCCTTGTCCACCTACCCAATACAAAAGGTGCGGTTTCTGCACATTTTAGAGGTAAGGCGTTGACCCAAATCCGTGCCCATGGTATGCTAAAGCTGAAAAGGGGGCGCAGCCAATGAGGACTCTTCGAAAGGCCTACTTGGAAATCACCAATGTATGCAATCTGTCCTGTGAATTCTGCCCAGGCACCCGCCGGCCGGCCGAATTTCTGTCTCCGGAAAACTTTCAAACTCTGGCTCTCAGACTGCGGCCGCATACCGAATACCTCTATCTCCACCTGATGGGTGAGCCGCTGCTTCATCCCCAGCTGAGTGATATCCTGGAGCAGTCGGCGCAGATGGGATTTAAAGTCATGCTTACCACCAACGGCACGCTGCTAAAGGAGCGGCAGGACCTGCTGCTGGACAGCTCGGCAGTGGAGAAAGTAAGCATCTCTCTCCATTCCTTTGAGGGAAACCGGAACAAAGGATTGGCAGACTATCTGGCAGGGTGTATCTCCTTTGCACGGGCTGCCGCAGAGACGGGAAAAAAATGCGCCCTGCGGCTTTGGAATCTGGACGATGTGAACACCCGTGGGAGCGGCCGCCTCAATGGAAAGATTGTGGCCACATTGAAAGAGGCCTTTCCTCCTCCCTGGCAGGAAGGCCGACGGGGGACCACTCTTGCGCCCAACATCTTTCTGGAGTGGGGCGAAAAATTTGACTGGCCGGAGCTGACCGCCCCAAAGGGCCAGGCTCCCACGTTTTGCTACGGTCTGCGAGACCAGATAGGGGTACTGGTGAACGGAACGGTAGTGCCCTGTTGTCTGGACCATGAGGGAGACATTCCGTTGGGAAATCTGTATCAAAACAGCCTGGCGGAGATATTGGAGTCCCCCCGGGCCCGGGCTGTTTACAATGGCTTTTCTCAGGGACAAGCCCGGGAGGCTCTGTGCCAGAGGTGCGGTTTCGCCAGGCGGTTTTAGCTCAGCATCCACCGGATTACATCCTGAACCCAGCCCCACATGTGGGGAAATTCCCGTTTGGCGATGCTCCAGACCTCCGCAGGACTCACATTTCCGCCCCAGCCTTCCTCTGACACCTGGAAGAGCGTGTAGGTGCCGGCCGCCCATTCCCGGCCTATCGCAACATGTCCCTGAGCGGAACCGCCAATAGCCAATCCATTTGACCAGGCTCCCCCGCCGATGGCCAGGTAGTTGGAAAAGGCCCCGCCGCCCACGGCCAGCCACTGTCCCACGGCGCAGCCGCCCAGGGCAAAGCCTCCGACTGCCAGTCCGCCCAGAGCAAACAGCCCCAAACCGACCCCGCCCAGCGCCAGAAGCAGTCCCAGGCTGACGCCGCCCAGAGAAATCATCCCCAAGGAGCAGCCGCCGATGGCCACCACTCCCACAGCGCAGTCTCCGACGGCGATGATTCCCTTGGCCGGCCTGGGCCCAAAGCCCCAGCGGACATGAATCAGCGGCAGGCCAAATACCTTTACGGGGCTGATGTACTCATAGAAAGCCCCACAGGACCGCACACCGGAGGTCTTGTTCGGCTCCTCCCAGGGATCGTGTCTTTCACCCGCCTCCTCCAGCCCCACCAGCTGGTCGATGGACATACTAAAGAGTCGGGACAGCTCCACCAGCTTCTCCAGCTCCGGGGTGCTCTGCCCCATTTCCCACTTGGACACCGTCTGCCGGGTAACTCCAATCTGGTTGCCCAGCTCCTCCTGAGACCATCCCCGTTGTTTCCGCAGTGCCATCAATCGTTCCGCAAAGTTCATGAGAAAACCTCCTTTATCTGCCCCTACCATAGCAGATTTTCTCCCACATCGTCAAGCAAAGGCCCTTGGAAATCTGTCAACCAAAGTTAACATGGATTAAAACAGCCCTGTGAAGACACCTCCACAAGGCTGTTTGGTCAACAAAAACTAGATTTTATTGACCTGTTATCTTTTGGATGGGCAGCCAAACCTGGAACCGCTGCTCTCTCGCCCCCGGCTCGTTCAGGTAGACCTCCACATCGGGAGCTTGAGCCCACTCATAGCCCGAATCAGGCAACCATTCCGTGACGACCCGTTTTTGCAGCTCCTGGATGGCGGTGGGCTGCTGGCCCTGACCGGAGAACACCGCCCAGGTGGCGGCGGGTACTGTCCACTCCTCCATCCCCTCCGGGACCCGGATCTTTGACGCTACAGCGATAAAGTAGAAGTTTTGCTCCAGGTGACAGGTGCATACCCCTAACACCCCAGGCATTTCTGGGTCCATCAGGGGGATCAGCTCCCCCAGCCGGGGGCCAACCCTCCCCCAAAATTTGGGAACCGTCTGAAAACTTTCTTCCTGATCTTTTGGGATGGGCGTTCGGAACCCCACAATGCGAAATTCTTCCTTCTGTACGATTTGATACTCCATCTCGGTATCCCCTTTGAGCACAAATTTGAAGCGAATACGTGGAAAGGCTTTCAGCTTTACCCCATCTTGTTTCGCGAGGGATGGAGCAACACCGTGGACTGCCTGAAAGGCCCGGTTGAAAGCGGTGGGCGAGTCGTAGCCGTAGCGCAGCGCCACATCCAACACCTTTTCCCCTTTCCGCAGATCCGCCGCTGCCCGAGTCATGCGCCGGCGGCGGATATACTCCTTCAGAGACACCCCGGCCAGATATGAAAACATCCGCTGGAAATGGTAGACTGAACAGCCTGCCAGCCGCCCCAGCTCCTCCAGCTTGATTTCCCTGTCCAGATTTTCCTCCAGATGGTCCAGTGCCCGGTTCCAGTCGTTCAGCCAATCCACTGACATCAACTCCTTCTCCCAAAGTATACCCTCTCTTCCCTGCCCTGTCCTCGCTTTTCTGGTGCAGAAAAAGGGAGCGCCGAAGCGCTCCCTTTTAAACACGGGAAATTCAGGCTTTTCCGGCGCAGCCCAGCACGTCCACCAGCTTGTGGCGAACGGTCTCCTTGATGTTGGCCCGGGCAGGTTTGAGGTACTCTCGAGGGTCAAACTTGTCAGGATGCTCGTCAAAGAACTGCCGAATGGTGCCGGTCATAGTCAAGCGCAGATCGGAGTCGATGTTGATCTTGCAAACAGCGCTCTTGGCAGCCTCGCGCAGTTGCTCCTCGGGGATGCCCACAGCGTCGGGCATCTTGCCGCCGTGGCTGTTGACCATCTTCACATACTCCTGGGGCACGCTGGAGGAGCCGTGGAGCACGATGGGGAACTCGGGCAGACGCTTGACAATCTCTTCCAGAATGTCAAAACGCAGCGGGGGCGGCACCAGGATTCCCTTTTCGTTGCGTGTGCACTGCTCAGGCTTAAACTTGAAAGCACCATGGCTGGTACCGATAGCGATGGCCAGAGAATCACATCCAGTCTTGGAGACAAACTCCTCCACCTCTTCAGGGCGGGTGTAGTGGGACTGTTCGGCGGAAACTTTAACGTCATCCTCCACGCCGGCCAGAGCGCCCAGCTCAGCCTCCACCACCACGCCGTGGTCATGGGCATACTCTACAACCTGCTTGGTAATCTCGATGTTCTCAGCGAAGGGCTTGGAGGAAGCGTCGATCATGACGGAGGTAAAGCCGTCATCGATGCAGCTTTTGCAGGTCTCAAAGGTATCGCCGTGGTCCAAGTGGAGTACGATAGGAATTTCGGGGCACTCAATAACGGCGGCCTCCACCAGTTTCACCAGATAGGTGCGGTTGGCATAGGCGCGGGCTCCCTTGGAGACCTGAAGAATCACAGGGGCCTTCTCCTCACGACAGGCCTCGGTGATACCCTGAATGATCTCCATGTTGTTGACGTTGAAGGCACCGACGGCGTAACCGCCATGATAGGCCTTCTTGAACATTTCGGTAGAAGTAACAAGGGGCATGGGAATAACCTCCTTATAATTAAGTCTTTTTTATTTTACCACATTTTTGTCAGATTGCAACATACCAGCGGGAAAAATCTCTACCGGGACAGGCGGTAGTTTTGTGGGATTTGTGAATGACCCTTCATCCTCTATTTTTTAATCCGGTCTCCGGTATTAATATAGATGATCCCGCCAATACTTACCATAAAAACCAACCCGAGCCCCAGCCATAAAATCCACATTTTATGGAATATATCGCTCAGCATCATGATAAAGAAGCAGCCAGCCAGGGCAAACATCAGCTTCCCAACGTACCTGCACAGCTTCTTCTCGTCAATCTTCTCCTTTTCAGCCCTTGAGGCGGTATTATATCCGGCAATCAAAGAAGAACCCTTTCCCTTTAAAAATATGATGCCCAGTATCACAAGTGACCCCGTGACCGCTCCATGAATGACTAGCAGCATAGCGCTCCTCCTCCCCTGATTTCTATTACATCGGCTTCAGATTTTGATTAAGCCGGTCCACCATCCAGGCGAGCCGCTTTTCCCGCCCGGCATCTGTCTTAGCGTCGAAATAGGCCCGGGTGTAGGTTTTCCGAACCGACAGGGGCATGGACTGAAAGTTTGTCCATGCGGGCTCGTACCCCTCCAGCAGTGCGGACACAGCGGCAATCTGCTCCTCGGTGACCGCCATGGGGTTGGACGCGTCCCACTGGCCGTTCGCTTTGGCCTGCTCTACTTTTTCCCGGCCGAACTGGGTCATCAGCCCCCGCTCCTCCAGGCTCTGGACCAGCGCCTTGTTTTTTTCCGACCACTTGCTATTTCTGCGGCGCATAGAAAAATACTTTTTATAGGCTTTGCCGTCAATACTTTTCATCTGTCCGTCGACCCATCCGAAGCAGAGCGCCTCCTCCAGTGCTTCCCCCGCCT
The DNA here is from genome assembly GCA_947426945.1 of uncultured Bacillota bacterium. Lineage (GTDB taxonomy): Bacteria > Bacillota > Clostridia > Oscillospirales > Oscillospiraceae > Lawsonibacter. The sequence continues at coordinate 15,765 of CANEFX010000008.1, forward strand.
TGAGCGTCTTGGGCCCGCCGGCTTTACCAAATAAAAGCCAAATGCCGGCGCTGGACAGGCAGTGCTGCGAAAGCCAGAGCCTGAATTCTTCTCTGTCGGCAAATTCCATCACATCACTCATAATTTCCCGCCCCTTTTCACTGTGATTTTACTACCTCCGGCCCTATAATTCAAGGAAAAGTCGGCTATTCTTCCCGTTTACAAAAAAAAAAGTTTTTGTTATAATATTCCTGCTTAGAACTATGCCCCATCCCGCAAAGGATAATTGAATTTTGGAGGTAACCAACATGAGCAACACATTAAAGGGCGCTCTAATCATTGGCCAGTCCGGCGGCCCTACTTCCGTCATCAACGCCAGCGCATACGGCGTGATCCGCACTGCCTTGGACTGCCCCGACATCACCGCCGTCTACGGCGCGGCCCACGGCATCAAAGGTGTGCTGAACGACAAGCTGTACGACATGGGCCAGGAGGACGCCAAGGAGCTGGAGCTGCTGCTCAACACCCCCTCCTCTGAGCTTGGCTCCTGCCGTTACAAGATTGCCGATCCTGACGTGGACGACACCGACTACAAGCGGATTCTGGAAATTTTTAAGAAGTATGATGTGCGTTACTTCTTCTACAACGGCGGCAACGACTCTATGGATACCTGCAACAAAATCTCCAAGTATATGCAGAAGGTAGGCTACGAGTGTCGTATTATGGGCGTACCCAAGACCATCGACAACGATCTGTTTGGCACCGACCACTGCCCCGGTTTTGCCTCTGCTGCCAAATATATTGCCACCTCCTGCGCCGAGGTGTACAAGGATGCCCGCGTTTATGACACCGGCATGGTAACCATCATTGAAATCATGGGCCGTCACGCCGGCTGGCTGGCCGGAGCCGCTGCCCTGGCCGGTGTGGTGGGCTGCGCCCCCGACCTGGTCTACCTCCCTGAGGTGAACTTCGATATGGACGAGTTCCTGGCCGACGTAGACCGCATCTATAAGGAGAAGGGCAACTGCATCGCGGCCGTCTCCGAGGGTATCCACTACGCCGACGGCTCTTTCGTCTCCGAGGCCAAGACCTCCGCTACCGACGGCTTCGGCCACGCTCAGCTGGGCGGCTTGGCCGCACTGCTGGCCAGCGTGGTCAAGGAGAAAACCGGCGCCAAGGTCCGGGGCATCGAGTTGTCTCTGCTCCAGCGCTGCGGGGCCCATGTGGCCTCCCGCACCGACATCGATGAGTCTTTCCTGGCCGGTAAAACCGCAGTGGAGGCTGCCGTGGCTGGTGAGACCGATAAGATGGTGGGCTTTGTCTGCACGCGCGAGGGCGGCAAGTACGTCTGTGAGACCAAGTTGTTCAACCTGTCCGAGGTGGCCAACTTTGAGAAAAAAGTCCCCCTGGAGTGGATTAACACCGAGCGCAATGGAGTCACTCAAGACTTTATCGACTACGCTCTGCCCCTGATCCAAGGCGCGGCCCAGGCTCCCACTGAAAATGCCCTGCCCCGCTTCGCCCGCCTGAAGAAGGTTCTGGCAAAATAAACAGCAGGAAGGCTCCCGCAAGAGGAGCCTTCCTTTTTTATTCCTTTCCGCGGCGCAAGGCGGCGGTGAGGGTGTTTTCCATCAACACTGCCCGGGTGACGGGACCCACACCACCGGGGACCGGCGTTATGTAGGCGGCCTTCTGAGCAACGGTCTTGTAATCTACATCGCCGCACAGCCTTCCCTCGGTGTCCCGATTGACAGCCACGTCGATGACAACCGCTCCCTCCTTCACCATGTCGGCGGAGATGAGGCCCACATGGCCCGCAGCAGAGATGAGGATGTCCGCCCGACGGCACTCGGCCGCCAAGTCGGGGGTCTTGGTATGACAGACGGTAACCGTACAATCATGACGCAGCAGCAACATGGCCTGGGGCTTACCTACAATATTAGACCGGCCCACCATCGTGCAGTTTTTAAAGGCCGGATCAACCCCGTACTCTGCCAGCAGCCGCATTACTCCCGCCGGGGTGCAGGGCCAGAAGCAGTCCACACCCAGTGTGAGATCCCCCACGTTGGATGGGTGGACGCAGTCCACATCTTTATCCGGCCGGATCGCCATCTGAACCGCCCGGTCGTCCAAATGCCCGGGCAGTGGGAATTGGATCAGGATGCCGTCGATTCCCTCCCGCTCATTTAAAAATCCAATGACATCCAGCAGCTCCTTTTGAGGCACATCCTCGGGCAGACGGTAGGTTTCATAGTAGATACCGCATTGCCTGCAATCCCTCTGTTTGCCCGTCTCATACACCTGGGCGGCAGAGTTCTCCCCTACCAGAACCATAGCCATCCCTGGTTTGCGCTCCATCTGCTCCACCCGGAGACGCACCTGCTCCTTAATCTTGGCCGCAAGGGCCTTTCCGTCCATAACAACAGCCGACATAGCCTACTCCTCCGAATTCTCCGCCACCTGGGTGGACAGACGCTCTACAAACAGCTCTTTTTTTTCGCCCCGGTACTTCCACAGAGCCCAAGCCAACACTGCTCCCGCCGCCACGCCGGTAATCAAGGCGAAGAGCTGAGACACCCGGATAGGAACACCGAAAAGCTCCCACCCGAAGAGATACAGGCTGTCAGTACGCAGGCCCTCAATCCAGGCTCGGCCTAGGCCGTACCAGAAGAAGTAAAACAGAAAACATTCCCCGTCAAACCTCCGCCTTTTCCCAATTAAATAAACAACCATCAGACCCATAAAATTCCAGGCCGACTCATAAAAAAAGGTGGGATGTACCCCCAGCGTCCCGCTGAGGATGGCCTCATAGCCCGCCTGATCCACATAGCCGTCCCGCAGCATTTCAGCCGCAATGGATCTTCCGCACATCCGCCAAGGCAGGGAGGTGGCAGAGCCATAGGCTTCCACGTTCATAAAGTTACCCCACCGGCCGATGAGCTGACCGATAAACAAGCCATGGACCCCCAGGTCAGCATAGGCCAGAAAACTGAGCTTTCTTCTGCGGCAAAAGATTAGCAGCACGATGGCCGATGAAATGATCGCCCCGTAAATAGCCAGCCCCCCGTCGCCGTAATTCAGAATATATCCCCAGTCCAGGGAGCCGTCCGGCTTCCTGTAGAGATCCAGATTAAATATCACGTAGTACACCCGGACAGCCACCAGGGCGGCGGGGACGGCAAAGAGCATCATGTCGATGATATCGTCCTCCGTGATGCCGAAGCGCTTTCCCCATCGCATACACAGATACACCGCCAAAATCAGTCCGCAGGTGATAATCACCCCGTACCAGTAAACGGGTCTGTTGAGGACGGGGATGGTAAAGGCCACCCGGTTCAAGGTAAACTCCAGCCCCAGGCCGGGGAAGGACACTGCGTTAATCACTGCCCTTCCTCCTTAGCCCGGACTATCGACAGGGCGGTACGCTTCTCTGTCACCCAGCTGGCAATCAGCTCCTCTGCCTCCTCCCGGGTGACAGAATCAAAAACCTCGGCAAAGCGAAGAAAATTATATCCGGCAAAGAAGGCCTGGGCCTGACCCACACACAGGCTCTCAAAGGAATTCAGCCCCCGCACCCGGTTGCCGTAGACTCCTTTTTTCACCCGATCCCACAGGGCCTTGTCCACCCTCTCCCGCCCAATGCGGGCTGCCTCCTCCGCTACCGCCATACGGACGGCCTCCGGGTCCCGGGATTCTCCGTTTGCCGCCAAAAAGGCGTAGCCGAAACCGCTCTCATAGCCGTAACCAAATTCCTGATTAATGAGCCCCTCCCGGTACAGCTTGGCGTACAAAGGGCTGGAACTGCCTAGCAACACCTCCAGGGCAAGCTCCCCCACCAGCTCCTGGCGCAGCCGCGCCTCCCCATTTACAGGCGCCTCCCCTTTCCAGCCCAGGTGGAAGATGGGGGCGGATACCTCCATCTGTTCCTCCATCAGGATCTTGGCAACTTGGGTCCCCTCCTTCTCCCCATAGTCCTTGACGGCGATGGGTCCAGCCTCCTTGGGCAGGATATCCCGTGCCACATCGCAAATGTGCTCCGGATCCACCGGACCGGCCACACACAGTGCCATGTTTGCCGGGTCGTAGAAGGCCTTATGGCAAGCGTACAGGGTCTCAGGAGTAATTTGGGCGATGGACTCCACGCTGCCCGCTACACTCGTCCGAATAGGATGGTGTTTGTATAAGGCAACCATCAGGTTCATAAAGCACTTCCAATTGGGGTCGTCCTCGATCATGCCGATCTCCTGGCCGATGATACCCCGTTCCTTATCCACACTCTCCTGGGTAAACCATGGAATCGAAACAAAGGAGAGCAGGATACGCAAGTTTTCCTCAAATTTTTCTGTAGAATCGAAGTAGTAACCGGTGATGTCATTGCTGGTAAAGGCGTTGGGGCTGGCTCCGTTTGCGGCCAGCTCCTGGAGGGCGTTACCCTCCTCCGTGTCGAACATTTTATGCTCCAGATAGTGGGCCACTCCGGCAGGGGTGCTGTGCCACTCCCCGCCCAAGCAGAAGCGCATATCCATGCCGCCGTAATTCGTGGCAAAAAAGGCGTAGCCCTTGTGGAACTCAGGCTTGGGAAATACGAACACATTCAGGCCATTTTCCAGTTTCTCATGGTACATGGTCTCCCCTACTTTGGTAAATTCCAGCTTCTCCATGTTTCAGCCCTCCTTTCCTTTCAGAAAGTAGATGGTATCCAGCTCTAGCTTTTGGGCGGCGGCAGCCACCTGCTCTCGGGTGACGGTCTCCAGCCGGGCGGCGAATTCCTCCGGGGACTCCTCCAGACCGGCGGATGCCTGGCCCAGCCAGAACTCCTCCTGACGGCCCTGGTCGTCTAAAGTGGCCATACAGGCTCCGATCAGAGTACGGCGGGAGCCCTCCAGCTCCCAGTCCTCGATCTCTCCACGCTTGACAGCCTCCAATTGGGCCAGGATCTCGTCCCTGGCCGTCTGGTACTTGTCAAACTCGATGCCGGAGGACACCAATACCAGTCCCTTCATTTTCTCCAGCGTAGCGCTGGCGTAATAGCACAGTGACAGCCTCTCCCGCACGTTCATAAACAGCTTAGACAGGGTGGTGCCGCCAAAAACGGCAACGGCCAGGTAGAGGGCGGGGTAATCCTCCTCCCAGCAGGTAAGCCCCCCAGTGCGGAATCCCAGAGCTAGCTTGCCTTGGGTCACGTCCATGGCCTCTTCCGTCACAACGGGCTCAGGCCCGGCGGATACCCGGACCTCGCAGTCCGGATCAGCGCGGTTTTCGTTCACTGGCAGAGCGGACAAAGCCCGTTTCAGCGCTTCGGCCACCCGGTCCGGACCAGCCGAGCCGCAGTAGTAGATCTCCACCTGTGCGGTGCGCAGCAGCTCCTGATACCGCTCCCACAGACTCTCCGGGGTAATGGCGGCCACGGCCTTCTCGTCCCCCAGCTTGTCTGCCCCAAAAGCCTCATACCTGCACATCTCCTGGGTAAGACGCTGAGCGGCGTAAGTCCGCTTGTCGTTGATCTGAGCCCGGATACGGTCGACGAGGTTGGCCTTTTCTCCGGCGGTATAGTCAGCGCTGAATACCCCGTTCTGGGTATAGGGCTTGAGAAGTATCTCACACATAAGATCAGCGGCGGGCTCCAGGATTTTCTCTCCCTTCAGGGCATAGGCATCATCCAGAAAGCTGGCCGCAAAGCCCACGCACTGGGTCTCCCCCCGCTTACGGACGGCAGGCTCAATGGCCCCGCCGTATAACTCGTCCAAGGCGGCGGACAGGGATTCCATGTCCGAATGGATCGCCGTCCCCCGGCGCAGCACCTCTGGGATGAGGGCATTGGCCCCTGCCGTCTCCCGGTCCAAAGGGGCAAGAAGGGTAACGGACAGGTAAGAGCTTTTAAATTTGCCGGTATGGACCGCACGCAGCCATACCCCGGGGAACAACTCCCGGCGAATTACTTGAGGCATATTCTTCGTTTCCTTTCTTTGAAAGAAAATTTTCCCTTGACAGCTGGTTTATCATACCACAGTTGACATATAAAAGTAAAGTTTTTGGAAAAATTTTGCCGGGTTGTGGCAAGTCAGGAGCGGCCGTAGTATAATGGAAGCAGCTGAAAGGAGGAGACTGCCATGCCGAACCAGCCAAAAGAATTCTGGGACATGCGGGCCCAGACCTATGATTTGACCTCTGGAAAAACCTATGCTGAGACCTACGACAGCACGGCGGCCCGTTCCGTCAAATACCTAAAACCGTCAGACCGGGTTCTGGAGTTCGCCTGCGGCACCGGCCTGATTACCTTGCGCCTGGCCCCTTACGTCTCCTGCCTTTGGGGCATTGACATCTCCCCAAAAATGGCTGACATCGCCCGGCAAAAAGTCAGGACCCAGGACCTGTCCAATGTGGAGATTACCAACACCGACCTGTTTGATCCCACTCTGGAACCGGGGAGCTTTGACGCAGTAGTCGCTTTCAACGTATTGCTTTACCTCCCCGACCTGTCCGCCGCCCTGGCCCGCATCCGGGAACTGCTCAGGCCCGGCGGGATGTTTCTGTCCGCCACCGACTGCCTGGGCGCCCGCCCCTCGGTTATGGGGCTGAAAAAGCTGGTAAAGAGTCGCATCGGAGCGATGCCCTACACGGCCTTTTTCACTCGGCGGGGATTGGAGCGGAAGATTGCCCAAAACGGCTTTGCCGTACTGGAGCGGGAAAACCTGTTTCCCAATCCTCCCAATCTGTTTGTGGCAGCCCGGGCTAAATCGTAACCTCCAGCCTGTGCTCTCCCGTCAGCTCCGCCAGGATCACCCCGTCCCTGACAGGTTCCCCGTCCAAGGCGGCGGAGTAGGAGCCTGTACGTTTTACAGTGATGTTCAGCGCTCCCTTGGACAGCTTCCACTTGGCACTGTACCCCGGCCAGTCCGGGGGCAGGTTGGGCTCTACCGTAAGTTTCCCCTCCGTCATCTTCAGCCCCAACAGCTCCTGGGTGGCCGCCTGCCAGTACCATCCGGCGGCACCGGTATACCATGTCCACCCCGCCCGGCCGGCCTGGCCAGGTGCGTAGGACACGTCGGCGGCAATGACATAGGGCTCTGCCCGGTAGATATCTGTGGGATGGCCCTCCGGCAGGAGGGCCTTTAAAATGGCCCAGCCGTCCGCAGGCCGGTCCAGACGGAAACAGGCTATGGCCAGCCAGACAGAAGCGTGGGTGTATTGCCCGCCGTTTTCCCTCACTCCGGCGGGGTAGCCCTTGATATATCCCGGGTCATTCTCCCCTTGGCTGTCAAACGCCGGGTCAAAGAGACGAACCACTCCGCTCTCCCGGTCAAAGAGGCGCTTCATAGCGGCGGAGACCGCCTCGTCCGCCTGCTTGCGGTCTGTCCCATTAGGGAAGAGGGCAAAGGATTGAGCGATGGAGTCGATCTGACATTGGCTGCTCCCCCTGGAGCCCAGAGGCGTGCCGTCCTCATAGTACCCCCTGCGGTACCATCCCCCGTCCCATGCTTTTTGTGCCGCCTGAATCAGGGCATCCGCCTGTCGCAGCAGGTCGTCGGCCCGGGCCGTCTCGTCCATCCGGCGGCACAGGACGGCAAAGTCTTGCAGCACGGCTGCCAGGAACCAGGTAAGCCACACCGACTCGCCCCTCACCCTGTCCATACCGTCGTTCCAGTCGCCGCTCCCCATTTTGGCCAGGCCGTGTGGGCCCGTTCCCCGACCCAGCGCACACAGGACGGCAGCCAGTCCATGATGGTAGAGAGTGTCCCGCTTTTCACTTATCTGCGGGACCTCATACCGGTCCTTCTCCTCCGGATCCAGGGATCTGGAAACCAGATATTGAGCCTCCTCCTCCAGCAGACTATAATCCCCAGTGACGGTACAGTACCGGCTCATCACCCAGGGCAGCCACAGCAGGTCGTCAGAGATGCGGGTACGCACCCCGGCCCCTTGGGGCGGGTGCCACCAATGCTGCACATCCCCCTCCTCAAACTGCCGGGAGGCAGCCAAAATCAACTGCTCCCGCACCCGCTGAGGCCAGGTATACACCAATGCGGCGCAGTCCTGAAGCTGATCCCGGAACCCGAAAGCCCCGCCATTCTGATAACGGCTGCTCCGGGCCATGAGGCGGCAGGCCGTCACCTGATAGAGACACCAACTATTCAGATAGCGGTCCAGCACTTCGTCGGGAGTCTTAACTGTAAGGGCAGAGACCTTGTCACGCCACCAGAGGAGCGTCTTTTCCTGTTCCCGGGTAAAATCCTCCCGGAAAAAGCGGGAACATGGCCGGCCTCCTCTCTCCTTCGTCACAAGGGATACGGGCTGGCCGTCGTTCAGAGCGGTAGTCACTTCCTCCCCCCCCTCCAAACGGTAAATAATCCTTCCGGAAGTTCCAGCCAGGGTGAAGCGGAGAATCCGACGATTTTCGTCCAAGGGGACAAATCCCTCAGCGGTCAGTCTGGCCCCGGGCAGTTCCTTCTTCCACCGTGCAAAGCCGGAACCGTAAGTGACAACGCAGGACAGGCCGTCTCCGTCGGCAAAAACGGAAATATCCTCCCCATTTAAGTTTACCATAATTTTTTCCTGTCCGCCAATTGCCAATGGATCGTTATCCCAGGAGATCAGCTTGCCCTCCCTGGAATTTCCTCCAGACCAGAGGAACCCAGCCCCTGTCTCATCGGTGAGCCAGCCAAAATCCGGATTACATAACACCTGCGACCATCCCACAGGAGGCAGCCGATCTCCACAGTGGATAGTGACGATATCTCCCTTCATCTCCCAAGAGGCCGAGTCTGTCTCCAGGCACACCGGGGACGGCGGAGAAATGGATTCAGACGACAATTTTTCGTCATGGCCTTCGGCCTGCGGAGAAATGCGGGAAACACTTTCCAAACTTGGCAGTACCACCTTGGCCCAGGCCAGTACCGCCGGAGTTGCGTCCGATCCAGCCAGATGCACCCCTCCCTTGGAGCCCAGGACAGACTCAGCCCCCAGTTTTTTCATCTCCTCCGTCAACGCGGAGCGGAGCGGACGGCGGTAATCTCCTCCCTCCTCCAGCAAGAGAACCAAGTCAAAAGAAAAGCCCGTCCGGGATAACAGCCGGTGCCATCGACACCAAAGCAAGGCCCGCTCCACGCCCTCCACCCCGGACAGCTGTCCAGCCGCAATGGGGACATCCCCAGATATCCCGTAGGGCCACAGGGCGGATTGGGGCGGGTGATCCGCCCTCATCTCCGCTTCCATCAGTTGAGACAAAAGATCAAAAGCTGCCAGTGCCTCCAGCTCACTGAGCGCCAGCTGCTGAACCACTGGGGCCAGAGAGGCCGCTCCCCCGTCTCCGCCCTCCAAAATTCGCCGAGTCCCGGACTGGGCTGCAAGAGAGGTATCTCCTAAAGCCAAAGCCAAGGAAAAGCTTTTTCTCTCTCCCTGAGCCAGAGATACCGGGATACGCACCATCAGACACGGATCGGAACCGGCGCCGCTCCCCGGCGGCCCCGGCCTCCGGCCGGGCAGCGCCCGCAATCCTCCACGGCCCAAAGCGGCGGACCGGTCCAGGCTAGCCGACGTTCCCTCTCCCGTCCAGGCGACAGAGAGATACGGTTCTTCCTCCCCGCCCCGGGGACGGCGGTGAAACAAAGCTCCATTTCCCTCTTGTATACCCTCCAGGAAAAGTCGTGAGAAAGCCGGGTGGGCGTCAAAGTCCCGCTGGGGACACAGGACAGGCTCAAGATAGAACAATAGTTCCCCCTCCAGCCGCTCTCTGCCCCTCCAACTCAGCTCAGCCTGGTGAAGCTGGCCCTTTTCCCGCCGGGAAACGGACAGCCCAATCCGAGCGGACAGCTCTCCCCTTTTAAAGTACCAGGCCGCGCCGGAAGCATTAAACTCCCAGCGGTACTTGCCCTCCTGGTACAGAGGAGCGGGGGTCAGTCCCATCAGCCCAACCGGGCTGTTGAAGAAGGCGGACACCCCAGCGGGGGCATAGTACTCCCCCAGCCGGGCCAAGGCGATAGCGGTTTCCCCCGCTTTGGACATGGTCAGGCCGTTGTCGCAGGCCAATATGCTCCAGCTGCCATTAGACAGCAGGTGGCATTGGGGAAACTTCCGTCCAAACTCCTCCCCTTCCCGGATCAGGGCCGGGCCTGCGGCAGGCCTCAGTCTGGTGGGAAAGTCCCGCTCCTCCTGCCTCATAATGGGCGCACCCACAGGCACCCTCTCCTGAAGCAGCTCCCGGTATGCGGACATGTCACAGTCCTTCATAAACCGCTTCTGCATCACGCCGTCCCGCAGGACGTTATCAATGGCCACCAGACTCATCCCCAGGTGGTGGGACATGTAGGAGCGGACCACCTCGTGATCCTCGCTCCCGGTCAAACGGGTCGGCGTGTAGTCCACTGCCTCATACAGCCCGTAGCGGCCCTCCAGTCCCATGTCCCGCAGGCGGCGGAGATTGCGCAGGGCACTTCGGGGAGCAAGCAGAAGGGCCAGAAAGGAGGCATACGGGGCCACTACCAGTTCGGCGTCCAGCCCCCGCTTCAGCCCCAAGGCCTGGACCCCGTGAGCCTTGTACTGGTAGCTGAACCCTGGATCGAAGGCATAAAATCCTGACTCAGAAACGCCCCAGGGCCTCCTCGTCTTGTCTCCCCGGCGCTTCTGGGCGTAGATACAGAAGGCCAGCGTTTCGTACAGGAAGGAGTTGGGTTCGCTGGGCAGCAGAAGGTTTGGCATGAAATACTCAAACATGGTGCCTGTCCAGGAGGCCATGCCACAGTAATCGTTATCTCCCAGCAGCATCCGACCCAGCCGGCGCCAGTGTCTGGCGGGTACCTCTCCCCGGGCTACCGAGATAAAGCTTGTCTGCCGGGCCTCACTGGCCATCAGGTCGTACCAGCCGTCGGTAAGCCTGTCCCGTTCCACCTCATAGCCAATGGAGAACAGCCGCCGCTCCCGGTCGAACAGAGGAGAGCAGTCCATGGCGTCGGACAAGGCCTCGGCCCGGCGGGCCAGTACATCCTCGTTCCACTGATACAGCCCTTCCCGCAGAGCAATGAGGCACCCCCGCAGGTTACCGCTGTCCACAGTGGATACATACCGGGGATGGAGGGGCTTGGCTGTGGCAGTGTCATACCAGTTGTACAGATGTCCGCACCACTTGTCCAGCCCCTCCACCGCGCTCAAAATATGAGTAATCAGCTCAACCGCCCGCTTTCGGGGGGTGAGGTCCAGGTCAGCCGCCGCCATGACGGAAAGCAAGGCCATGCCGATGTTTGTGGGGGAGGTCCGCCGGGCCAGGATGGGCCCAGGCTGTTCCTGCCAGTTGTCCGGTGGAAGGTAGTGGTCCTCCGGGCGAAGAAATTTGTCAAAATACCGCCAGATCAGAGTGGCCTGGTGAAGCAGAAAGGCCCGGTCGGCAGGTGGCAGCGCCCTGCTGCGGCTCGAAGGCCGGCTGACTGCCCAGGCCAGCACCGGAGCCAGCAGCCAAACAACGCCCATTGTCTTTCCAAACCGCAGTTGGGCGAAAATCACCACAAAAACTCCAACCGCCGCAGAAAACCAGGCCTTTTTGTAGTAGAAGGGAACGCTCCCCCCCCTCTTCTCCGTCTGGGCCGCCGTTACCCAGGCCAGCATATTTTTGTGGGAGATGGCCATCCGCCACAGAGAGGAGGAGATGGCGGTAAGGGAAATATAGGCCTGATAGGGCAGAAAGATAAGCTGCACGGCAGTCTGCAAAATAGTCCCAGCCAGTCCGGCAATGACGGTGGAGTGGTAGCGCCGCCTCTTGCCGGAGCGCCGGACGGCTAGCTCAGTCCCGGACAGCAGCAGGTTGGAGGCCGCGGCCACTACCGCCACGCCGCCCGCCCAGGCAAAGACCCTTCCGGAAAAGCACATACCCAGCACAAGCGTCAAAAGGGTAAAAATTGGAGACAGGGACCGGCGCAAATTGTCCAAAATTTTCCATCTTGCCAGAGGCGGCAGGGGATTGGCCTCCTTCCCTCCGTGCCCGTTGGGAACATGCTTTAAAAGCCAGGGCAACAGCTGCCAATCTCCCCGAATCCACCGGTGGAGACGGGCGTAGTAGGCATAGACCTGCCAGGGACAGCCGTCGGTAAGCTCTACTTCACCCATCAGACCTGCCCGGAGGTAACTGCCCTCCAGCAAGTCGTGAGACAAAATGGCATTTTCAGGAAATCGATCGCCCAGGCAGGCATGGAAGGCATTTACCGAGAACACCCCTTTGCCGGTGTAGGTACCCTGATCAAAGAGGTCATGGTACACATCGCTGGCAGTGGAACCGTAGGGATCCACTCCCCCCAGCCCACCAAAGATTTTAGCAAAAAAGGATTTGTTCGCCGCCTCCAGCTCCACCGCCACCCGCGGCTGAAAGAGAGCGTGTCCTGCGGTGACAATCTTCTTTTTTGGATCAATCACCGGCTGGTTCAGCGGATGAAGCATAGCTCCGACCAGTTCCCGGGCAGTGCCCACGTTCAGGCTGGTGTCTGAATCCAGCGTAACGACATACTTCACCTGTTTCAGCCAGCTCTTCTCCCCCGACTTGATCTCCAGACCGGATGGCTTCCCCTTCAACAGGCGGACCAACTCGGTGAGGGCTCCCCGCTTCCGCTCCCAGCCCATGTAGCGCTCATCCCGCTTGCTGAAAACCGGGGTACGGAAAAACAGATAGAAGCCGCCGCCGTATTTCTCATTGAGGGAATCCACCGCCCAGCGGGCGTTCTCCATCCAGGCGGCTCCCTCCGCCCCCATTGGAGTGCCGCTGTCAGGTAAATCAGCCAGAATACCCAGACGCAGCTCAGGCCCCGCATCCCGGTTGGCCAGCCGGTAGCGCTCCAGCAGGGCGGCCAGCTTGGAACCACTCTCCGCCCCGGTGAGAAGGGACACCACCACGCACAGGGCGCGGCCCTCCTTGGGGATACCTCCCTCCAGTTCCATCCGGGGTACAGGGCGTGGGGGCACCAGGCGTACCAGCAGAAAGTCCAATCCGTTTTTTACAATATCGGACAGAGGCAGAATTAGCAGCGCAGCGGCCAAAGGAGTCCCCGCCACCCGCCATAGGACCAGGGCGGCAATCAGGGACAATCCCAGTATTGCCAGGCCATAACTCACTCCAGAGCGGACGCGCTCCGCCCGCCCCAGGGGCTCCCGGTAGAGATACCAGCCTACATGGCGGCGCGGTCCCTCCCCTTTTCGTGCCAGATCCAAAGCTCGCTGGGCGGCCTCCCCCTCCTCCAAACGGTTTTTTTTCGCCAATTGGCAGACCCTCTGACGGTAGCGGCGGCGGGTATCCTCGTCCATACGGGAATAGTGACCGGAAGGGTCCCTCTTCAAAATCCGCTCCACCCGGCTGGCCTCCTCCAGTAAAGCGGTCCACTCTGCTCCGGACAGGGCCCGCAGGGCAGTGAAGATCTTCCCCATCGTCTCGGGCGGCACCTTATCCCCTTTGAGTGTCTCCAGGTCGTCGCACAGCCCGGCCAGCCGCTCTACCAGCCCCGCGGTCAGAACAGGCACCAACAGGGACAACTCCTGCTCTGTCAGGGGGCACACCGACTGAAAGCCCTCCAGATATAGTGCCAGCCTGTTCTGATCCAAGTCTGGTACCGCCCACAGGGCACTCCGGGCACAGCGCCGGAGGAGGGCCTCTCCATTCGCCGTTCCACGCAGAAATTTTTCTTCTTTCAAAGCCTCTCGGGCTCGTTCCCCCTCCCGGACGGCCATGTAATGGTTGTCCAGCAGCCACTCAGCCGCCCCGGGCAGGGCGGTCTGACCGGCACTCCAGGCGTTCAGCTCCTCCTTGGCTCGGCACACCTGTTTCAGGTCAGCCTTCAACACCCGGGACAGGCTGCGGCAGGAAACCCTCCCGGACCGCTTTGCTTCCCTGGCTGCATTGGCGGCGTATTGCTTCAAATGGGTATCGTCCATGGGAACATGAGGGGTGGTAGACATGGGAATACCTCCTTGCAGGGGCAGCCTCTGCGCCGCCCCGCTCTTAAATGCTGCCACAAGGGGCGGTACTCAGGCCACTCCCTACAGTCATTCTCCTAAAGTTTCTCCCTGGATATGGCGGAATATACCAAAACAGAGCTCCTCACCGTCAAGGATTTGTACTTGACAAATGGAGTAAAATGTGGTAGACTTCCAAATGTAAAGTTAATTAGCTTTACATTTTATAGTGAAGGAGGTCGTATTTTTTGAAAAGTCAGGCCTATCGAATGACCATGCTCTTCGATTTTTATGGCGACATACTGACAGACCGCCAGAAGGAATTTTACGACCTCTATTACAATGAAGACCTGTCCCTGGGTGAGATTGCTGAGAATTATGGCATCACCCGCCAGGGCGTCCGGGACGTGATTGTCCGGGCCGAGGCCGTCCTTACCGAGCTGGAGGACAAAACCGGCCTTATTAAACGATTCCACACCATGCGGAACCAGCTGGAACAGGTGTACGGAGACGCGGAACGAATGGTGGAGCTGACCGCCCGTCAGGACAGCGAGGAGTTGGAAATGCTGGCCATCCGAATTCGGGACGCTGCGGCTTCCCTGCTGAAGGAGTAAGTTCATGGCATTTGAAGGACTTTCTGAAAAACTGTCCGCTGCATTTAAGAAACTGAGGGGAAAGGGCCGGCTGTCTGAGGCCGACGTAAAGGAGGCCATGCGTGAAATCCGTCTGGCTCTTTTAGAGGCCGACGTCAGCTTCAGGGTGGTCAAGCAATTTGTGTCTCAGGTCACCGAAAAAGCTGTAGGGGCCGATGTGCTGGAGGCTCTCTCCCCTGCCCAGCAGATTATCAAGATTGTCAACCAGGAACTCACCGATTTAATGGGCGGTTCGGCGGCCAAGCTGACCATCGCGGCCAAGCCTCCCACGGTGGTGATGATGGCGGGCCTTCAGGGTGCGGGCAAGACCACCAACTGCGCAAAGCTGGCCGGCCTGATGAAAAAACAAAACGGCAAGCGTCCCCTTCTGGCCGCCTGCGACATCTACCGTCCCGCCGCCATCCAGCAGCTGGAGGTGGTAGGCAGTCAGTTGGATATTCCCGTTTTTCAGATGGGCCAGACCAACCCGGTGGATGTCGCCAAAGCCGCCGTAGAACACGCCGTCAGGCATGGCAACGACATGGTGTTTCTGGATACCGCCGGCCGGCTCCACGTGGACGAAACTCTAATGGACGAGCTGCGCAACATCAAGGCTGCCGTGGAACCTACTGAGATACTGCTGGTAGTAGACGCCATGATCGGCCAGGACGCAGTGAATGCCGCCAAAGCCTTTGACGACGCTCTGGACATTGACGGTGTAATACTCACCAAGCTGGACGGCGACGCCCGAGGCGGTGCAGCGTTATCCATCAAGGCAGTCACCGGTAAACCTATCAAGTTTGTAGGCGTGGGAGAAAAACTGGATCAAATTGAGGTCTTTCATCCAGACCGCATGGCCAGCCGCATCCTAGGTATGGGAGATATGCTCTCCCTCATTGAGAAGGCAGAACAGTCCTTCGATCAGAAGAAGGCCTTGGAACTCCAGGAGAAGCTGCGCAAAAATAAATTCACCCTCACTGACTTTTACGACCAGATGAAGCAATTAAAAAACCTGGGCTCTCTCACTGAAATTGCCGGGATGCTCCCCGGTGTAAAAGCCAGCGATCTGGAGGGGTCCACGATGGACGAAAAACTGCTCCAGCGGATGGAGGCCATTATTTTGTCCATGACCCCCGCTGAACGGGAGGATACCAAGCTGCTCAATTCCAGCCGAAAAAAGCGCGTTGCCGCCGGATCAGGCACTCAGGTGGTGGACGTTAACCGGCTGCTTAAGCAGTTTGAGATGCTTCAAGCCATGACAAAACAGTTTGCCGGCGGAAAAATGCCTAAAAATCTGCGGAAAATGATGGGCAAAAAGGGTCGAGGCAGCTTCCCGGGAATGGGTGGTATGCCGTTTTAATCCATTGGTTAAGCGACGTTGTGCGCTTTCCATATAAACAAACAAATTCATTTGGAGGTGAAGATACATGGTTAAAATCAGACTGCGCCGCATGGGCGCCAAGAAGGCCCCCTTCTACCGCATCGTGGTGGCTGACTCCCGCTATCCCCGCGACGGCCGTTTCATTGAGGAGATCGGCTTTTACAATCCCACTGTCAATCCCAGCGAGCTGAAGGTAGACGCAGAACGGGCCCAGGCCTGGATCAAGACCGGCGCTCAGCCCACCGAGACCGTCCGCGACCTGCTGAAAAAAGCCGGCGCCCTGTAAAGCTGGAGGTCATTCATGAAAGAGCTTCTCACCTACGTGGCCCAGAACCTGGTGGAGCACCCCGAGCAGGTGTCTGTCACTGAGGTCGAGGGCGACGGAGAGACCGTCCTGGAGCTTCGGGTCGCTCCGGAGGACATGGGCAAGGTGATCGGCCGCCAGGGCCGGATTGCCAAAGAGATCCGCATTCTGATGCGCTCCGCTGCCCAGCGGGCCGGCAAGCGCCTCAGCGTGGAGATCGTTGACTAAAGCAATAGCGCAGGGATTCCCCTGCGCTATTGTGCTATTCGGAGCGGCACATGGTCCGCCCCTTTTAAAACGGAGGAAAACCCCAATGCTGCAACAATATCTTGAAGTCGGCAAGGTCACTAATATCCACGGCTTGATGGGTGAAGTAAAAGTTCAGCCCTGGGCCGACTCGCCCGAGTTTCTGTGTCAGTTCAAGACCCTGTATGTGGACGAAACCCACTGGCCCATCAGGGTAGAGCGGGCTCGGGTCCACAAGAATATGGTCATTATGAAGTTTGAGGGTCCCACTGACGTACCCAGCGCCATGTCCCTCCGGGGAGCCATTCTCTACATCGACCGGGCGGATGCCAAGTTGCCTGAGGGGGCTTTTTTCCTCGCCGATATCTACGGCCTGGAGGTCCGGGACACCGCCACTGGCGAGGTACTGGGTAAAATCGAAGATGTGCTTACCCTGCCCGCCAACAACGTCTATGTGGTCCGGGGGGGCCAGCGGGAACTGATGATTCCCGCCGTCTCCCAATTTGTCACAGAGACCAATATTGAGGGCGGCTTTGTCCGGGTCAACATGATAGAGGGCCTGTGACATACCCGCAGACACTTCCCAGTAAGAAGGAAAAGGCAGAAAGGCCGCCCTGAGGGGCGGCCTTGATCTTTACAGAACCTTGGACAGAAACAGCTGGGTCCTGGGGTGCTGGGGATGATCGAAGAAGGCGCGGGGCTCGTTCTGTTCCAGAATGTGGCCGCCGTCCATAAAAAGGACCCGGCTGCCCACTTCCCGGGCAAAGCCCATCTCGTGGGTGACCACCACCATGGTCATGCCCTCCTGGGCCAACTCCTTCATCACGTCCAGCACCTCGCCCACCATCTCAGGGTCCAGGGCGGAGGTAGGCTCGTCAAAGAGCATGACTTTGGGCTTCATAGCCAAGGCCCGGACAATGGCTATGCGCTGCTTCTGCCCGCCGGAGAGCTGGGCAGGATAGGCCTCCGCCTTATCGGACAGGTCCACCCGCTGGAGCAACTGGGCAGCCACCTCGTCGGCCTCGTCCTGCTTCATCAGACCAGTGCGCACCGGGGCCAGGGTGATATTCTTACGGATCGTCATATTGGGAAACAGGTTGAAGTGCTGAAACACCATGCCCATCTGCTGGCGGACCTGGTCGATCTTCACCTTGGGGTCGGTGATGACGGTGCCCTCAAAGGTGATGGTCCCCTTGGTGGGGGTCTCCAGCAGGTTGAGGCAGCGCAGGAAGGTGGACTTGCCCGACCCGGAGGGGCCAATGACCACTACCTTCTCCCCCGGGCTGATATGCTCGGAGATATCGTCCAGCACCAGATGGTCCCCAAAGGACTTGGACAGGTTTTTAACGTCGATCACTTTGACGCAGCCTCCCCTCGATGATCTTGATGACAAAGGTGAGAAGATAGACAATGGCCAGATAGAACAGGGCGGCCGCCGTCATGGGGGCCAGATAGTTGGCCAGATTCTGCCCGCTGCCCAGGTTTTTGGCGGCGGCGGTCAGGTCATACATGCCGATCATGCTGACGATGGAGGTCTCCTTGATCAGGGCGATCAGCTCGTTGCCGATGGAGGGGATCACGTTTTTGATGGCCTGGGGGATGACGATGTACCAGAGGGTCGTCCCGGCGGACAGGCCCAGGGACCGCCCCGCCTCGGTCTGTCCGACGTCCACCGACAGGATGCCGCCCCGGATATTCTCCGACACGTAGGCCCCCGAGTTGATCCCGAAGGCGATGATGGCGGTGACCACCAGGGGGAACCCCCGGATGGCAAAGACCACAAAGGCCATAATGAACAGCTGCAGGGCCATAGGAGTGCCCCGGATCACGGTGACATAGACCGCGCAGATCAGCTTGGGTATCTTCACCAGCGGATTTTTCGAGCTGGCCAGCCCCACCAGCGCCACAATGGTCCCCAGCACCAGACCCAGCGCCGCCGCCCCCACCGAGATGGCCAGGGTCATGCGCAGGCCGGTGAGCATACTGTCCAGATACTTGGCGTTGGAGAAGATCAGGGTAAATTTTTCAACAAAAGTCATTGTTCCACCGGCTTTCTGTTTCTAATCATCAAGTGGCGGAACAGTGCCAGGGGGTACTGTTCCGCCGTAGTTTGTGTTTATTTCATGCCCATGTGCTTCATCACCAGGTCGTTGACACCGTCCTTGCCCAGGCCGGCCAGCACCTCGTTGATGGCAGTCAGGAGCTCGTCCTGACCCTTGGTAACGCAGATGGCGTACTGCTCCTCGGTGGGGAAGGCGTCCGCCTCGCCGTCAACCCCTGCGGGGTAGTACAGAGCGGCGCACTCATAGCCCTGGTTCTTGTCCACGATATAGGAGGCGGGCAGGTAGTCCACGACCACCACGTCCACCTGGCCCGCGCCCACGGCATCCGCCGCCAGCTGGGCGCTGTCGTACCGGGTCTCCTCGGCGCCGGAGTTCAGGAGCACGCCGTCCCGGCCCAGGTCGTAGTCGTCACCGTTTGCGGCATTGATCTCCATGTCCACATATATATCGCCGGTGGTGTCGGCCTGGACGCCGATCTTCTTACCGGCCAGGGAGCTCCAGAGGACGTAGCTCACGTCGCCGTCAGTGCCGTCGGGGGTCATGGTGCCGGCGGGGTAGATGACGTACTGCACGGAGGTGAAGTAGGGGTCGGAGAAGTCCACCTGCTCCTTCCGGCTGTCGGTGATGGTGATGCCCGCCGCGCCCACGTCAGCCAGCTTGCCGGAGGAGACGGTGTCGATGATGGTGCCGAACTCCACGTTGGTGTAGTTGACCTTGCGGCCCAGCTTCTCACCCACCATGTTCATCACGTCCACGTCCACGCCCACAATGTCGGTGCCGTCGTAGTACTCAAAGGGGGCGAAGTAGGCGTTGGTATACACCGAGATGTCGGCGCCGCCCTGGCTGCTGGAATCGGCAGGAGGATTGCTGGCGGAGCTGTTGTACTTGGAGCCGGAACCGCCGCTGCCGCCGCAGGCGGCCAGGGACAGGGTCATGGCTGCAGCCATGACAAAAGCAAGAACTTTTTTCATTGTAAAAACTCCTTTTCAATAGCCGGTCCGGCTCTGCCGGACGCTGACCTGATTATACAATGAGAAAATATTCACAGTCAATAGATAAATATTCAAAATTAAACATCCGCTTCCTGTTTTTTTGTGTAAAACGCAGGGAACTTGAGGAAATATCTTACGTCTATACAAGAGGAGATTAAAAATTTTTTAAAGATTGGCAACGCCTCTTGCTTTTTTTCTGGAAGTTGGTATGCTAGACATTAACTGCTCAACTCCTTGAAAGGATGTGGAACAGACGACTATGAGCGTGCTGCATGAATCATTTCGCCGACTGACCCGGGATATGGGGGCACATCCGGACAGATGGGCCTCCCGCCTGGTGTTTCTGCTGGGACCCTGGGTATCCCTGTGGATGGTCGAAATTCTAAACGAGAACAACGTGTTCAAGGACTTAGCCGCCTGGCAGGTGCTGATGAACATGATTTTCTATTACAGCATCTTCGCAGCCCTGCGCCTGGTCCTGGGGCGAAACCGGCGGGCCGCCGCCCTGGGGACGGCGCTGTGCTTTCTGTTCGGACTGGTCAACCACTATGTTCTGCGGTTCCGGGGCCGCATCCTCTTCCCGGCCGACATCACTGGCTGGCGCACCGCCGCCAACGTGGCTGGTGGCTTTGACTACTCTGCCGATGTCTACATCACCCAGGCGGCCCTCCTGATGACGGCCTACCTGGCCCTGGTTTTCTTTTGTGTCCCCCAGAAAAATCGGGCCAGGCTGGATCCCCTGTCCGGCATCGCCCTTTGGGGTACGATGATCTGCTATTGCTACGCCTTCTTCTGCACCGGCATGCTCCCTTCCTTGGGCATCTATACCCAGCAGTGGGTTACCCAGCGAAACGGTTTTCTTCTCAACTTCTCTATCGCCTTGCGGTACTCCTCAGTGGACAAACCTGCAGACTACTCCAAGGAGCTTGTACTGGATCTGATAGAGCAGTATCCCGGTATCCCGGCCGACCCGGAGAAAAAGCCGGTGAATATTGTGGTCATTATGAACGAGTCCTTCGGCGATTTGACCATCTTCAACAACCTTAATCCCTCAGAGGACCCTACCCCTTTTCTCCACTCCCTGGAGGAGAACACCATCAAGGGCTGGATGTACTCTTCGGTCACCGGCGGCGGCACGGCCACCATTGAATTTGAGTATCTCACCGGCTTTACCAGCCTGTTCCAGCCCCCCCACACCGTGGCCTATCAGCTCTATGTGGAGGAGAATATGCCCTCCCTGGCCGCCCTGGCCGGAAGCCAAGGCTATGCCACAACTGCTTTCCATCCCTACAAGTCCTCCGGCTGGAACCGGGTACTGGCCTACCAGTATCTGGACTTTGACCGGCAGATGTACGAGCAGGACGTCCCCAACCCCTACATCATCCGCAGCTACATTTCCGACAAGTCGGACTATGAGATGATCTACAAGTCCACCGGGACAGAGGACAGCAGCTTCTTCTTTAATGTCACCATGCAGAACCACAGCGGCTACGCCCAGGGGTGGTATAACCTGCCCCGGCATATCCAACTGCCCTCCAATTTAAAGGCGGCAGACCGGACAGCGGAGCAGTTTCTGGATCTGATGAAAGAGAGTGACATCGCCCTGGAGGAGCTGCTTGGCTACTACAGCCAATGTGAGGAGCCCACCCTGGTGGTCTTTTTCGGCGATCACCAGCCTCCGCTGACCAACGCCTTCTACGAGGAGCTGTACGGCAAGAAGCTGTCGGAGCGCACCACGGAGGAAGTCTTGCAGCAGTACGCCGTCCCCTTCTTTATCTGGGCCAATTACGACATTGAGGCGCGGCAGGATGTGGTCGTCAGCCCCAACTTCCTGGGGGTGCTCACCGCTCAGGTTGCCGGTCTGCCCCTCACCGGCTACATGGAATTTCTGTCCGAGCTGTATGAGGTGATGCCCGCCGTCACCCCTGTGGGCTTTGTCACTGCCGACGGGCAGTTTCTGTCCAAATCCGAGCTCAGCGAGGAGCAGCGGGACTGGCTGTGGAAATATGAGGTCCTGAACTACTGCGGCATGGTGGACCTCTTCGACGAGGCCCGGCCCATGTTCTGCCCAGACTGAAGGGTTCCGCCTCAAAGTCTCTCTTGTCAAAGGGAGGCTTTTTTTCAATCTGTTGTCACATTCCCCGAAAAATTCCGTCTAAACAGATGAAAGGACCTTTCAGACGGAAGGAAAGGAGGAGCGCCACATGGAGGATGCCGCCATCATCGGCCTGTACTGGGCCAGAGACGAAGAGGCCATTGCGGCCAGCGACAGAAAATACGGCAAGCTGTGCCGCAGTCTGTCCCGGGACATCCTGGACAGCCGCGAGGACGCGGAGGAGTGCGTCAACGACACCTGGCAGAAGGCCTGGAACACCATGCCCCCTCAGCGGCCAAACTCTCTGCGGGCCTATCTGGCCAAAATTACCCGAAACCTGTCCATCGACCGATGGAGGGCCGGGCGGGCGGAAAAACGGGGAAACGGGCTGACCATCCTCCTGGACGAGCTGGAGGAGGCGCTGCCCGCCCCCAGCGCCGAGGAGCTCACCGAGGCCCGGGAGACCGCCCGAACCATTGAGCGGTGGCTGGATACCATATCTCCTGCGGACCGGATCGCCTTCCTGCAGCGGTACTGGTACGGTCAGCGGGTGGATATGGTGGCGAAGCAGGCCGGGTGCTCTTCCAACAGCATGGTCAAGCGGCTGGGCCGCCTCCGGGACGGCCTGCGCAGGGCCCTGGAACAGGAGGGGATCAATGTATGAGCGAGAGAAGCGAGCGCCTCTTTGAGGCTTTGGGCGAGATCGACGAGGGGAAAATAGATGAAGCGGCTCCGGCGGAAAAACGTGTCGTCCATTGGAAAAGGTGGACCGCCCTGGCGGCGGCCTTTGTCCTGGTGATTGGCGCGGGCAGCTATGTTCTGCCCCGGCTGGGGGGAAACGCCGGCAGCGCCGGGGCCGGCGGAGCGGGCGCTGGGTCGGACGGGGCGTCCACCTTCATGTCCTACGCCGGACCGGTGTTCCCGCTGACCCTGCGGGAGGCGGACAGCGCCATCTTGGCGGAGCGGGAGATCACCCTGGACTTCGCTCCCTGGATACCGGTGTGGTGGTCCAACGAGGAGGAGGCCAACCGGGATGGGTATACCCCGGAGCAGCGCCAGGAGACCCTGGACATGTACAACGAGTGGTATCCCGAGGGGGGCCGATGGAAGTCCTCCACCGATATCCGGGTGGCAGACGCCTACACCCTGACCAACACCTCCAACGAGGACAAGACGGTCTCGGTGCTCTACCCCTTTGCCGGGATGCTGAATGATTTGGAAAATATACGGCCTACCCTCACCGCCGGCGGGCAGGAGCTGGAGACCACCCTCTACGCCGGGCAGTACTCCGGCGGCTTCCAGGGGGCCTGGGAAGGCTGGCCCAACCGAAAGGACAACCCGGGCAGCGTCAATCTGGACCAGCCCAACAGCTGGGAGGATTTTCGAGACCGGCTGGAGGACGGAGATTACCTCCGGAGCGCCCTGGGGGAGTGGGCCGACCTGAGCGGCGTACCCGTGACCGTCTACCAATTCACCGACCCCTGGGGGCCCGAGCCCGACGAGGAGGCGGGCGTCCCCAACCCTACCATCCGGGTATATTTTGACCTGGATTACGACAGGACCGAGGTGCTGTCCTACGGCTTCAACGGCGGCAGCTACGACCGGGAAAACGGCCGGCAGGGGAAAAGTTTCTCCATCCCCCGAGACTTCTGGCCCGAGCGGTCGAAGTTTCCCAAGTACCTGATCGTCCTGGGGAACGACATCCGGAACATAACTGCCCAAGGCTGTGTCACCGGGGGCTGGGACGACGAAAAGACCCTAGAGGCCGGAGTGACCATCCAGCGGTACGAGAGCAATCTGGAGGATATTCTCTACACAGTGGCCCAATACGCTTTGCGGGAGGAAAAGGATTTCGACCTGTCCTATGGGATTTGGAAAGACTGGCTGCTGTCTTACGGCGTCCTGGCCGACGATCCCATGGAGCGGTATCGGTGGGGAGATATTGAGCACATGGATGTGGATATCATGTCCCGGGTGTTCTACCTGGAAGCTCAGGTGACCATCCCCGCCGGGGGGAGCGTCCAACTCAGCGCGGAGATGACTAAGGAGGGCAGCTATGACTTCGCCTGTGCCCACACCGAAAACCGGGGGATCTACGGCTACGACATGGTAACCAAACTGGGCTCCAACCTGATCTGTACCGGCCAGACCGCTGTTCTAGAGGACCGGGGGCAGATCCGGATCATTCGGCAGAATTTCGGCTTTGATCTGGAGAACGGGGTCAAACAAGTAACTCTGGACCCGTCTCAGGAGCACTACTATCTGGAGATCAAGGGCCGGGAGGACCGGTTCGGCAAATGAGCGCACGGTCCCGTCCGGCAGATACCGGGCGGGACCGGCTTTTGGGCGCATTTCCCTCTGCTCTGCTGCATATCAATCCTTGAGGTGATTGCGGTGGCGCTTCTGGAGCAGACAGCGGACTTTTTGTGGAACCCCTGGCTGTTGGGGCTGTTTCTGGTGACGGGGCTGGTGTATTCCGTAGGCTCCGGGTGGTTTCAAATCTTCGGGTTCTGCACCTGGTGGCGGGCAACCGCCGGGTCGCTGCTCCGGCAGCAGAAGAAGCAGACAGGCGGGCTGTCCCCCCTCCAGGCCCTGGCCACTGCCCTGGCCTCCACCATGGGCACCGGCTCCATCGCCGGGGTGGCGGCGGCCCTCACCCTGGGCGGACCGGGGGCGGTATTTTGGATGTGGATATCTGCCCTGCTTGGCATGATGACCAGCTGCGGAGAAAAGCTGCTGGCCGTCAAATACCAGCGTCCCGGCCCCGACGGGGCTCTTCGGGGCGGCCCCATGTACTATCTGCGGGACGGGCTGGGCTCCAAAGCCCTGGCCGCCTGTTTCTGTCTGGCCTGCATCCCCGCCACCCTAGCGGGGGGAAATCTGATCCAGTCCTCCTCCATCGCCGCCGGCCTGGAGGCTGCTTTCCATCTCCCCCGCCTGCCTGTTGGCATCGCCACCGCCCTGCTCACCGCCCTGGTGATGGTGGGGGGTGTAGGCCGGATCGCGGCGGTGTCCTCCGCCCTGGTGCCTGCCATGGCCCTGCTCTATCTGGGCAGCGGCGGGGTGGTGCTACTGTACCACTGGGACAAGATTCCGGAAGCCCTGGGGCTGATTTTTTCCTGCGCTCTCTCCCCTGCCGCCGCGCTGGGCGGTGGAGCCGGCTGGACGATGGCGTCCGCCCTTCGGCACGGGATAGCCCGGGGGGTATTTACCAATGAGGCTGGACTGGGCACCTCCGCCATGGCCCATGGGGCCGCCCGCACCGACTGCCCCGCCCAGCAGGGCATGTGGGGCATCTTTGAGGTCTTTTTATCCACCTTGGTAGTGTGCACCGTCACCGCTCTGGCCATACTGGTCAGCGGCATCCCCTTCTCCCCTGCCGGACTGACGGGTGCGCCTCTCACCGCCGCCGCCTTCGGCTCCGTTCTGGGCTCGGCTGGCGAAGCGATTGTGGCTCTGTCCCTGCTGCTCTTCGCCTTCTCCTCCATCCTGGGCTGGAGCTACTACGGCCAGCAGGCGCTGGAATTCCTGTCCGGAGCGCGGCTGCTGCCCGCCTACCGGGCCGTCTTCCTCCTGTGCACCCTGGCGGGGGCTGTGTGGGAGAGCAGCAGCCTCTGGCAGCTGGTGGATCTGTGCAGCGCGCTGATGGCCCTGCCCAATCTGGCGGCGCTGCTAATCCTTGCGCCCCAGGCACTTGCGGACCTGCTCCGCTGGCAGGTCGATTTCGGCCAAAAGAAAACTGCTTTTCAAACGAAGAAAATGGAAAAACCCTATTGACAGCTCCGGGAAATTTGCCTATCATAAGGACAGAACCATGCACAGGCACAAAATAAAAGGAGCGACTCATTATGATCTTTGAAAAGCTGGCTGCCCTGATTGCCGAGCAATTCAATGTAGACGCTGACACCATTACAATGGAAACCTCTTTTACTGACGACCTGAACGCCGATTCTGTGGACATTGTTGACCTGTCCATGGCCCTGGAAGAGGAATTCGGCATTGAGGAGCTGGGTGAGGAAGAGGCCTCCTCCATCTCCACCGTAGGCGACCTTGTCCGCTTCCTCCAGAATAAGATTGATTGACACCAAACCGTAAATGCTTCCGGAACTCCGCCCGCAGGCGGAGTTCCACTATTTAAGAACCCGCCCGGAGACAGGACGGGCTCCAAGGAGTTTATCATGACAACATTGGAAGAAAAACTGGGCTACACCTTTCAGGCCCCCTCTCTGCTGGACAATGCGCTCACCCACAGCTCCCGTGCCAACGAGAGCCGGGGTAAGCTTCAAAGCAATGAACGGCTGGAGTTTTTAGGGGACTCTATCCTGGGCATGGTGGTGGCGGACCATCTGTACCGCAGCCATCCCGACCTGCCCGAGGGGGACCTGACCCGCACCCGGGCAGCCTTGGTTTGCGAGGAAAGTCTGGTAGAGGTGGCCCATGAGCTGGGCCTGGGAGAATATCTTCGCCTGGGCAAGGGGGAGAGTGCCGGCGGAGGCCGGGAGCGCCCCTCTATCCAGGCCGACGCGGTGGAGGCCGTGCTGGCCGCTATCTATTTGGACGGCGGCATCGGCTCAGCCCGGAAATTTATCCAAAAGTACATCCTCTGCCGAGAGGTGGCTGGACTCACCAAACCCCGCGACCACAAAACTGCCCTTCAGGAGCTGGTCCAGCGGGAGAACGGTCAGGTTCTGCAGTACCGATTGACAGGCGAAGAGGGCCCCGACCACAACAAGCGTTTTTTTGTAGAAGTCACCCTTAACGGACAGGCCGTCGGTTCCGGCTCAGGCCGCAGCAAAAAGGAGGCCGAACAAATGGCCGCCGCCGCCGCCATTGAAGCATTGACAAAATAATAGCAGGGGCGTCCGTATAACGGGCGCCTCTGCTCTGTCTATTTCATAAAATCTCCAATCAGCATGGCATCCCCAAAAGAGAAGAAACGATATTTTTCCCTTACCGCCTCTTCATAGGCGGCCAGAACATGCTCCCGTCCTGCCAGAGCGGACACCAGCATGATAAGAGTGGATTGTGGCAGATGGAAATTGGTAATCAGTGCATCCAGCACCTTAAATCGATACCCCGGATAAATAAAAATGTCAGTCCAACCAGAGCGCTCCGTCATTGTACCGTCCTCCGCCGCAAAACTCTCCACCGTGCGGCAGGAAGTTGTACCCACACAGATTACCCGGCCGCCATTTTTCCTGGTTCCATTAATCACGTCGGCAGTTTCCTGGGAAATCATACAGAACTCCGAATGCATTTCGTGATCCTGAATATCCTCCGCCTTAACAGGTCGAAAGGTGCCCAGCCCCACATGCAGGGTGACGAAGCAGATTTTCACCCCCATCTCCCGCATCTGCTCCAGCAACTCAGGGGTAAAATGGAGCCCGGCGGTAGGGGCGGCGGCGGAACCAGATACCCTGGAATAGACCGTCTGATACCTCTCCTGATCCTGAAGCTCTGTCTTGATGTATGGGGGCAGAGGCATTTTGCCCAGCCGTTCCAAAATTTCCAGGAAAATTCCCTGGTAATGGAATCGAACCGCCCGCTTTCCGTCGTTCAGTTCCTCCTCCACTGTGGCGGTGAGCTTACCATCCCCAAATATCACCTGAGCTCCAGGCCTCAGCTTCCGCCCAGGGCGTACCAGGCATTCCCATAGGTCTCCCCCCCTGTCCACCAGAAGCAGCACCTCACAAGCTCCTCCGGTGGGGCGATGACCGACGAGCCGGGCAGGGAGCACTCGGGAGTCGTTGAGCACCAGGCAGTCTCCCGGATGCAGGAATCGAAGCAAATCGTAAAAATGATAGTGTCCTACAGCCCCCGTGCATCTGTCCAGGGTAAGCAGCCGGGAGGCATCCCGCCGCTCCAAGGGAGTCTGGGCAATCAGTTCTTCTGGTAAATAAAAATCAAAATCCGCAGTTCTCACGGGCGCACATCCTTAATCGTTTCGTAAATTTATATTCCCGCCTTTCAAGCGGGAATACAAATTTTAATAATGGGCAATCTGAACGCCGGGGAAATAGAAGGCTACAATCTCGTCATACCGAAAGCCCCGATTGGCCATAGCGTAAGCACCCCACTGGCTCATTCCAATCTGATGTCCATAGCCTCCGCCGCTAAACACATAGCTGTTTCCGGAAACTGTAACAGCCCCGGCCTCCGGCCGGGCAACGGCTTCTCCCCCGCCGCTCTGCGTCTCCAACGGGGACACAGAACCGGAACCGGAAATGACATAGGGCTTCTCCCCAACCTGAGACACAGAACCGGAACCGGAGATGACATACTTTCCTTCCAGTCCGCCCGGCACCTGCATACCGTTAATATCAACATCCGGGCCGGTGGGCACAGAGGGCCGTTCTTCTCCTGTTCCCGCCCCGTTGACGGTGAAGCGGATAGAATAAACCCCCAGGCGGCCGCGGATATCGCTTGCACCGATGGTATTGCTCTGCCCATTGGCCCAGTGGACCACCACTTGAATCACATTTCCCTGGGGGGAATATGTCAACACCAGATGGTCCACTGAGGTACCGGTCCCCCAACCTTTGCTGTGAAGGCGCTCTGTCAATTGGGTAGCGGTATAGCTCACCGTCCAGGAGGAACGGGCGTTCATACTGTCCGTATCCGCCTCATAGGGGTCTTTCACCCCCCGGAGGTAAGGGTGCTCAGTAGCAGTATTGGTCCCCCACACGTTCTTGGCATCCTCGCTGGCCCCTCCAAAGCTGGAGGAATAAGGCGTCTCCGCCAGCCTGCTGTTGTACTTAGCAACCATACCGGCGGTCTCATTTACTGCCCGCATACTGATTTCGCTGGGACCGTAATCGGCCCGTTTACTGCCCATTCCATGGTAGACCTGACAACTGGTAGAGGTGCAGATATCAAAGCCATAGCTGCTATGCTTGTTCAAGTTTTTCAGCACGTAAGTTCGGGCGCATACAGCCTGGGCTTTCAAGGCCTCCAGGGGCCAGTTCCGCCCCATCTCATAACAGATCACGCCGTTTACATAATCCTCCAGGGGGAGCACGTTGATTACCGACAGATTTCCACCGTTACGACGAAAATACTGAAAGCCGCCCCGGTATTTGTAGTCGGAGAACCATGTGCGGGTCTCCTCCGCTCCGGTCACGTCGGGCTGAATCGCCAGCTTTCCCGACTCTCCGCAGTCATACTGGAACAAAATCTGGCTGGTGCCCGTCTTGACCACGCTCATGCCGTAGGTGCTGGTGCCCACTATGCTGCCGCCGAAGCTGTTTGCTGCCTCGGCCGCCTCTTTAGAGGGATATGCCCCCACCCGGACCTGATAGGCCCCGTCAATCCAAGCTGCAAAACCGCCGTCATACTGGGCCGCGGCGGCGGAGGCCTCCTCGAAACTATCAAAGCGTCCCGGGATCTGTATATGGTAGCAGCCCACCAGAATATCGCTGGTAATGGAGGAGGAGTAGGTCTTCTTGCCATCCGCCGTACCGTAATAGAGGTTCTGAGTCTTAAGCACCGCAACCTGGATGGTTTTGTCGTCGGTGCGGGCCAGTTCCACAAAATTCAGCCCACCGTCATAATAACCGAAGCGATAACCAAAGCCATATCCAGCACTGTTGTTGTTCTCCAGGTGGGCAGCCTCCAGTTCCCCGACGGCAACATGGTTATTGGAGGAGGCCAGCCCAACCCGGACCATGACCTCCCCATTCTGATTGACCGTTGCTGCACCGGCCAGAGGGACGACCAAACACAGGGCCAGGGCGGCGGCGGCAAGCTGCATAAATCTTTTGCGCATAATGTACTCCATTTCTCTGGTTTCAGGGGGATTTTCTATTGACAATAGGGTCAGCCCCGTGTTAGGATAGCTGCAACGTGAAGGGTAGCGGCTTTGCACAGGCAAATCTCCCTTTTGACATTATAGTACAAAATCAGCCGCTTGAAAAGCCGCTGATTTATTTTTTTCATCCGGACTGAATTTTCTGTTGGATTCATCTATTTTTCAGATGAAACATAGAATAAGCCGGATCAATATGGAGGTTGTCAATTATGGAAAAGTATAAAGTAGGCATTATCGGCGCCACCGGCATGGTCGGTCAGCGGTTCGTCACACTGATGGAGAACCACCCTTGGTTCCAGCTCACTGCCCTGGCTGCCAGCCCCCGTTCCGCCGGTAAGCCTTATGAACAGGCTGTATCCGGCCGCTGGGCCATGCAGTCGCCCATCCCACAGGAAGCCAAAGACATGGTCGTTCTGGACGCTCAGGCCGATGTAGAAAAGATTGCTGGCATAGTGGATTTCGTATTCTGCGCCGTAGACATGAAGAAGGACCAGATCAAAGCGCTGGAGGAACAGTATGCCAAGGCTGAATGCCCTGTGGTATCCAACAACTCCGCCAACCGCTGGACCGACGACGTACCCATGGTGGTACCCGAGCTCAACCCGCAGCACATTGAAATTATCCCCGCTCAGCGCAGACGCCTGGGCACCAGGCGGGGATTCATCGCCGTCAAGTCCAACTGCTCTATCCAGAGCTACGCCCCCCTCCTCACCCCACTGATGCAGGCGGGCTACGACATCGAGAAGGTGCTGGTCTGCACCTATCAGGCCATCTCCGGTGCTGGCAAGACCTTTGAACGCTGGCCTGAGATGGTGGATAATCTCATCCCCTACATCGGCGGCGAGGAGGAGAAGAGCGAGCAGGAGCCCCTGAAGGTCTGGGGCCATATTGAGGGCGATAAGATTATCAAGGCAGACGGCCCGGCCATCACCGCCCAGTGCCTGCGGGTCCCCGTTTCCGACGGCCACACCGCCGCCGCCTTTGTCACCTTCAAGGAGGGCAAAAAGCCTAGTGAGGATCAGATCAAGGAGATCTGGAAAAACTTTAAGGGCCGGGCCCAGGATCTGGACCTCCCCTCTGCCCCCAAGCAGTTCATCCACTACTTTGAGGAGCCCGACCGGCCACAGGCCAGAACCGAACGGGAGTTGGAGGGCGGCATGGCCATCTCTGCCGGACGCCTCCGCCCCGACACCCAGTATGATTACAAATTCGTAGGGTTATCCCACAATACCCTCCGGGGCGCCGCCGGAGGCGGGGTCCTCCTGGCCGAGCTGCTGTGCGCCGAGGGATATATCGACCACAAGGCATGAAGCAGACCATCCTGACATTGACTTTTACCCTGCTGGTTTCCTCTCCACACCACAGATTGTCGGTCCCTTAAAGATTTGCTTGTCAGCGCGTGCACCCTATTCGATTTTTTGGCACTTTAATAATTTAAATTTCTGAAAGGATGCTGTTCTTATGAGAACTCCAGTCTTTACCGGCTCCTGCCCTGCCTTGGTGACCCCCTTTGACGCCAATGGAATCATCAACTACGAGGCCTTTGGCAAGCTGATTGACGACCAGATTGAAGCGGGTGTGGACGCGGTATGCGTCTGCGGCACCACCGGCGAGTCGGCCACCATGTCCATTCGGGAGCACATCGCCGCCGTGGAGTTCTGCGTCAAGCGGGTGGACCACCGGGTAAAGGTCATCGCCGGGGCGGGGTCCAACGACACCTCCGCCGCCGTCTACCTGTCCCAGCACGCCCAGGACTCCGGAGCCGACGCCCTGCTTCACGTCACCCCTTATTACAACAAGGCCAGCCAGACCGGCCTCATCAAGCACTATGAGTATATCGCTGACCGCACTGAACTGCCCGTTATACTTTACAATGTGCCCAGCCGCACCGGCGTGTCCTTCACCGCCGACACCTACAAGATTCTGTCGGAAAACCCCAAGATCAACGGCGTGAAGGAGGCCAGCGGCAACTTCTCCCTCCTGGCCCACACCCGCTACCTCTGCCCCGACGACTTCTACATCTGGTCGGGCAACGACGACCAGGTGGTGCCCATGATGGCCCTGGGGGCCAAAGGCGTCATTTCGGTGGCCTCCAACATCATCCCGGAGGTCATGCTGAAAATGAGTCACTTATGCCTGGAAAATGACTTTGAGGCCGCCTCTCAGCTTCAGATCAAGTACATGGACCTGATCGACGCCCTGTTCTGCGAGGTCAATCCCATTCCTATCAAAGCTGCCATGAATCTGATGGGAATGGCGGCTGGCCCCCTGCGCCTGCCCCTGTGTGATATCTCGGACAAAAATCTGGCTGTCCTCCGGGCTTCCATGGAGCGGATGGGACTGCTTTAATCTGCTATTTCCACCCCCAAAGGGGTGGAAACTAATATTCCTGTGAAATGAGGAAGAATTTATGCTGAAGATAATTATCTCCGGCTGCAATGGCCATATGGGCCGGGTAGTGGAATCACTGTGCGCCAATGATACTGCTGTGGAGGTATGCGCCGGCTTCGACGTGCTGGGGAACAGCGATCGGGAGTTCCCTGTCTTTACCTCCCCCGCCCAATTCAGTGGTCGGGCGGACGCGGTAATCGACTTCTCCTCTCCTGCCGCATTGGAGGGCCTGCTGAAGTTTTCCGGGGCACGTAAGATTCCTCTGGTGCTTGCCACCACCGGCTACACTCCGGAACAGGAAGCCCAAGTGGGAAGCGCCGCACTGGAGGTACCCATTTTCCGCTCCGCCAACATGTCTCTTGGCGTCAATGTTCTGCTGGAGCTGGTAAAGAAGGCCGCCTCCGTCCTTGGGGACAGCTATGATATCGAGATTGTGGAGCGTCACCACCGTCGGAAGGTGGACGCCCCTTCGGGCACCGCTCTGATGATCGCCGGCGCGGCGGCCCAGAGCTGCGGCCATGAGACGGAGTTCGTCTATGAGCGCCATTCCACCCGCCATTCCCGGGACAAAAAAGAAATTGGCATCTCCGCTGTTCGCGGGGGCACCATCGTGGGGGAACACGAGATCATCTTCGCCGGCCACGACGAGATCATGGAGATCAAACATACCGCCCTGTCCCGGGAAATCTTTGCCCAGGGGGCGGTGGAAGCCGCCAAGTTCATCGCCGGGGTG
The DNA here is from genome assembly GCA_947426945.1 of uncultured Bacillota bacterium. Lineage (GTDB taxonomy): Bacteria > Bacillota > Clostridia > Oscillospirales > Oscillospiraceae > Lawsonibacter. The sequence goes on from CANEFX010000008.1 coordinate 48,311, forward strand.
GAAAAGCCCGGACTGTATGACATGAGTTATCTTGTAAAATGAGTAAAACCGCCCTCTGTTCAACGGACAAAGGGCGGTTTTTTGAAAGGTTCACAGCAATGAAAAACTTGTTTTTGATCGGAGGGACGATGGGCATAGGAAAAACCACGGTCTGTCAACAGCTGAAAAAGGACCTGCCCAACAGCGTGTTTCTGGACGGCGACTGGTGCTGGGACGCCAGCCCCTTTCAGGTAACCGAAGAGACGAAAACCATGGTGCTGGACAACATCACCCACGTGCTCCAGAATTTTATCCACTGTTCCGCCTATGACAACATCATTTTCTGCTGGGTCATGCATCAGCAGGCCATTATAGATGAAATTCTTGGACGATTGGAAACTGAAAACTGCCGCATCAGGTGCGTTTCTCTGATCGCCGGCCAGGAAACTATCCGGGAGAGGCTGACAAAAGATGTTTCCAGAGGCCTCCGAACGGCGGACGCAGTGGAACGAAGCCTCGCCAGACTCCCCTTGTATCAAAACCTAAACACCATAAAAATAGATACCACGGGAAAATCTGTCTTGGAAACTTCGGCTGAAATACAGGCGGCTTTGTAACACAGCAGAACTCTACGGAGCGGCGATTGATTTTTCCTCGAAAACCTGTTACCCTGTTTTCGGAGGTGGGACATATGGACCAAGAAAAAACCGGAGCTCTCATCCGGGCCCTGCGCGCCCAGCGCGGGCTGACCCAAAAGGCGCTGGCCGAGGCCGTCGGCGTAGGCGACAAGGCTGTCAGTAAATGGGAGCGTGGCCTAGGGTGCCCCGACGTGTCCCTCCTTCCGGAATTATCAAGGGTTTTGGGTGTTGGGCTGGAGGCGTTGCTCTCCGGCCGGCTAGACGCCAACGACCAGGAAAGAGGAAATATGAAAAAGTTGAAATTTTATGTCTGTCCCGACTGCGGCAACTTTATTGCCGCCGCAGTAGAGGCTGCTGTGTCCTGCTGCGGCAGGACGCTGCTCCCTCTGGAACCCCAAAAACCTGAGGAACTGCTTTCGGTGGAAAAAATTGACGACAGCTGGTTTATCTCTTCCCCTCATCCCATGACCAAGGAGCATTACATCTCCTTTACGGCCCTGCTCACCGGAGACACACTGTTCCTCCGCCGGCTTTACCCCGAGTGGGACCTGCAAACCCGCATTCCCTGCTTCGGCCACGGAATTTTGTTATGGTACTGCACCCGGCATGGGCTGTTCCGACAAATCATTTAAGGAGTGATCCGCCATGTCTGACCAATTTATCCGCACCCGCCTGCTGGTGGGCGACGAGCCGCTGGAGCGGCTGAAACAGGCCAGAGTCGCTGTCTTCGGCGTGGGCGGTGTGGGCGGCTACGCTGTTGAGGCGCTGGCGCGATCAGGTATAGGCACTTTACACCTTTATGATGACGACATTGTATCGGAGAGCAACCTGAACCGTCAGATCGCCGCCCTCCATTCTACCGTCGGCCAACCCAAAGCGGAGGTCATGGCCCGGCGGGTGCGGGATATCAACCCGAATTGCCAGGCAGAGTTCTTTCGGATGTTCTACCTTCCGCAAAACGCGGACCAGGTGGATTTGTCCCAATACGACTACGTGGCGGACTGCATCGACACGGTAACCGCAAAACTGGAGCTCATATCCAGGTGCACCTCCCTCCAGGTGCGAATTATCTCTGCTATGGGTACTGGAAACAAATTTGACCCCTCCGCTCTCGTAGTCACCGATATCTCCAGAACCCAAGGCTGTCCACTGGCCCGCACTATGCGCAAGGAACTGCGAAAACGGGGAATCAGCCATCTGAAGGTAGTCTACTCCACCGAACTACCCACTCAACCCCTCCACCCGGCTGAGCCGGAGGCTCCTGAAGCTTTCGGTACCCGCCCCGGCTCCGCCGCCCGGCGGGACACTCCCGGCTCCACACCCTTTGTCCCTGCCGCCGCCGGCCTCTTACTGGCCTCAGTAATTGCTCAGGAACTAGGAGAATATTAAAAGCGTACCGGTTTGACAGCTGGCACGCTCTGTATGTTTCACCTTGTTTTGGGGGATACTGCGTTTCACAGAGGAGGAATATTTCTTGAGCCTAATAGCCTGTACAGACCCCTGTGTCTATCAAAAGGACGGTTACTGCTCCTTATCACGAGCGGCTTCACCCGGGGAGCTAGGACAGTCCCGATGCGTCAACTTCGTACCCGTACGGCCTTTAAAGCAGAGCGGCCAGGGCCTCCCGGATGTTAGATACACGAATCAGTTCTAGTCCCTCCGGCACAGCTAACTTTCCCTGGGCCCGCTTTGGGATCATGCATTTTGTAAAGCCTAAACGCTTTACTTCAGCTAACCGCTGTCCCAAGGCGCTGGCTGCCCGAAGCTCGCCGGTAAGACCCACTTCCCCGATCGCGGCCAGGTCGTGGAGAACCGGTTTGTCCCGGAAACTGGAGGCCAGCGCCAAAATGGCAGCCAAGTCGGCGGCAGGCTCTTCCAGATACAGCCCACCGATAACGTTGAGATAAACATCACAATTGCCCACCATCAGTCCGCCCCGCCTTTCCAAAACCGCCAGCAGCAGCATAGACCGACTGTAGTCGAAGCCGTTGCTCACCCGGCGTGGGGTTCCCAGACTGGATGGTACCGCCAAAGCCTGAATCTCCGCCAATACCGGCCGGACACCCTCCATAACACAGGTAACACAAGTACCGGGGGCTTCTGCCGGCCGACCGGCCAGCATAGCCTCTGAAGGGTTAGGCACCTCCGCCAGTCCTCCGTCCTCCATCTCAAAAACGCCGATCTCATTGGTTGCCCCAAAGCGGTTCTTAGCCGCCCGGAGAATGCGGTAAGCCATGTGCCGCTCTCCCTCGAAGTAGAGGACACAGTCCACCATGTGCTCCAGCACCTTAGGACCGGCGATGGCACCCTCTTTATTCACGTGGCCAATGACAAAAACCGTAATATTCTCTCCTTTGGCCAATTGCATTAGTGTCAAGGTACATTCCTTTACCTGGCTTACACTGCCCGGAGCAGATGTCACATCCCCGTGGTACAAGGTCTGGATGGAATCCACAATAAGTACGTCGGGCCGGAGCTGATGAACAGCATCCAGCACATTCTCCAGGCTGGTCTCCGCCAGCAGGTAAAGTCCCTCTCCCTGGACCTTCAGCCGCTCCGCCCGCAGCTTGATCTGCCGCTCTGACTCCTCTCCGGATACATACATCACCTTAGCAAAGCAGCACAGGCTGTCGCATATTTGCAGCATCAGCGTAGACTTTCCGATACCCGGCGCTCCGCCTACCAACACCAAGGAGCCTTTTACCGCTCCCCCGCCCAGCACCCGGTCCAACTCCCCCATCCCGGTTGCAAAGCGCAGTTCATCGGTGGTTTCCACCTCTCTCATGGGTCTGGGGCGGCTGACAGCCACCCCAGTGGCCGAACTACCCTTCCCCAGCACAGACCGCTTGGAAGCTTTCTCCACCGGCTGCTCCACAATCGTGTTCCAAGCCCTGCAAGCCGGACACTGCCCCTGCCATTTGGGCAGTTCATTGCCACACTCGGTACAATAAAACAGCGTTTTGGCCTTCATGTCTGACATCCCTTTCTAAAACTCTGCTTTATTGTACCAGCTTCTTTCCAAGATGTAAAGCCTGCTGTCGGCCAGGCGGCTGACAGCTGCTCAAGATAAAAGACAGTGCAGCCGTAGCCGCACCGTCTTTTGTAGACTGAGTTCCAGAAATCAGCCATAAAAATTGTGATCTCCAAATGTTGCGATAAGCTGTTTGTTCCGTGCAGCCCAGCTGTTGGAATTGCAATCAAAAAACAGCGCGCCGCGGGTCTCTTTCACAACTCCGCCATCCAGCACCAATTTGGCAGCAATGATGCTGGCCTCTGAGGGTTCTGTCTTGCGCAGAACTCCGGATTTATAGGTGGAAAACTGATTTTTCTGGGCCAGGACACCCTCCACTGAGTCGGGGAAAGCAGGGTCAGCTACTCGGTTAAGCACTACATTACCCACAGCCATCTGACCCTCCAGCGACTGGTTACCGCTCTCCCGGTAGATGACCCGGGACAGCCAGAACAGGTCGTCCTGGTTGTAGTATTCATCGCCGGAAAGAATGGCACCGGAACCGCTGGTGACGGTAGCCACACCGGTGTCTGTAGCATAGCCCACCTCGGCACCGAAAGCCTCAGCCGCCGCCCGTAAGGGCACGGCCGCCTGACCCGCCTGGGTCAGCTGTACTGCTTCGGGCACATAGAGATACCGGCCGTTGGCCACCACATACAGCTGGCCCACCTTCGCGGTCATGGTCAGCTTATCGGTGACGACTGTTATGGTAGAGCCGTCCCAGCTAATCTGGGCAGCCGGCTCCAGCTGTTGGGCCAGGACATCCAGGGCTACATAAGTAGTCCCCTTCTGCACTGACCGGCTGATCCCTTCAGGGGCGGGTTCACCATTGATCAGCAGCTTAGATTCTCCAACTGCTTCCGGAAGCGTCTCAGGAATAGGATTCCCCAGATCCTCCAACTCGGGAAGTTCATCGGGCAATTGCGCTTCAGTCTCAAGCTCCGTCTCCTGAGAGACAGGGCTCTCCTCCTCTGCCACGAGGGCATACGCCGGGTCAATGTCCGCGGCGGCACCCATCAGGAGGAGCAAGGCAAAGGCGCTCAGCATCGCGGAGAATAGCTTACGCTTCATTGTCTGCACTCCTTTTTATTATTTGATACGCTTTTGTCAGAATTATGACAACCAAAAGCAACGTCCTGTTACTTTTGTAACCACATTGTAACCAATTCTAAAAAGTAAAACAAGGGCAAAACTGCCTAGAAATGACCCGGCAATATTGTACAAGTTGTAAGAAATCTACAGGAATAACCTTTTTTTCTTTTTTCTTCTGGCATTGCACTCAAAAAAAGGCAGAATTCACATATTAATAAAAAACCTGCCTCCGGGGCCGCAAGGCCGGAAGGCAGGTCAGATTCTCAGAGCTTTGATTGACACAGACCGTCAAACTACCATTTTAAATGCCCCGGTTCAGGGTTTTGCGCAGGCGGATCTTCCCTGCCAGAGCCTGATCTATCATGTTCAGAAATTTCTCCCGGTCCTCGGGCAATCCCCCCTTAAGGGGAAGATAGTTGGATGCGTGGTTGCTGGTAAAATGGAGGGGATCCACATCCAGGTGCTCAATCAGCAGACGGCACTCCTCCAGTACATGGTCAGCGGAGCACACCTCAAACCGTCCGGTCAGCACATCATCCCCCAGAGGGGTGCCTTTGGCGGGCGCAAAGGTCATGGCGGACAGGTGGCGCGGCCTCATAGCGTTGATCATTTTTGCAGTGGAGAGGATATGCTCCTTCCAATCGCCCCCCTCTCCCCTAGCTCCGGTCATTCCCAGGATAACGGTGACCCACAGGTCGATGCCTGCCTCCACCAGCCTCTGGCCTGCCAGCAGCATCTGTTCGGCGGAACAGCCCTTGTGAATAAATTGGAGGACCTGCTCACTGCCGCTCTCTACCCCCAGGTAGGCCCGGGACAGCCCTGCCTTGTAAAGGGTACTTAGTTCCTCCGGCGTTTTAGACAGGGTGCTCTTTGGTCCGGCGTAGAGTGTCACTTTTTCCAGCTTTGGAAATTTTTCATACAGCTTATGGAGAATCTGTAGCAGCTCCTCCGTCTTCATAATGATGGCGTCACCGTCCATCAGGAACACCCGCCGCAACTCCGGTCCATAGTAGTCCCGGGCCATGTCGATGTCTTCCAGAATCTCTGACACCGGGCGGATACGAAATTTCTTCTCCTTATACATCCCGCAGAAGGTACACTGATTGTTGGAACATCCAATGGTACATTGGAGCAGATAACTTTTCCACTCTCCCGGCGGCCGATAGAGCAAATCGCTGTCGTAGCGCATAATATAAAGCTCCTTTCCTTTACAGCTTATCCACGGACTGCCCGTCGCGGAAAACCTTTCTGATATTCTTCTCTGCCTTATTTCGGGGCAGCATAACCTCATGGCCACAGCCCTGGCAGCGCATCTTAAAGTCCATTCCCACCCGCAGGACCAGCCACTCCTGACTGCCGCAGGGGTGGGGCTTCTTCATTTTTAATATGTCGTTAATATGAATATCCATACACTCCACCCAGCTTTCCTGCACATCATTATAATATAGCGCTTCCTTCCTTGTCAACGCCTCCTTTTTATGATAAAATAGCGCTTATAAAATTTCGGAGGACACTGTTATGAGTCTCACTATCCTTCCCGCATACGATCATCCCCGGGAGGTGGGCCAGTTGTTCTCAGAGTACACCGAAGCTCTGATTGCAGGAAACAACTCCTTTCAAAAATATCTGGTTCTCCAGAATTACAGTGAAGAGCTGGCTCACTTGGAGGCCAAGTACGGCCCGCCCTGGGGGCGGCTGTACCTGGCTCTCTGGAACGGCACGCCGGCGGGGTGCATCGGCCTGCGGAAGATAGACGGGGAGAACTGCGAGATGAAACGGCTCTACGTCCGCCCTCAGTACCGGGGCAAGCATGTCGGCTGGCAGTTGGTCCGGCAAATTATCGATGATGCCAGCGCCATCGGCTACGCCCACATGTTGCTGGACACCTTCCCCTTTCTGGAGAGTGCCATCCACATATACCGGGCCTACGGCTTTTATGAAATCGAGCGCTACAACGACAACCCCATCGACGGATGTATTTATATGAAGCTGGACCTGTAAGCAAAAGCGCCGGACACTTCGTGCCCGGCGCTTACACTTCACTCTATTTGGGCTTTCCCCCAAAGACTCACCTGTAAAAATCCTGTTTTTTATCCATATTCCTCGTCATACTACTTTTTAAATATACCTCTTCCCCACAGATTCATCCTACCGGTCCTCTCAATTTCTCATAAATATTGAGATTTAAGGCACATAGTTCTCCAGAATTTTTAAAATACTAGTTCGATAAATATTTCCGTCCAATACGCTGCCGTCCGGGTTGATGCAGACAGTCCGAACATCCGCAGGGTCTTCTTCGTAAGGGTCGGTATACTCCTGATCCACATCATAGTAATCGCTTAAATATTTCCTCGCGTTTCCTTTGGGAATGATAACATTTCCGTTCGACTGTAAAATCCCCATCCCCTCAAATTCCGAAAGTATTGCGGCGGTACGGCTGTTATACGGATTCTTATGCCGCTTATCCACCACCCACGCAGGATGGACCCGCAGTCTTACGCCCAGTCCGGATATCGCCTTTGCAAATTCTTTGACCGGCCCCAGCGGAATCGTCTCCTGATGAAACGCGTCGGCGGAAAGGAGAACGTCGTTTACTCCAGCCTGCGCCAGCCTCCGTGCGGCACGCCTGATCAGCTCCTTGTCACCGCTGAAAAATCCATTGGTAATCAGCTGCCGCTTCGGGACACCTTCCTCCGTTGCCGCTCTGTGTATCGCACAAACTGTCTCGGGATAGAGCAGCGGCTCACCGCCGAAGGTCATGACGGAAGTGATGGAAAAACGTCCTGCCGCCTCTCTCACAGCCCTGGCTGCGGTCTCCGCATCAATGTATACGCCGGTCCTGCTGTGACTGCCCTCTGAGCAGTGTTTGCACCGGCCGGTGCAGGCGTAGGTCACTACAAATTCTATACGATTCAGATTTTTTACATATTCGTTCATAAGGAGTACCATTTATAAAAACGCCGGACGCAGTTAGCCGTTCGGCGTTTTCAGTCAGTCTGATTTATTTGGCCAGAGCAGCGGTGTCGATGGCAATCATCAGCTCCTCATTGGTGGGAATGAGCAGCACCTTCACCTTGGAATCGACGGCAGAGATAACAGTCTCTCTGCCCCGAACGTCGTTAGCGGCGGCATCCAGCTTCAGGCCCATGTAGTCCAGACCCTCGCAGACCATGGAACGAATCGTTTTGTCGTTCTCGCCCACACCGGCTGTGAAAATGACGGCATCCATCCCGCCCATAGCGGCAGCATAAGCACCTACATACTTGCGAACTTCGTAGGCAAACTTCTTCTGGGCCAGGTCAGCCTTGCTATCGCCCTTACCGGCGGCGGCCTCCAGGTCCCGGAAGTCGGAGCTGACGCAGCTCAGGCCCTCCACACCGGATTTCTTGTTCAGCACGTTGAGCATCTTATCAATGTCCATACCGTATTTGTTCATCAGATATTGGAGGATGCCCGCGTCAATATCACCGCATCGGGTACCCATGGGCAGACCAGCCAGGGGAGTAAAGCCCATAGAGGTATCTACACTCCTGCCGCCGTCCACAGCGGCGATGGAGGAACCGTTGCCCAAGTGGCAGGAAATCAGCTTCAACTCCTCGATAGGCCTGCCCAGCATAGCGGCGGCCCGCTGAGTCACATACTTGTGAGAGGTGCCGTGAAAGCCGTAGCGGCGGACCTTATCCTTCTCATAGTACTCATAGGGCAGGGCGTACATATAGGCGGCAGGGGGCATGGTCTGGTGGAAAGCGGTGTCGAACACAGCCACCATCGGTGTTTCTGGCATAAGGGCCTGGCAAGCCTTGATGCCAATGATGTTGGCAGGGTTATGGAGGGGGGCCAGAGGGTTGCACTCCTCAATAGCAGCCATAACCTCATCAGTGATAAGGACGGACTTCGCGAACTTCTCTCCACCGTGGACCACCCGGTGCCCCACGGCATCAATCTCCTGCATAGAGCTGATCACGCCGTTTGCGGGGTCCACCAAGGCGTCCAGCACAGCCTTGATGGCCTCATTGTGGGTAGGCATAGCCACGTCAGCCTCTTTCACCGCCTGCTTGCCCTCAGGCTTGTAGGTAAACTTGCCGTCGATGCCGATGCGCTCGCACAGGCCCCTTGCCAGCACCTGTTGGGTCTCCGGATTGAGCAACTGATACTTCAAAGAGGAACTGCCGGCATTGATTACCAGAATATTCATGGAAATCGTCTCCTTCTCAAGTCAAATTTGGGTTGCCTCCCGGCGCGGAATATATTACAATAGAGACAGCCCGGTCGATATTCTTATTCTAACGCTTTTTTCCGAATTGGACAACCACTTTTTTGCTTTTCTTCCAGATATTTTTCATCTGTTCTAATAGAACCAGCCTATTGACCAGGAGGAGCGCCCTTGAAGACCATCGGAATCATTGCCGAATACAACCCCTTTCACGCCGGACATGCTTTTCATATCCGGGAAACCCGCCGGCTGGTTCAAGGGGAAAGCGCCGTTGTAGCTGTCATGAGCGGCAACTGGGTTCAGCGGGGAGACTGCGCCGTTCTCGACAAATGGTCCCGAACCAGGGCCGCTCTGGCAGGCGGGGCGGACCTGGTACTGGAGCTCCCTACAGTATGGGCGATCTCCTCGGCGGAGCGCTTTGCCCGAGGCGCGGTGGAACTGCTGAAAGCCACAGGAGTAGTGGACATCCTTTCATTCGGCAGTGAGAGTGGGCGGCTGGAGGACCTGTCCTGCATAGCGCGGACACTGGAGGGGGAACCGTACCGCAATAATCTGCGCAGCGAGCTGGACCGTGGCCTCCCCTTCGCTCTGGCCCGGCAGAACGCCGCTCTGAGTGTCCTTGGCCCTCGGGCGGAACTGCTCCGAAGGGCCAACGACAGCCTGGCAGTGGAATATCTGCGGGCGGCCGGGGAAAGCCTGTCCCCCATCGCCATCCCCCGCCTGGGTGCGGATCACGACGGTGGAGACCACCCCGCATATCCCTCGGCCTCCTTCCTGCGGGAGAACATACGCTCCGGCGCACTTTCCGCCGAAAATCCGGCCAGTCTGTCCAACTGTGAGCGGGCTGTTCTAGCCCGCCTGCGGACCATGGGCTTGGAGGACTGGTCCGCTCTGCCCGACTCCGGCAGGGCAGAGGGTCTGCCCCAGCGGCTGACAGGGGCGGCGGCAGCCGCGTCCAGTCTGGAGGAGTTCTACACTCTGGTCAAAACCAAACGGTACGCCCACGCCCGTATCCGACGGCTGGCCCTGTGGGCCTTTTTAGGTCTGAAGGAATCGGACCGACCCGACTCCCCACCCTATCTTCGGGTTCTTGGCTTTCACGCACGGGGCCGGGATATCCTGCGGGAGATGAAACAAAAGGCCTCGCTGCCCATCATTACCAAGCCGGCCCACGGCAGGGACCTCCCTCTGCTGGAGCTGGAGGCCCGGTGCACCGATCTGTATGGGCTGTGCTGCAAAACTGTCCTTCCCGGCAGGCTGGAATGGACCACCGGAGCAGTCATACTTCCATAAAGGAGACCCTATGGAGACTAAAAAAAAGGATATTTTTATCAATCCGATGTGGCTCCGGCTCGGATCTGTCACCCTCCCCCCGGCGCTGGTGATTCTCTTCCAGGCACTGAAGGGCAACCAAGGTGTTATGAGCGGTTGGGTCTGGTTTGTCATGGCCCCGCTGGAGCAGGCTCTGGGCCGGCTGTGGAGTCTTCTCCCGTTTTCCGCCGCGGAAGTACTTGCCGCCCTGTTTCTGTTGGGCTGTGCGGTATGGCTGGTGCGAGCAGTGGTACTGGTGTGCCGCCAGAAAGCTCCTCTCCCCTTTCTGAGCCGCCTGCTGGCGCTGGCCTCTGCTTGGCTCTGGATATGGGCGGGGCTGTGCTGGCTGTGGAACGCCGCCTACTACGTTCCCACCTTTGCCCAGCGAGAAGGTTTGGAGGCCGCACCCTGTTCGGTGGAGGAACTGGCCCTTGTTACGGAATACTTTGCCCGACAAGCCGCCATCCTCTCTCCCCAGGTTCCCAGGGACGGGGATGGCCATTTTGCAGAAAAGCTGTCTGACTGCTTTGATCGCGGACCCGAAATCTACCGGAATATCGCCCGTGAATTCCCGTCGTTGGACATAAATTCTGTAAAGGCAAAGCCCTTGCTCTGTTCTAAATTGCAGAGTGCTCTTGGCTTCACAGGCATTTACTTTCCCTTCACCGGAGAGGCCAATGTAAATGTGGACGCCCCTGCCTGTCTGGTCCCTGCCACAATCGCCCATGAGATGTCTCACCAACGGATGGTTGCCTCTGAGCTGGAGGCTAACTTTGTAGGCATCGCCGCCTGCGTCTCCTGCGACGACGTGACCTTTCAGTATTCCGGCTACCTGATGGGTCTCATCAATCTGTGCAACGCTCTGTACTCCGTCGCCCCCGACATGTGGTATGACATTGCCGGACGCACCTTCACCCCGGAGCTCTCCAGAGACTGGGAGGACAACAGCGCCTATTGGCACGCCCTGGAATCTCCCCTGGAGGACGCGGCAGAAGAGATTTACGACTCTTTTCTCAAAAGTAACGACCAGGCGCTGGGTATCCGCTCCTACGGAGCCTGTGTAGATCTGCTGGTCAATTATTTTGGCACACAGCAAAGAAATCCCTGAATCAACCAGTACTTCCAATAAACCTTAAAGGGCGACGCTTTTTCCAAAGCGCCGCCCTTTTTCTGTCTCGAACTGCTTTTCGTCGGATTACTGCTCCTCAACGGGAGCCTCTGCAGGCTCCTCCTCATAAGAGGGCTCCAGCAGGGCACGGATGGACAGGGAAATCTTCTTGTTCTCCATGTCCACATCGGTAATCTTCACATCCACCTTGTCGCCCTCGGCCACCACGTCGCCGGGCTTCTCAACCCGGTGATCGGCAAGCTGAGAAATGTGAATCAGGCCGTCCACGCCGGGGACCACCTCGGCAAAGGCGCCGAAGGTCATCAGCTTGACAATGCGCACATTGGCGGTATCGCCCACCTGATAGGTGCTGGTGAACACTGTCCAGGGGTCCTGGCTGTGGTCCTTCATGCCCAGGGAGATCTTTTTCTTCTCCTTGTCGGCGGAGATAACGTACACATCCACGGTGTCGCCCACCTTGACCACCTCAGAGGGGTGCTTGATGCGGCTCCAGGACAGCTCGGAGATGTGGACCATGCCGTCCACGCCGCCGATATCCACAAAAGCGCCATAGGAAGTGAGGGACTTCACAGTACCGGTATAGCGCTTGCCGTCCTCAATCTCGGCCCAGACCTTCTCTGCGGCGGCGGCCCGCTCGGCGCGGGTGACGCGGCTGATAGAGCCCACCACGCGGCGGCGGGCCCGATTGACCTCGGTAATGACCAGGCGGACCTTCTGCTTGAGCAGCTCACTCATGGGAGTCTCCCGGGGCAGGCCGGTCTGAGAGGCGGGCACAAACACACGCACGCCCTTGACGGAGACGACCACGCCGCCCTTGTTGTCCTCAGTGACGAAGCCCTCAACCACAGTCTCGTTTTCCCGGGCAGCCTCAATTTCCTCCCAGCCCTTGTTGATATCCAAACGGCGCTTAGACAGCTTGACCAGACAATCCCGGTCGCTGACCTGCATAACAATAGACTCGATCTCGTCGCCTACCTTCACAATGTCCTCCACCTTGACAGTGGGATCGTCGCTCAATTCGGTCAGGGCAATGTAGCCGGGGTACTTAATTCCCAGCTCCACCTGGACTTCGGTGGGCGTAATGGCCACAACGGTACCGGTAACCTTATCTCCATTATTCAAAATTTTGAAGGACTCCTCCAGCATCTCCTGGAATGATTTGTCCATCTCTAAGATTTCTTCGCTCATTTTGTCAATGACCTCCTTTATTATCCACGCGGGCGTGGACGCGCCCGCCGTGATGCCGACCATATCCACTTGAGGCAGTTGGCTCAGATCCAGCTCCTCCGCCCGCTCAATAAGCAGAACGCTGGCACAGGACTCCCGGCAGATCTCGCCGAGCCGCCTGGTGTTGGAGCTCTGTCTGTCGCCCACCACCACCATCAGGCCACATTGGGCGGCAAGCTGGCGGGCCTCCTCCTGGCGTTTGGACGTCGCTCCACATATTGTATCAAAAAATTCTGCGTTTGTACATAGTTTTTTTGCTTTTTTCACGCAATCTTCCCAAATTTTCTTGGTTGAGGTAGTCTGGGAAACAAAGGTAAGGGGGCGATTTATGCGCTTTTCGTCCTCATTCAGCCATTTTTCCAGGCTTTCCACCCCAGAAAGTATTACCGGGGCTTCGCACCATCCGGCAATGGCCAGCACCTCCGGATGATCCGGCGTACCCACGATCACAGGCTGCCGACCCTTTTTTTCCGCCTCCGCCACAATCTTATGGATGTGGGTAACATTGGGACAGGTAGCGTCAAAGACCTCCACTCCCCGCCGGGCAAAGCACTCATAGATGGCTCGCCCCTCTCCGTGAGAACGGATAATCACCGCCGCACCCTCGGGCACCTCCTCCGGACTGTCCACCACCTGAAGCCCCCGGGCGGCCAAATATCCGGTCACATTCTTATTATGAATCAGGGAGCCCAGCATGACGCAGGGAATGCCCTGGGCTGCCTTCTCCTCTGCCAGCTCCACCGCCCGGCGCACGCCGTAACAGAAGCCGGCAGATTCAGCCAGCACGATCTTCATCCCACGCCCTCCCCCAGAGCTTTCACCCGGCCCATCAGCTCCCGGGCCATGGACTGGAGTTCCTCCGCAGAGGGCTTACGCCCCTCATACTCCGGATAATAGGGTTCCCCAATTACCACAGTATTACGCCGGAACCGCTTCTTTTTCCGCTGTATGTACACTGGCAGCAGGGGCACTCCCGTCCGGGTGGCAAACAGGGCCGCGCCCACCTTGGCCTCCACGTCCTCGTCTCCCCGAACCCGTGTCCCCTCAGGGAACATAAGCAGCTTGTCGCCTTCCTTGAGGAACTTCATGGCGGTGCGTACCGCCTTTACGTCAGTAGTGTCCCTGTCCACGCCAAACACTCCCGCCTTGCTCAAAATCCACCCGATAAAGGGTACGCGCATGATCTGCACCTTGGCCATGGCCCGCATAGGCCACCGGTAGCCAAAGGCAAACACAACATAGAAGGGATCTCCGGCGGTAGAGTGATTGGGACAGATGACCGCCGGGCCCTCCGGGATATTCTCCCGGCCCATAGCCCGAATGGGGTGAATCAACCGGAAATAAGGCCAGACAATAATATACAGCAGACGGAAAAACCAGTCCATCCGCTTTTTCCGCTGCGCCGGACTCTCTCTGGGGGTCGTTTTTTTAACCGTCTCTTCACTCACAGGGCGATCTTCTCCTTTACCAGGGACAGCAGCCGCTCACAGCTCTGCTCCAGATTCAAATCCGTGGTGTCCAGCAGAGCGGCGTCTGCCGCCCGCTTCAGGGGGGACAAAGCCCGGTGTTCATCCTGCCAATCCCGATTCCTGATATCTTGGAGAATGGTCTCAAAATCCGCCTCCTGACCCCGCTGCTCCAGCTCCAGCAGGCGGCGCCTCGCCCGGGCCTCCGGCGCGGCAGTAAGGAAAATCTTCACTTCCGCATCGGGCAGGACCACTGTTCCAATATCCCGGCCGTCCATGACCACATCGTGCTCCCGGGCCTGCCGGCGCTGGAAGTCCAGCAGGAAAGCCCGCACTGCCGGGATGGCGGACGCCTTGGACGCCGCGCCGGAAATCCGATGTTCTCGAATGGCCTGACTTACATCCTCCCCGGCCAGATACATCCGCTGGACACCGTCTGTATCATAGGCCATTTTGATCTCCAGACCATCCAGCAGCGGGACCACCTGCGCCTCGTCGGCCGGGTCCGCCCCTGCCCGCAGGACCGCCAAGGCCACTGTGCGGTAAATCGCCCCGGTGTCCACATACAGAAATCCCAGCTTTTGGGCCAGCTTCCGGGCCAAGGTGCTCTTCCCCGCCCCGGCGGGGCCGTCAATGGCAACGCTTCTATGGCTCATTTGTTTTCCTCCCGTCCCAGCAGATAATCCGTGGTCACACCGAAGAAATCGGCGAAGAAGTTCAACGTCGTAGCGGGGACATTTATCATTCCATATTCATAGCGCTGATAATTACGGTCCGTAATGCCCATAATTTCCGCCATTTCGACCTGTTTTAGTCCTTTACTTAACCGCAGAGCTTTCAATTTTTTCCCAAATTCCACCAACAATAAAGTTTTTTCCATAGAGCACCTCAAAACCTCTTGACACCATAGAGCATGTCGTGTATAATAGCACCACAAAATTTGTTGTGTGGGAAGAAATTTATTATGACCGACTTAATGAAAGGATGCACGACCATTATATCAAACCCAACATTGAAAGCCAACCCAAAGACGACGCGGAAGATATGTGGTTTGACCTGTTGAACAATGAACTGAGCCCGCAGATGCGGAAAACTTTGCAAAAAGCCCTCTCCTTTTATGCCGTCCAAAGCTTCCGGCTTGGGGTACGCACGGGGGTCACACTAAACGGCGAGCTGTGAAGTTCTTTCGGTCCCTTTCTTTCAAGAAAGGGACGCCCGTTCGGCGAGGACAAACTCCGCAGCCCCCTCCCCCGCCGCCCGGCCGGTGGCCCAGGCGATTTGCAGGTTAAAGCCGCCGGTGTAGGCATCCACGTCCAGCAACTCCCCGGCAAAAAACAGCCCTGGCACCTTTTTCGACTGCATGGTTTTGGGGTCCACCTCAGTCACCTTCACCCCTCCGGAGGTAATGATGGCCTCCTCAATGGGCCGGGGGCCGGATACCGCCACTGAAAAGCTCTTAAACAGCTCCAGCAGGTGACGCCGCTCCTGCTTCGTCAGGTCGTGGGCCTTTTTATTTCCCGGGATATCCGCCCGCTCCAGTAGGACGGGAACCAGCAGCCGGGGGGCCAGCGCCCCCAGCAAGTTGTCCATATCCCGGTTGGCCCCGGCGCTCAGCTCCCGCAACAGCCGGGCGTCCAGGGCCGGCTCATCCAGAGCGGGCTTTAAGTCAATGGCGCAGGCATACTGCTCTTTTTCAAAATCCCGCATGTGGGCGCTGGCCGACAGCACCAGCGGCCCAGACAGGCCGAAGTGAGTAAACAACAGCTCCCCCTGCTCCTGATAGACCACCTTTTTCTTCTGGTTTTTCACCGTCAGCACCACATTTTTCAGAGCCAGCCCCTGCATCCGATCACAGAAGGGGTCCGGGGACTCCAGCGGCACCAAGGAAGGCCTTGCCTTTATGACAGTGTGGCCCAGCTCCTTCGCAATCTGGTGGCCGTCTCCGGTGGAACCAGTGGCAGGATAGGACAATCCCCCAGTAGCAAGGATAACCGCTTTACATGAAATAGCATCCCCGCTTTCCAGTTTTACAACCTTGTTTTCCTGAAGACCTATCTCCAGAACCCGGTCGTGGACAATGGGAACTCTCAGACTCTTCAGCTCAAAAAACAGAGCGTCAATAATGTCGGCAGCCTTGTCTGAGGCGGGAAAGACCCGATTTCCACGCTCTACCTTCAACGGGACGCTCAGCGACTCAAAAAACGCCTCTACCCAAGCGGGCGGGGTGTGCTCCAAAACGCTGTAAAGGAATTTCCCGTTCCTGGGCACGGCAGCTTGGACCTCCGCTGCCGTACAATGGTTGGTCACGTTGCACCGGCCCTTTCCGGTAATATACAGTTTGCGGCCCACCTTTTGATTTCGTTCGACCAGTGCGACCGACACACCCAGCCGGGCGGCGGCAATGGCCGCCATCATACCGGCGGCTCCGCCGCCCACAACTACTAAATCATAAATCAAACATAACAACCCTTAATTGATTTTTTAAATATACGAGAGCTCTTTTGTCTTTTGCGGCAATTCGCACAGCTGGCATTCTTTTTGGTTTCTGTTTCTTTCAAGAAAAAGAAACTCATTCGGGCACCTTCTCGTAGACGTTGTACTCCTCCCATATCTGTTCCAGGGTGTGGAAGGTGTTTGCCAGGTCCTCATTTTTTCGCTGGCTCACCGCCACCAGCAGGGCGTTCACCAGGGACAGAGGCGCCACCAGAGAGTCCACAAAGGAGGCCATATCGCTGCGGGCCATAAGGGTATACCGGGAGATGGAGACCAGCGGCGAGGTCTCGCCGTCGGTAATGGCCACTGTTGTAGCCCCGCGGTCCCGGGCAAAGCTCATTGCCTGGACGGTGCGGCTGGAATACCGGGGGAAGCTGATGCCGATCACCACGTCCCCCTCCCCCACCCGCAGCAGGCTTTCAAAAATCTCACTGGCGGTGTTGGCCGACACCAGCACCACATTATCAAAAATCAGGTTGAAGTAGAAGTGCAGGAAGGATGCTATGGACGCGGAGGAGCGCACGCCGATAATATAAATCTTCCGGGCAGACACAATGGCGTCCACCGCCCCGTAAAAGCTGTCCCGGTCCAGTTCTTCCAACGTCTGCCGGATCTTTTCCACATCCGCCTGAAGCACCATGGACAGCAGATCCTGGTTCCCCAGGCGGTCATTAGTCACCTCAATACGCTGAACAGTAGTCAGCCGGTTCCGAATCATCTTCTGCAAAGAACGCTGCATATCCGGATAGCCGTCGTACCCTAATTCGGAAGCAAAGCGGACTACGGTGGACTCGCTTACCCCCACCCGCTGACCCAGACGACTGGCCGTCATAAAGGCGGCTTTGTCATAAGACTCCAGAATAAATCCGGCAATTTTTTTCTGCCCCTTAGAAAATGTGGAGGCACGCTCGTGAATCACGGTCAGAACATCTCGGTTCATGACTTCACTCTCCCGTTTATGTCGGTATAGTCAACACACTTGAAAACCAACCGGTATTTTTCGTCCGGCGGACCAACAGCCCCTCTGGTGCACAAAGCATAAAAGAACCCCCTCGATCCGTCTGAATCGCTTTCATAATAGCACTTGTATTATCATAAGCGCATTCTGTCAAAAAAGCAAGAAAATTTTGCAGGAAAATTAAAAATTTCCTGCAAAATCTTTTCAATCGCCGCTGAGCGGCCCAGTCAGCTGCAACAATTCGTCCTCAGTGAGGGGCCGCCAGCCGCCTGGCTCCAAAGTGCGGTCCAGCGACAGAGTCCCTTCCCGGATCCTTTTGAGCCGTAGTACCTCCAACCCGGCTTGGGCACACATCCGCCGCACCTGCCGGTTTTTCCCCTGGTGAATTACAACGGACAGCTGATGGACCCCTCCGCTGTCCCGTCCCCGACACACCCGCGCAGGGGCCAGCCTCTCCCCGTCCAGCGTCATGGAAGCGGACAGGATAGGCAGGGCCTTGTTTACGTTCCCCGTCACCCACACCAGATACTCCTTTTCCACTTCGTGGCTGGGATGAAGGAGCTGGTGAGTAAGGGTCCCGTCGTCGGTGAGGAGTAGCAGGCCCTCCGAGTCCATATCCAGCCTCCCCACTGGCCACACCCGGGCCCCACAGCCAGACACCAAGTCGGAGACGGTCTTTCTTCCTTTCTCGTCAGCCAGGGTGGTGACATACCCCCGGGGCTTGTTCAACATGAGATAGGTCCGCCCGCCGCCGGGCGTGAGGGGCTTTCCGTCCACCAGGACAATATCCCGGTCCAAGTCCGCCCGATCTCCAAGACGAGCCCTCTCTCCGTTGACCGTCACTCTCCCTCCGACAATCCACTCCTCCGCTGCCCGCCGGGAGGCCAGTCCACAGGCGGAAATCAGCTTTTGAATGCGCTCCTCCATATGTCAGCCCTCCCTTTCCGCCCTTGCCGGGCAGGCGTTCCCTTTTTAAAAGAAACACTAAGAACTTTTTAAAAAAATTTCATTTTCTCCCTGCTACAACCCGGCAATTCGATCCAAAATGCCGCCCAGCCAGCCGGAGGGCCCAGTCAAATCACAAGGGATCCCCGCCCCGGCCGCCAGCGGCGTCCGCAGCAGTTCGCTTCCATTTACATAATATACAATTTCGCCCACCCGGGTCCCGTAAGACACCGGAGCGGACAGAACAGGCTTTACCAGTTCGTAAACCGCCTCTACCCTCTCGTCCGGGCTCAGGGCGGCAACCAAATTCTCCGTCGTCTCAACCGGACAGACCGGACATAATCCTCCAAAAACGGGCAGACGGCCCACAGTCTCCCCCGCGCAGGCCAAGGGCGCAGCCTTATAATTGGTAAAGCCCCAATCAAAAAGAGCTGTGTGGTCCGACCAGTCGCTGGGGGCGTTGAGGGTAACACAGACCAGTGTAACCCCGTCCCGCCTTGCCGCAGAGACCAGGGTTCGGCCCGCTTTCTCGGTGTAGCCCGTTTTCAGACCCACACAGCCCTCATACCGCCACAATAGCTTGTTGTGGTTAGTGAAGGTACGGGTCCCCAAGGTGATAGACCTGGTAGCGGCAATTTTGGCCAACTCCTTATTTTTCAGGCAGGCCCGGGCCAGAAGGGCCATGTCCCAGGCGCTGGAGTAGTGTTTCTCAGCATCCAGACCGTTGGGATTGGCAAAGCTGGTGTCCGCCATACCCAACTCACGGGCCTTGGCGTTCATTTGGGCGACAAATTTTTCCACTGTCCCCCCGCAATAGCCCGCGACAGCCAGGGCGGCGTCGTTACCCGAGCGGAGAAGTAGACCATACAGCAGGGACTCCAGGGTTATCTTCTCTCCTGGACGCAGATAGATGGACGAGCCCTCCACTCCCGTCCAGGCCCGGTCTATCGTGACAACCTCCTCCAGGCCGTGCCCCGACTCCAAGGCCACCAGCGCGGTCATCAGCTTGGTCGTACTGGCAATTAACCGGCGGGTACGGCTGTCCTTCTCATACAACACCCGACCGGTATCTGCATCCATCAGCACGGCGCTGGCGGCGGAAATACCCGGCACACCCGCCGCCCGGGCCCTGGGCAGCTGACACAGCAGCAGTGCCCCGGCCAGAATTGCAGAAAAAAGTCGCTTCAACACATGCCACCTCTTTTTTACGGATAGCACTAGTATGGAGCGGCTTTTCTCCCAATTTTCCAGGAAAATTTTGTTTTACTCGACGAAATCCCCGTCGATTTCCTTTTGGGCCTTCTTTTCCTGCTGCTTTTCAATAAAGCCGGTCACCTTGTCCACTACCTCGGGCACCGTCTCAATAACCCGGTCCACCGTCGTGGCAGGGGGCGGGGCCACGGGGAGCAGCTTGACGCTGCCGTCCTCCCGGACCACCAGGAAGGCCACCGGCTCCAGCTTGGCGCTGGCAGCGCTGCCGCCGCCGAAATTCTGGTTGGGGTACTGCTTGGTGGTAAACTCCGTGCCGCCGCCGCCCATACCGAAGGACATCCGGGACACCGGGATGAGGGTGACTCCCTCCGCCTTGATTGGGGTACCAACAATGGTATTGGCGTCCGCCATTGTCTTGATGTGCTCCATGGTAATCTTCATCAGTTCGCCAAGGGAGTTCTTTTTCTCCTGTTCCATAGGTCAAGCCGCCTTTCTCTGCTGTCGTTTAATTTTAATCCGCTTTCTTGCGGCGAGCGCTCCAAACAGTGCCCTGCATCCCGCCCACAGGCCAATCCACACCACCGTGCCGATTTTGACAGACAGGGCTGCAGCCCCATACACCGTTATGCCCGTGGTGTCAAAGTCCAGCTTCACCCTGGCTCTCCCGTCCTTCACGTGAAAGGCCCTGGTCAGCGGGTGCCACAGCGCCTCCAGGGCGGCGTTGGCCCGGCCGTAGAGCATGGCCGCATCTGCCGGGTCGGAGGAGCCCGCTGTCAGTTCCAGCTCCAGGGTATCCACCCGCAGCCCCCGCCACAAGCTCTTTGCCGCCTTCAGCGCCACAGGCAGCAGGGCCTGGGCGTACTCCAGAGCTCCCCCGATTTTTTCGGGGAGAGAGGGGGACGGTTTTTCATTTTTGGGCTTCTCCGGCTCTTTGGGAGATTCCTCCGGCTTCTCTTTCTTCTTCTCTCTGGTCTTTTTCAGAGATTTCGTTTTTTTGGGTTTCTTTTCCTCTTTGGGTTTAGCCGGGAGGAGTTTTATATGAAACTTTCCCAGCCGTATCCAGAGGAAAAAGCCCTGTGCGTTAAATTCCGCCCGGCCGCCCACCCGGACCTGTCCGATCAGGAACAGAACCAGCACAACGGCGGCCAGGATGTGCAGGGCCCTCATGCTTCCTCCGCCGGAGGCTCCGGCCCGCTCTCCTCCAGCGTCTCCGCCTCCCGCAGCCGGGCCAGACTGGCCTCCAGCTCCAGAGTCATCTGACTGCCCTCCTGAGACTGATTGGGCAGCTCGGGCAGCTCGTCCAAACTGGACAAACCGAACGAACGCAGAAAGTTTTTAGTCGTTCTGAACTGCACCGGCCGACCGGGGACAGCCAGACGTCCAGCCTCCTCAATAAGCTCCCGTTCCAGCAGCAGACCCATGGTATAGGAGCTGTCCACTCCTCGCACCTGATCCACATAGGCCCGGGTGACAGGCTGATAATAAGCGATAATGGACAGCACCTCCAGCGCCGGCTGAGACAGCCGGGCCGGCTTGCGGCTCTCTAAGGTCTTGCGGATATAGGGGGCAAACTCCGGCGCGGAACACAGCTGATAGCTGGCATCCAGCCTTACCAGGCGCAGCCCCCGGCGATCGTAGCTGTACTGGTCCATCAGGCGCTGGGCCACGGCGTCCAGGGTGGGACGGTCCACCTCCAGCCCCAGGCACAGCCGTTCCACCGTCACCGGCTCTCCGGCGGCAAACAGCACCCCCTCCAGGGCGGATTCCAGCTCTTTGACTTCCATGTCGGGGGCACTCCTTTCCTAATAATTCTCCGACGTAAACTCCACCGCGCCCTCCTCCCGGGTGCAGGTAACGGTACAGTCTGACTCAGTGCCCGCCAGAAGCAGACGGCGGGCCTTGCACAGCTCCAGCACGGCCAGGAAGGTGGCCACCACCTCTGACCGGCTGCGGCTGCCCTTGAACAGCGCCCGGAAGCGGGTAATGCCAAAGGTGATCAACCGTCTGATAATCTCCCCGGCTTTGTCGGCCACCGGGTAAGGCTCCCGGCCCACGATGCCCTGGAAAGCAGACACTGGCGGAGGCAGCTTGTTGTCCAGCCGGCCCAGCACCGCCGTCATGGCATGGAACAGGTCCCCTCTGTCGTGGACATAGCGGTATATTTTATCGGGCTGGACCGCCTCGGGCACCTTGGTCAGATAATCCCGGCCAATCTGATAGCGGCTGTCCAGGACCGGAACCACCGCCTTGATCTTCAAATAGTTCTCGTTGCGCTGGTGGGCCTCCAGGGTGGCAATGAGCTGTTCCATCTCGCTCATGGCCTCCTCGTCGTTGATAGACAGAAGCATTCGGGTCTTAATGTATACCAGGTGGGAGGCCATCGTCACAAATTCGCTGGCCACCTCCAGGTCCAACTCCTTCCGCTTGTTCATCCACTCCATGTATTGGTCCAGGATAAGGGCTATCTGAATGTCCTTTATCTCCAGCTTATTTTTGCTCAGCAGATGAAGAATCAGGTCCAGGGGGCCCACAAAATCTTCCATGTTTTCCTCTTTTGCCTTCACCACCCCTTCCAGGTGGTAAATAGGTGCCTCCAAAGGCCCACCCCCCCATTTTAAGTTTATCCTTTTTGTTATTATAACAGTTTGTCCAGAAAAAGACAAGGGAAATTACAAAGAAGTCACAAGATATGGGCGGCCCCGCTATGGGGCCGCCGCATTTACTCTATTTGATTCCCGCAAAGACAGCTGACAGCAGCTCCTCCCGGCCGGTCCCTTTCTCGGCTGAAAAAGGAATCAGCCCGTCTCCCTCTTTCAGCTCCAGGGTGTCCCGAATACGCTGGAGATTGGGGACAATTTCACTCTTTTTCAGCTTATCCAGCTTATTGGCCACGATAATCAGGGGACAATCCGTGTCTCGAAACCACCGAAACATGGTACAATCGTCGGCGGTGGGCTTGTGCCGGGCGTCCACGATCATCACCCCCATGGTAAGCAGGTCAGACCGGGCAAAATAGTCCTCCATCAGCCTCCCCCACCGGTCCCGCTCCGACTTGGACACCTTGGCGTAACCGTAGCCGGGCAGATCCACCAGGTAAAAGGCTCCATCAATACTGAAATAGTTTACATGGACGGTCTTCCCCGGCACGGCCCCCACACGGGCAAAATTCTTCCGGTTAAGCAGGCAGTTGATGACCGAGGACTTGCCCACGTTGGACCGTCCGGCAAAGGCCACCTGGGGCAGACCATTCTGAATAAAGTTTTTCGGGGAGACAGCAGACAGCACGAATTCCGCTTTTTGAAGATTAATGGACATGACAAGTCTCTCCTTTGGTACAACACAGGACCCGGACTCTCTCCGGCCCAAAGCGGCACTTCAGACCACCCCTACTGGCTCAGTCGGGAGCTGCCCTCTCCCTTGGGCGTGGGAGGAAGGTCCGGCAGAGCTTCGCTCTTCCTGGGGCCGCCCCGCCTGCGAGGGGCAGGTATCTCCAGGGAGCGGTTCAGTGCGTGGGCCAGTACCTGCTCCGCTCGCTCCACCAAGACAAACTGGAGGGCCTTACGCACCGTTTGATCGATCTCCTCCAGATCTTTTGCATTGTCGGCAGGAAGAATCACCGTCTTGATGCCGCTGCGGAAAGCGGCCATGGTCTTCTCCTTCAGGCCGCCGATGGGCAGGACCCTGCCCCGCAGAGTAACCTCTCCGGTCATAGCAATCCCACGACGCACAGAGACGCCGGCTAGGGCGGACACCATTGCGGTGGTAATAGCGATTCCGGCAGAGGGGCCGTCTTTCGGTACCGCCCCTTCCGGAAAGTGGACATGAATGTCCTTTTCCTTATAAAAGTCGGCAGGAATATTCAGCCGGCCGGACTGACTGCGAATGAAGCTGAGTGCGGCGTGGGCCGACTCCTTCATCACATCCCCCAGGTTTCCGGTAAGCTCCACCTTGCCCGAGCCGGGAACCACATTGACCTCCACCTCCAACAGCTCGCCCCCTACAGAGGTCCATGCTAGACCATTGACCACCCCCACACGCTCCTCCAGGGCCTGGCGCTCCGGGTGGTACCTGGGCACGCCCAGATATTCCTCCAGATTCTTGTCGGTAACCCGGATGGCCTTCTCTCCGTCGGACACCACCTTCATGGCAGCCTTGCGGCAGACGGCGGCCAAACGGCGCTCCAGCACACGGACCCCCGACTCTCGTGTGTAGGCGGCGATAATTTCCCGCAGGGCGCCGTCGGACACCTTCAACTGAATCTTTGTCAGGCCATGGCGTTTCAGTTCCTTCGGCAACAAGTGCTTTTTGGCGATCTGCACCTTCTCCTCATCGGTATAGCTGGACAGTTCAATCACTTCCATCCGGTCCAGCAGGGGCTTGGGGATGGTATCTGTAGTATTGGCGGTGGTAATAAACATGACCTGGGACAGATCAAAGGGAATCTCCAAAAAATTGTCCCGGAAGGTGGAATTCTGCTCCCCATCCAACACCTCCAGCAAAGCGGAGGAAGGGTCCCCCCGGTGATCACGGCCCAGCTTGTCGATTTCATCCAGCAGAATAAGAGGGTTACAGCTCTGCGCCTGGTTGACAGCGGAAATGATCCGGCCGGGCATTGCCCCCACGTAGGTCTTGCGGTGACCGCGAATTTCCGCCTCATCGCTGACTCCGCCCAGGGAAATACGGGCCAGCTTCCGGTTCATAGCCCGGGCCATGGACATGGCAATGGAGGTCTTGCCCACTCCCGGCGGCCCCACCAGGCAGATGATCTGCCCCTTCAGCTCGGGAGCCAGCTGGCGGACAGCCACAAACTCCAGCACCCGCCGCTTCACCTTATCCAGACCGAAATGGTCCTGATCCAGCGCCTTCCGGACAGCGGAAACGCTGATTTTTTCCTTTGTGGTTCTGCCCCAGGGCAGTTCCAGACAAACATCCAGATAGTTGCGCAGAACAGAGCCTTCAGAGGAACTGTAGGACTGCTTGGCCAGCCGACCCAGCTCCTTGTTCAGCTTTTCCCGCACCGTTTCCGGGAGCTTGGCCCGGGCAATCCTCTCTCGGTATTCCTCAATCTCATCGCCCTCCTCTCCCAGTTCGGTCTGGATGGCCTTCATCTGCTCCCGCAGGTAGTAATCCCGCTGATGCTCGTTCATCTGCTCCCGGGCCCGTTCCTGAATCTCCTGGTCCAGGGACAGAATTTCCACCTCTCGCTCCAAAAGTCGATAGAGCTTCTCCAGCCGTCTGTCGGGACGCAGCTCCTCCAGAATCATCTGCTTGTCACTGTTGCGCATGGGGATATTCTGAGCAATATAGTCGGCGATGTGGCCGGGGTCCTGGCTGGCCAGCACGTGAACCATCAAATCGGGGGACAGCTTAGAGGACAGCTCTGCATAGCCCTGAAACAGCTCATAGGTGGCCCGCATCAGGGCCTCGGTCCTGGCGCTCCCCCGGGCAGGAACTTCCGGGACGGCAATTTCCAGCACCTCCGCCTCCAGGTGGGGCTGGGCACGCAAAAGCTGAATCATTCGTCCCCTGGCCCGGCCCTCCACCATGACCCGCACGTTGTCTCCGGGCATCCGGAGGATCTGGCGGATGCTGGAGATGGTGCCCACCTGATACATGTCGTCCAGTCCCGGTTCCTCCACCCCAATATCCTTCTGTCCAACCAGAAATACTGGGCTGCCAGCAGTCATAGCCGCCTCCAGCGCCCGGACCGAGGCCGTCCGTGCCACCTCAAAATGAATCAATACGTTGGGGAACACCGTCAGCCCCCGCAGGGCGATAACGGGCATAGTGCTGGTATTCAGGATTTCATATTCTTTGCTCATGGTTGTCACGTCCTCTCACAGGGATAGCAGACGCCCCGCTCCCCGCGTTGGGGTTGCTGCGGGGCGTCTAAAAAACTTATGTCAACCGGCATGGCCGTAGCGTCCGGCGGAACCGGGCTGCTCTACCTGAATGGAGGCCTTGCCCAGCTTGGGCCGCTGGGTGCGCTCCGGGTCCCGAACCAGCTCAGGACCCACGCCGTCCTTGACGCAGTGCTCTGTGATAATCACCTTGACAATGGTAGGATCAGAGGGAATATCATACATGATCTGGTTCATGACCTCCTCCAAAATGGCCCGCAAGCCCCGGGCTCCAATCTCCCGGGCCACCGCCCGCTCGGCCACCGCTTCCAGTGCCTCGGGAGCAAACTCCAGCTCCACCTGATCGTAATCCAGCAGCATCTTATATTGCTTTACCAAGGCATTTTTGGGCTCAGTGAGGATACGCACCATCTGACTCTTGTCCAAAGACTCCAGGGTGGTAACCACCGGCATACGGCCCACCAGCTCTGGAATAATGCCGTACTTCAGCAGGTCCTGGGGCTGGAGTTCCGCAATCAGCTGGCCCACATTGCGCTCCTTCCTGCTCTGAATCTCTGCACCGAAACCAAGAGATCGCTTATCCAGGCGGTGTTCAATGATCTTGTCGATGCCGTCGAACGCCCCGCCGCAGATAAACAGGATGTTGTGGGTGTCGATCTGGATAAACTCCTGATGGGGGTGCTTCCGTCCGCCTTGAGGCGGGACGTTGGCCACAGTGCCCTCCAGAATCTTCAGAAGCGCCTGCTGCACACCCTCGCCGGACACGTCCCGGGTAATCGAGGTGTTTTCACTTTTCCGAGCAATCTTATCCATCTCGTCAATATAGATGATACCCCGCTCGGCCAGTTCAATGTCATAATCGGCGGCCTGGACCAGGCGCAGAAGAATATTCTCCACGTCGTCACCCACATAGCCCGCCTCTGTAAGGGTAGTGGCATCGGCGATGGCAAAGGGCACCTTCAGCACCCGGGCCAGGGTCTGGGCAAAGAGGGTCTTGCCGCAGCCGGTAGGGCCGATCAGCAGGATGTTGCTTTTTTGCAGCTCCACATCCTCCGCCCCGCCGAAGTAAATACGCTTATAGTGGTTGTATACCGCCACCGACAGGGCCACCTTCGCTTTCTCCTGGCCAATGATATATTGGTCCAGGACGGCGTGGATATCCTTAGGGGTAGGGATGACATCGGGAATTTCTCCAGGGAACTGAGCGCTGTCCCCATCTAGGAAGAGGGCATCCTCCCCTATCGCGGCCATACACAGGCCCACGCACTCATCACAGATATAGACGCCGGGTCCGGCGATGATCCGCTTTACCTGGTCCTGATGCTTGCCGCAGAACGAACAGCGTATTTTTTTTTCATCATTCCTTGCCATGGCTGCACCTCAATTTCTGTTGGTTACCGTTTGTCCAGTACCTTATCCACCAGGCCATACTCCATGGCCTCCTGGGCGGTCATAAAATTGTCCCGCTCGCAGTCGGCAGTGACCACGTCAATTGGCTTGCCGGTATTCTCGGACAGGATACGGTTCATTCTGGTCTTGATAATCTCCAGCCGGCGCAGATGGATAGCCATATCAGTAATCTGACCCTGGGTACCGGCGGAGGGCTGATGAATCATAATCTCGGCGTTGGGCAGCGCCAGCCGCTTGCCTCTGGCTCCGGAGGACAGCAGAAAGGCACCCATGGACGCAGCCATGCCGATGCAGATGGTCGATACGTCGCACTTGATATACTGCATGGTGTCATAGATCGCCATACCGGCGGTAACGGAGCCGCCGGGGCTGTTGATATAGAACTGTATGTCCTTATCCGGGTCCTGGGCCTCCAGATACAACAGCTGGGCCACGACCAGAGATGCGGTAGTGTCGTTGACCTCCTCTGACAGCATGACAATACGATCGTTGAGCAGGCGGGAGAAAATGTCATAGGACCGCTCACCCCGGTTGGTCTGCTCTACTACATAGGGAACTAAACTCATGATAATACTCCTTTTTTCAGTCGGGATACCAAATTATACCCATCGGGCGGAAAATTCATTCCTTTGGATATTCTTACGCCCGGGGCGGAACAGGCCGCCCCGGGACGTATCTTGTATTACTCCGCTTTGGGCTCTTCCTTGGGCTCTTCGGTTTTCTTGGCCCGGGTGCGCTTGGGCTTCTCCTCGCCGGCCTCTTTTTTTGCGGCGGGCTTCTTTCCCTCCTTGGCGCTGGATATCACCAACTCGCTGGCCTTGCGCAGAACCAAATCCTTTTTCATGTCTGCCTCAGGAACAGCGGCCCTGACCTGCTCGGCAGATATGTTATACTGCTCGGCCAGCTTGGCCACCTCGGCCTCGTATTCCTCGGCGGAGGCCTCCAGACCTTCGGCCTTGGCTACAGCGGTAAGGGCCAACTCGGTCTGCACCTGCTTCAGGGCGGCAGGCTTGGCGGAAGCACGCATCATCTCTGGGGTCATACCCATCATAGACATGTACTGATCCATGGGAATACCCTGGCTCTGCAGGCGCATAGCGTAGTCATCCATCAGACGGTCGGTCTGGCTCTCCACCATACCGTCCGGAATTTCGCATTCCATCCCCTCCACCAGCTGTTCCAGAATGGCGTTTTCAAAATCGCTTTTGGCCTGAGCCTCCCTGCGGGCCTGGAGTTTCTCGCCCAAATCCCCGCGGAACTCAGCCAGAGTCTCAAACTCGGACACGTCCTTGGCAAACTCGTCGTCCACTTCGGGGGCCTGGGGCTCCTTTACTTCGTTGACCTTCACATGGAACACCACGGCCTTCCCAGCCAGATCAGCGTGGTAATCCTCAGGGAAGGTGATGTCGATATCCTTCTCCTCGCCGGCCTTCATGCCGATCACCTGTTCCTCAAAGCCGGGGACAAACATGCCCGCTCCCAGCTTCAAATCGTGGTTCTCTCCCTTGCCGCCCTCAAAGGGAGTACCATTGTCGAAGCCCTCGAAGTCAATAACGGCAGTATCGCCCTTCTTGGCCTTGCGCTTCACACTGACCAGGCGGGTAGCCCGCTCAATATAGGGCTTGAGTTCCTCATCGATGTCCTGCTCAGTGACTTTGACCTCCTCCTTGGGGGCGGTCAGCCCCTTGTACTCGCTCAGTCTGGCCTCCGGACGGACTGAGACCAGAGCCTTGAAGGTAAAGCCCTCCTTGCCCACTTCCACGATTTCCATCTTGGGGTAGCCTACGTCGTCCAGACCCTGTTCCTTTACGGCCTCATCATAGGCGGCAGGATAAACGTCATTAATAGCATCCTCGTAGAACACGCCAGCGCCGTACATCCCCTCAATAATCTTCCGGGGAGCCTTGCCCTTGCGGAAACCGGGAACATTAATGCGTCCTCGGTTTTTCAGATAGACCTTCTGGACGGCGGCCTCAAAGACCTCCGCCTCCACCTGAATGGTGAGCTCTACGGTGCTCTTCTCTTTCTTCTCAACACTGGTGACCTTCATTTGTCAATTTCCTCCTGTCGGTCCCCCCTCCGGAGCAGCCGTCGGAGGGGCCTTTTTACTTTCGCCACGATATTCTATCAGATACGCAGCCGTTTGAACAGTCTTTTTTTGAAATTTTTCCAGATTATTTCCTTTTACACAGCCTACGGGCCTCTAATCCAGCAATTTGACGGGCCGGAAGCTCACTTCGTCCGCAGACACCAGACGGTATTCCACACTCCCCTGCCATCCGGTGACCGCCAGACGGCGGCTCCCCCCGTGTAGGTGCCCGTAACAGCACAGGGAAACGCTGTACCGCTCCAGCAGATCGACAATTTCCTGGCAGCAGTAGTCCTTATACAGGGGCGGGTAGTGAAGAAAGCACAGCTTTCCCCTCTCCCCTGCCGCCTTCAGGGAGGCCTCCAGACGAATCAGTTCCCGGTTGAAAATCTTAGCGCTGTGCTCCCCCCGGTCCTCCTCATAAAACCAACCCCGGGTGCCGCACAGGGCAGTCTCCCCATAAAAATGGCAGTTGTTATGGAGAATATCCAGAGTGGAAAAACCGTTGTCCCGAAAAAAGGACTTCATCTTGCCGGCGGTGGTCCACCAATAGTCATGGTTGCCCTTGAGCAGCAGCTTACGCCCCCCAGGCAGAGAATCCAGAAAAGCAAAGTCCTGTCCGGCTTCCTCCAGACTCATCCCCCAGGACACATCTCCGCAGATTACCACGGTGTCCCCTTGTCCTACGGCGGAGAAACCCTCCTTCAGTTTGTCCACATAGCCTGTCCAGCCGCCCCCAAATACGTCCATAGGCTTGCCGGAGGCCAGGGACAGGTGGGTATCTCCGATTGCATACAGGGCCATGGGCTCACCCCAAAAGGGAGCGCACCGCGTCCATCATGCGTTCCTTCTCCACCGTCCGGGTGAAGCGGACCCGCTTGCTCCGCAGTCCGGCCAGAGGGGTGGGAGCGGGCTGGCCCGTCCTGGCAGACAGCTGGTCCAGAGCATTTAACCCCTGGGCGCAGTCCGTCTCTCCCAGGGCCTCCAGAACGCTGGCGCAGAATTTGAAGGGGCTGGCGGTGGAGGCCACGATGGCCGGTGTGCTGTCCCCGGTCTCCCGCCGGTACTGTTCCAGAGCGGAGAAAGCTACGGCGGTATGAGTGTCAATCAGGTATCCGTGCCTGTCAAACATGGTGCGGATTACCCGCTGAGTCTCCCGGTCGTCACAGAAGTAGCCCTTAAACCGCTTTTGCAGCTTCTCTTTCACCCTGTCGCTCACCTGATACCGGCCTGTCTCAGCCAGCTGGGTCATATAGCTTCTCACCTCTCCCGTATCTTGAGTGAGGGAGTAGAGCAGCCGCTCCAGGTTGGAAGAAATCAGAATATCCATGGAAGGGGACATGGTATTGTAGAAGGTGCGGTTCCGGTCGTAGATTCCTTCCCGGATAAAGTCGGTAAGCACATTGTTGCTGTTGGAGGCGCAAATCAGCTGTTCGATGGGCAAGCCCATTTCCCTGGCATAGTAGGCGGCCAGAATATTGCCGAAGTTGCCGGTGGGGACGCAGACGTTCACGCCCTGCCCCGGTGTAATCTTTTCATCCCGGAGCAGATCGCAGTAGGCGGAGATGTAGTAAACGATCTGGGGCAGCACCCGGCCCCAGTTAATGGAATTGGCGGAGGAGAAGAAATACCCCTTTTCCGCTAACTCCTGCCTGACCGCCTCGTCAGAAAACAGCCTCTTCACCCCGGTCTGGGCGTCGTCAAAGTTGCCGTATACGGCGGCTACCCCCACGTTGCCCCCCTCCTGGGTAATCATCTGCAGCTCCTGGACCTCAGACACTCCGTCCTTTGGATAGAAAACCAGAATTTTGGTGCGGGGTACGTCCTTAAAGCCCTCCAGCGCTCCCTTGCCCGTATCGCCGGAGGTGGCCACCAGAATGCAGGCCGTCTTGTCCTCTTCCGTCTTGATCAGCGAGGAGGTAAGCAGATGGGGCAGCATCTGCAGGGCCATATCCTTAAAAGCGCAGGTGGGCCCGTGCCACAGCTCCAGGCAGTGGGTATCACCGTCCACCGTACGAACGGGGGCCACCGCCGGAGTATCAAACTTGTCCGGGCCATAGGCGGCGTTGACAAAATCGGTGAGCTCCTTGACAGAGAACTCCTCCAAAAATTGTTTCATGACGTACACCGCCCGCTGCTGATAGGCCATATCCCGCATGTCCTCCAGCGCCTTGCCCGGCAGCTTGGGAATATAGAATGGGGTCAGCAGTCCGCCGTCCTTGGCCAACCCCTGGGTGATGGCCTGGGCCGCAGAGTATTGAATGGTATTGTTCCGTGTACTGATATACCGCATAGCGATCCGTCCTTATCCTGTAATGATAATCTTCATTATGCCAGCTTTTCTCCGTTCGGTCAAGGGATTTCCTGTTTAAAAGGCATTTTCCAGATGAAAAATCTCCGGTTTTGGGGTCTCCATCCCCTGGGGGGCATAAATTTCAATCACATCAAAACGGGGCTGGAGGTCCGTCTCATGCCGGGACAGGTAGAGCGCGGCGGCGGTACGCAGCCTGTCCTGCTTGCGCCGGTCCACAGAGGCGGCCGCCGGCCCGAAGGCGGCGCTCTTGCGCAGCTTGACCTCCACAAAGCAGAGAAACTCGTCATCGGCGGCAATCAAATCGATCTCCCCGAAGCGGCACCGCCAGTTGGCGGCAATGATGCGGAAGCCCTTCCCCCGTAAGAATTCCGCCGCCTGGCTCTCCCCCCACCGGCCCAGCAGCCGGCTGTTCCGGCCGCTCACAGCTTTTTTAAAAAGGTCCGGCGGTGGATGGGACTGGGGCCGTATGTACGCAGCAGCTCACAGTGGAGCTTGGTGCCGTAGCCCTTGTGCCTGTCGAAGCGGTACTCCGGATACCGCTCCGCCATTTCCACCATGAAACGATCCCGGCTCACCTTGGCCAGGACGGAGGCCGCCGCAACAGATGCTGACAGGCTGTCTCCCTTTACAATGCATCGGTGTGGGACCGTAATGGCGGCAGACCGTCCTTTATCCCGGTTGCCGTCGATGAGGGCAAAATCCGGTTTTTGAGACAGACCGTCAATAGCCAGCTGCATCGCCTTTATCCGGGCGCTGAGAATGTCTGTCCTGTCAATCTCTTCCGCACTTACGGCGGCTACGGACCAGCTGAACGCCCTGTCCTGTATGATGGGAAAAAGTTTTTCACGGCGCTTCTCGGTCAGCCTCTTGGAGTCGTCCAGGCCCGGGATATCCGCTCCAAGAGGCAAAACCACCGCTGCTGCATACACCGGCCCGGCCAGCGGCCCCGCCCCCGCCTCGTCACAGCCGCAGACGACCGCATGGCCCTCCGCCACTGCCTCTTTTTCGTATTGCCAAAGGTCCATACAGCTTCCCCCTTCTTAAAAAATACAGACAGACCTTATATAACGGGCGGAACCTCCAGTGTAAACCGTCCCAGCCTGCCCCCCCGGTACTCGTCCAGGAGGACACGGGCCATACGCTCGGTGTCCACATCTCCGCCCGAAATGCGCATCCCCCGCTTGGCCGCGGCCGCCTGAAGAAGCCGGTAGCCCCAGGCCACGTCGTTCTCCCCCTCCTCACACCGAGGGATCTCAGCCAGCTTATAGCTGTCCATAAGCGCTTGGGGATAGCGCTCCCCCAGCAGGGCCATGAAGTGACAGCTCAGGGTCTCCACATCCATAATTTCGTCCTTCACCGCCCCGGTAAAGGCCAGGTTCATACCGGTGGTCTCGTCCTCAAACTTGGGCCAGAGAATACCCGGGGTATCCAGCAGGTCCAGCCCCTGGTCCACGTGGACCCACTGCTTCCCCCGGGTGACGCCGGGGCGGTCGCTGGCCTTGGCGGATTTTTTCTTGGCTACCTTGTTGATAAAGGTGGATTTGCCCACGTTGGGCACCCCCACCACCATAGCCCGGACGGGCCGGCCTACCTGACCCTTCTCCCGCCACCGGGAGATCTGGTCCTTCAGCACCCCTTGAACCACAGCGGAAAACTGGTTGATTCCCCGGCCGGAGCGGGCGTCGGTCTCCAGCACCGAGTGGCCCTGCCCCCGGAAACAGGCCCCCCATGCCTTGTTCTGGGCGGGGTCGGCCTGGTCAGCCCGGTTGAGGACGATGAGCCGGGGCTTGCCGGCACAAATGGCGTCGATATCCGGGTTGCGGCTGGAGGCCGGGATGCGGGCGTCTATAATCTCCGCCACCATGTCCACCAGCTTCAGGTCGGCCTCGATCTGCCGCCGGGTCTTGGTCATGTGGCCGGGATACCATTGGATGTTCATGGGGCACGCTCCTTTATTCTGTATACCGGGTCTTTTTACAGCTTTGCAATTTCTGCTTCTATGAGACAGTTGGCAATTTCAAAGGCCTTTATCCGCCTCGTTGCCAACGTAATCTGCGATCTATACCGCTCTGCGTTTTCTTTTGCTTTAAAGGTCTTTACTGTTTCCCACAGCTTATGCAGTGTGGAATCTATCTGCCTCTTTGCTTCCCATAGTTCATCCTTTGTATAATCCATAATCCTCTCCACAGCTGAATTTAAGAAAAAGGAGCGGCAGAGCCGCTCCTTTTTTTGAATCACAGCAATTCCTTGACCTTGGCGGCCTTGCCTACGCGATTGCGCAGATAGTACAGCTTGGCCCGGCGCACCTTGCCCCGGCGAACCACTTCCACCTTCTCCACAGAGGGAGCATGGAGGGGGAACACCTTCTCCACGCCGACGCCGTAAGAGATGCGGCGGACGGTAAAGCTCTCCTCGATGCCGCCGTGCTTCTTGGCGATAACGGTGCCCTCAAACACCTGGATACGCTCACGGCTGCCCTCTTTTACCCGCAGGTGAACCCGGACAGTATCGCCGATGCTCATCTTGGGGGGCTCGGCCTTTGTGTACTTCTCGGTAAATGCTTTCATCAGATCCATGGTTGTTTTCCTCCTGTTGTATAGGCGTTCATTCCGGCCATGCTGTCTCTCTGGAGACGCCGCAGAGGACCGCCCGTTATTCAGACTAAGGAAGTATATCACAACAGATTGTGGATTGCAAGCTGTTTTTCACCTTTTGCGGTAAAATTTTTCAATCCTCCAGCAAATAGCCTTGCTCCGGAGAGAGTTGCTCCGGACGGCGGATATAGCCGATCCCATCCTCCTCCCAGATCACTCCCAGCAGCAGCCCCCCCGGGTCCCGCACCTGGTAGGTGTTCTCCGCCAGCTCCCGCAGTACAACCGGGGTCAGGCTCTCCCCGTCGAACCAGTACAGCACCTGGAAGCCAGAGGGATGGTTGGCCGCCCGGTTCCATCCCCGGTACATAGGGTCGGCGGGCAGAGGGGTCACTCCCACCTTTCCGCCCAGGGCGGTGAGCAGACCGGTAAAGGCCCAGTCGCTCTCCGTGCAGCCGTGGATATGCTCGTGGTAGAAGAAATTCTGGTTTGGCAGATAGGAGGGCTCCAGATTCAGCACCCCAATCCGTCCAGAGGAGGCGTCCACTCCCTCTGCCGCCACAGTATCCAGCACCAGCCCGGCAATGCGCCGGTCATTGCGGCAGGTATCCCGATAGTCCCGAATATCACTGGCCCCGGCCACACAGAACACAAAGGCCATCGCCGCCGCCAGAATGGGCAGCACCCTCTTTTCCAGCCTCAGTTTGTCCCACAGCCACAGCAGCAGGCCGTCCACGATCAGGGCAATGCCGGGGAAGGAGGTCACCGTCCCCCGCAGAGAGAACCAGGGGTTGCCCAGCACCAGAAACAGGCTAGCCGGTCCCGCCGCCAGCAGCACGCCGGACAGCAGAGTCAACCACAGAGAGGGGGCCTTCCGCTCCTGCGGCCTCTCCTCCGGCTCCCACCGGCGGGCCAGCAGCCACAGCAGGGCGCACAGTACCGCCGCGCACAGCGTCCACACCAGCAGCTCGCCGGAAAAGATCATACGCACTCCCCGAACAAAGCCCTTGGCTGTGGTGAAAAACCCGCCGCCCAGAAACGCGCAGAAAAACTGCCACAGCACCTTGGGCAGGAAAGCAAACCAGTAGTAGCGGCTGAAGGGAAGCAGAATCTCCGCCCGGCTGCTGTATACGCCGCCGTCCGCCAGCAGCTTTGTGACCAGGAAATACAGCCCCATGGCGGGCAGTCCCCACAGGGACAGGGCGCACCGGCCCAGGGTCTTTTCTCTCCCGGTCCACTCCAGAATGGCCGCTCCCACCGTCAGGGTGATGGACAGCAGCCCTGCCTGCTCATAGAATCCGAAGGGAATCAGCTGGAGCAGCAGATAGAGGACCAGCCAGCCCCAGCCCCCTCCGTCCAGCCATTTCAGGAAGGTCCGGACAGCCAGGGCGGCAAAGAACATCCCCACCACCACCCGGGTGGAGGCGGACATCCAATAGGTCCCCTCAATCCCCAGGGGAATCAGCGCCATGATTACCGGCGTCACGGGGCTGACCCGGAAGTAGCGCCCCAGAATCCTCCATATCATCAGGACCGCGGCCACATACATCACAGAAATCAGGGCCACACCCCAGATCATATGGTCAAACATAGGTCCCCAGACAAAAAAATCCGCAATCCCCGCCAGCGGGCGGGAGGCCAGCAGTCCTGTGGCCCGCTGAAGAGCCATAAAGTCGCCGGAGCTGGGGTAGTTGTGGTACTGGATATAGTCGTCCAGCTGGTGGTAATACTCCATTCCGAAGGCACAGTACCGGGCCATTACCAGCAGAAACAGCACTCCAGCCAGCCCCGCTGTCAGCTTCCAATCCGCTCTTTTGCGCTTAAGCATTGGAATAGACCTCCTTATGGACCTGAGACACTGTCACCTGTAACTGCGGGAAGGCTTTTTCAAGCCGCCGGGCCAGAGGGGCGCACACCACATTTTCCGTAGGGAAGTGGCCGGCGTCCAGCAGGTTCAGCCCCAGTGCCTTGGCCTCCAGGAACTGATTATATTTCAGGTCGGCGGTGACAAAGGTATCGCAGCCCTGGGCGATGGCGTCCTCCATCATAGAGCCACAGGCGCCGCCTCCAACCGCCACCTCCCGGACGGGCCTCCCCCCGTCCACAAAGCGCACACAGGCAGAATTCAGCTTTTCCTTTACAAAGGCGGCATACTCTGCCACCGGCAGCCCCGGCTGATGGGCAAGCCCTGTCCGGCCGATGCCGTAGGGCCGCCCCTTTCCATCCACCCCCGCCTGGTGGAGCTGGCCAATCTCTGCCAGACCCAGCGTCCGGGCCAGGCAGCCGTTGACCCCCCCATGGGCGGCGTCCAGATTGGTGTGGGCACAGATAGCGGAAATACCGTTTTCCACAAGAGTCAGCAGGACTTGTCCAGTGGGGGTCTCCCCGGTCACCGATTTGACTGGGGTAAAGATTACCGGGTGGTGCGCCACAATCAACCCCGCCCCCAGACAAGTGGCCTCCTCCGCTACCTCCCGGGTGATATCCAGAGCTACCAGTATCCGGCTGACCTCCCGTTCTCCCCTGCCCACCAGAAAGCCGGCGTTGTCAAAGCTCTCCTGCGTGCCAAAGGGGGCGATCTGCTCTATAAATTGATAAATTTCTTTTACGCTTGCCACTGTTCCCACTCCTTTTTCATGTCAGCAAGGCCTCTGCGGACTTCTTCCAGTTCCAGCTTCCGGGAAAGCACATCCTTCCCCTGAGCCTGAGCCATACCCTCCAGCGCCCGGAGGGTTCTGGCCAGCCATCGGTCCAGCCAGGCCCCCCGCAGGGGATCGGCCCTGTTCCTCCCTGCCCACAGTTCTGCGGGAGACAGGGGCTCCATTTCCCCCGCCCGCACCAGCAGAGCGGTGTAAATGTTTTTTCCCTCCCGGGCCAGCTGCTCCTCCTGGATGACAAACCCGTTGGCCTGGAGCCACTTTCTCAGATCCGGGAAGGAGGACATGGGCTGCAGGATCAGGGGCACGTCTCGCTCCCGGACCCAGGGGGCGGCAGACAAAATGGCGGCGATGGTCTCCCCGCCCATACCGGCTATGGCGACGGCGTCCACCTCGTCGGGATGAATACCGGACAGGCCGTTACACAGCCGGAAGGCCATACTCCTGGTGAGGCCGTACGCCCGCACAGTGGCCCGAGCCCGTTCCAGCGGGCCCCGGCGCAGATCGGCGGCAACAGCAAAGGGTATCTTCCCCTCCAGAATCAGCGCCGCCGGAAGATAGGCATGGTCGGTGCCCACATCGGCCAGCCGGACCCCCGACGGCACCAGCTCCCCCACCATCCGCAGCCGGGGGGACAGCTCAGGACCTTTCACAGCTCCGACCCCCGGATGGACATTCGGATGGCCTGGGCAAAGTCTCTCACCGCCTGCGCCCGCTCTTCATTCATAAAAGCCCCGCCCATATCCCGGCGGCAGAACATGCCCATATACTCCAGGCCGCCGTGGCGGCACCAGCGCTTCAGTCCCTCCTCCCACAGATCGGCCCCTTTCTCAGGAGAATAGCCGCAGGTAACGATGGCCGCCAACCGCTTCCCCGCCAGCAATTTGGGTCCCCTCACCGCGCCGTAGTTTTTGGTCCCGGCGTAAATGGCCCGATCCAGCAGAGCTTTCATGGGGGCGGTGCAGAAAAAGGAATAGATGGGGGTGGCGGGGATAATGACATCGCAGTCCTCCATGGCCTTAAAAATCTCCTCAAAGTCGTCGTCCTGAATACAGCCAAGGCTGTTCAGGCAGTCCTGGCAGGCCCTGCACCCCAGACATGGGTTAACCGTCCGGTCGTACAGGGAGATTACCCGGCTCTCCACCCCCATCATGCCGCACTCCTCCAGAAAGGGAGCCAGCAGAGCGGCGGTGTTGCCCTCCGGCCGGGGACTGCCCATCAGTATGCAGAACTTCATCCGTTCCACCTCGTTCCATCAAACTTTTATCACACTATTTTCCAGCGGCGGCGTTCAAAAATAATCGCCCTCCCGGGGGAGGGCGGTTCC
Source organism: uncultured Bacillota bacterium (assembly GCA_947426945.1). Lineage (GTDB taxonomy): Bacteria > Bacillota > Clostridia > Oscillospirales > Oscillospiraceae > Lawsonibacter. Next base: position 86,233 of record CANEFX010000008.1, read on the forward strand.
CTGTCTTACTTGCCGATCAGCTCGTTGACCTTGGCCAGAAGCTCGTTCACATCCACACCGTGGACGGCGCAGGCCTGCTCCACCGTCTCCCCCTGGGAGGCGGGGCAGCCCAAGCAGTGCATTCCGATACCCATGAAGATGGGCGCGGCCTGGGGAGCAACCTTCAGGATGTCGCCGATAATGGTGTCTTTTGTGATAGTCATGGTGAATTCCTCCATTTTTCTCTGGGATGAAATTAGTATAACCGATGCGCCGCTTTTTTGCAATGAATTTTTTTCTTTCCTTTTGGAAAAACCAGCGTTATAATCAGATGACTTTACCATGTAAGGATATGATACCATGGACCAGCAGACACATCCCGCCGCCGAGCGCCTGTTTCCGGTCGCCCTGCTCACCCTCTCCGGCGGGCTTCAGGATACCTACACCTATCTCCGCCGAGGCCGGGTTTTTGCCAACGCCCAGACGGGCAACATTGTCCTGCTGGGCCAGAGCCTGTTCGACGGGGACTGGAGCCGGGCTGCCCGCTACCTTCTCCCCGTGCTGGCCTTCGCTCTGGGGGTGGCAGCGGCGGAATTCCTGCGCCTGCGCCCGTCCAGGCTCCACTGGCAGCGGCGGGTGCTGCTGTGGGAGATTCTTCTGCTGTTTCTGGTGGGCTTCATCCCCCACTCCCTGGACCAGCTGGCCAACGCTCTGGTCTCCTTCTCCTGCGCTATGCAGGTTCAGGCCTTTCGAAAGATGGAAGGCTTCGCCTTTGCCAGCACCATGTGCATCGGCAACCTGCGCAGCGGCATGGAGGCTCTGTACGCCTTCCTGCGCACAGGAGACCGTCAGGATCGGAAAAAGGCCCGGCTGTATTTCTGCGCAATCCTCCTGTTCGCCCTGGGGGCCGAGATCGGCAGCCTGGCCGTTGAGCTTTTGGACCTGCCCGCCATCTGGCTGTCCTGCGCCCTGCTGGCCATAGGCTTCTGGCCGCTGTCCCGCTAAACTTCCCTCGCCGCCCGGTACCCCATCGCTTTGCCATATAAAAACGTGTAGCAGATGGCCCCGCAGGTGTCCCGGTCCGCCACATCGCACAAGGCCAGGATTTCACTCAGGCCGAGCTGATACCCCACAGCTGCCGCTTGATCCATCTCCGTCTGTGCAATGTATTGCTTGATCTCTTTCATGATAGGTTCCATTTATAAAATACCTCCTTGATTTTCACCAGGAGGTATGGCATAATCAGATTTATCAGACCTCCGGGTGTGGTGCATATAGAGTGTTGGGGACTTTGTCATGGTGGCCAGCACTCTATTTTTTATCCGCCAAAACCAGTTCAATGCCCTCTCGCACAACCTCTGTCCTTGTCTTGCCGTGCGTTCTGCAATACTCCTGAATCCGTCTGTCTGTCTCCGCATCAATTCGGGCCTTTATTTCAATCCCCTTTGGATTGTCTGATTTTGGACGTCCAGTCCGTGGACTCAAATAACCGCCTCCTTTCTGAGCCACATAAATATTATATTTATTGTGGCTCGAAATGTCAAGAGATTTTCTTTAAACAAGAAAAAGTCCGCCTCTCGGCGGACTTTTTTCCTGGCTCTTAAATCAGCCCTGCTGCTCGCGCATCTTGGCGAAGCAGTCGCTGCAGTAGACGGGACGGTCAGACTTGGGCTCGAAGGGAACCTTCGCCTCACCGCCGCAGGCGGCGCACACGGCGGTGAAATACTCACGAGGGCCGCGGGCGGCGTTCTTGCGGGCGTCACGGCAGGGCTTGCAGCGCTGGGGCTCGTTCTGGAAGCCGCGCTCCGCATAGAACTCCTGCTCACCAGCGGTAAAGGTGAACTCGTTGCCGCACTCTTTGCATACCAGGATCTTGTCTTCGTACATGGATTTTCCCTCTCTTTGACTTTTGCCCGGCGCTTGGCCTGGGCGTGTGATATTGCGATCAGCTCTCGCTGGATACGCCGGAAGAAATTTGCAGGGCCGTTTTGCGGCGGATACGCTGAATTGCGTTGTCCACCGACTTCTGGGAGCGGCCCACCCGCTGGGCGATCTCTCCGCAGGACAGGCCGCTCAGGTAGGGAGGTAGGATCTGTGCTTCAAACTTGGATAGTCGGCCCTTGAGCGCCTCCAGGCGCTCTTTCAGTTCCTCTCTGCCGATGACCACGTCCTCCGGGCTCTCGGCACTGGAAAACAAGTATGCGCTGGTTCCGTCAAAAAGAGGGGGCTCGTAGGAAACACTGTGATTTAAAGGAGCGTGCTTGCCACCTTGGGCCGCGCGGACCGCAGAGTGGAGACGGCTGCGGATACAAATCTCCGCAAAGGTGCGAAAAGCGGCGTCCCGCTCCGGGTCAAAGCTCCGGATAGCGGTGAGCAGACCCAGGAATCCCTCCTGAATCAGGTCCTCGCTGTCTCCTCCCGCCAAGAACAGGGGACGGGCACAGGCCCGGACCAGCCGGTTATACCGGCGCACCAACTCCGTCTCTGCCAGGGAATCACCCCCGGACGCGTCAAGGCAAAGCGCCTCGTCAGAGGGCTCCCCAGGGGGAAGCCGCTCTATCTTATTATCTCGGTTATTTTTCATCATAAACAAAATGTTCAGATTTGTCAAGGCTTTTCCCAAAAAAGTTTGTTGATATTTTCCAGTCTGCCCCTTCCCTGCCCGTTTGGCTCAGAGGCTGGGAATCAAATCGGCCAGACGCTGGGCGGTTTCCTGGGCAGTCTCCTGGGTTTTGGCTTCCACCATCACCCGCATAAGGGCCTCGGTGCCCGAGGGACGGACCAGAATACGTCCTTCTTCAGCCAAGGCCTCCTCCTCCCGCTGGACGGCCTGGGCCAGGAGCGGGCTGGCCATAGCGGCCTTTTTCACATCGTTGTCGGCCACGGGGACGTTGATAAGCACCTGGGGATACCGTGGGCAGGCGCTGAATACCTCGCTGGCCCTTTTTCCGCTCTCTTTGAGCAAAGCAAGAATCTGCAGGGCAGTGAGCTGACCGTCGCCAGTGGTGGCGTGCTCCAGAAAGATCATATGTCCCGACTGCTCGCCCCCCAGGCGGTAACCCTGTTCCACCATCCGCTCCAACACATTCCGGTCCCCCACATCGGTGCACTCCAGATTTATTCCGTTCTCCCTGGCATAGACGTGAAAGCCCAGGTTGGACATAACAGTGGCCACCACCGTGTCGCCGGGAAGCCGGCCCTTGTTCTTCATGTCCAGACCACAGGCGGCCATGATCTGGTCGCCGTCAATTAGGCTGCCCAGCTCATCTACTGCCAGGCATCGGTCAGCGTCTCCGTCGAAGGCGATGCCCATGTCGTAGCCCCCCGCCTTCACCATGGCGGCCAGCGCGTCCATGTGAGTAGAACCGCAGCGGTCGTTGATATTCACCCCGTCCGGGTCGGCGTTAATCACGTCGGTGCGCAGCTTGGAGAAGCGGTCGAAGAGCCGGGCGGCTGTGGCGGAGGCGGCTCCGTTGGCACAGTCCACCAGAATACGCAGGCCTCCCAGGGTGGAGTCGATAGTGGCCTCCAGATGGTCGATGTAGTCCTCGCTGGCCTTGGGGGCCACATAGCTTACTTTTCCGATGTCCCCATGGGTTTTCATGGGCACGTTGTTGGAACCGAAGAGGACAATGTCCTCGATTTTCTCCTCCAGCTCGTCGGACAGCTTAAAGCCCTTGCCGTTAAAAATTTTGATTCCGTTGTGCTCGAAGGGGTTGTGGCTGGCTGAGATGACGATGCCCGCGTCCGCCTCCTCGTCCACCGTCACCCAGGCCACGCCCGGGGTGGGCAGGGTGCCCAGATCCAGCACGTCCGCCCCGGCGGTACACAGCCCGGAGATCAGCGAGCCCTTGAGCAGGTCGCCCGAGATGCGGGTATCCTTGCCGATGGTCACCAGGGGCTTCTCCCCCGGTTTCTTGTTTTTGGCCAGCACAATGGCCGCCGCCAGCCCTACCTTATAGGCCAGGTCCGCGTCCAAACCAGCGTTTACCACGCCTCGAATGCCGTCTGTTCCAAATAATTTGCCCATATTGATACACCTCAAATTCAAATCTAGCGTTTTCCAGTCTTGATGAACTCGATCAGCTTCTCCACATCGTCAAAGCCGTCATAGTCTCCGACGATACCTTCCCTATGGTATACGATCCCCCGTTTTTCGTTCTCTTCCAGGCAGTCAAGCAGTTTGTCCAGTCCATATCTTTTTGCAAACAAGGTAAATCCATAGGGCTTTATTTTATTCAGCAGCCCCTCTCTGCAGTCCTTTTCACAGGCATAGCAATGGGAAAGTCCCCTCTCCATAGAACATTTTCTGTTTTCGCACCAGGACTTATCGGGACAGCTGCCTGAATCACAGCCGCCGCACGCTGCATGCTCCGAACACAGGCAGCATGCCAGCCCACATCTGGCAATTCCCAATTCTCTTTTCATTCATCCTCCTTGGTCTTATCGTTTCGCCGCCGCGAAGTCGTAAGCTTCACGGACCCACCTCATCAGCTCGCCGTCGATCTCCTCCACTGAGCCGATCACCAGGTGGTGGGTCCATCTCCCTGGATACGGCTCGGAGGCCTTATCCACCCGGGGGGATTCCAGCCGCCGGTTCAGGCCCAGGGTGACGGTTATGTAGGGGTTGGGCCGGGCCTTGGCCCGCCGGGCGGGGAGGAAGGACACCGCCCCGAACACCCGCCGGTTTTTCAGGGTAATCTGGCTTTTCTGTGGCTTGACTGTCACCTCCTCCAGCTCCGCCAGCAGCCGCGCCTCAAAGGCCTCGTACAAATATACGGCCTCTGGATGTTCGTTGAAAAAGAACAGGGTATTCTGGTCCATACGCCCTCCTTAAAAGCTCAGCTGGTCCAGCCCGCCCGGCCCGCCGGGGACAGGGAGGCCCAAGTGCTCATAGGCCCTGGGAGTAACGCACCGGCCCCGGGGCGTCCTTGTCAGGAAACCCAACTGCATCAGATAGGGCTCGTATACGTCCTCCAGGGTAACGGCCTCCTCGTTGATGGTGGCGGCCAGGGTATCCAGCCCCACCGGGCCGCCCCGGTAGTTGTCGATGATGCTCTGCAGCATCCGGTGGTCGATGGAGTCCAGGCCAAGATAGTCGATCTCCAAGGCAGTGAGAGCCTCGTCCGCCACCTTTTTGGTGATAACGCCCCCCGCCCGTACCTGGGCAAAATCCCGCACTCGGCGTAGCATCCGGTTGGCGATCCGGGGGGTGCCCCGGCTCCGGCGGGCAATCTCCATGGCGCCGTCCGGCTCAATAGGCACCTCCAGGATGCCGGCGGAGCGGGTGACAATGAGGGTCAGCTCCTCCGGGGTGTACAGCTCCAGCCGAAGGGTGACCCCGAACCGGTCCCGCAGAGGGGCGGACAGCTGGCCCGCCCGGGTAGTGGCTCCGATCAGGGTAAATTTGGGCAGGTCCAGCCGGATGGAGTTGGCCGAAGGCCCCTTGCCGATGATGATATCAATGGCGTAGTCCTCCATGGCAGGGTACAAAATCTCCTCCACCGCCCGGTTGAGGCGATGAATCTCGTCCACAAACAGGATATCGTTCTCATTCAGGTTGGTCAGCAGGGCGGCCAGATCTCCGGCCTTCTCAATAGCGGGGCCGGAGGTAATACGCACATTGACCCCCATTTCGTTGGCAATGATACCGCTGAGGGTGGTCTTGCCCAGCCCTGGCGGACCGTGGAGCAGCACATGGTCCAGGGGTTCACCACGCATCTTGGCCGCTTGAATGAATACCTCCAGGTTGCCCTTGGCCTTCTCCTGGCCGATGTACTCCCGCAGGGTTTTGGGACGCAGGGAAAACTCCCCCTCGTCCTCCCGGGTCAGGGAAGTGGTTATCAGGGGCTCCAACTCTTCGGCCTCCAGTCCCGTGCCGGAAAAATCAATGCTCAAAGATCCACATTCCTTTCGTAACCAGTGCCTCCGCCGCACTTTTCGGCCGGACACAAACCAGCGTTTTACCGCTGGTCCTGGCAGTAATTGTACTCTACCACCTTTGGACCAACTGTCGGAGGGTATCCAGGAAAGCCTCTTCGCCGAAGGTGTTGAATTTGAAAATCATCCCTTGGCTGCCCCCGGCGGTGATGCCGGACAGGTACAACTTCTCCCCGTCCCCCATCAGGGTAAGGGTCATGGACAGCCGGTTGCCGCCGGTCATGCTGTACCGCTCGTAGACCCGGACAGTAAGCCGCACTCCGGCACTCTGGAAATAGCTCTCCTCCTCAAAGCTGGCCGACATACTGCCATCAAGGATGCCGTCGTGGAAATAGCGCAAGGCCTGGTCGTAGTCGCCCTGCAGGGTACACTCAAATTTTGCCATTCTATCCTCCTACACCACACTGTCCCGGGTATAGTCGGTCACGTCACCGACCTTTTCAATCAGTTCCCGAACGGTAAGTTTTTTATCTATAATAGCTTTCAACTCAGCATCGGCAGCCCCGATAAGCTTGACAAAATCCACCTTGCCGTTGGGGGTATCGATGGTGCCAGCCTCGTCCAGGGCGGTGACAAAGCCGGTAAGCTTAGACTTCTGCCCCACGTCGAAACCAAGCTCCTGGCCGGTGTAGATGTATTCGTCGGGGAAAAACTGCTCTCCCTTTTCAAAGGTGAGCCGGGCCAGGTCGTTGAAGATGCCTACGATGCACTTCTGTTCAGCCATCTCGTCCCCTATCCCCTCCTTGCGCAGTTTCAATGTGAACTCCAGGCCATAGCCGCTGTACTCCGGGTCGCTCCCCTCCTTCTCGTAGAGATCGGACAGGCCGTAGGTGACAAAATGGAAGTAGTCCCCGCCGTCGTAGACGCTGACTCCCTGGAGGGGATCAGGTCCCCCCAGCCGCCAGGAAATAAGACAGCCGAAATGCCGGGGATTGTCCTGCCCAGGGTACATTTTATCAAAGGCGGCTGTAATAGCGTCCCAACCCAACGGTTCAGGATTTTCATTTAAGGGCTTGTTTTTTTCTTCACTCATACCTGTATTATCCCTTCACCATCTTTTTCAGCGCCTGCCTAATAATCTGCTCCAGGGGCAGACCATCCAGGTCCACACCCTTCAAAGCCAGATTAATCTCTCCCTGGGAGTAACCCAGCACCGCCAGGGCAGCGGTGGCCTCAGACAGCTTGTTCTCCGGGATGACGGTTACCCCCGTGCCACCGTATGTCTCCCCGGCCGCACTGATAGTCTGGCCCTTTGCCAGCTTGTCCTTCAACTCCAGAATCACTCGTTGGGCAATTTTTTTGCCGATGCCCTGGGCACAGGTGAGGGCCTTCTCGTCCCCGGTGATGATGCTCAGGGCCAGATTGGCCGGGGTGCTGGCCGACAGGATGGACAGCGCCGCCTTGGGCCCCACACCGGAGACCGAGATCAGCTGCTGAAACAGCCGAAGCTCCTCTGCCGTGGCGAAGCCGTAGAGTTCCACCGCATCCTCCCGCACGTTCAGATATGTAAAGAGTTTTCCCTTGTCGCCCTTTTTCAGGGCGGACAGGGTGTATGTAGTGGTTCGGCAAGCATAGCCCACGCCTCCGCAGTCGATGACAGCCAGATATGGCTCCACGTGGGCTACGGTGCCATTCAGATAGTAGAACAACCCGATCTCCTCCTTTGTACCGGCAACTCACAGCTGCCGATACACAACTTACTCATCTCGTATCGTATTTCTCCGGATCAAAGACCCGTTCGGTGTTCAGCAGGCTGGTGGCCGACCGGGCGTGGCAGATGGCGATAGCCAAAGCGTCGGCGGCGTCGTCGGGCCGGGGGACTTCTTTCATATTCAGCAGCCGCTGGGTCATCAGCATAACCTGCCGCTTGTCCGCCCCGCCGTAGCCGGCGACCGCCTGCTTCACCTGCATGGGGGTGTACTCGAAGATGGGCACCCCCAGCCTCTCCGCCGCCAGCAGGATTACCCCCCTGCCGTGGGCTACGGCAATACCGGTAGTGATGTTCTTGGTAAAAAACAGCTCCTCCACCGCCATTTCGTCCGGGTGGAAGGTGTGGATCAATTCCTCCATATCGTCGGAAATCTGGAGCAGACGGCGGGACAGGGGGATGCCCGGCGGGGTGGTGATGATCCCGTAGCGCAGAAGGATGTTTTTCTGTCGGTTCGCCCGGATCACCCCGAACCCGATGGTGGCCACCCCCGGGTCGATACCCAGGATAATCATATACTCCCTCCTGCCCACAATATTACATGATAAGTATACCACAAGTGTGGTAAAATGGGAACGAAAATTTTTCTATTCTCTGTGACAATTTCCCCTCCAACTCTGAGTTATGGGTGAAAGGAGGTCTTGCGTATGGAAGCTCTGCCGCTGCGCGCGGGCGGTGGGATGGAGGATATCATAGACCGCTATCAGAATACGGTGTACGGCCTGGCCCTGACCAAAACGGGCAATCGGACCGACGCCGACGACGTGTTTCAGGAGGTGTTCCTGGCCTACTGTCAGTGCGGTAAGACCTTTCGGGACGAAGATCACCGGAAGGCCTGGCTGCTGCGCACCACCATCAACCAGGCCCGGCGAGTGACCTCCTCCAGCTGGAGACAGAAAACCGTCCCCCTGTCGGAGCAGGAGGACGCGCCGGTCTCCTTCAAGGAACCAGAGGAAAACCGGGTGTGGGAAGCCCTGCAAAGCCTGAGCGAGGACTACCGTCTTCCCATCTATCTGTTCTACTTTCAGGAGCTGTCCACCCTGCAGATTGCCAAGATGCTGGCTATCCGCCCCGGGGCCGTCCGGATGCGGCTCACCCGGGGACGGGAACAGCTCCGGGAGAAACTGAAAGGAGTGTATTTTGATGAATAAGGAATTGCTCGATTCCATGCAGAAGCAGATGATCCCCTCCCCTGAAGTTCGGGAGGCTTTGAGCAAAAAACTGGCCCGTCCCGTGAAGAAGCGGACCGTCCCGTGGATGAAATACGGGGTCGTCGCCGCCTGCGCGGCGCTGGTGATCGGAGGATTTCTGGCGTCTGGAATGTCTCAAAAATATACGGTGATCGTACGCAGTCTCCAGCGTCCCCCAATAGAGGCACCGCTGCACAGCTATGTGACGGTGGAGGGCTTGGGCGAAATCATACAAGAAAATACCGCTGCCCTCACCGGAGGCGGGGACACAGGTGCCCCCAACACTGGCGACCTGCCTGGCGGAGAGATGGCCCCCAGCGGGGCGCTGGTCCCTGAGGGAGATATTGCCGCTCAGGAGGAAGCCGTCGCCGTTTACCAGAAACTGATGGATCACTTCGACGGCTATTACCCCAGGTGGTACGGCGGAGCTTATATCGACCGCTCTGGTTATCTGGTGGTTCAGCTGGTGGAAGAGCAGGACCCTGGGGACAAAACTCTGGAGCTGCAAGTTCTGGACTGGACGGAAAGCAGTCAGGTGATGTTCAGCTCCTGCAAATACTCCCTGGCCCACCTGAATCAGCTGATGGACCAGCTCAACCGTATCCCCACCACCCACCCATACGACGCTGAATATTTCGCCGGCTGGGGAATTGATGAAGCGTGCAACCGTATCGAGGTGACCTTGACTGAGGCGGACCCAACCGCGCTGTCGATCCTGGCCAGCCTGGACCCTGACGACGACGCCATTTACGTCCAGGTGGGCCAGCGGGCCAGCGCGGATGTCGCTTTGGGCGAGGACGTCCGCACGGACAGCGCAGGGACCGAGGACCCGGCGGTCCATCACGTCATGCCCGGCGGGGCCACCGTCCCAGACGACAAGGATCTCATCGCCGAGGAACCCTGGTCCGACGGAGCCCGCTATGACTTGGAGAAACTCCCCGAGGAGCTGCCCCAGCAGAAACAGCCCATTTTTGAGGTCCAGTCCGTCCCCGAGGAGGATATACCATAGACACAAAACAGCGGCCGCCCAACTGGGCGGCCGCCGTGCCGTCTGAATCAGTTCCTCCGATTGCCCAGGAAACGCAGCAGGTACAGGAACAGGTTGATGAAGTCCAGGTACAGCTGAAGCGCGGAAAAAATGGAAGCCTTTGCCAGCATCTCGGGAGATGCGGAGTAGTAGCTGTAAAAAGCCCTGATTTTCTGGGTGTCGTACGCGGTATAGCCCAGGAACACGGCAATTCCGATGAGGCAGACGATCCGGTCGAACATCTCCAGTCCGGGAATGAACATAGACAGCAGACCAAAGACGATCAGGAAAATCAGGCCGGAAAAAAGGATGGTCCGCAGGCCGGACAGGTCCCGCTTAGTGAGATAACCGTAGGCGGCCAGCGCGCCGAAGTAGACGGCGGTAAGCAGGAAGCACAGCACCACTGAGGTCAGCTCAAAGATAATCAGATAGAAGGACAGGGTAAAGCCGAACAGGGCGGAGAACAGTACAAACAGGCCAATTGCCGTCCCCACCGCCATTTTCTCCAGGCGGCGGACCATGGTGAAGGAAATCACCAGCGTAGCCACCAGGACAATCAGGTGGACATAGGGGATATAAAGCGCGGCATACCAGGTAGCCCCGGTGACCCAGCAGCCCACCGCCACACCAAAGGTGACCAGCAGGCCCAGCATCATCCATAAAAAGGTTTTCGCGGTGTACTGGCCCAAGGTGTCGCCCTGGCTGGAGGCATAACTGCGGTCAAATTCATAAGGATCAAAGCTCATAATCAGACACTCCTTTCAGGTTGGACAGCTTTTTCTCAGTCTGCCCGTATGAGGTTGATTCTATTATAGCGCCCGGGAAAGAAAAAATCAACTGATTTCATTGCCCAAACACAATATCATAAAAATCATTTTCCACAAGCATGGCGGTACTGTCCAGCTTATAGCTCACCAGCTTCTTCATAGCGGAAACGTAGCTTTCCTGTTCCTCCTCGGTCATGGAAACTCCCTCCGCCGGGGTGAACTCGCCGGTATAACGGTTGTAGAAGCCCCGGTCGGACTTCCAGCACCGGGAGGAAAACACTACCAGCCCCTCACTGTCAGACAAGGCGTCGGTGCCGGCCAGCATCCGGGAATCGTATTCCAGACCCAGCAGGTTCGACAACGTGGGCAGGATGTCCACCTGCCCCACCACCTTATCCACTGCAACCGGCTCCTCCATGCTGGCTGACCACATAATCAGGGAACTCTTATACACATCGAAGTTGATGCTGCCCTCTTTCAGATACTCCAGGTCACTGGAGCTGCCAAATTTCTGCCCGGCCAGCTCTTCCAGGGTGGCTACGTCGAAGTAGGGGATATGGTCGGGGGCGGCCACAATGAGGGTCTTATCCAGCTTGCCCGCCGCCTCCAGCTTGTCAATCAAAGTCTCAAGGGCCCGGTCCACCTCAATGCAGGTAGCCAGATAGTAGCGGGTATTCTCTGTGTAGGGCAGGGCGTCCACGATATCCCGATACTGCCGCACCGCCCAGTTGTTGCCGGAGTATGGCATGTGGCCGCTGATAGTCAGGTAGTAGACATGGAAGGGCCTGTCGCTGTTGATATAGTTATCCACGCTGGCCTCAATCATGTGCTTATCCCGCTGGGGCCACTGCAGCTTTCCGCTGCTCTGCAGTTCCAGGCCCTCAAACTCGCTCAGCTTGCCCCGCTCAGTGGTCTTGCCCGCTCCCACGCTGAACTGATGCCAGTCATAGCCCAGATTGGGATGGGACAGGGCCCGGCCATACATGTCCTTGTTGGCGTGGTAGCCCTGAACCAGGTAGCCCTCCCGGCCCAGCTGCTGTGCCAGGGAAAAGTAGCAGTTGGTGCCCAGCTCTCCGGTGCGGGTCATGGTAACGGGGAAATTGCCCTTGGGATACAGGCCCAGCAGGTTCTGGCACTCGCCGTTGGAGGTGCTGGTGAAGTGCAGGGGGGTATAGAAGTTGTTGAACACAAAGCCCTCGTGGGTCAGCTTATAAAGGGTGGGCGTCAGTTCCTTGTCAATACCGTAGCCCGAGAAGCCCTCCAGAGTGAGAAAAATCACGTTGTAGCCCTTGAACATGCCGGTATACTCATTCTTTTTTGTAGGGGCCACACTGTTGAAGTAGCCGGCCAGCCACTTTATGTCTTCGTTCTTTCCATTTTCCGCCAGAGAAGCCAGGTCCACATCCATCACATTGGGGGAGGTGTCGATTACCGGCTGAGGGTCAGCCGTCTGGGAGGAGTCCGGACCTCCGCTGCCGTCGGAGGAGGCGCCCCCCGGAGGTGTCAATGTCCCAATGCCGCCAAAATCGCCGCCCATGGTATTTTTCACCGGGAAAATCATGTGCTTCGCGTCCAGCCGGAGCATAGTCAGCAGGCCCAACTGCTCCACCTGATCGTCAATATTGGTATCCACCTTGTAGAGACTGGCGGGAGTCATATCTCCCTTCCAAGGCAGACGGATCACCCCCAGGCCTGCGATGTGGAACACCGCGCAGGCTGCCACCACCAGTCCGGCAAAGCGGATATCCAGCCGTTCAAACCCCAGCAGGCGGGTCCCGAAAACACACAGCAGAAGGGCGGGCAAAAGGAACACCAGAATAATGGGAATCTTGGACAGGACGGTGGAGACAATCACGTCGGCGTAGTCGCTGAGCTTGTTGCCCGCCGCTATCTTCAGAGCGCTGGGGCCGTAGTAGGTCTGGAGAATGGTTTTAGCAATCATCTCGGCCGTGAACAGCAGGGAAAGAACTACCGCCAGAATCTTGGCAATCAGGCTGTTGGACCGCCTGCGCCACGGCAGGGTCAGAGCTGACAGGAAAAAGCCTCCCGCGATTCCAAACACCAGATAAACCGGAGCGTAAGCCAGAGACATCTTCATATAGACATGGAGTACCAACTCCAGATACATAAGCAGCGCCGGGAACAGCAGCACCCGTGCCATGGTTTGAAGCAGCACAGCGTCCCCGCTGCGGCGGGAACGTCCGCTCGTCCGTCTGCCGCTGTAAGCCATTGGAATCAGCCTCCAATCAAAACCCTTTTTTACCTCTCCTACTTTAATCACTTGACCGTCGGCAGTCAAGGGATATTTCTTTAATTTTTCATAAAATTTGCCGCCGCCATATGTCTATGGCGGCGGCTCAGCCTGTCGAAAAAGTCTGCCGTATGGCAGACTTTTTCATGTAAAGATGAT
>CANEFX010000009.1 GCA_947426945.1 uncultured Bacillota bacterium
GTGAGCAAGATGAAAAACCCGTGGACAGGTTCTATACAACCTGTCCACGGGTTTTGTGCAAAAAATATGAAAAGTGCTTGAATACGGCAGTTTTCAAGCACTTTTTCCTCCCTTTTTTCATTCGGATCGCCCCTGTGGCGGCAATTTGCCTTTATAATACCCACATTCCAACAAAAAAGGAGGAAATTTTCGGAATGTCAGGTATTATGTACGGCTACGCCCGGGTGTCCACCCGGAACCAGCGGGAGGACCGTCAGCTCGCCGCCCTCCGGGCCTTCGGCGTGCCGGCGGAGCGTATCACGGTGGAGAAGCAGTCCGGAAAGGACTTTGACCGCCCGCTCTACCAGCGTCTGACCCAGGCGCTGCTTCCGGGGGACGTGCTGGTGGTCAAGAGCATCGACCGCCTGGGCCGCAACTACACGGAAATTCTGGACCAGTGGGCCCGCATCACCAAGAAGCGGGGCGCGGCCATTGTGGTGCTGGACATGCCTCTGCTGGACACCAGGGCGGGCCGGGACCTGACCGGCACTCTGGTGGCGGACATTGTGCTCCAGCTGCTCAGCTACGTGGCCCAGACCGAGCGGGAGTTCATCCGCCAGCGCCAGGCGGAGGGCATCGCGGCAGCCCTGGAGAAAGGGGTCCGCTTCGGTCCCCCGCGTCTCCCCATGCCCGAGGGCTTCCCTCAGCTTGCAGAGGACTGGTGGGCCGGCCGGCTCACCGCCGTTGATGCGGGCCGTCTGCTGGGTATTTCCCGCAAGACCTTCACCCGCCGGGCCTCCGAGTGGGTGGAGGCCGCCGGGCTGACAGGGACGGCCCCGGCGCGGGCTGAACCGCGCCGGGGCCTCTCTTAATCCTTCCAGTCCCACCAGTTCTGTTTGTCCGGCGGGCAGCTTCCATGCTCGGCGTAGCAGACTGCCAGCCGGTAGACATACAGCACGCACCGGTCCACCTGACAGCCCTGGGCCAGGCAGTCCCGCCGGTAGAGCTCCTCCGGGTCCTGCCCCTGGAGAGATTCCAGCGTGGGACAGCCTATCCGCTCCAGGTGTTTGGCCATATTGGGCCCTACCCCGGGGATTTTCTCCAGTTCGGACTTCATCAGAATTCTGCGTTGCCCACAGTGCGGGGGTGGGGCAGGGTATCCCGGATGTTGTTGATGCCGGTAAGGTACATCACCATCCGCTCGAAGCCCAGGCCGTAGCCGGCGTGGCGGCAGGAGCCGTACCGCCGCAGGTCGCAGTACCACCAGTAGTCCTTGGGGTCCATACCCAGCTCCTTGATGCGGCCCTCCAGCAGCTCCAGCCGCTCCTCGCGCTGGCTTCCGCCGATAATCTCCCCGATGCCGGGCACCAGGCAGTCGGCGGCGGCCACTGTTTTTCCATCGTCGTTGAGGCGCATATAAAAGGCCTTGATCTCCTTGGGGTAGTCGGTGACAAAGACGGGGCGCTTGAACACCTGCTCGGTGAGGTAGCGCTCGTGCTCGGTCTGGAGATCCACGCCCCACTCCACCTTAAAGTCGAATTTGTCGTTGTTCTTCTTTAAAATTTCCACCGCCTCGGTGTAGCTCACCCGGCCGAAGTCAGAGGAGGCCACATGCTTCAGCCGCTCCCTCAGCCCCTTGTCCACAAAAGAGTTGAAGAAATCAATCTCGTCGGGGCAGCGCTCCAGCACGGTGGTAATGATATGCTTAATCATGGCCTCGGCGGTGTCCATATAGTCGTTCAGGTCGGCGAAGGCCATCTCGGGCTCGATCATCCAGAACTCGGCGGCATGGCGCTGGGTGTTGGAGTTCTCCGCCCGGAATGTGGGGCCGAAGGTGTACACATTGCCGAAAGCCATGGCGAAGTTCTCGGCGTTGAGCTGGCCGGAGACGGTGAGGCTGGTCTGTTTGCCGAAGAAATCCCTGGAGTAGTCCACCTGCCCGTCGGAGGTGCGGGGAGGATTGTTCAGGTCCAGGGTGGTCACCTGGAACATCTCGCCGGCACCCTCGCAGTCAGAGCCGGTAATGATGGGGGTGTGGACATAGACGAAGCCCCGGTCCTGGAAGAAGCAGTGGATGGCGTGGGCGGCCACAGAGCGCACCCGGAAGGCGGCAGAAAACAGGTTCGTCCTGGGCCGCAGGTGCTGAATGGTGCGCAGATACTCCGCGCCGTGGCGCTTTTTCTGCAGGGGGTAATCGGGAGTGGAGGGTCCCTCCACCGCAATGGAGGCGGCCTTCACCTCCAGGGGCTGCTTGGCCCCGGGGGTGAGCACCACCTCACCGTTGACAATGAGGGCGGCCCCCACGTTCTGACCGGCAATCTCCTTATAATTGTCCAGGACGTTGGCGTCCATGACCACTTGCAGGTTTTTAAAGCAGGAGCCGTCGTTGAGCTCGATAAACCCGAAGGTTTTCATATCCCGGATGGTCCTGGCCCAGCCCATAATGGTAACGGACCTTCCGCCCAGGCGCTCCTGGTCGGCAAAAATGGCGGCGATGGGGGTGCGTTCCATAAAATCCTCTCCATATCGTGCAAAATCGTTGGCCCCGCTTGAATATCGAATATATTCAGGCCGGACTTGCTTATTATAAAACCTTTTCTCCCGCTTGACAAGTATTTCCCGTCAAGTTATTGCCGAAGAATCAAGCGTGAATATCTTTACAGCGGACTTGAAATATGCTATTATATATTTTGAGTAAATATCCGCGCTTTTTGCCGGAGTGCGGTTCTGCTGGCCGGTTTGACAGCCTGCCTTGCTTTTAGGAGTGAACTACATGCAGCATAATAAAAGGCGCAGCTTCATTACAAAGTGGAGCAGCTGGCGGCTCCTCTGGCTTCTGGGGCTGTTTGTGGCGATTGCAGCCGCCGGGATGCTGGTCAGTCAGCAGCTGCTGCTGGACAATGCCCGCACCATGGGAAAAAATCTGGTGACCAGTTATTCCACCGATGAAAATCGGACTTTGCGTGAATACGAAAAGACCATCAATATGGGTATGGCCTATCTGGATGATTTTTTCAGCCTTGACGTCAATGCAGTGGACTTGGACTACTGGCTCATGGACTTTTTTGGCAAGAGCATCGGTTCGACCCCTTCCGGCAATTTAGACGCCTGCGCGGTGATAAACGGGAAGGTGGTCGCCACTGATCCGGCAATTTCGGCCCTCTCTCCTGAGGAGCTGTCCTGGTACTCCACCGCCCTGGCAGCTGAGGGTGAGGTCATCTTTACCAACGCGTATCTGTGCCCCGTCCATAACAAGATGACTGTCACCGCCGCCGCCGCCGACCCGTCCAGCGGCACGGCCATGGCCGTCGACCTGTCCCTGGAGTATCTTCGCAGCAGCCACGTTGAGGAGGACCTGCCCGCAGGCGGCGCCTACTACGTTCTGGACAGCCAGGGCAGTCTGCTGTACTACAAGATTCCCTTTGAGGCCGCTGAAGAGGACCTTCAGGCCTATACCAAAAATCTGTTCGACCGGGTAAACCAGGGAGAACTGGACGGCAAGAACAACGAAATTATCGGCATGCAGCACCTCACCCGGGGCCTTTATTACCAGCGCGCCGAAAACGGCTGGCTGTGTATCCTGACGGTCCCTTACGAGACGCTTCTCCAGGGGGTCCAGAGCATCCTGGTGTGGTATGGCGCAGGGCTGATCTTTTTCCTGCTTATCGCCATGGGTATGTGGCTGCGGGACCGCAGGCTGAGCAAGGCGGCCCGAAGCAGCAACGAGACCCTCCAGGTCATGGGGAATATTTATTATGCCTTTTACCGAATCAACATGGTAACGGGCACCTATGAGCTGACAAAGCCCTCCGGCTATGTGCTGGAGCGGATTAAAAGCTATACAGGGGATTACAATCAGCTTCTGGAGGTAATCACCTCCGCCTTGGACGACTGGACCGGAGAGGACTTTTCCAAAAACTTTTCTCTGGAGAATATCAGACGGCTGGCCGAACAGCAGACCAGGGATTTCGGCGGCGAATTCCTGCGCCGCTTCGGCGATGAGGAGCGCTGGATCAGCGTACGCCTGCTGATTGACCCGGAAATCATGCCCAATGAGGCGGTCATCTGCTTCCGGGACATCGAAAATGAGAAGGAGGAGCAGCAGCAGCAGGTCTATTTGATGAAGGGCGCGCTGGCCGCCGCTGAACAAAGCGAACGCTCTCAAAAGCAGTTTTTCTCCGTGATGAGCCATGACATGCGCACGCCGCTGAATATCATCATCGGCATGACCAATCTGGCCCTCCAGGCCGGCGGCGATCTGGAAAAGATTCAGGACTATTTAAACAAGATCGGCGGTGCCAGCCAGCAGTTGCTGGCCCTCATCAACGACATTCTGGAGATATCCCGCCTGGAGCAGGGCAACATCTCCATGGAGATTAAGTCCTTTAACCTTTCAGAGGCCATGCAGACCTGGAGTTCCCCCTTCCAGGCCCAGGCCCAGGCCGCTGGAAAGACTTTCCGGCTCTCTATGGACATCAAGGACATCATGATTAAGGGCGATCCGGCGCGGCTGGGGCAGATTATCAACAACCTGGTATCCAACGCTATGAAGTTCACCCATTCGGGGGACCAAATCTCCGTCGCCCTGCGGCAGATGGACGAGGGCCGGCGTAACAATTACCTCTTTGTTGTGGAGGACACCGGCCCCGGCATGTCGGAGGAGTTTCTTCCCAAGCTCTTCGACCCCTACGAGCGGGAAATACGCTTTGGCGCCAAGGATGTTATGGGCACCGGTCTGGGGATGCCCATTGTAAAAAATCTTGTCACCCGCATGGGCGGTCAGATCACAGTAAACAGCACCCTGGGTAAGGGAACAGTTTTCTCCGTCACCCTGCCCTTTGATGTGGGGGACGCCCCCCAGGCTGTCCCGGAGGCGGATGCCACCCCTGCAACTCAGCTGGAAAACCGGCACATTCTGCTGGCTGAGGACAATTTCCTGAACATGGAGATTGCCACGGAGCTGCTCCAGATGCGGGGCGCCCAGGTGACCCCGGCGGAAAATGGACGGGAAGCACTGGAAGCGTTCCAGAACGCCCCCCCCTTTTTCTTCGACGCTATCCTGATGGATATGCAGATGCCGGAAATGGACGGCTGCCAGGCCTCTGAAGCCATCCGCGCTCTGGACCGCCCGGACGCCAAAATTGTCCCCATTGTAGCGCTGACCGCCAACGCCTTTGCCGAGGACATCAGCCGCACCGCCCAGGCCGGGATGGACGCCCACCTGGCCAAGCCCATCAATATCGAGCAGCTGTGCGCCACGTTGCTCAAGCTGATATCCCAGCGCGGCCGGAAATCAGACTCAACACCAACGGAAGGTGAGTGAACAAGTATATGGACCAAAAAAGAGGACAACGGTATACCATTCTGGTAGCCGACGACTCGGAAATGAATCGCTCCATCCTGCGCTCCATGCTGGAGGAATCCTACGATATCATTGAGGCTGAGGACGGCCTCCAGGCAGTGGCCATTCTCCAGCAGATGGAGCAGGAGATTGCCCTGGTCCTGCTGGACATTGTTATGCCCAACATGAACGGCTTTGACGTGCTGTCCACTATGAACAAGTATAACTGGATCGACAGCGTACCCGTCATTATGATCTCCGCAGAGAGCACCCACGACTTCATAGAGCGGGCCTACGACATGGGCGTCACCGACTACATCAGCCGTCCCTTTGACATGATGGTGGTGCGCCGCCGTGTCATTAATACTATCATGCTCTACGCCAAGCAGCGCCGCCTGGCCGGCATGGTGAACGAGCAGATCTATCAGCGGGAAAAGGTCAACAATCTGATGATTTCCATCCTCAGCCATATCGTGGAATTCCGCAACGAGGAAAGCGGCCTGCATGTTCTGCACATCCAGACCATGACGGAGATCCTGCTGAAGAGCCTGACGCGCAAGACGGACAAGTACAAGCTGGACCGTGAGACCATCAACCTGATCAGCAACGCCTCCACCCTGCACGACGTTGGCAAGATCGGCATTCCCACCGAGATACTTAACAAACCGGGCCGCTTTACGCCTGAGGAATTCGCCATCATGAAGCAGCACTCCCAGATGGGCGCCGAGATGATGAAGGGGGTTCCCGCCCAGGATGAGCCCCTGGTCAAGTACGCCTATGAGATCTGCCGCTGGCACCATGAGCGATACGACGGCCGGGGCTACCCGGACGGTCTGTCCGGAGAAGAAATCCCCATCTCTGCCCAGGTGGTCGCTCTGGCCGACGTATACGACGCACTGACCAGTGAACGGGTCTACAAGCCGGCCCATTCCCACGAAAAGGCCCTCTCCATGATCCTCAACGGGGAGTGCGGCACATTCCAGCCCCTTCTGCTGGAGTGCCTGGTGGAGAGCAGCGACCTGATCCAACAGGAGATGTCGGTGGATACCGTCACCAAGGGCGACCAGCGGATCATGGAAAACACGGCGGCGGAGATGGTCCAGTATGAGGATCTGTCCACGGTGGACCGCGGCCTGCATATGCTGGAGTATGAGCGGGCCAAATACCGGTTCTTCATGTCCGTGACGCAGGCCATTCTCTTTGAGTACGTCAAGGACCCGCCCATGCTCACCCTCTCCTCCGCAGGCGTTCAGCGCCTGGATCTGGCGGAGAGCACCGTAGATCCCTACAGCAATGAAAAGGTACTGGAAACCATTGGGCCGGAGGCCTTGGACAAACTAGCGGGGCTTCTGCGCGGCAGCGCTCCAGACAGTCCTGTGGTGGAGTTTGACTGCCATATACGGCTGGATGGTCAGCTCAGGCCCGTTCATATTATCAGTCGCGCCATGTGGTCTGCGGACGAACCTCCCCAGTACATCGGGGCCGTCGGCAGAATCACGGAGCTTGACAAAGAGGAGGAAATCCGTTGACGATTCAAGAATGTTACGCCGCCCTGGAGGGCGACTACGGGGAAGTGCTGGGTCGGCTGTACAGCGAGGCGCTGGTCAAAAAATTTGTGGGCAAATTCCCTCTCGATCAGTCCTTCCAGCTGCTGGAGAGCAGCCTGAACGCAGAGGACTACGACGAAGCTTTCCGTGCCGCCCACACCCTGAAGGGCGTTGCCCAGAATCTCAGCTTTACCAGGTTGTACAAATCCGCCCATGAGATTACCGAAGCCCTGCGCACCAAGGACTATTCCCTGGCCGGGCAGCTGCTTCCCGGGGTAAGCCAGGATTATGAGCGCACCGTCGCCGCCATACAGGCTTACCTGGGCTCCTGATCTATCTGAACAAAAACCGGCGCGGTCCTTTTGAGACCGCGCCGGTTTTTTCAGCTCTACTTAATGGACTCGCCAGCCTCTTTTCTGGCCTTGATTTCCCGCAGGGCATCTTTGTAAGACAGGTTGACACGGCCCTTCTCGTCAATCTCGGTGACCTTAACCCAGATCATGTCGCCGATATTGACCACGTCCTCCACCTTCTCCACCCGGCGCTCGGCCAGCTTGGAGATGTGAACCATACCGTCCTTGCCGGGAGCCAACTCCACAAAGGCTCCGAACTGGAGGATACGCACTACCTTGCCGTAGTACAGCTCGCCCACCTGGGGAACGAACACAATGGTCTCAATCATCTTTTTGGCGGCATCGCAGGCCTCGGCGTTGGGAGAGGCGATGTGGATGGTGCCGTCATCCTCAATGTCCACCTGGGCGCCCGACTCGGCAGTAATCTTCTGGATGACCGAGCCGCCTTTTCCGATGACCTCCCGAATCTTGTCGGGATCAATCTTCATAGAGACCATCTTGGGAGCCCAGCGGCTCACCTCAGGGCGGGGGGCGGAGATGCAGGGCAGCATCACCTCGTCCAGAATGGCAAACCGAGCGTCCCGGGTGATATCCAGAGCCTCTTTAATGATCTCGTGGGTCAGGCCGTCGTTCTTCAGGTCCATCTGAATGGCGGTGATGCCGGCCTTGGTGCCCGCCACCTTGAAGTCCATCTCACCGTGGAAGTCCTCCACGCCCTGGATATCAATGAAGGTGGTAAAGCCGCCGTTGTCGTCCTGGATCAGACCGCAGGAGATGCCGGCCACCGGGGCCTTGATGGGCACGCCGGCATCCATCAGGGCCAGAGTAGAGCCGCAGATGGAGCCCTGAGAGGTGGAGCCGTTGGAGGACAGCACCTCACTGACCACCCGGATGGCGTAGGGGAATTCATCCACGCTGGGCAGCACCGGAGCCAGGGCCCGCTCTGCCAGGAAGCCGTGGCCGTACTCCCGGCGGTTGGTGGACCGGGGGGCCCGGGCCTCGCCTACGGAGTAGGGCGGGAAGTTGTAGTGGTGCATATACCGCTTCTCGGTCTCCTCCCAGATAGTGTCCAGCTTCTGGGCGGCGGACAGGGTATTCAGGGTGCACACGGAGAGCACCTGGGTCTGGCCGCGGGTAAACAGGCCGGAGCCGTGGACCCGGGGCAGAACCCCCACCTCGGCGGCCAGGGGCCGGATCTCGTTCTGGGCCCGGCCGTCCACACGGTGGCCCTCCAGCAGCCAGGCCTTGACGATCTTCTTCTGGAACTTGTAGGTAAACTCCTCCAGATACTGGTCCATGTCGGGATACTGCTCCAGATACTTCTCGTGCCAATGCTCAATCATGGCGTTCCAGCGCTGCTCCCGGACGGTCTTGTCGTCGGTGTCCATGGCGGCCTTGGCCTCGTCCATAAAGCTGGCCACAATGTCGTCGAAGAGCTCCTGATTGAACTGGGCGTGGTCGTACTCCATCTTGGGCTTGCCGATCTCGGCTACAATCCGGTCGATGAGGTCGATCTGCTTACGGATCTCCTCATGGGCCTTGACGATGCCGGCATACATGATCTCGTCGGGAATCTCGTCGGCTCCGGCCTCAATCATAACCACCTTCTCACGGGTGGCGGCCACGGTCACGTCCATGCGGCTGGTCTTGCGCTGCTCCTGGTTGGGGTTGAGGACGATCTGCCCGTCGCAGAAGCCCACCTCCAGGCAGCCGATGGGGCCGGCGAAGGGAATCTCGGAGTAGCTCACGCAGGCGGAGGCGCCGATCATGGCGGCCACCTCGGGGGAGCAGTCGTAGTCCACGCTCATAACGGTGCACTGGATGCACACGTCATTGCGGAAATCGTAGGGGAACAGGGGGCGCATGGGCCGGTCAATAAGGCGGCTGGCCAGCACGGCGGGCAGGGAGGGCCGGCCCTCGCGGCGCATAAAGGAGCCGGGAATGCGGCCCACGGCGTACAGCTTCTCCTCAAACTCCACGGACAGGGGGAAGAAGTCGATGCCGTCCCGGGGCCGGGGGGAGACGGTGACCGCCACCATGACGGTGGTCTCGCCGTACTTCACCAGGGCAGAGGCGGAGGCCAGCTCGGCCACCTTGCCCACCTCGATGGTGAGGGGACGGCCGCACAGGTCCATGGTCCAGCTCCTGAATTTGGGAAACTGCTTGTGCTTGATGATAGTTGACATGTGGATTCTCCTTTTCATTGGTATTCCCGGAGTCCTGACTGCCCTTTAGCACTTGAATACGGCGGCGATGATTCCATGTTGTCACGCCTCGCCTGTTCGCGACGCTCCCCTTCCCTCCGACTCGGGACACAAACAGCCGGGCCATTGGCCCTGCTTGGTTTGTATCCCTCGCTCCGGTCCAGGGTCGCTGCTCACGACGGCTCGGACGCTTCGCTCCCATATTCAACTGCTAAAAAAACAGAAAAAACGCCGGGTATATATGCAAACATAGGGCGGTGCGCAAAACGCGCCGCCCTATGTCAACAATCTTACTTACGGATGCCCAGCTTGGCGATAATGGCGCGGTAACGCTCGATATCCTTGGCCATCAGGTAATCCAGCAGCTTGCGGCGCTTACCGATCATCTTGTACAGGCCGCGGCGGCTGTGGTTGTCGTGGATGTGGACCTTCAGGTGCTCGGTCAGCTCGTTGATACGTGCGGTGAGGATAGCGATCTGCACCTCAGGGGAGCCGGTATCGGTCTCATGGGTACGGTTGGCCTCAATCACGGCCGTTTTTTCATCCTTGCGGATCATTGGGATTTCCACCTTTCAAAATGTTCTGTCCAAAGGCCGGGTATCGGGCGGGTGTGTCCCCGCGCACCCGCGCGGGCCATATCCCGAAACCAAGCGATGGATGGCGCATGCTTCATGCCCGGATAATATATCATAGTTTTTTCCTGATGTAAAGGGAAAATCCCAGGTTTTTAAGAAAATTTTTATGTCCGCTCCAGATCGGGCGGGTCACCCATACTCAGCTGGAGCTCCTCCAGCTCCCGCATGGCCTGTTCTGTCTGGCGGGCAACATCCTCCAGACGGGAGAAAGCCCGCAGATACAGAGTATGGTACTGTTCTGTGGTAAGTACGTTTTCTTTGTTTTCCATGGTGGTTCCTCCTTTCTTTCTCTTGGTTATCATAGTCTACTAAAGATAACGAATAATTGTCAGGCCTTTCGTTAGCCTATGGTATACAATGTCAAACAAAGGGAGGCGCTGTTATGCCAAAAACTGAAACACAAATCGCGTTTCGGGTGACGAATGAGTTTAAAGCGCGATTGGAAGCGCAAGCCGAGAGGGAACGCCGCAGCGTCGCCAGTATGGTCCGAATTGTAATGGAAGATTATTTAAAGGAAAAAGAAGCGGAATAAATAGACAAGCGGGCGTTTCGGCACTATAATAGCCGAAGGGGAGGGAATATTATGCCGAAAATTGACGCCCAGTTAGGAATTCGTTTGACAAAAGATTTAAAGGTCCGTCTGGAGCGGCAGGCCCGCAGCGAGATGAAAAGCGTCTCCGCCCTGGTGGTCCAGGTGATGGAGGAATATCTAACCTCCAAAGGCAATGGAAAAAAGGAATAAAAACCCGCCCGGTGCAAAAACTGCGCCGGGCGGAGCTTGTTTTATTCAACTTCAATCGCCGGGACCACTCTGGCGCAGCGGGGGCACAGGGCGGGGTGCTTGCTGTCGGAGCCCACGGCGGGCAGCACCTTCCAGCAGCGCTCGCACTTCTGGCCGGCGGCGGGCTCCACCTCTACCTCTGTCACATCAGAAGAAATCTCCACCTGTGAGACGATGAGCAGGTCGGCCAGTTCGTCCATACTGACAAGCCGGCTTCCGGCAATCCTACCGGAGGAAATGGTCACCTTGGCCTCCAGGCTCTTGCCGATCTTCTTCTCATTCCGGGCCTGTTCCAGGGCGGCGTTGACCGCATTGCGCACATCGATCAGCCCGCCCCAGGCGGCCATGGCATCCTCGTCCAGGGCGTACTCCGTGAAGGGCTGGTTCATCTCATTGAGCAGAACATTTCGAGGATCGTCCCCGTCCCGGTGGGGCATGGCCAGCCAGATCTCGTCGCAGGTGAAGGCCAAAATGGGGGCGAACAGCTTGGTCATGGTGTCCAGGATGAGGAACAGGGCGGTCTGGGCGGAGCGGCGGAGAAGGCCGTCTTTCTCCTCGCAGTACAGCCTATCCTTGATGATATCCAGATAGAAGGAGGACAGCTCCACCACGCAGAAGTCGTTGATGGCGTGGGACACCACGTGGAACTCGTAGTTGTCATAGGCGGCAAAGCACCTTTCGATCAGCCCGTTCAGCTTGGTGACGGCCCAGCGGTCCAGCTCCGGCATCTCCTCCGGCTTAACCAGGTCGTTGGGGTCGAAGCCGGCCAGGTTGCCCAGGCAGTACCGGGCGGTGTTGCGGAATTTGAGATAGTTCTGGCTCAGCTGCTTGAAGATGGCGTCGGAACAGCGCACATCCACATGGTAGTCGGCGGAGCCCGCCCACAGGCGGATCAGGTCCGCACCGTATTTTTTAAAGATGTCCGCGGGGTCAACCCCGTTGCCCAGGGACTTGTGCATAGCCTTGCCCTCGCCGTCCACCGTCCAGCCGTGGGTGACGCACTCCTTGAAGGGAGCTCCCTTGCCCAGCGCGCCCACGGCGGTGAGCAGGCTGGACTGGAACCACCCGCGGTACTGGTCCAGGCCCTCCATATACACGGTGGCGGGCCAGAAGCCCTGGTCCTTCTGCATGGAGGCAAAGTGGGTAGATCCCGAGTCGAACCAGCCGTCCAGGGTGTCCTCCTCCTTGGTGAAACCGGACTTGCTCCCGCAGTGGGGGCAGGCAAAGTCCTTTGGAAGGATGTCCGCCGCCTCGGTCTCATACCAGGCGTTGGAGCCCTTCTCTCCGAAGAGCCTGGAGACGGCGGCAATGGTCTCGTCGGTGCAGATAGGCTTGCCGCAGTCTGCGCAGTAGAACACGGGGATGGGCAGGCCCCACCGGCGCTGCCGAGAGATGCACCAGTCGGTGCGCTCCTGGATCATGGACTTCATCCGGTCGATGCCCCAGCCGGGTACCCAGCGCACATCCTCGCAGGCGGCTACTGCCGCATCCTTGAAGGACTCCACCGAGCAGAACCACTGGGGGGTGGCCCGGAAGATGATGGGCTTCTTGCACCGCCAGCAGTGGGGGTAGGAGTGGACAATCTCCTCGCTGGCAAAGAGGGCCCCGCTCTCCTTCATATCGGCCAGGATGACGGGGTTGCTCTCCTCGGTCTTCATGCCGGCGTACTTGCCGGCATAGTCGGTGTGGCGGCCCCGGTCGTCCACAGGGACCACCATCTCGATCTTGTACCGCTTGCAGGTCTCGTAGTCGTCCGCGCCGAAGCCGGGGGCGGTGTGGACGCAGCCCGTGCCGCTGTCCATGGTGACGTACTCGGCGGTGCACAGCTGGCTGGTCTTGTCCAGGAAGGGGTGCTGTGCCAGCATATACTCAAAGTCGGAGCCGGCGAAGGTGGCCACGGTCTCGTAATTCTCGATGCCGCCCACCTTCATCACCTTGTCCCGCAGAGCCTCGGCCAGGATATACATCTCTCCGTTGTCCGCTTTCACCAGTACATAGCTGTCCCGGGGGTGGACGGCGATGGCCAGATTGCCGGGCAGGGTCCAGATGGTGGTGGTCCAGATGAGGAAGTACATTTTGGAGATATCCCCGTACTGCCCCAGCTTGCCCTGGTCGTCCTTCACCTGGAACTTCACATAGACGGTGGTAACCGGGTCGTCCTGGTACTCGATCTCCGCCTCAGCCAGGGCGGTCTCGTCGTGGGGGCACCAGTACACCGGCTTCAGGCCCTTATAGATGTAGCCGTTCTTATACATGGCCCCAAAGATCTTCACCTCCTCGGCTTCAAAGCCGGGGGACATGGTGAGGTAGGGGTTCTCCCAGTCGCCGATGACGCCCATCCGCTTGAAGCCCTCCCGCTGCACGTCCACATAGTGCTGGGCAAACTCGTGGCAGGCGGTGCGGAACTCAGGGACGGACATAGCCTTGCGGTTGAGCTTGTTCTGCTTGATGATGGCGCTCTCGATGGGCATGCCGTGGTTGTCCCAGCCGGGGATGTAGGGGGTGAGATATCCCCGCATGGCGGCGGTGCGGGTCATGAAGTCCTTGATGGATTTGTTCAGGGCGTGGCCCATGTGCAGCGCGCCGTTGCTGAAGGGGGGGCCGTCGTGGAGGGAGTACAGGGGCTTGCCCTCGTTCTTCTTCAGCAGCTCGTGGTACAGGTCCATGTCCTCCCAGCGCTTGAGCATATCGGGCTCACGTGCGGGCAGCCCCGCCCGCATGGGGAAGTCGGTCTTGGGCAGATTGATGGTCTTGTTGTAGTCCATGTTTGTGTTCCTCCTGGTATTATTAATGTTGTTTATTGATATTGAAACAGAACGGTCTTGCAGCTCTGGCAGATCAGGGCGGGGTACTCGGGTAAATCGAAAACGGTATCCCTGGGTTCGGTAGAGCGCAGCTTCATCCGGCCCTTTCTGGGGAAAGGAAATTGCCAGCGGCCGGGCGCCCACTCTAGGTCACAGTTCTTCCCTGGCATCATCAACCCGGTCTCCATCTCTTTTCCGCAGTTTGGGCAGTTCATACAGTGTACCTCCTTTGTTTTCTCGTCCCGCTCGCAGGCGGCAAGCCTCCTTTGGCAAAGGAGGTGTCACGGCAAAGCCGTGACGGAGGATTGTATTTCGCCGTAGGCGAAATGTGCGAAGCAATTCAGTTCTTGGAAAACTAATTTACTCCGTATGTTTCGCTTTGCGAAACGCAATCCTCAGTCAGCCTGCGGCTGACTGCTCCTTTCCAAAGGAGCCTTTTGGGCGCGGATCTTTCTGTCTCCCGCAAAATAAAAACGCCCCTGTCCCGTCAAAGAGACAAAGGCGCAAACCTCTGCGGTACCACTCTTCTTGCCGGACAGAGTCCGGCCACTCAAAAGCTGCCCGGTAACGGGGGCGTCCGGAGGGGCCTATTTCCCAACGGGGTTCAGCCCTTCTGCTCCAAGGTGATTTTCGCCGCTCCCTCCCGGCCGCCTCTCACCAAACGGCGGCTCTCTTTGCGTCTCGGAGGCGGGTACTCGTCCTTTTCCGTGCATTTCGCGTATGTGTTCCGTATTTTATCCGGTTTTTACGGGGTTGTCAAGGGAATTTTTCGCCAATTACCGGTCAATTTTCCGCAATATTTCCTGGAACCACTCCGGCAGGGGGCACTCCAGCTCCACGGTCTCCCCGGAGGCGGGGTGGACAAACCGCAGCCGCCGGGCGTGGAGGCACTGGCCCGCCAGGCCGGGGACGGGCTTCTTGGCCCCATAGACGGTATCCCCCAGCAGGGGGTGGCCGATGGAGGCCAGGTGGACCCGGATCTGGTGAGTGCGGCCCGTCTCCAGGCGGCACTCCACATGGGTGTATCCCGGATACCGGGCCAGAACGGACCAGTGGGTCACCGCCTCCCGGCCGTTTTTCCGGTCGACAGCCATTCTCTTCCGGTCCACCGGATGGCGCCCGATGGGGGCGTCCACCGTACCGCTGTCCTCCTTGAGGCCTCCCACCACCACCGCCTCATAGGTCCGGGCCAGGGAGTGATCCTGGAGCTGGGCGGCCAGGGCCAGATGGGCCCGGTCATTTTTGGCGGCGATAATCAGCCCGGAGGTATCCCGGTCGATGCGGTGGACGATACCGGGGCGCAGCTGGCCGTTGATTCCGGACAGCGAATTTCCGCAGTGATATAACAATGCGTTGACCAAAGTGCCGTCCGGGTGGCCGGGCGCCGGGTGTACCACCAGCCCCGCCGGCTTGTTGACCACGATCACGTCAGCGTCCTCATAAACCACGTCCAGCGGGATATTCTGAGGGATCACGTCAATGGGCTCCGGCTGGGGGAGGGCCACCGTCAGCACCTGTCCCGGGGCGGGGCGGTCGTTTTTCCGCACCGGCCGGCCCTCCAGGGTAACGCTCCCCCGCTCCAGCAGCTTCTGGGCCCCGGAGCGGGTCATGTCCGGGATCAGGCGGGCCAGCAGGGCGTCCGCCCGCTCTTCCTCCCGGTCAGCGGTCAGCGTCAGCTTTGTCATCTGCGCACTCCTCCCGGGGCTCCAGCTTGTCCATCAGGAACAGGTAGTATATCCCGGCCGCGATTCCTCCCACGACAACGCAGATATCCGCCACATTGAACACGGCGAAGCGCATGAACAGCACGTTGAACATATCCACCACAAAGCCCCGGAAGGCCCGGTCAATGAGGTTGCCCACCGCCCCCGCCAGCAACAGGGTGAGGGCCAGCTTGCCGAAAGGATGCCTGAACAATCCCTTCCACAGGGCCAGGGCCAGCACAACGGACATGACCAGAGAGACCAGGGCCAAGGCCCAGGTGTGCTCCGAGAAGATGGAGAAGGCCGCCCCGGTGTTCTCCACATAGGTCAGCTCCAGAATGCAGGGAATAAAGGGGACGTGCTCCCCAAAGGCGATGTTGGCCATCACCAGATATTTTACGATCTGGTCTACAGCTACCAGAATTGCAGCAATCAGCGCGTAAATCATGGAAAGTACTCCTTTTATGGGTTACAGCCGGTCTTTCCTCAGCAGGCGAACATCATCGCCGAAGAAGTGGAGGACATGGTACTCTCCCTCCAATCGGGATGCGATCTGGGGAGCGTAACGCTGGGCCGCCTCTCCCATGGTCAGGTTGGAGGAGATAACGGTATGTTTTTCCCCCACCAGGCGGGCGTTCACCAGCTCATAGAGGGCGGACTGGGTAAACTGGGTGGTCAACTCGCTTCCCAGGTCGTCCAGAATCAGCAGGTCGCAGCTGAGATACCGCCGGGTCTCGTCCCGGGCATCCAGGCCGTCCCGGCTGTCTCGCAGAAACTTACGGGCCTCAAACTGGGCAAAGATATTCCCGGCGGTATCGTAGACCACGGAGAACCCGTTTTCCGACACAGTGCGGGCAATACAGGCGGACAAAAAGGTTTTTCCCAGCCCCGGCGGGCCGGAAAGAAAGAGGTTTTTCAGGGCAAAGCGGCCAAATTTGGTGGCGTAGCTGAGGCACACGTCATAGACCAGCTCCATGTTGCCCCTGGGGGAGGTCCCGTGGGCGGACCAGGGAGTCTGGCTGTAATAGTCCATACGGAAAGAGTCAAAGGACTGCTCCCCCAGGTCCAGCAGCTTGGACAGCTCTTTAATCTGCTCCTGGGCACACAGCTCCTTCAGGCAGCGGCACATCTTCGCCCCCTGCCAACCTGTGTCCCTGCACAGGGGACAGGCCGGCTTGTCATCCAGCGCATCCTCAGGCAGGCCCATGGCCCCCAGCAGGACGGCCCGCTCCCGCTGAAGGTCCTGATTTTCCTCCCGAACCGCCTGGACGGCGGCCACCGGGTCGCTCCCCCGGCGCAGGGCGGCGGCCACCAGGCCGGCCATG
This sequence comes from uncultured Bacillota bacterium, assembly GCA_947426945.1. Lineage (GTDB taxonomy): Bacteria > Bacillota > Clostridia > Oscillospirales > Oscillospiraceae > Lawsonibacter. Next base: position 16,673 of record CANEFX010000009.1, read on the forward strand.
GTACCCTGAATCCGGCGGTCCAGCTGTTCCAGCCTGGGCTCTTTTTCATAAGCCTCCAGCCGCAGCCGCTCCGTCCGCTCCTGGCGGCGGCGGCGCTCCTGCTCCAGCCGGTCCGCCGCCCGGCGCTGTACGTTGGCGTCGTATGCCATTCAGCTTCCCTCCCGCTTCATCTGTTCCATCAGGCGGCGCAGGCGCTCCATGTCCTCCCTGGCCCGGCGCTCCTGTCCTGCGTCCGGGGGCGGCGGTGTCTTGGAGGTCCCGCCCGCCCGGATGGGCCGGGGGTCCCGGTCCCCCGTCTGGACGGCGGCGGCGGTGTGCAGCCCCTTCTCGTGCCAGCGTCGGAGGATGCCGTTCATATAGCCCCAGTCCATGGACTGCTTTTTCAATACGGTGCGCTCATAGGCCATGCGGATGGCCTCGTCCTCAAACCCCATGTCGTCCCAGGCGGCGATGTAGGTCTTTTCCCGCTCCACCAGGGGGCGGGGAGAAATATCCAGCAGACGGAGCACCTCGGCCTCCCGGGAGCGCAGGCGAGTGAGCTTTGCGATATGCTCCTCTGCCCGCTCTATGGTATCTATCCCCCGGCGGGCCCAGACAAATCCCTCCTTCCGGATCTGGGACAAAAAGGGCTTTCGGCCGGAGCCGTATTTCCGCTCCACCTCTTCAATGCACCAGCCCACCAGCATGAGAATCACCTCGGTGGGCAGAGCCAGGTGGTCGAATAGGGTATACAGGTTTCTCAGGTCGGCGGCGGACATCCGCTTGCCCAGCCGTCGCTCCACCTCCTCCACCAGGGCGGGGAAGGTGGAATTCCGGTCGGCCAGTGCCTGGGTGATATCCTCGGTGGAGTACTCCGGAGGCGGGGCCTCCTGCACCGGGGGCTCGGGAGCTGTGACAGCCTCGCCGGGGGCCAGTCCTTGGGCCCGCAGCTGCTCCAGCGCCCCTTGAAGGCGGGCCTCCGGCCAGCTCAGGCCGTCCAGACTTCCCCGGCGCAGCAGCCGGAGATACAGCAGGGCGGCGTCGCCGCTGTCCAGCTTCAGCAGCCGGTCCGCCGCCTGGGCCGTCATGGCCAGCGCCTGCCCGGGAAAAAACGTCTCGGCCACCCGAATGCCGCCCCCTTTCAAAAGTCTGTTTCCCTATTCTACAACAAAATTGCCTTCGCGTCTATCTTTTTTACACAGCCTGAACCGGTAAAAAAACAAAAAAATCTTGACATCTGAAATGATTCGGATATAATAATGAAGCCTGTCTTTTTCGAGAGGCGGGCTTAATCCTTGCTCCCGGACCGGTTCCGGGGGCCATATGTCCATAAGGAGGTGCAAAAACATGGCAAAAATCAATGCGAACTACGAGGCGGTCTACATCCTGAAGCCCGACCTGAGCGAGGAGCAGATCGCCGCTCTGGTAGAGCGGTTCAAGGGCGTGGTCGAGGCAAACGGTACCGTGTCCGAGGTTGACGAGTGGGGCAAGCGCCGGCTGGCCTATCCCATCCAGGACCTGATGGAGGGCTACTATGTGCTGATGACCTTTACCGCCGCCGCCGCCGTCCCCGCCGAGCTGGACCGTATTTTCCGGATCACCGACGGCGTGATGCGCTCCATGATCGTCTGCAAGGACGAGTAAGGAGGCGCGGCAATGCTGAACAAAATCTTTATTATGGGCCGCCTCACCCGGGACCCGGAGCTGCGGCGCACCCAGACCGGCACTCCGGTGGCTTCCTTCTCTCTGGCAGTCGACCGCGACTTCCGGGACAAGACCACCGGCGAGCGGGCCACCGACTTTATCGACGTGGTGGCCTGGCGTCAGACCGCCGAGTTTGTCAGCCGCTACTTTGCCAAGGGCCGCATGGCCGTGGTGGAGGGCCGGCTCCAGATCCGGGACTGGACTGACAAGGAGGGCAACAAGCGCCGCTCCGCCGAGGTGGTGGCCGACCAGATCTATTTCGGCGACTCCAAGCGGGAGGGCGACGGCGGCAGCTACTCCGGCGGCTACCACCAGGGCGGGAGCTACTCCGCCCCGGCCGCTCCCTCCGACCCCTTCGGCGGCTACGGTGCCCCCCCCGCGGACGGCGACCAGTTCGCCGAGCTCTCTACAGACGACGGCAACCTGCCGTTTTGACTTTGACCGTATAAGGTCGTAAAAAGGAGGTTCATTCCATGGCTATGGAACGCGACAACAAGCCCGTGCGGGGCCGCAAGCGCCGCAAGGTCTGTGCTTTCTGCGCCGACAAGGTGGAGCAGATCGACTATAAGGACGCCGCCAAGCTGCGCCGGTTCACGTCCGAGCGGGCCAAGATCCTGCCCCGCCGCACCACCGGCACCTGCGCCATGCATCAGCGCCAGCTGACTGAGGCCATCAAGCGGGCCCGTCAGATCGCCCTGCTGCCCTACGTCACCGACTGATAAAATCGCAAACGCCCCCGCCAACCGGCGGGGGCATTCCTGTTTTTACGCCCTGGGATAGGGCTCCCGGACATTGGTCAGGCCCAGCAGATAGTCGATACTGGTATTGTGAATTTTTGCAAGGGCGATTAAAATTTCAGAAGGAATTGTGCGCTGGCCTAATTCGTAGTTGCTGTACGTCTGCTGAGAACACTTCAGCATACTGGCCATCTCGGTTTGGTTTTTGTCGGAATCTTCCCGCAAATCCCGTATTCTCTGATACATCAGGCTCACCTCAAAAGAAGTATAGTTTACTACAAATTGTTGTATTAACTTTTACAACAAAATGCAGTAAACTGTCCTTGAGGTGATTCATATGATAAGTAGTCCCAAGAAAGCGGTAAGCGTTCTGATGCCCTTGGAGCTGTACGAGCAGATAAAAGAGCAGGCGGAGCAGACGAACAGAACTGTACCGGGGTGCATCAGGCAGGTGTTGAAGCGCTATCTGTGGCATGTGGAAAACGCCCCGGAGGCCTTGACGGATGAATGGAGCATCGTATAAGCAGAAAGCGCGTCCCGGCAATCCGGGGCGCGCTTCCAACTGTCAAAACCCCTCGTTCCCCGCAGGGCAAGGCTCCTTTTGAAAGGAGCTGTCAGCCGTGAGGCTGACTGAGGATTGTATTTTGCCGCAGGCAAAATGTACGAAGTAATCAATTTTTTATCTTCTTCACACCCTACCGGTGCGCCCCCGCTTTTAAGGGGACGGGCTGTGCTTCGGGAACCTCCTCCGGCTGGTTGGGGTAGAGCCGGCGCAGGCGTGCGATGCACAGGGCGCTGGCGGGCACCAGGAACAGATCGGCGCACACCCAGGCGGCGGGGGAGGCGAAGCAGGCGGCGGTATAGCCGAAGGCGGGCACCAGGAACAGGCCCACCCCGGTGCGGGCGGCCATCTCCAGCACCCCAGCCAGAATGGCGAAGGGACTGAAGCCCATCCCCTGGATGGAGAAACGGACGATATTCACCAGGGCCAGGGGGAAGAAAAAGGCAGACTGGATCAGAATATACCGGACGGTCAGCTCTGTCAGCACCGCCGCGTCCAGCTCCCTGGGGTCTAGGAAGAGCAGCGCGCACTGGGGTGCAAAGCGGAGCATGGCTCCCAGGGCAATCACCGAGTAACCCAGTCCCAGCAGAGAACAGGCCCGGATACCTCGGCCCAGCCGGTCCAGCCGGCAGGCTCCCACATTTTGGCCGCAGTAGGTGGCCATGGTGGCTCCCATAGCGTCAAAGGGGCAGGCCAGCAGCTGGTACACCTTGGACCCCACCGCCACGGCGGTCACGTAGAGGCTGCCCAGGGCGTTCACCGAGGATTGGAGGACAATGGAGCCGACGGCGGTGATGGAATACTGCAGTCCCATAGGGATACCCATGGCGCACAGCACCCCGCAGGCGTGGAGGTCAAATCGCCGCTCCTCCTTTGTCATGCGCAGAATGGGGTATTTTTTCCGCATATAGAGCAGACAGGCTATCCCGGACACCCCCTGGGAGGCCACGGTGGCGACGGCCGCCCCGGCCACCCCGGCCTGAAAACCCAGTATCAGGGCAAAGTCCAGGGCGATGTTCAGCGCCGAGGACAGGGCCAGGAAATACACCGGTGTTTTGCTGTCTCCCAGGGAGCGGATCACCCCGGCCAGCAGGTTATAGAGGAAGGTGGCGGGTATGCCCATAAAGATGACAAAAATATAGGCGTAAGCGTCGCCGAAAATGTCCACCGGGGTACGCATCACGGTGAGGATCTGCCGGCACAGCAGGCCGGTGGCCACGGTGAGCACGGCGGCAAAAAGGATGGACAGCCAGGCGGCGTTGGCCACATAACGGCGCATCTTGGAGGGCTCGTTGGCCCCCATCCGCTGGGCTACGGGGATGGCGAAGCCGTTGCACACCCCCATGCAGAAGCCGATGACAAAAAAGTTGATGGAGCCGGTGGAGCCCACCCCTCCTAGGGCGGCAGCGCCCAGCAGCTTGCCCACAATCATGGTGTCCACCAGGTTATAGAACTGCTGGAACAGCATCCCGAACAGGGTGGGCAGGGCAAAGCCCAGAATCAGCCGCATGGGGCTGCCAGTGGTCAGGTCCTTGGTCATAAGCGGTTCCTTCCTTCTGGAAAATCTCCGCCCTATTATAGTCATCCGTTCCCCGACTGGCTAGCGGCTTTTTGACGGTTTTTTCTCTCGTCCCTTGAATTTTTTCATCAAAATACAAAAGGAATCGCTCAACAATTCCCTTTGCAGTCTGTCAAAACCCCCGTCTCCCGCAGGGCAGGGCTCCTTTGGCAAAGGAGCTGTCAGCCGCAGGCTGACTGAGGATTGTATTTTGCCGCAGGCAAAATGTATGAAATAATCCTTATTTGTTTACTTCGTATGTTTTGCTGCGCAAAACACAATCCTCCGCCCCCTTCGGGGGCACCTCCTTTGCCAAAGGAGGCTTTTTCTATGCGTTCTTCGCCATTCTCCGGCAGGCCAGGGCGGTGGCCAGGAAGTAACCCCCGTAGACCACCAGGATTACTCCGGCGGTAACGGCGCTGCTGGCCGCGCTGTCCACCTTGCCCACGGTGAAGATGATATCGTTGGCCGCCTTCATGCCCACGGCGGAGTGGACCAGAGCCAGGGCCAGGGGCAGGAGGAAGGCCAGGGCCACCTGCTGGGTGGCGGACCGCTTCATCTGCTCCTCCTCCGCCCCCAGCCGCCGCAGGACGGCGTACCGCCCGGTGTTGTCCGCCCCCTGGCTCAGCTGCTGGAGGGCCAGCACCGCCGCCGCGGCCAGCAGGAAGGTGAAGCCCAGGTACAGTCCCAGGAACAGGGCCAGAATCTTGCTGCCCACCATGTCGCCGTAGATGGACAGCCGGGTCTCCGCTCGGACGGACAGCCGCTCCCGCAGGGGAAGCACCAGATCCAGAAGCTGTGACTCTGTCTCTGCCTTGCTGTCCCCGGCGTAATCGGCGGACCACACCTGCCGGCGGACTTCCAGCTGACCGGCCATCTCGTCCGGAACGACCACGCACCGCAGGCTCAAATTTCCGGTGGTAAGCTGGTCCTCCAGCGTCTCCAGCAGGGCGGGGAGGGGCCCGGAATAGGCGGGCCTGCCCTGGCGGGTCAGCAGGGCGTCCAGATCCGACACCTTAATCGCGCCGCTGGCGTCCTCAATGCCGGTGATCTCTTTTTCATTATAGTAGAACAGCGTATCATGGCTCCAGGCCAGTTTTTCGTCGGGGTTGAAGCCCCCCTCCCGGAGGAGCGCGTCAAAATCCACCGTCTCGGTGTCCCCCGACTGGTTCTGCACCGTGATATCGAAGGGGGCCTCCCCCTTGGTCATAGCGGTAAGAGTGGAGTTGAGCCCCAGGGAGCTGGCGGTAATGCCAACGGCCAGCAACAGAAGAATGCACACCACCGTCTGGGCCAGGTAGGTGGTGTGGACCTTGCTGATCCACTGCCGCAGGGTGAACACGTTCAGGTTTTTAAAGTACAGCCCCGGGCGGCCCTGGACGAACTTCATCACGAACCCGGACAGGGATCGAAAAACCAGCAAAGTGCCCACTGTCCCCAGCCCCAGCATGGGGAAGCACAGGAAGGGGACGGCGATGGACAGCGCCATGCCGAAGATGAGCAGAATGGCGTAGGCGGCGGCCAGGCAGACCACCCCCAGCACAAACTGAAACACCGCCACCCCCAGAGGCCGGGGCTTGAGCACCTCGTTTTTTCGCTCCCCGTGAATCAGGTCGATGAGCTTCGCCCGGGACACCTGTACCCCGCTGAGGGCCATGACCAACAGGAAGATTATGCCGAAGTACACCGCTGTTTTGACCGCCGCCCGGGGGGAGAAGTTGACGGCCAGCATGGCGGACAGATCCATCTCAAACATGGACAGGGTGAGGGCGGACATGCCGAAGCTGGCCAGCACCCCCAGGGCCAGCCCGGCGATGAGGGAAATGAGCCCGATGAGACCCGTCTCCAGAAACAGCAGCCGGGACACCTGCCCCTGGCTCAGCCCCAGCAGCAGATAGGTGCCCAGCTCCCGCTTGCGGCGCCGGAGGAGGAAGCGGTTGGCGTAGAGGATCAAACAGGCCAGCACCACCGCCACCACCGTGGAAAAGATATCCATAAAGATCATAATGGAGTCCACAATGGGGTTGCCGTTTTGGGCCAGGTAAACCATGGCCCCCTGACCGTCCAGGGAGTTGAAGGTGTAGAACAGGCACACGCCGAAGGTGAGGGTGAGCAGATACACCCCGTAGTCCTGGAAGGACCGGCGCACGTTGCGCAGGGCCAGCTTAGAGAACATCGGCCATCCCTCCCCCCATCTCGGTGACCACCCGGATGATCTTCTGGAAAAAGGCCCTCCGGCTGTCCTGACCCCGGTGGAGCTCCAGAAAGAGCTTTCCGTCCCGGAGGAATACCACCCGGCGGCAGCAGCTTGCGGTAAAGGCGTCGTGGGTGACCATGAGGATGGTGGCCCCCAGGTCCCGGTTCAGCTCGTCCAGCCGGTCCAGCAGCAGCTGGGAGGACTTGGAGTCCAGCGCCCCGGTGGGCTCGTCGGCCAGCACCAGAGCCGGGTGGGTCACCATGGCCCGGGCGGCGGCGCACCGCTGCTGCTGGCCCCCGGACATCTGGTAGGGGTACTTGTCCAGGCAGTCGGCGATGCCCAGAAAGTCTGCCATCTCCCGCACCCGCTTGTCGATCTTCTGGGCGGGGGCCCGGATGATGGACAGGGACAGGGCGATGTTCTCATAAGCGGTGAGCGTATCCAGCAGGTTGCAGTCCTGGAAGATGAACCCCAGCCGCTCCCGGCGGAATTTGGCCAGCTCCTTGCCCTTCAGCCGGGTCAGCTCCTTCCCGTCGATGACGATAGAACCGGCGGAGGGCCGGTCGATGGTGGACACACAGTTTAACAGGGTGGTCTTGCCCGAACCCGAGGGGCCCATCACCCCCACGAACTCCCCCGCCTCCAGGGACAGAGACACGCCGTCCAGGGCCCGAGTCAGCGACCCGCCCTTTCCGTAGACCTTTTTCAGGTCGGTAACCGTTAAAATCTCAGACATAATGATTTCTCCTTTCCTTTTGGGCTGAAGTTCCCCGCCCTCCGGGCGGGGAATCTGTTCTATTTGATCTGCACCGCGGCAAAGGGGACGGGCTGCACCGCTGTCCCGCCGGCCGCCCGGTCCCTGTCTCGCATTTCCTGGGTGTAGGCCGCCATCAGGGCCAGCAGCAGGGCAAAAATGCACAGTCCGGTTTTGATTTTTTCCGTCACAGGTCATCCGCTCCTCTCGTTTAACTGTACTAAAGCATACCATACAGTTTTGAAAAATGCTCTAAAGGAAATATGAGGATTTCATTAAGGTTTCCTTAAATTGGGGCATGTCCCAAATACAGCAGTTTTATCTGTGATTCTCCCGCTTTCGGCGGAGGAATCACGTCACTTAATCTTCTTTTCAGACACTCCATTCAATTGGTTCCTCTTGATTTTCGCCTTCAAATATGCCATACTGATAAAAAAGAGAAAAGGGGCGGGAGGATGCTGGAAGTACGCGGGCTGTGCAAGAGCTATGGAGGCTGTCAAGTACTGTCACCGGTCAGCTTTGTCCTGCCCCCGGGGCAGTGCCTGGGGCTGGCGGGGCACAACGGCTCGGGCAAATCCACCTTGCTGCGCCTCATCGCCCAGATTGAGAGGCCGGATGACGGTGATATCCTCTGCGGCGGGAAAAGCGTTCTGGGAGATCGGCATTTCCTGCGGAACAGCTTGGGCTACGTCCCCCAGCGCGCGGAGCTGGCCCCGGAGCTGACGGTAAAACAGCAGCTGCGGCTGTGGCTGGCGGCCTGCGGGCAATCAGGTCCCCTGCCGGAGGACGTTCTGGATCTGCTGGGGCTGGAGCCTCTTTTGAAAAAGCCTATTCGCACCCTGTCCGGGGGAATGGCCCAGCGGGTCAGCATTGCCATGGCTCTGCTGCCCCGGCCCCGGATTCTGCTGATGGACGAGGCCGCCTCTGGCCTGGATAGCGGTTACGTCCCCGGGCTGCTGGACTGGCTGGAATCGGTTCACCTGCCCGGCGGCGGGAGCCTGATCTGGTGCAGCCACCACACTGAGGAGCTGGAACGACTGTGCGGCGCAGTGCTCCGGCTGGAAAAGGGCAAGCTGGTTTTATAAAGATCCACAGGATAAAGAGGAGGAATGGACATGATTTGCAGACACTGCGGAAACGAGATTCGGGACGACGCCCGGTTTTGTCCCCACTGCGGCGCGGCGGCCGGCCCGGAGGGCGTACCGCCCCAAGGCACGGCTTCCTACAGCGCCGCTCCGGCCTGGGAGGGCCCCGAGGGCGGTGGGAAAAAGAAAAAAACCGGCCTCATCATTGGCATTGCCGTGGCTGCGGTGGCAGTCGCCGCCGTGCTGTCGGTAGTGCTGGGCGGACTGTTCTCCAACCCCAAGAAGCAGGTGGAGGCGGCCTTTGTCAAAACCGCCGCCGCCTACGCCCAAGCAGAGCAGGCCCTGAACATGCCCGATGTCAGCCAGTGGCAGAAGGAGCAGCTGATTGCCCAGAGTATGTCCCTGGCCCTGGAGAACACCAACAGCGACCTGATCGGCTACGACCTGTCCGCCCTCAACGGTCTGGCCCTGGGAGTGGACACCTCCTACAACGGCCCGGACCGATATATGGGCTTTGAACTGTTCGCCCACTGGGGTGAGGACGAGCTCTTTGCTCTCCGGATGACTGCAGACGACGATAAATTTTACTTCAACTCCCCTCAGCTCACCGGCGAGACCTATTACGGCGTGAACACCGAGACCTTTGGATCCGACATTGCCCAAATGACCGGGGACGACTCCGTGAAGGACGTCAGCTTCAACCTCTTCGACCTGGTGGACAAGGTGATGGAGCGGATGGACCCCCAGGCTATGGAGGATCGCATAAAAGAGGCCAACAAGGCTCTCTGGGCGGCCGCCCAGATCAAAAAGGAGGGCTCCAAAACCCTGGACCTGAACGGAACCGAGACCAAGACCGCCGCCTACCGGGTGACCGTCCCCCAGGAGGCGCTGGAGGACTATGCGGACGCTCTGGTGGAGGTCATGTCCGCCATGAGCTACTACGACCTCTATGAGGAGATCTACCGCTCCATGGGCATGCCCCAGGAGCAGATCGACGAAATTCTGGATATGCTGGAGGAATTTGACGCCTACGGCGCGCTGTCCGACGACCTCAAGGACGCAATCGGCGAGATTGGTGACCTGGAGCTGGAGGTCTGCCTCAGTGGCGGCTACGTGTCCGCCCTGCTGTATGAGGATCGGGTCAGCGGCAGCGACGTGTCGGTATCCGTCTATCTGGGCGGCGGCGAGGCATATGTGGACGACCTGAGCCTGGAGCTGGAGGTGGACGGCGTAAAGCTGGCAGTGACCTCCACCGGCGACCACGGCGGCAAAAGCGGCGTATTCACCGACAAGACCACCATCAAGGGCGACCCCTTAAAGGCCGCCTCCCTGAACTCCATCACCTCCGAATTCCGCTACGAGCCCAAAAAATCCGGCGACAATTTCAGCTGGAAGCTGGCCATCCCCGGCGCAGGCTCTCTGGACATGTCGGGCAGTCTCATTACCCAGCCCAGCTCCATCGCCCTGGACCTGGATGATATCTCCCTCAAGGTGATCGGCATGGACGTATGTACCCTGTCCCTCTCCTACCGTGTGGAGAATCGGGCTTCAAGCGGGCTTCCGGTAAACGTCCAGATCATCACCCAGATGAATGAGCAGGAGCTGATGACCATGGTGCTGGACACCCAGCAGCGGGCCCTGCAGTGGGCCTCCGACATGGAGGCGCTGTTCGTCTCCCGTCTGCCCGACGAACTGCTCTACGGTATGATGTACTGATGGAATCCGTCCGCTTTTTCACAATTTACTGGAAGCTGACCCTGGGCAGGCTCTGCCGGCAGCGCTGGCTGCTGGCAGGGCTGGCCCTTTTATGCCTGCTTCTCCCCCTGGGGGCGGGCCGGGCGGCGGAGGCCCTTTTGTCCCAGGGGGTGGATTTTTCCGGTGTGACTCTGGCCGTCGCCGCCCCTGAGGGGGACGAGGTCCCCCGCCAGCTGGAGCGGTTTATGGGGGATATGGAGGATATCGCCCAATACTGCCGCATCGTCTCCATGGAGGAGGGGGCTGCCCTGGCCGCTCTGGCTCGGGGGGAGGTCACCGCCGTGCTGGACCTCCCGGAGAACTTTATCCGGGGGGTGATGTGGGGAGAAAACCCGGACCTGCGGCTTATCGTGGCCGGTGACCGGCCCCTGGAGTCTCTGCTGCTGCTGTGGGTGGGCCAGAGCGCCTGCGACATCCTCTCTGCCTTTCAGAGCGGGGTATACGCCGTGCTGGACCTCTATGAAGAGGCCCCGCCCTCCGGCCTCACCCGGGACCAGGTGGTCTTTGATATAAACCTGCGCTATATTACCCTGGCCGTGGACCGAACCGGCATGTTCCGAACCCAAGAGATCTCCGCCACCCAGGTCCTGCCCGTCCCTCTGCACTATGCTCTGGCCCTGATCTCCTACTTTGCCCTGTCCGCCGCCCCTCTGCTCGTTCCAATCTACAGCACGGATTGGCTGGGCCCCCAGCGGCGGCTGCGGGCCGCCGGCCGGAGCGTCTGGGCCGGCTATTTCAGCGGAGTGGCCGCCGGGGCGGCTCTTCTGCTCCCCCTGCTTATTCCCGCCCTGCTGCTCTCAGGAGAGGGCCGGCCCCTGCTTCTGATAGGGACGGCCCTGGGGATGGCCCTGTTCTGCTCGATATTTGCCTCAGTGTGCTGCCTGCTCTCCCGCAGCGCCGCCGGCTGCGGCCTTCTGGCCTTCACGGTCTCCCTGCTGTCCCTGGCCCTGGCCGGAGGAATTCTGCCCCCGGTCCTGCTGCCCGGGCCGGTGCGGAAGCTGAGCTGGCTGTCTCCTGTCTCCTGGCTGCAGCGGTTGGCTGCCTGGCCCGGAGGTTATAACCTCCCTCTCTCCGCCCGGCTCTGCCCAGCCCTCTCTGCCGCGGCCATGACGGCCCTGGCCCTGGTTCTGTACCGCCGCCGGAGTAACAGCGGGGAGGTGGAACTGTGAGCTTTTTTCTCTCCCTGTTCAAGTCCTCCCTCGCCTCCCGGCTTACCGGCTGGCGGGCCTGGATTCTGCTCCTGCTCCTGCCTCTGACAGCCTTTGGGGCCAGAGCCCTCCTCCCCGCCCGGGAGGTATCCACTCCCGTCCAGGTGGGGGTGGTGCTCCCGGAGGAAGGCGGCCTGGATTTCTGGACCCGGCTGGAGGCCCGCTCCGGTCTGGCAGTCACCTTCCACCGCGCCGGCCGGACTCAGGCGGAGGGCCAGGTGGCGGCCGGCCGGTGGGACTGCGCCCTGGTCCTCCCTTCCGACTTCGAGGACCGGCTGGCCCGGCTGGAGCTGGAGGAGCTGTTCACCCTGCTCACCGGTCCCGGCTCCACCGTCTACCCCATGGTGCGGGAGACGGTATCCGCCTGCATAGCTGAGCTAGTCTCCCCCGGCATAGCGGAAAAATACCTGCTGGACAGCGGCGTCTCGGGGGAGGACGGGCTGGAGCAGATACGTCCCCGCCTCCATGAGGTGCTTCTGGACCGGGACCGGGTGCGCATCTCCATGGAGGGACTGGACGGCCGTCCTCTGGACCCCCTTTCCCTGGCAGACAGCGGTGTGTCCAACCTTCTGTCCGGGCTGACCGCCATTCTGCTGCTCATCTGGGCCCTGCTCACCGCCATGGACCTGGGCCGGTGGCTGGAGACCCCCCTGGCCCGGCGGCTGGCCCCTCTCCGGGGCCGGACCGCCCTGCTGCTGCCCCGGCTGGGGGCGGCCCTGCTGCCCGCCCTCTGCGCCGGCGCGCTGGCCCTGCTGGCGGCGGAGCGCCCCCTCCCCTGCATTCTGGCCCTCATCCCCTATCTGCTGTTCTGGGGGGCGGCTGCCCTGGCGCTGGCCTGCCTGCCTCCGGCCTGGAGGGCCCTGCCCGCCTTGCTCCCCTTCGTTCCGGCCGCGGGCCTGCTCCTGTCCCCGGTACTGCTGGACCTGTCCCTACTCTTTCCAGCCCTGGAGCCCGTCGTCCGCTGGATGCCCGTCACACTTTATCTCCGGGCCTGCGGCGGCTCTCTGACCGACGGCCTGATTCTGGCGGCGGGCGGGTGCGCCATTCTGACCCTGTCGGCCGCCTCCGGCCGAAACAAGGCGTAATCCTGAGTCACCAGTCTTAAGGAACCACTGAATAAATCGCCGCACACATCTTCACACCATAAATTCCCGCTGAACTGCGTCAGAAAAAGCGGAAAATTTCTGGTGCAAATCTGCACACGTTGATTTAATCAGCGCCTCCTTAAATTTTCCCCTTCCTGGGCGGGGGAACAGGCAAAACCCCATTACAAAGCGGCCCGGTGGGGAATCCACCGGGCCGCCAGCTGTTTCAGGAGGAAAAGAAGAAAACCTTTTATCCTTGGTATATCAAAAGCCAAGGCCGCCAATGCGGCGGGAGCGGCGGCGCCGGCCGCCCCTCGCTCTATACTATGCGCCGGCCGCCGGAGGGTCACAGTAAAAACAGCCACACCGCCCAGCCCGCTGAGGCCAGCGCCGCCCCCAGGGCCCCCCAGGCAGGGGCCGGGATGCGCTCCAGCCGCCGGTTCCAGACCCTGCCCTGTTTGATATAGCCGTCGGCGGCCTGCCGGGCTTCCCGCAGCACCTTGTCGGCGCTCACTCCCTCCCTGGCCAGGGCCTCCTCCTTGACAATGAAGATTGCTTCCTCAAACAGGCGCGGGTCAGGGGACTTGACCAGAATCACCTGCCGAGTGATTCCCTTGACCATGGTAACCACATCCTTTCCCATTCTTTTCCTTTAGTCTGCCCCGGTTCCCTCCGGAATATCCCAAAATGTCCGAACCCTGCAGACGGCATAAAAGCGCTCCCTTCCGGTCCCCTTTTAACCCTGTTTCTATTCCAAAAAATCCGATTCCGAGGGAAACATCGTATTATTTCAATATAATATTACAATTTGTATATTATCTGTCGCTGGCGGACAGTCAGGCCAGCAGCAGCTCCAGCTCCTCCACCGAAATTCCGGGCTGGAGGGCCATGCTGATCCCGTAGCCGATAACCTTGGACAGATCGCTTACCTGGCTGTCAATATCCTTGGGGGTAACCAGCAGGTCCCGACCCTCGTTTAGGTCGGGCAGCTCGTCGGCACCCAGCAGGTCGGCGGCCAGGGTAGCCCCGTCCACCACCGTGGGAACCCCCACGGCCACAACGGGTACGCCCAGGGTATCCCGGGTCAGACCCATGCGGTGGTTGCCTACTCCGGAGCCGGGGATAACGCCCGTGTCAGCCAGCTGCACCGTCCGGCACAGCCGCTTCAGCGACCGGGAGGCCAGGGCATCCACCGCCACTACGCAGGCGGGCCGGAGCTTTTCGCACACCGCCCGCACCAGCTCGCCGCTCTCCACCCCGGTGGTGCCCATTACCTCGGCGGCCAGGGAGGCCACCGGCCGCAAGTGCCCAAAATGTTCCGGCATTTTTCTTACCAAATGGCGGGTAACCAGCACATTTTCGTGAACCTTCGGGCCTATGGCGTCAGGGGTGATGGCCCGGTTGCCCAGTCCCGCTACCAGCACCAGACCGTCCTCCGGAATCTCCCGCAGCAGGCCGGCCAGCTCCCCCGCCACCGCCCGGACCGACCGCTGAAAGATTCCCTCCTCCCGACTGGCCAGTCCCTCCAGGGTGAGGGTGATATAGCCGCCCCGGGGCTTGCCCAGGGCTTCCTCTCCCCTCTGGTCCAGTATCCTGACCGTGTTCACCGGGACTCCCTCCCGGACGCTGTCCCGGGCCTCCACTCCCGGCAGGACGGTAAGCGCCCCTGCCCCCTCCTGCCACAGCTCCCTGGCCTCCAGGGCCAGGTCGGTCCGCCTGATCCGCATCCGCCGCGCTCCCTTCTATACAAAATGCAGTGGAATATTTTTCATGCGCACCTAGCTTTTGCGGCTTTTGGAAAACTATCCGGAGAAAATAAAAAAAATCCAAAAAACAGTTGATTTTTTCGGGAAGCAATGGTACAATACAAATCTGCGTGGGCGCACTGCCGCCCAAATCAAGGATGAAAATCGGAGGAGGTGTTTGGTTTGCCGAATATTAAGTCTGCCAAGAAGCGCGTACTGGTGTCTCAGGCCAAGGCCGCGCAGAATAAGGCCGCGAAATCCGCGCTGAAGACCGACATTAAGAAGTTTGAGGCCGCGGTGGCGGAAGGCAACCGCAGCGAGGCCGATGCCGCTTACAAGGTGGCCGTCAAGGCGGTGGACAAGGCCGCTGCCAAGGGTCTGCTGCACCGCAACAATGCCGCCAACAAGAAGAGCAAGATGACCGTCAAGCTGAGCAAGCTGGCTTGATCGTAACGCGCGTGGAAAGCCGTCTGAACACAGACGGCTTTTTTCGTATTTGTTCTCACAGAGATATGTGCTAATATCATCATTGTCTCCCGCCTCTTCTGCCAAAGGGGCCTTTGAAATACGAAAGGAGGCCCGTCCATGAAAAAAATTCTCTCCCTCCCCCCGGTCTCTTTCGTAATGGAAGCGGCGGAGCTCTATATGTCCATCGGGGCTCCCCGGGCGGCGGCAGCCCTGTCCTACTTTTTGATCCTGACCCTCTTCCCCCTGCTGGTCTGCGTCAACTACTTCATCGGCCTGTTCCACTTGGATCTGGAAAACCTGCTCCGCTCCCTGGACCAGTTCCTGCCCGCCGGCGCGCTGGCGGTGATGGAGGACTATCTGGGCTACGTGGCGGGCAGTCAGTCCGACGCGCTGCTGCTGGCCAGCGTCGTCACCATTCTTATCTCCGCCTCGGCAGGGCTGCGCACCCTGCTGGCCACACTGGACAGCCTCCACGGGACGCAAAACGTCCCCATTGTCCGCCGGGTGACGCTCAGCGTGCTGCTGTCCGCCCTGTTTCTGCTCACCATCTATCTGTCGGTGGTGGTCATCTTCACCGGAGAATGGTTTTTCTGGCTGCTGGAGGACCGGCTGCCCCGGAACATCGCCGAGCTGATCCCTCTGGAGGCCCTTTCAGGGCTGTGGCGATGGATGCGCTATCTTCTGCTGTTCTGCTTTGTGCTGCTGCTGGTGCTTGTGGTATACCGGGCGGGCACCCCGCGAAGGGCCATGCGCAGCCGAATGGTGGTGCTCTCCTCCCTGCTGGCCGCTTTGTCCATCGCCGGGGCCTCGGCGGTGTTCTCCTGGTTTATCGGCATGTCCTCCCGCTACGCACTGGTCTATGGCTCCCTGGCCTCCCTTATCATCCTGCTGGTGTGGCTCTACCTGTGCGGCTGCATTCTGCTGCTGGGGGCGGTGGTGGGCCGGGTGATAGAGAATCGGCAAAAGGATTGAACGGGCAGCGCCGGCTTCGGCGCTGCCCGTTCGCTTTACTGTTCATCTTTGGATCGTTCCGGTCCTGATTTCGGCTCACCGGAGGAAATATACAACTCCTCACATTCCCGCTGGGCTTCAATCAGGAGATTCACGGCAGCTTCATTGGCCCGGAACATCTTCAGATACATTTCCTTACAGTCCGGCATACAAACACGACCATTCCAAGAGACAGCCCCGAACGACTGTCTCTCTGTTTTCTCAACGGTTCTGCCCGCGGAGGGAGTGTACAGGAGGGTGAGGAGTTGGCCTCCCCCCGCAGGGTTTCCCGCCGAGACAAACAAAAGCGGTGCGGAACTCAATAACCCCACACCGCATATTTCAGACACAAACTCTCAAACGGGGACTTGAAAAGAGGGAAGGTTTCCGTTATAATGAGAGTTGGTGCAGCAATGCTGTTGTGTGGGTGCCG
This sequence comes from uncultured Bacillota bacterium, assembly GCA_947426945.1. GTDB lineage: Bacteria > Bacillota > Clostridia > Oscillospirales > Oscillospiraceae > Lawsonibacter. The sequence continues at coordinate 32,933 of CANEFX010000009.1, forward strand.
TTTTCACCCGTACAGGGACGCGGGGGGGCTTAGACCCCGCGTCCTGCCCTTTTATTTGCCTCTTGCCGGTAGTATAGCATATTTTGTCGAATAACACAAGGAATATTTTCAGGTGCGGGCCGATTTTCGGGCCGCGTTTTCTCTTTCCAAATCCCGTCGATTGTGCTACAATTATTATGAGAAAATTTTGCCGCTGCGCAGTGGCGGGGCGGCTGATGGGGTGACGGTATGAATAAAATGATCCGCCAGCTGAACCGCGACATTCTGGAGGCGTTGGCCGCCCGACATCCGGGGGGCGGGCTGACCAGCCGCCGGACTCTCCAGGACCTGATGAAAGCCCCCGCCTGGACCGACGGTCTGTCCGCCCTGTTTCCCATCCGGGAGCGGCTGAGCTGCGCCCATATTCTGGAGCTGTGCACTCCTATTCTGTACACGCTGTGCCCCGCCCCTCCGGAGCAAGGCTGGGGGGCCTTTACCTACCAATACGTCTGCCATCTCATGTTCCCGGAAAACGGCTTTGCCCCCGAGGCAGGCCGCTGCGGGGCCGGGGCGGAGTTCTACCTCACCGTGCTCCAGATCCTGCTGGACCACGAGCGGTCCGCCCTGCCCTTTGACCCTATGATGGACTTCCGGTTCCTCACCGAGGAGGAGTACGAGGCCTGCGACAAGGCCCGGGAGTACCGCCGCTTCCTGGCCGCCTGGCGGGGGGAGTTCATCTATGAGTTGATGCGCCTGGGGCTGGAGTTCACCCCCTTCAAGACCCTGAGCCACATCTCCGGCGTCCACTACATTGCCATGACCGCCGCCCGGGGGCTGGCGGAGGCCGGGGTGGAGGTGGATCTGGCCCTCATCTCCGCCGCCGCCGCCACCCACGACGTGGGCAAGTTCGGCTGCCGCCCCGGGGAACGGGTGCCCTATCTCCACTATTACTACACCGACCAGTGGCTGCTGGACCGGAAGATGGAGGACATCAGCCACATCGCCTCCAACCACTCCACCTGGGACCTGGAGCTGGAGTCCCTGTCGGTGGAGTCTCTGCTGCTCATCTACGCCGACTTCCGCTCCAAATCGGAGCGGGACAGCGAGGGCCGGGAGGTGGTGGTCCTCTATCCCCTGGACCAGTCCTTCCAGGTAATCTTGTCCAAGCTGGACAACGTGGACCGGAAGAAGCGCCGCCGGTATGAGTTTGTATACGGCAAGCTCCACGACTTTGAGGACTACATGCGCCGCCTGGGGGTGGACGTGGACCTCACCGGCCAGCGGCAGGAACCCGTCCCTGTAAAGGACCCCGCCCTCATGGGCCAGGAGGAGACCCTGGACGGGCTGATCCTCCTGTCGGTGGAGCACAACCTGCAGCTGATGCACATGCTGTCCAACGAGCAGCGCTTCGGCAACATTATTGAGGCCGCCCGCTCCACCAAGAGCTGGCAGCAGCTGCGGGCCTACCTTAACGTCTTTGAGGAGTACTTTACCTATCTGTCTGTGCGCCAGAAAACCCAGGCTCTGTCCTTCCTTTATGAGCTGCTGATGCACCGTGAGGGCGACATCCGCCGTCAGGCCGGCGCCCTGATCGGCCAGATCATCGCCCGGTTTCACCTGGTCTACCGCAAGGAGGTGCCCGCCGACGCCCAGAACGACCCGGCAGAGGAGGTCCCTTTCACCCTGTGGGGCCAGTACCTGGATATGATCATCTTCCCCGACCACAAGACCACCCCCCAGCAGCGCTCCCACATCAGCTACACCCTGAAGCTGGTGGTGGAGTCCATGCTGAACCACGCCCGGCCGGGGGATATCCCCCGCTTCCTGGACGCCCTGCTGAGCTATTACGACGACCCACAGCACACCGACGACGACACCGCCTTCACCCTGCTGGACGCCGCCCGCTACCTCCCCCCCAAGCACTACGGGGAGCAGACGAGGGAGAAGCTGGTGAACTTCGCCGCCCACTTTGCGGTGGACCACGAGCTCCGGCTGACCACCGCCGCCCTCCAGTTTCTGCGGGAGACAGTGCGCAACATCCCCCGCAGCCACCCCCAGATGGCCCGCATCGCCGACCTGACCGAGGGGGTCCCCTCCAGCCAGCTGACCACTGTCTTTCTCAAGTGCCGCATTCTGCGCCGGGCGGGCCGGGATGTGTCCGCCCTGGAGCGCACCCTCTACCACACCGACATCACCAGCGAGGTCTTTCTGGACAACCTGAAGATCGCCACTCCCTGGGTGGTGAAGGTTGCGGGGGTGGAGCTGCTCCGGGACCAGGTGGAGCACGGGCTGGACGCCCACATCCTCCACATCGCCACCCACTTCTCCAACCTGGTCAAGGTGTCTGAGCGGGTGGTGGTCCGGCACACCGCCGGCTCCGCCCTGGTGCACACTCTGTCCCTCCTGCGCAGGGAACAGCGCAACGAGGTGGTGGTAGAGCTGGGCAAGGGGCTGGAGATGGGCCAGTACGAGATCTCCAAATACATCCCCCAGTATCTGGGAGAGGCCGCCCTCTACCTCCACCCCAGCGAGCTGGACGAGCAGGTGCTGTGGCTTAAGACCCTTCTCGGCTCCCCCAACGACTCCGCCGTGGCCGGGGCGCTGAACACCATCGCCGTGCTGCTTCAGCATTACCCCGCCTATCAGCAGCGCTTCCCCGAGCGGCGGGAACACTATGAGGACCGCCGGCAGGAGCTTCTGGGTCTGCTCCTTCAGGGCCTGGCTCACTACCGGGAGACGGTGCGGCAGGAGGCCCTGCTGGTCACCGGCAAGCTGTTGTTTGAAAGCCCCCTGCTGGGCATGGAGGAGAAAGCCCGTCTGTTCTCTCTCAGCTACCGGAAGCTGCTCTTCCTCACACAGGAGTCCTCCTCCCGGCAGGACGGCCTCACCTTTTTCTACCGGGCGGCCGCCCTGGCCCACATCAACCGCTTTATCGCTCTGCGGCGGCTGGACCACGGCCCCTTTACCTTTGAAAAGCCCCGGAAGGTAGCTTTCTTCCCCGGCACCTTCGACCCCTTTACCCTGTCCCACAAGGGCATCGTCCACGCTATCCGGGATCTGGGCTTTGAGGTGTATCTGGCGGTGGACGAGTTCTCCTGGTCCAAAAAGGCCCAGCCTCACCTGATCCGCCGGCAGATTGTCAACCTGTCCGTCGCCGGGGACTTCCACGTCCACCTCTTCCCCGACGATATCCCGGTGAACATCGCCAACCCCGCTGACCTGCGGCGGCTCACCGAGCTGTTCCCCCACCAGCAGGTGTATATCGTGGCGGGCAGCGACGTGGTGGCCAACGCCTCCTCCTATAAGGCCCAGCCTCAGCCCTTCTCCATCCACCAGATGAACCACGTCATCTTCCGCCGGGCGGGGGAGGCTGAGCTGCCCGCTCCCCTGCCCATCACCGGGGAGGTTATTCAGCTCCAGCTTCCCCCCCACCTGGAGGATATCAGTTCCACCCGCATCCGGGAAAATGTGGATTTGAACCGGGATATCTCCAACTTCATCGACCCGGTGATTCAAGACTTTATCTATCAGAACGGCCTGTATCTCCGGGACAGCCAGACCAAACCCATGCTGGGGGCGGGGGATCTGGAGTTCCGGTGGGTGGGGGAACCCGACCCCCTGCTGCTGGACAGCGTCACTGCCGGCCAGCCCGACCGGGAGGCCGTGCGCTCTGCCATCTCCGATCAGGGGGACCGGCTGCTGCTGCTGTGCCGGGCGGGCCGGGGGGACATTCTGGGTTACATCGCCTACCGCTCCCTGACCACCTCTCAGCTGTTCACTGCCCTGGGGGACACCGAGCTGGCCAACCGCATCCGCCTGCGGGCGGCAGGCAAGGCTCTGCTCATCACCGCCCTGGCCGCCGACAGCACAGAGCGTTTTAAGGACTACCATCAGCTGCTTCTGTGCGAGCTGCTGGCCCGGGCTCTGGAGGAGGGCTGCGTCTACGGCGTGTTTTGTCCCCACGACGGGAGGCTGGACGACCGGCTGGAGGACGTCCTTCTCCGCACCGGGTTTCTGGCACGGGAGACGGGCCGCCCCCTCTGGGAAACCGACATGCACGCCCCCGCCACCCTTATTCAGAACCTGGAGACCACGATTCAGGAGCCTCTGTCCCAGAATCCCCGAGTGCTGGCCGCCATCCGCCGCAGCCACCAAAGCCTCCAGCGGGCCCTGGCCCGGCTTTACCCCGGCTCCCTGCTGCTCACCCTGTCCGCCGATATCATCCACCAGCGTCTGCTGGAAAAGATTACCGCCTATAACAGCGTTCCCGCTGTCCCCACCGTCCCGCGGGTACTGGGTGAAAACATGTGCGTCCCCTACGGCAAGCTTCTCCGGGGCAAAACGGTGCCCAACACCGTAACCAAGACCATCCACACCGACCGGGTCTACTCTCCCGACCTGTCGGAGAGCGTGATGGAGCCCTTCCCCTATTACGCCCCCATCTCCAGCCAGATTCGTACCATCAAGTCCTTTGACCGGCCGGTGATCCTGGTGGACGATCTGATGCACCCGGGCTTCCGCTTCAAGGCCCTGGACCCCATCCTCCGGCAGGAAGGAGTGCCCATCCGCATGGTGCTGGTGGGGGTGCTGTCGGGCTACGGCAAGGACCTGATGGATGCCTGGGAGCGGCCGGTGGACTCGGTATACTATCTGCCCACCCTGCGCCAGTGGTTCATTGAGGCCACTCTGTACCCCTTCATCGGAGGCAACACCGTGCGGCGGCCCAGCTCCCCGGTGCCCGGCCTGCTGCCCGGCATCAACCACATCCTGCCCTACGCCAGCCCGGTCTATCAGGAGCCCTGCGCCCGAGAGGCGGTGTTCCAGCTGTCCAGGGCCTGCCTGGAGGGGGCGCTGGACGTGATCCGCACCCTGGAGCAGGAGTACCGCATCCTCTACGGCCGGAACCTCACCCTGTCCCGCCTGCCCGAGGCGGTCATCCTCCCCCTGTGCCCCGACAAGGGCACCTGCCTGCACTACGACCCCAGCCTGTCCGCCTCTGTCTATCTGGAGAACGACCTGGAGCAGCTGCTGAGACAGAATCAGTGAAAGAAAGACAAATTACACAACAGGATGTGATATCATCATGTATTATTACAATATCAACGGCGCAACGCTGGTTTCCCTCATTCCGTTGGAGGGCTTCGGGCCCCAGACCGAGCCCGCCAACAGCTGGCGGATGTTCGCCAACCTTCCCGGGGACCTGGTTCTGGGCCGGGGGTCCTTCAAGGTGACCCACCCCGGCCAGCTGCTGGCCGGACACGGACTGGAGGCCCTGGACGCCTCTCGTCTGCCCGATTTTGACGACGGCCCCACCAGCGCCATGGTCAACGGAGAGACCGTCCCGCTGGAGCTGGACGAGAATGTGCGGCAGGCTATAGAGGACGGGCGGCTCACCGCCGTCAACACCGCCCGCCCCGGCTGGGAGGCGCTTCTGCACCGGGCCTGCCACTCAGACAAAAAGCGGGTGAACATCCTGGCCATCGGCGACGTGGGCTCCACCCTCCTCACCGGGCTGAAGCTGCTGGGCGGGGGCGTGATCTCCTCCATCGGCATCTGCGACCTCAGCGACCAGATCACCGCCCGGTGGGAATTTGAGATGGGGCAGATCAGCCTGCCCTGGAGCTACGGCGCCTTCCCCGAGGTGGAGGTGGTCTCTCCGGAGCACCTCTTTGACTGCGACATGTTCGTCTTTGTGGCCTCCAGAGGCATCCCTCCGGTGGGCTCCCAGGTGAAGGACGTGCGCATGGCTCAGTTCGAGGCCAACGCCGGCATCGTGAAGCATTACGCCAAAATGGCTCGGGAGAAAGGGTTCCAGGGGCTGTGGTGCGCCGTGTCCGACCCGGTGGACCCCCTGGCCAAGACCGCCTATCTGGAGAGCAACAAGGACGAGAACGGAAACTGGGACGGAAAGGGCCTACGGCCCGAACAGGTCCAGGGCTTCGGTCTGGGTGTGATGAATGCCCGGGCGGCCTACTTCGCCAAGCGGGACCCCAGGCTGGCCTCCTTCCTGACGGAGGGGCGGTCCTACGGCCCCCACGGTACAGGGCTGTTTATCGCCAACTCCATCGACCACTACGACGAGGAGTTGTCTCAGGAGCTGACCCGGCTCACTGTCACCGCCAACCTGAAAATGCGGGAGATCGGCTTTAAGCCCTACGTGGCCCCCGCTCTGTCCTCCGGGGCCCTGTCCCTGCTGCTCACCCTCCGGGGGGAGTGGCACTGCGGCTCTGTGTTCCTGGACGGGGTCTATATGGGTGTGAAAAACCGCTATACCCCCGCTGGGATCGAGACCGAGCTGCTGCCCCGTATCCCCGACCAGCTCTTCGACCACATCCGGGAGGCGGCGGAGCACCTTAAGAGTATTATTTAAGAAGGTGGAACCATGTCCATTACCCTGATCCATCCTGCCCCCGACTCTGGCTGGGCGGGGCAGCGGCTGGACGGCGTGCTGCGGCAGGCCCTGGCCGGCCGGGAGGTGCACACGGTACGGACGGCGCAGGAGCTGTCCGGCCTGGAAAACCGGCGTATTCTGCTGGCCCTGCCCCTGGGAGACACGGGGGTCAGCCTGGAGCACATGCGCATGCTGGCCCGGCTGCGGAAGGAGCCCGAGCTGCTCTCCGGCTGCACCGGCGGGCTCATTGTAGACGGGGCGGGGGAGCTGTATACCAAATCCTCCGCCGCCGAAGCCGCTCTGGCCCTGAATATGGCCGGGTGCGCCCTGGTGGGCCGGCCCCTGGTGGAGGGCACCGGGTCGCTGGCCAACTTTGCCGTCCAGGCCAAAAACCTGGGCGGCAGCCTGATGGAGGCCTACCGCCACGCCGCCCGGGAGCTGGCGGACCAAGTGGAGGGCTTCTCATTTCCCAGGAAGGCACGGCCGGAGATTCTGGTCCTCCACGCCTCCAGCCACCACACCTCCAATACCATGGATCTGTGGGCCGGGGCGCGGGAGAAGCTGGAGGGGCGGTGCTCTATCCATGAGATCGGCCTGCGCAACGGCACCCTGTCCGACTGCTCCGGCTGTCCCTACACCATGTGCCTCCACTTCGGGGAACAGGGGGGGTGCTTCTACGGCGGCGTGATGCAGGATGAGGTTTACCCCGCTGTCCGGGCGGCAGACGCCCTGGTGCTGCTGTGTCCAAACTATAACGACGCCCTGTCCGCCAACCTCACAGCCTTTATCAACCGTCTCACCGCCCTCTTCCGTCAGACCCGGTTCTACGACAAGGCAGTGTTTTCCATTGTGGTCTCGGGCTACTCCGGAGGGGACATGGTGGCCCGGCAGGCGGTGGCCGCCATGAATATGAACAAGTCCTTCTACCTTCCCCCCCGCTTCGCTCTCATCGAGACGGCCAACTCCCCCGGACAGGCTCTGGCCCTCCCCGGCATTCAGGCGCGGCTGGAGGGATTCGCCCGAAATATCCTGGATACCCTGTGTCTCTGAACGACCCGGAAAGGCGGATGATAACGATGCGCGACTCTTTCACCATATTGATTTATCCCCACCAGCGGCTCCGGCATCTCCAGCCCACGGTGGACGGACTGTCCGACGCCGTTATGCGGCTGTATGGGCTGGATATGTCCGCCCTGCGCTGGACGGAGTGCCGGGAGGGGTCGCTCGCCCTCTTTGAGGGGGGCGTCTGTCCCGAGATGGCCGCCCGTATTCCCTCCGCCAAGCTGGACTGCGCCGCCCTGCTGCTCTACCTCCGGGAGGGAGGCAGCTGGGGCTACCAGCTGTGCTTCCGGGGCTCAGTGGAGGACTCCTTCGAGGCGGCGCCCGGGGCAGCGCCCGACCCTGTACCGCCGGAGCAGCACGCCGCCCGGCTGGTCCGGCGGTTCAAGGCCGGCCGGGAACAGCTTCTGCCCTGGCTGACGGGGGAGGAGGCCGCTCAAACGGAGCTTCCGGATGGCTTTCTCGGCGAGCTCGCCCCCTGGGCCCGGGAGGCCCTCTCCGCCGGTAAGCTGACTCCCGCCCCCGCCGTGCCCGTCCCGGATGTCTCGTCCCCGGAGGAAAACGCCCCCGACCTGGAGCGGGGACAGCGCCCGCCGGAGCAAGAGCCGGGCCCGGAGGCCTGCCTTTCCTTCCTGTGTGAGGCCAGGGTCCTTCGCAGGAGCTGGCCCTTTCCCCTGTCCCTGCTGTATTCGTTCTTCCCCCAGAAGCGCCCCGCTCCGGAGGCGGTCCCCTTCCAGGGCTGGACCGCCCGGGAGCTGGAGAAGGCTCTGAATGGGTTTTACACCAGAAAGCTGGAGCGGCTGGAGCTGAAGTTCACCCTGAATGGGGCGGGGACCTATGTGCGCCGCCTGAAAAAGACGGTGTATCACCCCTTCCGGCTCACGCTGGAGCTGATTTGGGATCGGGGGCGGTGCGTGTGCCTGCTTCTGGACGACCAGCAGCCCACCGTCTACCGGCTGGTCGCCGACCGAAAGACCTATATGAACGTGGATATCAAGGATTTGAAAAAGACCGTATTTTGCGGCCAGACTGTGGACGAATATACGGTTTTCTCCAAAAGGGACCTCCAGCCCCTCCGCAGGGAGCTTCCCCTCCTCCTGTCCCGTCTGGACCGGCGGGACGGGGTGCTCAGCGCCACCGCCCGGATGGGGGTTTGGAGCTGCGCCGGCCTCAATTTCAGCCGGGAGCAGTATCAGCAATTTCTGGACGCCTGGACTCTGCCTTAAAAAAACTGCCTGAAGCCGGCGGCCTCAGGCAGTTTCTTTACTCCAAATTCAGCTTGTTCTCCAGAATCCAGCTGGTCAAAGCCAGGAATATCAGGGCGGGGATGACCATGGCGGCAGAGACGCTGAGCATAGCGCCGTGGACATTGCCGCTGACCCAATCTATAAACTGTTCAACGGGATTCCACAAAAATATCCTGGCATAGAAGTTGGCCAGCAGGATATACAGTCCAATAAAAGCGGCCACGCTGACCAGCTTCCGGTGGTGGGAAAACAGATGCCCGATGGACATGGCCAGGTACATCAGCGAGATAGATATAACAATAGCTGAGACGATCATCAGGCATATCTCCGAAAACACCAGGATCACGTCCGGATGCTTTATCAACCCCCGAATCACGTTCAGCCAGGGGAGGTATATCATCTCGGACCAGTCCACAGGCGCCATGATAAGAGGACACAGGACGGCCACCATGCCGCAGCCTATCCAGGTAACCGTGCCGCAGATCAGCCTGGCGGCCACCAGCTGCCAGGAACGGACGGGCAGAGTATGCATCAGGTATCCCTCGCTGCCCAGCAGGCCTCTGGCAAACCGCTGGATGACAAAGATAACCGCAATTACGAACATGGCCGCAAGGACCACTGAAAAAGCTATCGCCAGCAGACTGGAGGCGTTTTCTCCCATCACAGGGATGCGGCGGCCTGTGTTCAGTGTAAATCGGTTGACCAGGGCCAGCACCAGAGCTGCACCCCAGATCAGGGAAAACTGCTTCCACATGGCCCGGAAATCGTATTTCAGCAATTTTAAGAGCATCAGAGCTCCCCTCCTTCCCACATGGGCTCCGCCCGAAAGATTTCCCGGAAGAGGGCGTCCACGCTCTTGCCCTCCTTCTCACGGATGTCATCCACTGTGGCATGGAGCATGATTCTTCCCTCCTTGAGGAAAACGGCCTCGTCCAGCACCTTCTCAATGTCGGAAATCAGGTGGGTGGACAGCAAAACGGTGCCCTCCTCGTTGTAATTGGTCAGGATGGTGCGCAGAATAAAATCCCGGGCCGCCGGGTCCACCCCGGCAATGGGCTCATCCAGCAGGTACAGCTTTGCCGCCCGGGACATGGCCAGCACCAGCTGCACCTTCTCCTTGGTGCCCTTGGACATGGACTTCAGCCGGTCCCCCGGTTCCACCCCCAGCGAGCGGCACATGGCCATGGCCTTCTCATACTCAAAATCGGCGTAAAAGTCCCGGAACAGATCGAAGAGGTCCACGGCTTTCATCCAGTCGGCGAAGTACATCCGGTCGGGCAGATAGCTGATCACCGACTTGGTATAGGGGCCGATGGCCGAACCGTCCACCGTCAGCTCTCCCCGGGTGGGCTGGAGCAGGCCGCAAAGCAGCTTAATCAGGGTGGTCTTGCCGCTGCCGTTGGGACCCAGCAGGCCCACGATCCGCCCCGGGCCCACCGCCAGGTCTACCCCGCTCAGAGCGGGGCGCAGGCCGTAGGACTTGTACAGCCCCCGGCACTCGATCAAAAAGTCGCTCACCGAAATTCCTCCTTTAACAGCTCCACCGCCCGCTCCCGGCTGTAACCCAGGGCGGACATGGCCTCGAAATAGGTCCTGATGACGTCCTGCGCCTCCCGCAGGCGGGCGGCATCCAAGACGGCAGCGTCCTGGGTGACCAGACGGCCCGCAGTCCGGTCGGCCCTGGCCAGCCCCTCCTGCTCCAGCTGAGCCAGAGCCCGCTGCATGGTGTTAGGATTTACCCCCGCCTCCGCCGCCAGCTCCCGCACCGGGGGGAGGCGGCTCCCCGGGGGGTAGACCCCGGCGATGATCCGCCGGGCCAGCTGCTGGCTGAGCTGGGGCCAGATGGGCCGGCCGTCGTCCAGCTTCCAATCCATGGCGTGACCTCCTGCCTCTATTGTATTATATGCTTAATACAATAATACATTTAGGCTGGTTTGTCAACCCCCTCCTAAAAAAATTTTCCGCCCCGCCGGAGCGGTGTGCTCCAGCGGGGCGTTTTCTCTATTTTCCCACGCAGAATTTGGAAAAGATTCGGTCGGTCACGTCCTCCCGGACGCTTTGGCCTGTGAGCTCTCCCAAGGCGGTCAGCGCCTCCTCCACGTCGGTGAGCAGGGCGTCGGGTGTGACACCCGCCTCCATGGCCTCCCGGGCCCGGCGGACCGCCTCTCTGGCCCGCCCGGCCGCCTCCTCCTGCCGGGCGTTGGTGAGGAGCTGGCCGTAGGGGACGGCCTCCTCCTTGGGGAACAGCTCGGCTACTGCTTCCCCCAGCCTATCCAAGCCCTCGCCGGTGAGGGCGGAGACCTCCACGGAGGGGACGGCCGTCTTTCCTCCTGAGCCGATCAGCCCCATACTGCGGCTGTCCTTCACCAAGTCCTTTTTGGAGGCCACAAAAATCCAGGGCTTACCCATCTCCGACACAGCGCGAAGCATCTCCCGGTCCTCTGCCGTCAGCTCCTCCGACATGTCCACCACCGTAAAAATCAGCTCCGCCTCCTCCATAGCCTTTCGAGAACGCTCCACCCCCAGCTTTTCCACCGGGTCGTCGGTATCCCGCAGGCCGGCGGTGTCGATAAGCCGCAGAGGCACCCCTCCCAGCTCGCACCGCTCCTCCACCGTGTCCCGGGTAGTACCGGGAACATCGGTGACGATGGCCCGGTCCCAGCCCAGCATGGCGTTGAGGAGGGAGGATTTGCCCGCGTTGGGCCGGCCCACAATGGCGCAAGGCACTCCCTCCCGTAGCAGCTTCCCCCGGCCGCAGGAGGCCAGCAGGGCGCTCAATGCCCTCTCCTGAGCGGCCAGGGCCTCGTCCAACTGTTCCAGGCGGAATGGATCGATATCCTCGTCCGGATAGTCCAGCACAGCGTGGAAGTGGGCCATCACGTCCACCAAGGCGGAGTAGATATCCCCGATCTTTTTGGACAGCGCCCCGGCCAACTGGCCCGCCGCGTGGCGGGCCCCCTCCCGGCTTTGGGCGGAGAGGAGGTCCCCCACCGCCTCTGCCTGGGCCAGGTCCAGCCGGCCGTTGAGAAAGGCCCTTCGGGTGAATTCCCCGGCTTTCGCCTGCCTCGCCCCGGCGGCAAAGAGGGCTTCCAGCCCCAGCGTGAGGACCATGGGGGAGCCGTGGCACTGAAATTCCGCCGTGTCCTCTCCGGTGTAGCTGGAGGGGCCCACGCTGTAGGTGCACAGCACCCGGTCGATGGGCGCCCCTTCGCTGTCCATCAGATCGCCGTAGGCCAGCTCCCGGGGGCCGTGATCCCGCAAGCCCTTGCGGCCCAATGGCTTAAAGCATTTCTCGGCAATAGAGACAGCCTCCGGCCCGGACAGGCGCAGGATGCCGATGGCCCCCGGCCCGGGCGGCGTGGAGACAGCGGCAATGGTGTCGCTCTGGAAGGACACAGGGAACACTCCTTTCGCAATACGGCAAAGAATTCATTTTCTCCTGCAAAAAACACCGTCGGAAAAAGTTTGTGTAAAATTCACTCTTGACAGATATTATGGAAACCCGAAAACGAATATTTACCGTTTGAAGAGTTGACATAACGGGTGTGGACAAACCTGTGGACAATGTGGAAAATCCCTCTGTCTCAGGGAAAACAGCTGTGGAAAACCCGGTGCAGAAAGTGGATAAAAAACTGCATAGAGGGTAACAAAATAATTTTATGTCTTATTCAGAGGCCGGGCGGGCTTCAGCAGCCCGCCCGGCGTTTTCTAAAGTCTCCTGCAAATCGCCCGGGCAGCCTGAACGCCGGAGGCCCCGGCCTGGGCCAGGCCCCGGGTAACACCTGCGCCGTCGCCGGCGGCAAAAAAGTTGGGCAGGGCGGTCTCCAGCTCAGGGGTAAGCTGGAGACGGGCGGAGTAGAACTTCACCTCCGCGCCGTAAAGCAGGGTGTCGTAGTTGGCGGTGCCGGGGGCGATCTTGTCCAGCTGCTGGATCATCTCAATAATGTCGTCCAGCTGCCGCTTGGGCAGGGTGAGAGACAGATCCCCGGGGACGGCGGCGGTGAGGGTGGGCCGGACGGTGGACTTGCCCATGCGGTGCTCGTTGGTGCGCCGGCCCCCCACCAGATCGCCGAATCGCTGGACCAGCACCCCGCCTGCCAGCATGTTGGACAGGGAGGCCACGTGCTTGCCGTAGCGGTAGGGCTCGTTAAAGGGCTTGGTAAAGCGGTTGGAGACCAGCAGAGCGAAGTTGGTGTTTTCCGAGCGCAGGGCGGGGTCGGCGTAGGAGTGGCCGTTCACCGTGTTGATGCCCTCCACGTTCTCCGCCACCACGTGGCCGTAGGGGTTCATGCAGAAGGTGCGCACCTGGTCGCCGTACTGCTTGGTGCGGTAGACCAGCTTGGACTCATACACCACGTCGGTGATGTGCTCAAAGACCACGGCGGGCAGCTCCACCCGCACGCCGATGTCCACCTGATTGTTCAGCAGCTCCAGCCCCAGATCCTTGCACTGGTTGGAGAACCACTCCGCCCCGGACCGGCCGGGCGCGGCGATGAGGTACTTGCAGGAGACCTCCCCGCCCTTTGCCAGAATCAGCCGGTAGCCGTCCTCCGTTTTCTCAATGGAGGCCGCCTCGGTGTTGAAGGAAAACTCCAGCTTGTCCGCCAATCCCTCGTAGATGTTGGTGAGGATGCGCAGGTTGTTTTCGGTGCCCAAGTGCTTGCACCGGGCCTGGAGGAGGTGGAGGTCGTAGGCCAGAGCCTCCCGGGCCAGCTTCCGGGCCGCGTCGCTCTCGGTGGAAAAAACCTCGGTGGTGGCCCCGTGGGCCACATTGATGGAGTCCACATAGTCGATCAGCTCCATCACATGGGCGGGTTCCATAAAGTCGGTGAGCCAGCCGCCGAACTGGGTGGTGAAGTTAAACTTCCCGTCAGAGAAAGCGCCCGCGCCGCCGAAGCCGCACATGGTATGGCACACGGGGCAGTGGATGCATTCCTTCACCCTGCCCGCCACAATGGGGCAGCTGCGGTGATAGATGTCCGCGCCCTGGTCCAGGGCCAGCACCTTCAGTTCGGGATGGAGATGGGCCAGCTCATAGGCGGCAAAGATGCCCGCCTCTCCGCAGCCCAGGATGACGACGTCGTATCTGGCGTTCATGGCAAAACTCCTCTCAAACAGCAGGCCGCCGCCTTCGGCGGCCCGCTTTTTAAAGAAACAACGGGACAGCGGGGGCGCCGCCCCCTGCTGGAAAACACAGTCAGTATATCATATTCCCGTAAAAAACACAACGGCCCGCCGGAAACCGGCAGGCCGCACTTGAAATCAATCTAGCTTTTTTCCTCAAAGCTGGCCCCGCAGCCCCGGCAGGTGACGGTAATCCTGCCCTTTCCCCTGGGGACACGCAGCTGCTGGCCGCAGCTGGGGCACTTGAAGTAGACATGCTCCTTGTCCCGGTGGATGGTGCGCCGCAGATGCAGCCAGCTCAGGATAGGGCCGGCCGCCCTCATAAACCTGGCGTTCTCCATCCGCCGCCGCTCCATATTGCGGGAGAGCAGCCGGAACAGGGCCGCCAGCAGCAGGGCAAAGCTGACCCAGTACAGCGGCTCCACCCGGGCGAAGAGAAACACCAGATAGAGCAGCAGATACAGGCCCAGCAGGAACAGGTTCAACTGGTCGTTCCCGTAGCGGCCATACATAAACCGCTGAATCGCGTTGCGGATCATCAGAGCGCCTCCTTGGCTGAACGGACACGGCAGGCGATGTCCGCCTGTCGGAAACACATTGTATATGATACCTCTTCCCACCGGGTCCGTCAAGGAGAAATTCGTAAACAATATGTGAATTTAAGCGACTTTTCCCCCTTTTCCGGCCATCTGTCCCGATTTTTATGCAGGAATACAGGTCCCTTAAAGCACAATGCGCTCCGGAAAAGCCTCCTGGCGCATAATCCCCCACATCTTGTCGATGTAGGACAGGGTATAAAAGCTCTCGTAATAGTGGTAGAGGAAGGCCCCTTTCAGCGTCATCTGCCAGACGCCGTCCTTCCGGGCCGCAAGGCCCAGCAGCCTGGCCGCGTTCAGCTCCAGACCATACATCTTCTTCAGCGGGACGCCAAAAAATCGTTCAAACTCCCTCTCGTCCACCCGGGTGCTGTAGGCCGTCCAGAACAGATAATACACCATGCGCTGGCGAAGAGTAAAGCGCAGGGTCAGGGAAGTGGGCAGCTGCCCGGATTCAATGCGGCGGCAGTACTCCTCTGCGGAAAAGGTGTTGATCTTGAACTGCTCCCGCAGCAGAGTGGCGGCAGAACAGCCGAAGCCCAGGAAGTTATCCCGGGTCATGGAGGAGTATCCGGCCCCCGCCCGGCTGGAGAAGGTCCAGATGGAGGTGCGGGCACAGCCCCGCTCCAGACAGTAACTGGTGATCCGGTCCAGCAGCCTGCGCTTCTCCCGTTTGGACATGGGCCGGAGAGGGCTGGCTGTAAAGGTGAAGTCGATAAAGGGATAGATGGCCACGTGGTTGGCCCCGCTGGCAAAGGCCAGGTCAATATCCGACCGCAGGTCATCGAAGGTCTGCCCCGGCAGAGCGAAAATGAAGTCCATGGACACCGTTTCAAAGGGGACCTCCCGCAGGGCGGCGGACAGGGCGGACGGGGCTACCGCCCCGCGCCCCAGAAGGGTCTGATACTTCTCCTGGAAAGACTGCACCCCGATGCTGATTTTCGTCACCCCGGCCGCCTTCAGCGTCCGCAGGAGAGGGACGGTCACATCGTCTGGGTGGAGCTCCACCCCTATCCCCTGGGTGACGGCGAAATGATCGTCCACCGCCGCAATGATCTCGGCCAGCCGCCCGGCGGCCAGGGCCGGGGTCCCTCCTCCGAAGTACAGGCTGGTGACCTCCTTCCTGCCGCCCGACTGCGCCCCTGCCATGCGGATCTCCCGGATCAGCGCGTCGATGTACCGGCCGCACAGCTCCGCGTCGTAGACCGTCTTGCAGTAGGGGCAGAAATTGCAAATACTTCGGCAGAAGGGGATGTGGATATACAGCCCCAGCCCCCCGCAGTCCGCAAAGGGGAGGATCTGGTCAAATTCGCCGGTAAACAGAAACGGCTTTGGGGACCGGGTGAGCCACATCCGCGTCAAGCTTGTAATTATTCCCATCGTCCCGCTCCTAAATGTATTTCAGATAAGTCCGCAGCATCTCCCAGATAACTTTTACATTCCCTCCAAACAGCAGGGTATATTCGGCCACGAAGAAATAGCCGCACCGCTCGCACAGGCCCGGTACGTGAACGCACCGCCCGCAGACGCTGAGCTGCCCGTCCTCCATCACCACGCACTGGCGGCAGGGAGTGGGAAAGCGGTTGTCGATCAGGTATGGAAAGGCGCTTTTCAAATTAAATACCGGCGCGCCCTCCTCTATCATCCGGGTAATGACGGCGCAGCAGCCGGCCTTCTCCTCCCGGGTCAGGGCCAGCTCCTCCGTGTCCGGGTAGGGGGTATGGAAGTTGAAGGAGACCGCCCGGACGCTGGGCTCGTTTCGGGCTGTCAGGCACACATCCCGGATGGCGTCCTTGTTGATTTGATTGATGGCCATATAGAGACAGATATTGCCGGAGGGGGCGTGCCGGATGTTCTCCATGATCAGGTCGTAGGTGTCTCCCCGGACGGCGTTGTGGCGCGCCCGGTCCCCGTCCAGGCTGAGGAGGATCAGGTCGGCCTCCGGCAGGTTCAGGGAATAGGTGCCGTTGGTAACCACGTTGACGATAAAAAAGCCCATCTTTTTCGCCTCAATGACCAGATCCCGCAGGCCTTTCTCCCCGTCCCGCCACAGGAAGGTCTCGCCGCCGCAGAAAAACAGAATACGCACTCCCATCCCATACAGCTGCTCCATTTCTCGGATAATCTGCCGGTACGGGTGGACGGTACCGGTAATATTATTCACCGAGCAGTGCCTGCAATGCAGGTTGCACTTGTCCGTTAAAATAATGGTGCCCAGAATGGGCTCCTGCTTCCGGAAGAGAATGGTTTTCACCCCGAACCCGGCAAGCCGCGCAAAAGCCGAAAGCTTCATAACTTCTCCTCCTCTCCGGACCTCAGTATAGCCCCCCGCCCCCCATCTGTCTACACTCCGGGGACAGTCGGTCGTTTTCGGGGGATGATCGGTTAAAAAAGGAGCGCTCCGAAGAGCGCTCCTTCTAAAATCATATTTAATCAGGCCAGGGCTGCGGTGATGATAGCCATGGAGTAGACCTCCTGGGCGTTGCAGCCGCGGCTGAGGTCGTTGATGGGGGCGTTCAGACCCAGCAGAATGGGGCCGTAGGCCTCAAAAGAACCCAGGCGCTGGGCAATCTTGTAGCCGATGTTGCCCGCACTGATGTCGGGGAAGATAAAGGTGTTGGCGTAGCCGGCCACCTTGGACTCGGGGCACTTGGTCTCGGCCACCCGGGGAGAAACGGCGGCGTCGAACTGCAGCTCGCCCTCGATGGGTATCTCGGGCATGGCGACCTTGGCCTTCTCGGCGGCGTTGCGCATCTTGTCCACTGCGGGGCCCTTGCCGGAGCCGAAGGTGGAGTAGCTGAGGAAAGCCACCTTGGGATCCACACCGAAGATCTGGGCGCATTTGACGGTCTCGGAGGCGATCTCCACCAGCTCGTCCTCGCTGGGGTCAATGTTGATGGCGCAGTCGGCCATGGCCAGCACCATGTTGCCGCCGGTGGCGTAGGGCCGCACCAGAATGAAGCAGGAGGAGACGATGGAGTTACCCGGCTTGGTCTTGACCAGCTGGAGGGCGGGGCGCACGGTGTCGGCGGTGGAGTAGGTCGCGCCGCCCAGCAGGGCGTCGGCAATGCCCATGGCCACCAGCATGGTGCCGAAGTAGTTGCCCTTGCGGAGCATGGCCCGGCACTCGTCGGCGGTCATCTTGCCCTTGCGCAGCTCCACCATCTTTTCTACCATGGCATCCATCTTCTCATAGGTCTCTGGGTCGTAGATCTCGGCGCCCCGGATATTGAAGCCGGCGTCCTCGGCGGCAGCGCGAATCTCCTCCTCCTTGCCGATAAGAATGGGGGTCAGAAACGTACCGGACAGCAGGCGGGCGGAGGCCTCCAGAATGCGGGGGTCGGTGCCCTCGGTAAAGACAATCTTTCGGGGATGGGCTTTCAGAATTTCAATCAGCTTCTTAAACATGTGACAACTTCCTTCCAACTCAAGATAGGTGTGGCGGCACACCGATTCACAAAATTATGGTAGCATTTCCCGGCGGAAAATGCAAGGGCCGTATGATAGTTTTCTGTCCCGGACCTATGAAAAATTCCAAAGAATTTTTTCATTTTCCTCTTTACGTCAAGTATTGCTTTCAGGTATACTATACCATGCGTATTTCAACGCCTCCGGGCAGGGCGGCCGCCGGCCGCTGCCCCGGCATTCCAAGTTGAGGTGAGAGATCATGAAGGCAGAAAACGCGGAATTTTCCCGCACCCTGTCCCTGCTGCGGCAGGAGAAGAAAGTGAGTCAGCGCACCGCCGCCGCCGCCTTGGGCATTTCCCAGGCCCTGCTCAGCCACTATGAAAACGGCGTTCGAGAACCTGGGCTGGCTTTTGTGGTAAAGGCCTGCGACTACTACGGCGTGTCCGCGGACTTTCTGCTGGGCCGGACTCTGACCCGGGACGGCACCACTATCGCCGCCGACGAGCTCTACGACATTAGTGACGAGAAAAACACCTCCATCAAGGGGGGCGTGCTGGCCCTGCTGAGCAAGAAGCTGCTGGTCAACTCTATCGGCGTGCTCTTCGGTCTGCTGGGCAAGACGGGCAGCCGGGAGGCCATTCAGGCCGCCTCCGGCTATCTGTCCACCGCTGTATACACCGTATACCGCCGGCTTTACGACGCCAACCCCGACAACAATCCCGACTTCTTCTCCGTCCCGCCCCGCCACTTCCAGGCCGGGCTCCACGAGGCCGACATGAAATGCTGCGAGGCAGAGCTGGCCGACGCTCTGGCCGCCCATGTGAAGGCCAGGGGTCCCATGCCCGAGATGACCAACGACGCTCTGGCCCGGGACTACCCTGTTCTCTATCAGTCCATCCTTCAGGTGGTCCACAGCACTGGCGAGCGGGTCACCGCCATCAGCGCCGGGCGCAAGGCGAAACAGGAGAAAAAATAGCGTCTAGAGGAGCGAAAAAAGCCTCCTTAGGCAAAGGAGGTGTCCCGGTGCGCACACCGGGGCGAAGGATTGTTTTCGCCCCAGGCGAAATGTTCGGAGCATACGAGGCCCCTTACACACTGATTGCAAACCTCGTTTGCTCCGTATATTCGCTTCGCGAACACAATCCCCACCGCCCTGCGGGCGGAGCCCCTTTGCCAAAGGGGCCTTATCCCACACCTCAAGGAGGCAAACATATGACCGACCAAAGTAAAATCCGTAATTTTTCCATCATTGCCCACATCGACCACGGCAAGTCCACCCTGTCCGACCGTTTGATCGAGCTGTGCGGGGCGGTGGAACAGCGGCAGATGGAGAGTCAGCTGCTGGACAACATGGACCTGGAGAGAGAGCGGGGCATCACCATCAAGGCCCGGGCGGTACGGCTGGACTACAAGGCGGAGGACGGTGAAATATACCACCTGAACCTCATCGACACCCCGGGGCATGTGGACTTCAACTACGAGGTCTCCCGCTCTCTGGCCGCCTGCGAGGGGGCGGTTCTCATCGTGGACGCTTCCCAGGGCATTGAGGCCCAGACTTTGGCCAACACCTACCTGGCCATGGAGCACGACCTGGAGATCCTCCCGGTGGTGAACAAGATCGACCTGCCCGCCGCCGACCCGGCACGGGTAAAGGAGGAGATTGAGAACGTCCTGGCCCTGCCCGCCATGGACGCCCCGGAGATTTCCGCCAAGCAGGGCCTCAACATCCCCGCCGTGCTGGAGGACATCGTAAAGAACATCCCCGCCCCGGAGGGGGACTCCAGCGCTCCCCTGAGGGCTCTGATCTTTGACAGCCAGTATGATCCCTATGTGGGAGTGATCGTCTACTTTCGCATTATGGAGGGCTCCCTGAAAAAGGGGATGAACGTTAAAATGATGGCCTCCGGGAGTCAGTACCAGGTGCTGGACTGCGGCTATCTCAAGCCCCTGGGGATGGAGTCCGCCCCCGAGCTGTCCGCCGGGGAGGTGGGCTGGTTCACTGCTTCCATCAAGAACGTGAAAGACACCAGCGTGGGCGACACCATTACCGGCGCGGAGAATCCCGCATCTGAGGCCTTGCCAGGCTACCGCCCCGCCCAGGCCATGGTCTACTGCGGCATTTACACCGAGGACGGCTCCAAATATCCCGACCTGCGGGACGCGCTGGAGAAGCTCCAGCTCAACGACGCTTCCCTGTCCTTTGAGCCTGAGTCCTCCGTGGCCTTGGGCTTTGGTTTCCGCTGCGGCTTTTTGGGCATGCTCCACATGGAGATTATCCAGGAGCGGCTGGAGCGGGAATTTGATCTGGACCTGGTTACCACATTACCTTCGGTAATATATGAAGTCACAAAAACAGATGGTATGATTGTCCGGGTGGACAACCCCCACAACTACCCAGACCCAGGCGCCATCTCCGAGGCCCGGGAGCCCTACGCCAAGGTGTCCATTATCTCCCCGCCCGACTACGTGGGCAACATCATGCCCATGTGCCAGGACCGTCGGGGCATCTTTAAGGACATGCAGTACCTGGACACCAACCTGGTGGAGCTGCACTACTCCATGCCCATCGGCGAAATCATTTACGACTTCTTCGACGCCCTCAAGGCCCGGACCAAGGGGTACGCCTCCCTGGACTATGAGCTGGAGGGCTATGAGAAGAGCGACCTGGTAAAAGTAGACCTGCTTCTCAACGGCGACCAAGTGGATGCCCTCAGCTTTATTGTCCACCGGGAGAAGGCTTACGGCCGGGCCCGGCGCATTTGTGAGAAGCTGAAGGAGAATATACCCCGCCAGCTCTTTGAGGTGCCCGTCCAGGCGGCCATCGGAGGCAAAATCATCGCCCGGGAGACGGTGAAAGCCATGCGGAAGGACGTGCTGGCCAAGTGCTACGGCGGTGATATCACCCGGAAGAAGAAATTGCTGGAGAAGCAAAAAGAGGGCAAGAAGAAAATGCGCACCCTGGGCACCGTTCAGCTGCCCACCGAGGCGTTTATGGCAGTGCTTAAGCTGGATGAGGAGTAAACCCGCCGCCGCAGACAGCGCTCCCGGCCCAGCCCGGCGCGGCGGAACATAAAAAATTTTACCGGGGCGCAGTTTTCACCACAAGGCGGAAACTGCACCCCGGAATTTTCTCTCCAGGACACGGTCTTTTCTGACCCCGGGTCAGGGCTGCCTGCCAATATAGGCCAGGATGCCCCCGTCCACATAGAGAATTTGGCCGTTGACAAAGTCGGAGGCGTCGGAGGCCAGGAATACCGCCGGACCCATCAGGTCCTCCGGGTCTCCCCAGCGGCCTGCCGGGGTTTTGGAGACAATAAACTGGTCGAAAGGGTGGCGGCTTCCATCGGCCTGCCGCTCCCGGAGGGGGGCGGTCTGGGGGGTGGCGATATAGCCCGGACCGATGCCGTTGCACTGGATGTTGGCCCCGCCGTACTCCGAGCAGATGTTCCGGGTGAGCATCTTCAGCCCGCCCTTGGCGGCGGCATAGGCTGAAACGGTCTCCCGGCCCAGCTCACTCATCATGGAACAGATGTTGATGATCTTCCCGTGGCCCTTCTTGATCATGCCGGGGATGACCGCCTTGGCGCAGATAAAGGGACCTATCAGGTCAATATCCACCACCTGGCGGAAGTCCTCTACCGGCATCTCAATCATAGGGACCCGCTTGATAACGCCGGCGTTATTCACCAGAATGTCCACATCCCCCAAGTCGGCCGCAATTTTACCGACCAGCCCGGCAACCTGCGCCTCGTCGGTGACGTCGGCGATGTAGCCGTGGGCCTCGATGCCCTTGGCAGCGTAATCGGCCAGGGCCTTGTCCAGATTGACTTGAGAACGGCAGTTAAAGGCAATCCTGGCCCCCGCAGAGGCCAGGGCCTCTGCGATGGCAAAGCCGATACCGTAGGCCCCTCCGGTGACCAAAGCCGTCCTGCCCTCCAGGGAAAACAGCTTCTGCATATCCATTTGACTGACTCCTTTCGGAAGAGGGCCGCCTTCGGCGGCCCTCCGGCATTTTATTTCAGCTCGGCGGTGGGGATAACGTCCATGTCGTCAAAAGCCTGGTTCTCTCCGCCCATGGCCCAGATAAAGGTGTAGCTGGCGGTGCCCGCTCCGGCGTGGATAGACCAGGAGGGGGAGATAACGGCCTGTTCATTTTTCATGACAATGTGCCTTGTCTCCTGGCCCTGGCCCATCATGTGAAAGACCACCTGATCCTCCGGGACCTCAAAATACATGTAGACCTCCATCCGCCGCTCGTGGGTGTGGGCGGGCATGGTGTTCCATACACTGCCGCTCTCCAACACTGTCATCCCCATAGACAGCTGGCATGTTTTCAGCACATCGGGGTGGATGAACTGGTTGATAACCCGCTTGTTGGAGGTGGCGGCGTCCCCGCAGGGCTTCTTGGCGGCGTCGGCCAGCTTGAGGAGCTTGGTCTCATAGCTGCGATGGGCGGGGGCGGACACCATGTAGAACTTGGCGGGCTTGGCGCTGTCCGCGCTGGCAAAGTGGACCTCCTTCGCCCCCATGGTGATATACAGGCAGTCCTTGTAGCCCAGCTCATAGACTGTGCCGTCTACGGTGACGGCGCCGGCTCCGCCAATGTTGAACATGCCGATTTCCCGGCGCTCCAGGAAAAAACGGGTACCGAAGCTGGCCCACACGTCGATGCCTTTATCGATGGAGACCGTCTCGCTGACGGGCATGCAGCCCAAGGTGACCATTCGGTCCACATGGCTGTACACCGCCGTCACCTGGTCGGGCTGGTACAGATTTTCAATAAGAAACTCCTCCCGCAGTTCCTGGGTCGTATAGCGCTTTACATCCCCGGGATGGGCGGAATAACGAATATCCATAATAATACCTCCTAGTTGTTGGGGAGAAAATCCTCCCGCATGGGATTGAAAATATCCAGCAGCACCCCCGCCTCCAGGCAGGTGCAGCCGTGGGGCACACCGTCCTTTTTGAGGAGGGTGTCCCCTGCCGCCACCTCCCGCTTCTCCCCATCAATGGTAAAAGCAAACCGGCCGCTGGCCACATAGGTAATCTGGGTGTGAGGGTGGCTGTGGAGGGTGCCCACCGCCCCGGCTTGGAAGGTGTTCTCCACGCACATCAGCGCGTCGGTGTAGGCCAGCACCCGGCGGGTAACCCCCTCTCCGGCGCTCTGGGGCAGGGTGTCGGCGTGAAAGACCCAGCGGGCGTCTTTTTCGGTAAACATAACATTTCCTCCTGTGAAAAGGCAGGGCGCGGACAGCTGATGCCTCCGCGTCCCTGCCGCATTCATTTAAAATATTGGGGATAGGCCGCTCGGATATCAGCCGCGTCAATCTTATACCGGCTGAGGTGAATTTCCATCAATTCCCGGGCGGCTTTGGGGTCCTTACGTCCGATGGCCTGAAGAATATCCTCGTGGTCCTGCACAATCTTGGTGTTCTTCACTGTGGACAGCGCCATGCTGCGCACCCGGTCGAAGTGAATGGCAATATTCTGCATCAGGGCAAAAATCTGGCTTTTCTTCGCAATTTCAAACAAAATTCCGTGGAACTGATTGTCCAGTGTCATCAGCTCGTTGGTGTAGTAGTTGTCCAGATAGAAATTCTGCAGCCGGACATTGGCGCTCAGCCGTTCCAGGTCCACCGGACCGGCCATTTGGCAGTCCAGCTCCACCACTGCGCACTCCAGAAGGTTGCGCATGAAACGGGACTCCTCCACCAGCTCATAGTCGATGAGGGGCACGGTACTCCGCTTCTGGGGATGAATCTCAATAATTTTTACCCTGGACAGCTCGATCAGCGCCTCCCGCACCGGCGTGCGGGACAGTCCCATCTCGGCGGCCAGCTCATTTTCGCTGATCTGACTGCCCGGAGCCAGTTCCAGATTGACGATATTCTCCTTGATGTTTCGCAGGGCATAGTCCCGGCCGGTCTCACGGGGAAGACGTTCCAGAAGTTTCATAGCGTCGCCTCCATACATATTACCAGCATACAGGAATATCTCCCATGCGTCAAGAAATTGTATACTAGTTTTTCAGATATTTTGCCAAAGTCTGTCGAACCGCACCCGGGCCGGCCAGCTCTTCCCGGAGCATTTTGCCCACTTTTTCGGCCACACCGGCCTGGCACAGGTCCACCCCGAAGAGGGATGCATTGGACAGGATTGGGGTCAGAACCGCGTCAGGGGCGGAATCCGGCCGGCCCAGCTTCACTTCGGCCAACTGCTCCTGGAGGATAGAGAGCATGGGGTCGGCGCTGCATTCCATGGCCTCTCCCTTATCGTCCACAGCCAGCAGGTAGCGCAGCCACCCGGCGATAGCCAGGGGAATATAGACCAGACAGGCGGGGTCCAGGTCCTCCCTGGCGATATAGCTCTTGATGGTCTCGCCAAAGCGGATGGCCACTTTCTGGCTCGTGTCGGTGGCGATGCGCTGGGGGGTGTCGGGCATGAAGGGGTTGGGAAGCCGCCTGTCGATGACCTCATGGATGAAGTCCATAGGGCTGAGAATCTTGGGATCGACAACCACGGGGATGCCCTCCTGATAGCCGATCTTCTCCACCAGGGCTTTCAGCTCGGGGTCCTTCATCTCAGCGGCAATGGAATCGTAGCCCAACAGACAGCCGTAGACGGCCAGGGCGGTGTGCAGGGGGTTGAGGCAGGTGGTGACCTTCATCTTTTCCGTGTTGTTCACCGTGTCCCGGTCGGTCATATACACTCCGGCCTTTTCCAGAGGGGGCCGGCCGTTGGGGAATCGATCCTCCACCACCAGGTATTGGGGCTGCTCAGCGTTGACGAAGGGAGCGATAAAGGTGTTTTTGCTGGTGACGATGGGAGCCATGTCCTCCACCCCGGCGGCGGCCAGCGCCTCCTCCACCACCTTGGCGGGGCGGGGGGTGATCTTGTCGATCATGGACCAGGGGAAGGAGACCTTCTCCTCGTCCCGCACCCAGGCGGCAAACTCGGGGGACACGTGGCCCTTCTCCAGCCACTGGTCCACCACGGTCATAACGCTGGCGCGCAGCTTCTCCCCGTTGTGGGAGCAGTTGTCCATGCTGACGATGGCAATGGGGACGCCTCCGGCATTGAACCGCTCCAGCAGCAGGGCGGCGGTCATGCTCATGGCGTGGGAACAGTTGGCGGGGCCATTGTCAAAGTCGGCCTGAACAAAGGGGAAGAACTCCCCGTGGATATTCTGCAAGGCGTAGCCCTTCTCTGTGATGGTGTAGCTCACCATCTGAAGGGAGGGGCTGCGGAAGATGGCCTTCAGCTGTTCCATATCCTGGGGGAAAGCGCTCCCCGCCCGCAGGCCCCTGGCGATGGAAGCCACCACGTCCTTCTCCAGAGAGCCGTCGGGCAGCAGAGAGACCATCAGGGTCATGTTGTCGAAGGGAGTGTAAATCTTGTCGATGATGTCGAAGTCGAAGGTGTCGGCGGCGATAATGCCGCCCTTTACCAGCCCCTGGTCCAGCAGGCGGTGCTGGAGCCGGGCGATAAAGCCCCGGAAGATGTTGCCCGCGCCGAAGTGGACCCAGGTGGGGTTTTTCTCCGTCTCGGCCCGCATGGCCTTCCAGTCGAATTTGGGCAGGGCAACGCCTGCCTTCTCCCAGGCGGCCCTGTCCTGAATGCCCTGATAAGATAATTTCATTGTTCTCAACCCTTTCCGCTTTCCCGCTCCAACATATCCCAGCAGCCCCACATATACATGATGCCCAAGGCCCGGTCATACAGACCGTAGCCGGGGCGAACCGTGCCGGGGGCCTCGCCCCACAGGTGCCGACCGTGGTCGGGGCGGATATAGCCGTCAAAGCCGCAGTCGTGGTAGGCCCGCATAATCTCCAGAATGCCGGTATCGCCGTCGCAGTCCCGGTGGCTGGCCTCGGAGAAGTCGCCGTTGGGCATGTGCTTCACGTTGCGGATGTGGGCAAAGGCGATGCGGTCGCAGCAGGAACGGATAATATCGGGCACATCGTTGGCCTTATTGGCCCCCAGGGAGCCCGAGCACAGGCACAGGCAGTTGCAGGGGTCGTCCACCATCTTCAGGAAACGGAGGATAGACTCCTTGTCCACCAGCAGGCGGGGAATGCCGAAGATATCCCAGGGGGGATCGTCCATATGGATGGCCATTTTGATGCCGGTCTCCCGGCAGGTGGGCATAAGGGCCTCCAGGAAGTATTTCAGATTCTCCCAAAGCTTTTCCTTGGTGACGGGGGCATACTTTTCAAACAGCTCATCCAGCTTGGCCATACGCTCCGGCTCCCAGCCGGGGAAGGTCATGTGGTACTTCTCGGTAAAGGACATCACATAGTCGGCCATGGCCTTGTAGTCCTGCTGAATCTTTTCCTTCTCATAGTACAGGGCGGTGGAGCCGTCCCCCACGGGGTGGAAGAGATCGGTGCGGGTCCAGTCGAAGATGGGCATGAAGTTATAGGTGACTACCTTCACTCCGAAAGGTGCCAAATTGCGCAGGGTCTGCTTGTAGTTTTCAATATACTGGTCCCGGGTGGGCAGGCCGATCTTGATGTCGTCGTGGACGTTCACCGACTCCACCACGTCCATGTTGAAGCCGTACTCGTCCAGCTGCTTCTTCACGGCGGCGATCTCCTCGGGCTGCCAGATCTCGCCGGGCATTTTGTCGTGAAGGGCCCAGACAATGCCCGTCACCCCGGGGATCTGTTTGATGTCGGACAGGCTGATCTGGTCGTTGCCTTCGCCGTACCAGCGGAATGTCATCTGCATCATAAAAGTCCTCCCTTATTTCAAGAACAGCAGCGGAACAGTGGGCTCATAATTGCCGATCAGCTTGGGGATACACAGGCTGATGTCGGGGATGAAGGAGATCAGCAGCAGAGCGATGATCATGCACAGGTAGAAGGGCAGGGTGGCCTTGACCACCTTCTCCATGGGCCGCTTGGCCACAGCGGAACCGATGAACAGTACCGCGCCTACGGGGGGCGTCAGCAGGCCGATGCCGCAGTTGAGGACTACCATAATACCAAACTGGATGGGGTCCAGACCGCAGTACTGGGTGGCCACAGGCAGCAGGATGGGGGTAGCGATGAGGATGATGGGGGCCATATCCATAATCATGCCCAGAATCAGCAGGATCACGTTGAGCAGGAGAATCAGGATGATCCGATTGTCGGTGAGGCCAACGATGGCCTTGGCGGCCAGGTCGGGCACGTGGAGCTTGGTGAGGCAGTCGCCGAACACGGCGGAGGTGGCGATGAGAATCATCACGATGGCCAGGGTGTTGACGCACTCGTCCAGCGCCCTCCACACGCCCTTCCAGTCCACGCCCTTATACACAAAGACGGAGACCACCAGGGAGTACAGTACGGCGATAGCGGCAGACTCGGTGGCGGTAAAAGCGCCGCCCACAACGCCCACCACCACGACCACGATGGCCAGCAGAGCCCAGATGGAGACGCTGAATTGCTTGATAAAGGTGCCGAAGCGGAACTTATCCCCCTTGGGGTAGTTGCGCTTGACGGAGATGATGTAGGAGCCAACCATCAGGGCGATAGCCAGGATGGCGCCGGGCAGGTAGCCCGCCAGGAACAGGGAGCCCACAGAGATGCCGCCGGCGGTGGTGGCAAAGATGACCATGTTGTGGCTGGGAGGCACCAGAAGGCCCTCGCAGGAGGAGGTAATGGTGACGGCGGTGGAGAAGTCGGCGTCGTAGCCCTGGTCCACCATCATGGGGATCATAATGGAGCCGATGGAGGCGGTGTCGGCGGAGGCGGAGCCCGAGATGCCGCCGAAGAAGTAGGAGGCCACGATGTTCACCATGGCCAGGCCGCCCCGCATCCAGCCCACGCAGGCGTTGGCCAGGGCAATCAGCTTATCCGAGATGCCCCCCTTGCCCATAAGCACGCCCATGGTGATGAAGAAGGGCACGGCCATCAGGGAGAAGGAGGAGATACCCTTCACCATCAGGCGGCACACGGCGTTGAGGCTGTTGCCCATGGTCAGCAGGCAGAACACGGAGGACAGGCCCACGGCGTAGGCGATGGGAAACCGCAGGAAGATCATCACCGCGAAGGAACCCAGCAGAACAGCAATTGCGACAGCGTTTACATCCATTATTTCCGCACCTCCTCGTCCTCAATGAAGAAAGACTTAATGTTGTTGTAGAGCGATTCCAGCTCAAAGACGATCATGGCCACACCCGCCAGGGGCACCGGGAAATACATCCAGAACCGGCTCAGCCAGGGGATGGACTCGTAAAAGCCCTTGCTGCCCAGAGTGGTGGTGTATTTCCAGCCCTCCACCACCATGATCAGGCCAAGCACCATCACGGCCACGTCAGCCAGGACATTCAGCACCTTGATCACCTTTTTGGGCAGGTAGACGTCAAAAGCGGTCATGCGGATGTGGGCGCCGGTGCGGATGGCCAGAGCGGCGGACAGCACCGCCATGTAACTCATACAGGTGAGCACGATCTGCTCCGTCCAGGGCGGATCCTTGATGATCAGCAGGAACTGGAGGAAGTCGTATTTGTGGCCCCATTCCTGGCAGTAGCGGCCCAGTACGGCATAGCTGGTAATGGCGATGTCGGCGATCAGCAGCAGCTTACACAAAATCATAACGATTTTATAGGTCACGTTGTAGGCTGGCCGGACCTTATCCAAAGTCGTAAAGATCTTCGGCATTGGATTCCCTCACTTTCACGAAAATTTAACACGAAACACTGCGGGGGACGCGGGACAGTTTCCCGCGTCCCCCGTATGACGGATGAATTGGACGATAGTTTACTTCATGCCCAGAATCTGCTGATACAGGTCGGCCTGCTTGTCAATGGCCTCCTTGATAGCGGGGGCGCTGGAGCAGGCCTCCTGCCAGGGACCCTTGTCGGCCACGTCCACCACGTTGCAGCCCTCGTCCTTCAGTTGCTGGAGGACCTCGTCCTCAGCGGACTGGGACAGGTTCTGGTTGAACTTCTGGACCTCCTTGCCGGCCTCCATGATGACGGCCTGCTGGGCGGGGGTCAGCTTGGCCCAGGCGGTATCGGTGATGACGCACTGGATAGCGCCCAGGGTGTGGCCGTCCAGGATCAGGTTGTTGGCCACCTCGGGGAAGGCGTTGGACTTGTAGTTGGCGATGGGCTGCTCAGCGGCGGCGCACACACCGGTGTTCAGGGCGGAGTACAGCTCGCCGAAGGAGACCACCGTGGGGGAGCCGCCCAGGCTCTCCACCATGCCGTTCATGATGGGGTCGTTAGACACGCGGACCTTCAGGCCCTTCATGCTGTCAATGCTGGTGAGGGGCACGTTGGCAAAGAAGTGGCGGAAGCCCTCCTCGCCGTAGAAGATGCCCCGCAGGGGCAGGCCGATCTCCTGGGGCTCGTTGAGGAACTCGGCGGCCAGATCGCTGTTGGCGAAGTTCCACCAGTGATCGCGGCTCTCAAAGGTGAAGGGCAGGGAGAGCAGCACGGACTTCTCCGCGCCGTAGCTGGTCAGGGCGAAAGCGGAGATACGGCTCATGTCGATGGAGTCGTCGCCGCCGATGATGGCGTCCAGAACGTCGTTCTCAGAACCCAGCACGCCGCTGTCCCGCACGTCGATGGTGATGGAGCCGCCGGACTTCTCCTCCACCAGGCGCTTGAACTCGGAAGCGGTCTGGCCCACGATGGTGTCCAGGGGGTTGACCTCGGCATACACCAAGGTAACCTTGGGGTCGTTGGCGACATCGCCAACGTCGCCGCCGGAGACGGGGTTGGACTGGCCGGCGTTGGAACCGGGGTTGTTGGCGGAGCCGTTGTTGCCGGGTTTCTCGCCGCCGCCGCAGGCGGCCAGGCTGAAGAGCATAGCCGTGGCGAGCAGAGCAGATACAAGTTTCTTCATTGATGAAATCCTCCTCTTATTTCTGAAATAAATGATTTTGCTGCGCGCAGGGGTTGGATTTGCTCTTAACGCAAAAACACTTTACCACAGACATCTCGTTTTGTCCACTAGTATACTAGTAAAAAATCTGCGGCCATTTTTGTGTAATATGGCAAAAATAGCCTGTCGGACTTGCCAAAAGCCGCCGCATCTGTTAAAAAAGTATAAAGATATCTCCGCCGCCCGGAAATACAAAGGAGGTCCCCCCATGAATCGAACCGTTTACGCCCGGATCACACCGGAAATTTTTCAGGAATTCGCCTGGTTTGACCTGCTTCGCCAGCAGAAGCGCTGGCGCGCCCCGCTGCTGTTTACCCTTATTATGGCCGCCTTCTCCGGAATCTGCTTTCTGGCGGCGGGGCGGGTGCGTGGAGCCGGTCTGCTGGGCGGCGTTCTGCTGGGGATCGGAATCGTTTTGCCTCTGGGATGGCTGCTCTCCTTCTATCTGTCCGTCCGGACGGAGGCAAAGCGGCTCAGGCTGGCCCAGGCTCCGGCCGCCTACACCCTGCACCTCACCGATCAGGGGCTGGGGGTATCCAACGAAAAGGAAAAGGCCGACTTTTCCTGGAGCCAGCTCCACCTGGCCTGCCGCCTGCGCCGCTGCATCTGTCTGTATGCCGCCCCCCGCCGAGCCTTTCTCCTCCCCACTGAGACAGAAGAAGCAGGGGAGCGCCTCTGGCAGGAGATCTGCCGGCAGCTGCCCGGAGAAAAAGCCAGGGATTACAGGCATTAGATCAGTCGACTCTGTAAACTGCACAAAAATTTATCTAAAAATTTTACTTTTTCTCCAATTGTATTCTAGTATACTAGGTATATAATGAAACTGCAAAGCTCTTAACGCGGGTTATTTGCAAGCACAGACTATATTTATCTATCTGGAGGAATGCAGTGATGAACCAAATTCTGCAAACCATATCAAATATCGGCATCATTCCCGTTATCGCCATTGACGACGCCGCCAAGGCCATCCCTCTGGCCAAAGCCCTGGCTGACGGCGGCCTCCCCGCCGCCGAGGTCACCTTCCGCACCGCCGCCGCCGAGGACGCTATCCGGGCCATAGCCAGGGAGGTTCCTGAGATGCTGCTGGGCGCCGGCACCGTTCTTACCACCGACCAGGCTGACCGGGCCATGGCCGCCGGAGCCTCCTTTATCGTGGCTCCCGGCTACGATCCCAAGGTCACCCAACACGTCATCGACAGGGGCGGTCTGATGGTGCCCGGCACCGCCACTGCCGGCGAGATGCAACAGGCCATGAACCAGGGCTGCGAGGTGCTGAAGTACTTCCCTGCAGAGGCCAACGGCGGCGTGGCCATGCTGAAGAACATCGGCGCGGCTCTGAAGAGCGCAAGGTGGATGTGCACCGGCGGCGTCAACGCCAAAAATGTGAACGATTACCTGGGCTACAGCCAGATTTCCGCCGTGGGCGGCACCTGGATGTGCAAGAGCGACCTGATCAAGGCCGGGGCCTGGGAGCAGATTACTGCCATCAGCAGGGAGGCGGTACGCACCATGCTGGGCTTCTCCCTGGCCCATGTGGGGATTAACTGCGCCAATGAGGGGGAGGCGGAGCAGGCCGCCAGAAGGCTGTGCGCCCTCTTTGGCTTCGAATATAAACCGGGCAACAGCTCCATCTTTGCCGGCGGCGCGGTGGAGTGCACAAAGGCCCCCTGTCTGGGCAGGAACGGCCACATCGCCATCGGCACCAACAATTTGGACCGGGCGGTCTATCACCTGGGCCGCCAGGGCGTGGAATTCGACGAGTCCACCCGCAAGCCCAAAGCCATCTACCTCAAAGGTGAGGTGGGCGGCTTCGCGATTCATCTCATTCAGAAATAAGGAGGAAATCACAATGGGAAAAGTTGTCACCTTTGGCGAGCTGATGATCCGGCTCCAGCCTTATAATTACGAGCGCTTTGTCCAGGCCGATCACCTGGAGTTCTCCTTCGGCGGCGGCGAGGCCAACGTGGCCGTCTCTCTGGCCAACTATGGCCTGGATGCCGTCTACGTCACCAAGCTCCCCGCCCACGCCATCGGTCAGGCGGCTGTCAACTCCCTGCGCCGCTACGGTGTGGACACCTCCAGGATTGTCCGGGGCGGCGACCGGGTCGGCATTTACTTCAACGAGAAGGGCGCCTCCCAGCGGGGCTCCGTCTGCATCTATGATCGGGCCCACTCCGCCATTCAGGAGGCCTCCACCGCCGATTTTGACTGGGACGCCATCTTTGACGGTGTGGAATGGTTTCACTTCACCGGCATCACCCCGGCCCTGGGCCCCAACCTGGTGGACATCTGCCGGGAGGCCTGCAAGGCCGCCAAGGCCAAGGGGATCAAGATCAGCTGCGACCTGAACTACCGGGGCAAGCTGTGGACCCGTGACCAGGCCCGGGCGGCCATGACCGACCTGTGCCAGTACGTGGACGTGTGCATCTCCAACGAGGAGGACGCCAAGGACGTGTTCGGCATTGAGGCCGAGGCTACCGACATCACTGCGGGCTCCCTGAATCACGAGGGCTACAAGAGCGTAGCCAAACAGCTGGCCGACAGGTTTGGCTTTGAAAAGGTGGCCATTACCCTCCGGGAGAGCCACTCCGCCTTTGACAACGGCTGGTCCGCCATGCTCTACGACGCGGCCTCCGGCGAGTACTGCTTCTCCAAGAAGTACGAGCTGCACATCATCGACCGGGTAGGCGGCGGCGACAGCTTCGGCGGCGGACTGATCTACTCCCTGCTCACCGGCAAGAACACCCAGGCCGCCGTGGAGTTCGCGGTGGCGGCCTCCGCCCTGAAGCACTCCATCGAGGGGGACTACAACATGGTCACCGTGGCCGAGGTGGAGAAGCTGGCCGGCGGCGACGGCTCCGGCCGTATTCAGCGGTAAATTTTGGGCCGCCCTCCCCTTCGGGCGGGCGGCCTTTCCTTCCCTTTCCCGCCGGTCGGGCGGAGATTATCCTAAAAGACAGGAGCGTTTGAACATGAAAGAATTTATGGACAAGGACTTTTTGCTGGAGACCGCCACCGCCCGGCATCTCTATCACGACTACGCCGCCTCCATGCCCCTGGTGGACTACCACTGCCACATATCCCCCAGGGAAATTTTTGAAAACCGCCGGTTTGACAATCTGGTGGATGTCTGGCTGGGGGGAGAAAACCCCGACGGCACCTACTTCGGCGACCACTACAAGTGGCGGCTCATGCGCTCCAACGGGGTAAGCGAGGACTACGTCACCGGCTCCAAACCTGCTTTTGAGCGCTTTCTGAAGTTTGCCGAGACCCTGGAGATGGCCATGGGCAACCCCATGTATCACTGGTGCAATCTGGAGCTGCGCCAGTTCTTTGGCTATGACAAGCCCCTCACCCCGGAAACCGCCCAGGAGTGCTGGGACTTCTGCAACGAGAAGCTGCGCCATGACCCCTCCCTCACCGTCCGGGGCATCATCGAAAAGGCCAACGTGGCCATGATCGGCACCACCGACGACCCCGTCGACTCCCTGGAGTGGCACGAGAAGATCGCCGCCGACCCCACCATTCAGGTAAAGGTCTGCCCCTCCTTCCGCCCTGACAAGGCCATCAACATTTCCAAGCCCGGCTTTGCCGAGTACATCGCCAGGCTGGCCGCCAGCGTGGGCAAAAAGGAGCTGACCTCCGCTCAGGAGGTGTGCGACGCCCTGGTGGAGCGGCTGGAGTTTTTCGCCAAGCTGGGCTGCCGGGCCAGCGACCACGGACTGGACTACATCCCCTTCCGCCCCTGCGCCTCTGAGGAGGCCGACGCCGCTTTCCAAAAGGCCATGCGGGGCGAAACGCTGACCCTGGAGGAGGATGAGTGCTATCAAACCACCGTTCTGCTGGCCCTGGGGAAAGCCTATCACCGGCTGAACATCGCCATGCAGCTGCACTACTCCTGCCTGCGGAACATGAATGAGCGGATGTATGCCAAAATGGGCCCGGACACCGGCTTTGACATGATCGCCCAGAACACCTGCGGCGGGGCTATCGCCAATCTGCTGTCCGCCCTGGACCGGACCGGCCAGTGCCCCAAGACCATCCTCTACTCTCTGAACCCCGCCGACAACCAGCAGCTGGGCACCATTCTGGGCTGCTTCCAGTCCGACGAGATCCCCGGCAAGATCCAGCACGGCTCCGCCTGGTGGTTCAACGACACCAAGAGCGGCATGGAGGAGCAGATGAAGTCTCTGGCCAACCTGGGGCTGCTGGGCAACTTTGTGGGCATGCTCACCGACTCCCGCTCCTTCCTCAGCTATGCCCGCCACGACTACTTCCGCCGCATCCTGTGCAATCTGGTGGGCAATTGGGTGGAAAACGGGGAGTATCCCAACCATGAGGCTTCTCTGAAAAAGATCGTGGAGGGCGTCTCTTACCGCAACGCCGCCCGGTATTTCGGCGTATAAACAATCGTAAGGAGCGTCGTTTTATCATGACCAACGAAATATCCCCGGCGGAGCATCAGCAAAACCGCCTGCTGCGCAATGTGCTTTTCGCCTTCTTTGTCAGCGGGGCGGCCTCTCAGCCCCTGGGCTCCTTTATTCCCTTCCTCCGGGCGCAGTACGGCTTCAGCTATGACCTGTCCGGCGTACTGCTGTCCTGCCAGTCCACAGGCAATCTAATTTCCGTCCTGCTGGCAGGATTTCTGCCCATCTATCTGGGCCGGAGGCGGGCCATTCTCGCCACATCTGTGTGGATGGCGGCGGCCTATCTGATCTTTGCCAGCGGCTTCGGCTCTCCGGCCCTCTTTGTGGCCGCCTTTACCATGACGGGCATCGCCCGGGGGGGCAACTCCAACTTTTCCAACACCATGATCTCCACTCTGCCCGGCGACAAGGCCACCCGGGGCTATAACCTGCTCCACGGCTGCTTTGCTGTGGGCGCCCTGCTCTCCCCCCTGGTGCTGGTGTTCTGCACCAACCGGTGGCCCGGCATGGGCTGGCGGCTGGTGGCAGGCCTGCTGGCCCTGCTGTGCCTGAGCCAGATCGCCGTCTACGCCAGAATGCCTCTGCCCCAGGAGCCCCGGGGCAAGAGCGTCAAGTCGGTGGACCGCAGCTTTCTGCGGGTAAAGCAGTTCTGGCTGGGCAGCGCCATGCTGTTCTTCTACATCTCGGTGGAGTACGCCATCGTGGGCTGGCTGGTGTCCTACTTCCAGGATACGGGCATCCTCAGCGCCGACTACTCCCAGATGATGAACAGCCTGCTCTGGCTGGTCATCTTCTGCGGGCGGATGATCGGCGCGGCTATCACAGGCAGAATCTCCCGGAACAAGCTGCTGCTTATCGACGGCGCGGGCTTTTTTGCCTGCTTCCTGCTGATGTTCTTCAGCCGGAACCCGGCCCTCATCGTGCTGGGCCTGATGGGGGTAGGCCTGTTTATGGCCACCATCTATCCCACCGCCTTCGCCTTTGGCAGCGACTGCATCCGGGGCAACGATCTGGGGTGCAGCATCATGATCTTCACCGGAAGCGCCGGCGGCATCATCACTCCCGCCCTGGTGGGTCTGGTGGCGGAGCGGGCCGGCATCCGGGCCGGTATGGGGCTGGTGGCGGTGTTCACCGCCTTGCTGCTGCTGAGTATCGTACTCAGCGTCGTCAGTGTGAAAACCACGAAAAAAGGAGCGTAAATCTATGGAAAAGCTTAGTTATCAGCTTCTGGAGACCCGGGGCTATGACGGCTATCTGCTGAAGAACGCCCCGGAAAAGGTCCTTCAGTTCGGCGAGGGGGCCTTCCTCCGGGCCTTTGCCCAGGATTTTATCGACCAGATGAACGAAAAAGCCGGCTTCAACGGCAAGGCGGTCCTGGTCCAGCCCCGGGGAGGCCACCCAGACACCTGCGCCCGGTTCGCGCAGCAGGACGGCCTGTACACTCTTCTCCTGCGGGGCCGGGAAAAGGGAGAGGCGGTATCCAGAAAGCGGATTATCTCCTGCGTCTCCCGCTGTCTGGACCCCAAGGGGGACTGGCAGTCTGTGCTGGACTGTGCCCAAAACCCCGACCTGCGCTTCATCATCTCCAACACCACCGAGGCCGGCATCGTCTTTGACCCGGCCTGTCAGGCGGACGACGCCCCCCCGGCCAGCTTCCCCGGCAAGCTGACTCTCTTCCTCCACGAGCGCTGGAAGCTGGGGCTGCCCGGCTTCATCATCCTGGCCTGCGAGCTCAGCGAGCACAACGGCGAGGAGCTGCGCCGCTGCGTGAACGAGTATATCGGCCTCTGGGGCCTGGAGCCCGGGTTCAAGGCCTGGGTGGAGAAGGAAAACCTCTTCTGCTCCACTGTAGTGGACCGGATCGTCACCGGCTATCCCCGGGCCGAGGCGGAGGAGCTCTGCCGGGAGCTGGGCTATCAGGACGACCTGCTGGATACCGGCGAGGTCTTTGCCTCCTGGATCATTGAGGGGCCCCAGTCTATCAAGGACGAGCTCCCCTTTGAGAAGGCCGGCCTGCCCGTTCAGGTGGTGGAGGACCACGTGCCCTACAAGCAGCGCAAGGTGCGCATCCTCAACGGAGCCCACACCGGCTTTGTGCTGGGGGCCTATCTGTCCGGCTTCAAAATTGTCCGGGACTGCATGGAGGACAGCGTTGTCCGCGGCTTTATGAACCGGCTGCTCTATGACGAGGTCATCCCCACCCTGCCCCTGGAGCGAAAGGATCTGGAGGACTTTGCCGCCGCCGTGGCCGATCGGTTCAACAACCCCTACATCGACCACGCCCTGCTGTCCATCGCCCTGAACTCCACCGCCAAGTGGAGGGCCCGGGTTATGCCCAGTCTGCTGGACAGCGTGCGCAATACGGGGAAGCTGCCCCCCTGCATCACCTTCTCCTTCGCGGCCTACCTGGCCTTCTACCAGCAGGAGCAGCCCCAGGACGACCCCTGGGTGCTGGAATTTTATCAGGAGCACCGGCAGGACGACCCCGCCCGGCTGGCCCACGCCGTCATCCACAATGAGCGGATGTGGGGCGGCGAACTGGCCGGTCTGGAGGGCTTTGAGGCGGCTGTCACCGCCGCACTGGAGCGCATTCAGACCGCGGGCATGTACGAGGCTATGAAGGAGTGTCTGGCATGAGGCTGATCCAAATCCATCCCTCCGACAATGTGGCTGTGGCCCTGGAGGACCTGTCCCGGGGTGAAGCTCTGACCGTCGGCGGACAAACCCTCACCGCCGCTCAGCCCGTTCAGCGGGGTCACAAGATCGCCCTCTCCTCCATCCCCGCCGGTCAGGCCGTGATCAAATACGGCTGCGCCATCGGCCTGGCCAAAGAGGATATTTCCCCCGGTCAGTGGGTCCACGTCCACAACGTGCGCACCGGCCTGTCCGAGGACGGGGCATATACCTACTGTCACAGGACCTATGACCTGCCCCAGGTGCCTTACCGGGATTTTCGGGGCTTTCTCCGCCCCGACGGCAGGGTGGGCATCCGCAATGAGCTGTGGATCATCCCCACGGTGGGCTGCGTCAACAACATCGCCCAGCAGCTGGTTTGGGAGAACCGGCACCTTGTGTCGGGAAGCATAGACGGACTGTACACCTTTCCCCACCCCTTCGGCTGCTCCCAGATGGGAGACGACCACACCCAGACCCGGAAGCTGCTGGCAGCCCTGGCCCGCCACCCCAACGCCGGCGGTGTGCTGGTGCTGGGCCTGGGCTGCGAGAACCTGACCATGGACCAGTTCAAGGCGGAACTGGGGGACTGGGACGAGCGCCGGGTAAAATTCCTGGTCTGCCAGGAGGCGGAGGACGAGATCGCCGCCGGCTCCGCCCTGCTGGAAGAGCTGGCCGGATATGCCGGCAGCTTCTACCGCACTCTTAACCCCGCCTCCAAATTGGTGGTAGGCATGAAGTGCGGCGGCAGCGACGGTCTGTCCGGCATCACTGCCAATCCCTCCGTCGGCCGCTTTTCCGACCGGCTTATTGCTCTGGGCGGCTCCACCGTCCTTACCGAGGTGCCCGAGATGTTCGGAGCCGAGTCCATCCTCCTCGCCCGGTGCGAAAGCCGGACCGTCTTTGACAAGGCGGTGAAAATGATTGAGGACTTTAAGGGCTACTTCACCTCTCACGGCCAGGTGGTCTATGAAAACCCCAGCCCCGGCAACAAGGCCGGCGGTATCACCACCCTGGAGGACAAGTCCTGCGGCTGCGTCCAGAAGGGGGGCTCGGCCCAAATTGTGGACGTGCTGCGCTACGGCGAGGCTGTCACCAAGCGGGGACTGAATCTGCTGTCCGGGCCGGGCAACGACCTGGTGTCCGCCACTGCCCTGACCGCCGCAGGGGCCCACCTGATCCTGTTCACCACCGGACGCGGCACCCCCTTCGGCGCCCCCGCCCCCACTGTAAAAATTTCCACCAACACCGCCCTTTTTGAGAAAAAGTGGAATTGGATTGATTTCAACGCCGGTTCCGTGGCCGAGGGCGAGAGTCTGGACAGCGCCGGGGACCGGCTGCTGGACTACGTGCTGGCCGTGGCCTCCGGGGAGAAAACCAGCGCCGAACGCCGGGGCGCCCGGGAGATTTCCATCTTTAAGGACGGCGTTGTATTGTAAAGGAAGTGTCAACATGAAAGACCAGAACTGCGGCTACTGCATGCGGGAGGAAAACCCCGCCCTGCTGGACGCTTTCGGCATCTTTATCTGTGAGCTGAGCGTCAGCAACCTGATCCTCTTCAAGGAGCAGAGCCATCCCGGCCGGTGCATCGTGGCCTATAGAGATCATGTCAGCGAGCTGACCGACCTGTCCGAGCAGGAGCGGAACGCCTTCTTTGCCGATGTGGCCCGGGCCGCCAGGGCCATCCACACCGTCTTTCGCCCCGACAAGGTGAACTACGGCGCTTACGGCGACACAGGCCGCCACCTGCACTTCCACCTGGTCCCCAAATACAGGGACCAGTTTGAGTGGGGCGGCGTGTTCCAGATGGATCCCAAGCGGACCGTCCTGACGCAGGAGGAGTACGCGGAGACGATCGCCAAAATCAGGGCCGCCCTGTAAGAGGCGCGCCGCCCGGAATGCGGCGTGCTTCCTCAGGTAGAAAGCAAAAACAGCGGGAACCGGCTGACAAAAGGCCGGTTCCCGCCGTTTTGCCTTTTGCCGCCGGTTCCCTATTCTCTGCCCGTCCCCTGGCCATATTGAAATTCGTCGAATTCACAAATCTATTCAACATTTGTAAAGAAAACTGTTGCAATTTGCTTTATATATGATATAATAATTTTACAGGAGGTGACCTTTATGGCGCAGGTCATGGTCAACTTTCGTATGGACGAGGATGTTAAGAAAAATATGGAGCAGGCTTGCAGGGAGATGGGGCTGAGCATGACGACCGCCTTTACTATTTTTGCCACCAAGGTGGGCAAGGAAAAACGGATTCCCTTCGAGGTCACAGCGCAGCCCCGCAGCGCAGAGCCCCGTCAGCCGCGCCATTTTCCCCCGGAGCTTCAACCGGCCGGAACGGAGCGGAGCGGGCTGATTCAGCGGCGGGAACGGCTGGAGGAGCTGTGTACGCAGATCCGCCGGTCGCTGACCGTCCTCCACACCGCCGTCCCCGCCTCAATCACAGGCCTGACCATGGAGCGGATCCGGCTGCTGTGCGGCGACGAGCTGAAGGATAAGGCCGCCGGCGTCTCCAAGGCCTGTAAGGCGCTGTTTATCGGCAGAAGCGCCGGGCTGCTGGAAAAAAAGGACCTCAGTATCCTGGACGGGTACGCCGACGGCCTGGCCTCCATCGCGGAGGAGCTGTCAGACCTGGAGCACACCCTGATCCCCGCCATGAAGTCCTGCCCGGGGACAGATTCCGACGGCTTTGCCCTCTATGAACGGCGGCTGTCGGAGATCTCCCAGCGCTTTGACGGCCTTGCCCCCGTGATGCAGCAGTTTCTGAATTCCACCGCCTGCGGCAGCGGCGCTCAAGCGGTCAGGGCACGTCTCCGCCAGGCCGCAGCTCCCGTTGAAACCCCCTATGTGCGGGCGGCGCTGGAAAATCTGGAGACCCAGGTCCTCCGATACTGCGATGCGTTGGAGCCCCAGACAGCCTCCCGCCTGG
The DNA here is from genome assembly GCA_947426945.1 of uncultured Bacillota bacterium. Lineage (GTDB taxonomy): Bacteria > Bacillota > Clostridia > Oscillospirales > Oscillospiraceae > Lawsonibacter. The sequence continues at coordinate 72,642 of CANEFX010000009.1, forward strand.
AGAGTGACTACCTCCAGGTGCTGGAGCTCACCCTGGGGGAGCTGGTCCGGTCAGAACGGGAGGGCTCGGACACCGGCGGACAGGCGGCCCTCTGCCTGCGGGCGGCAAACGTGCTGTCTCAGGTGATTTCCGGCAACGGACAGCGCCGGCAGGAGTGGAGCCGGCGGAGCCTGGAGGCGGAGGTGGAGGCCCTGGAGCGTCTGGCCGCCATGCGGGGGGACGTCTCCTGCGGCATAGAGCCGGAGATGTGAGCCCCGGCCTCCCCGGTTATATCTGGCCCCGGGAAAATTTCAAGCCGTCCGGAAACAGCCTCTCCCCGTGCCGGCACATCCGCCCCGTACCCCGCAGAAGCTGTTTCCATGGCTTGTTGATATAAAAAAACACCTATTTGTTAAATTTGAAAGGAGGAATCCCTGTGCTTGACATTATTTTGCGCGTACTTCCCGCTATTGTGATTGTGGTGATCGTGGCCGTCATTTTCCTGCTCGGCTATGTCAAGGCTCCGCCCGACCAGGCGTACATCATCTCCGGCCTTAAGAAAGAGAGCAAGGTGCTCATCGGCCGGGCCGGAATCCGCGTCCCCTTTTTAGAGCGCATGGACAGGCTGTACCTGGGCCAGATGACTGTGGACATCAAAACGGAGCAGTCCGTCCCCACCAGCGACTTCATTAACGTCAACGTGGACGCCGTAGCAAAGGTCCGCATCTCTCCTCACCCGGAGGGGATCAAGCTGGCGGCCAAAAACTTCCTGAACAAGCGCCCCGAGGAGATCACCAAAGACCTTCAGGATTCCCTCCAGGGCAACATGCGTGAGATTATCGGCACCTTGTCCCTCAAGGAGATCAACACGGACCGGGACTCCTTCTCCGACCAGGTGATGCAGAAGGCCAGCAAGGACATGGACAAGCTGGGCATTGAGATTCTCTCCTGCAACATCCAGAATGTCACCGACGAGAACGGACTTATCAAGGATCTGGGCGCCGACAACACCAGCCTGATCAAGAAAAACGCCGCCATTGCCAAGGCCCAGGCGGACCGGGACATCGCCATCGCCCAGGCGGAGGCGGAGCGGGAGTCCAACGAGGCCAGGGTCCAGGCAGACACTCAGATTGCCCAAAAGCAGACTGAGCTGGAAATTAAGCGGGCCGAGTTGAAGATTATGGCCGACGGCAAAAAGGCCGAGGCCGACGCCGCCTATGAAATCCAGAGCCAGGAGCAGCGCAAGAGCATTGAAACCGCCACGGTTAACGCGGAAATTGCCAAGACTCAGCGCCAGGCTGAGCTGAAGCAGTACGAGGTGGAGGTAGAGAAGCAGAAGCTGGAGGCGGAGATCCGGGCCAAGGCGGACGCCGAGCGCTACCGCCAGCAGCAGGAGGCCGAGGCCGACCTGTTCAAGCGTCAGAAAGACGCGGAGGCGGCCCGCTATGAACAGGAGCAGAAGGCCGAGGCGGAGATGAAGATTGCCGAGGCGCAGCGGTACACCAAGGAGCAGGAGGCGGAGGGCATCGCCGCCGTGGGCAAAGCGGAGGCTGAGGCTATCCGTGCCAAGGCTCTGGCCGAGGCCGAGGGCATTGACAAAAAGGCCGAGGCCATGAAGAAGTACGGCGAAGCCGCCGTCATTGAGATGGTCATGCAGGCCCTGCCCGAAATTGCCAGACATGTGGCCGAGCCGCTGTCCAAGGTGGATAAGATTACCATGTACGGCGAGGGAAACAGCGCCAAGCTGCTGGAGGATATCATCACCGGAACCTCACAGGTCACCGAGGGCATCGCCCAGAGCATGGGCATCGACGTAAAATCCCTGGTGGCCGGCATGCTGGGCGGCAAGCTGGCCGGCGGAGAGGAGAAAACCATTATCATCCAAAACCCCTCCCCCGCCGACAAGGAGAGCAAGCCCTCCGGCCAGGCGTAACCTGCAGCCGCCTTGGCCCCTTCGCAAATCGTTCGCACCAAAAGGCCGGCGGTCTTCCGGAAACGGAAGGCCGCCAGTTTTTTCTGTACATCTGTATAAATAAAAGCGGAGACACATTCCGTCCTTTTATCGGGCTTGTAAAACCGACCTGTTTATGGTAAAATTCAAGAATTGCAAGACGACTGTGAGGTGCGCTTATGACGGACTCATTTTTTCATTTCTGCCTGGGCGGCGGAGCCCCTCAGTCCCCCGAAACCCGCCGCCGGTGCGGCGTGCTGTCCGGGGGAATCGGCATCGGGCTGAACCTGCTGCTCTTTCTGGGTAAGCTGCTGGCCGGGCTGGCCGTGTCCTCCATCGCCATCACCGCCGACGCCTTTAACAACCTGACCGACGCCGCCTCCTCGGTGGTCACTCTGGTGGGCTTCCGGCTGGCCGGGCAGGAGGCCGACGAGGAGCACCCCTTCGGCCACGGCCGAATGGAATACCTGGCCGGCCTGGTGGTGGCCATGCTGATCCTGCTGGTGGGGGTGGAGCTGGCCCAATCCTCCTTCCGGAAGATTCTCCACCCCGGGCCGGTGGACTTCTCCGCCCCGGCGGCAGTCATTCTGGCCGTCTCGGTGGGGGTAAAGCTGTGGATGTTCTGGTTTAACCGGGGACTGGCCCGGCGCATCCAGTCCGCCGCCCTGTCCGCCACCGCTGCTGACTCCCTGTCCGACGCGGCCGCCACCGGCACTCTGCTGCTGGGCCTGCTGGCCGGGCACTTTTTACAGCTCCCGCTGGACGGCTGGCTGGGGCTGGGGGTGGCGCTGTTCATCCTGCGCACCGGCTGGGGGGCGGCCAAGGACACCGTGGACCCCCTCCTGGGCCGGCCCATGGACCCCGAGCTGGCTGCCGACATCGACCGCATCGTTCTGGGCCATGACTACATCCTGGGCATCCACGACCTGGTATACCACGACTACGGCCCCGGCCGGGCCATGATGTCTCTCCACGCCGAGGTCCCCGCCGACGGCGATTTTCTGGAAATTCACGACGTTATCGACCACATCGAGCGGGAGCTGAAGGCCAAGCACCACATTGAGACCTCCATCCACATGGACCCAATCGTGCGGGACGGCCGCACCGAGGCCCTCCGCCGGCAGACGGCGGAGCTGGCCCGGGAGCTTGACCCCGTCCTTACTATCCACGACTTCCGGGTCACCGCCGGGCCCATCCACACCAACATTCTCTTTGACGTGGTGGTGCCCTACGGCTTCCGCCTGTCCGACGGTGAGGTAAAGACCTTCCTTTCCCAAAAGCTGAAGGAGATGTCCGACCGCTATTTTCCCGTCATTCAGGTGGACCACTCCTATGTAGAGGGGCAAAAAGCGCCGTAATTCACAAATTATTCACCCAAAAACGGCCGCCTGCGCTATAATAGAATCGGATGTTTTATAAAAGCGGCCTGTGGCCGTCTCCCCGCAAATATACTTGGGAAAACGAGGTGCCGTGTTATGTCCCAAAAGGTCCTGATCGTCGAGGACGACGCCAATATTGCCGAACTGCTTCACCTCTATCTGGAGAAAGAGGGCTTTCAGACCCAGGTGGCCAAGGACGGCGGCAAGGGAATCGAGCTGTTCCGCTCCTTCCAGCCCGACCTGGTTCTGCTGGACATTATGCTGCCTATTATGGACGGCTGGTCAGTACTGAGGAAGATCCGGGAGGGAGACAAGACCCCGGTTATCATGCTTACCGCCAAGGGAGAAACCGAGGATAAGGTCTCCGGTCTGGAGCAAGGGGCAGACGACTACATCGTCAAGCCCTTTGAGATGAAGGAGGTGCTGGCCCGCATCCACGCCGTTCTCCGCCGCACCGGGATGGAGGAGGAGCAGGGGGAGAAAAAACTGTCCTTTGATAAGCTGGTCATCAACCTGGACTCCTATGAGCTGCTGGTGGACGGCCAGCGGGTGGACACCCCGCCGAAGGAACTGGAGCTGCTGTTCCACCTGGCCTCCTCCCCCAACCGGGTATTTACCCGGAACCAGCTGCTGGACGAGGTGTGGGGCTTTGACTACTTTGGCGACAGCCGGACGGTGGACGTGCACATCAAGCGTCTGCGGGAGAAGCTGGAGGGGGTCAGCGACCAGTGGCGGCTCAAGACCGTGTGGGGCGTGGGCTATAAGTTTGAGCTGGGAACGGCAGGCTGACTATGCGCTCCTTATATCGGCGTCAACTGACCCTGATGGTGAGCACCATGCTGCTCTCCTTTACTTTACTGGCCGGCGCTTTCATGCTGCTGTCCTACCGATATATTATCGGGGAGACCCGGGACTCAGTGGAGCGCAACGCCGGCTATGTCTCCAGCTTCACCTCCACCTACTACCACCGCTACCTTACCCTGGATCTTCAGGACGAGTTTTACAGCAGCTATGTGGCCTCCATCGCTATGATCTCCGACTCCCATATCATCGTGGCCGGGCCGGACGGAAAAATTCTCTACGCCACCGCCGACGGCCAGTTTTATGACTACAGGGACAGCACACTCCCCGAGAACGTAATTTCCCAGGTTCTGAACGAGGGCTCCTTCAACGGCATGACCAACCTGGGGGGACTCTATCCGGAAAAGCGGTATCTGTCCGCCCTGCCCGTCACTAACCAGATCGGTCCCATGACTGTCACCCAGGGGATGGTGCTGGTGGCGGCCGATGCCTCCAACCTCTCTGAAATGTGGACGGCCACCGCTACCATCTTTTTCTTTTCCGCCGTGGTGGTATTCCTGATTTCCGTCATTGCCAGCACCCTCACCTCCGCCTATCAGACCCGGCCCCTGAACGAGATGGCCGAGGCCGCCCGAAAATTCGGCCAGGGGGAGTTTGACGTGCGGGTCACCGGTTATGAGGACCGGTGCGACGAGGTCAGCGCCCTGGCCGAGGCTTTCAACTCCATGGCCAACTCCCTGGAGAAGGTGGAGAGCCAGCGCGCGGAGTTCATCGCCAATGTCTCCCACGAGCTGAAAACCCCTATGACCACTATCGCCGGCTTTGCCGAGGGTATTCTGGACGGCACCATCCCCCCCGAGCGGGAGCGGGAATCCCTGGAAATTGTAGTGTCCGAAACCCGGCGGCTCAGCCGTCTGGTGCGGCGTATGCTGGATTTGTCCCGGCTCAACGCCTTGGCGGAGAGCACCGTCACCGCCCAGGAGACTTTCGACCTCACCGAGGTCATGTCTCGGGTACTCATCAGCCTGGAGTCCAAAATCACCGACCGGCGTCTGGACGTGGAAGTTCAGATGCCCGGAGACAAGCTGATGGTATGGGGCGATCCGGACTCTATTACTCAAGTATGCTACAATCTGCTGGACAACGCGGCCAAGTTTGCCGCTCCCGGCACCGCCATCACCGTCCAGATCACCAAAAAGGACGGTAAAGCCCACACCACCATCCGCAACCTGGGAGCCACCATCCCGCCCGACGAGCTGCCCCTGCTCTTTGAGCGCTTTCACAAGGCGGACTACTCCCGCTCCATGGACCGGGAGGGCGTTGGCCTGGGGCTGTATATTGTCAAGACCATTCTGGGCAACCTGAAGGAGAACATTACCGTCACCAGTGAGGACGGGGTGACCCAGTTCCACTTTACCCTGACGCTGGCATAGAAACCGAAGCCTCCCCTCCGGGGAGACCTTATGGGGGTGTTATGATGGACAACCGAAACGGCGGCTTGTGGCAGGGCGGCCCCTGGGAGCAGCCCTCTCCCGTCTTTCCCGCGCCGCCCGCCGTCCGCATCCCGGCCGCAGCCCGGGTCTCCCGCCGCCCCGTACTGCGGGTCCGGCGGAAGCGGCGGAAATGGCCCTGGTTTCTGGGTCTGGCCGCGCTGATCGGGGTTATCTGCCTGTCCACCGTGGTGCTGGACCGGTATTTTTCCGCCCGGTCCCCCATTCGGGACCGCTTCCCCTCTATCGGAGGGGAGTGGCGTTACGAGGAACAGGAGGATTACAGCACCCAGCCTCCCTCCATTCCCCGGGCCGGCACCGGCACAGGGGTGACGGTGTCCCTTCTTCCTGTTCAGGGGGAGGCGCTGAGCTACACCCAGATCTATGACCGGGCCAGCCCCTCTGTGGTATCTATTGAATCCCAGAGCAGCCACGGCTACAGCGCCGGCACCGGGGTAGTGCTTACTCAGGACGGCTATCTGATCACCAACGCCCATGTGGTGGCCGGAGCCCGGCGGGTAGACGTTTTGCTGCACAGCAACCAGACTCTGTCCGCCAGTCTGGTCGGCTTCGACGCGGCGGAGGACCTGGCCGTGCTGAAGGTGGAAGCCGAGGGACTTGTTCCGGCTCAGTTCGGCGACTCCAACGCCCTGCGCATCGGCGAGCCAGTGGCCGCCCTGGGGGACTCCCTGGGTTACCGGGCCACCTTTACCGACGGCATCGTCTCCGCCCTGGACCGGGAGGTGGAGGTGGACGACGTGAATATGGCGCTTATTCAGACCAGCGCCGCCATCAACTACGGCAACTCCGGCGGCCCCCTGCTGAACCAGTACGGACAGGTCATCGGAATCAACACCGTAAAAATTATTTCCGAGGACGGTTCCGCCGAGGGCCTGGGCTTTGCCATCCCCTCCCGGCGGGTGAAGTACGTGGCCGACCATCTGATTGCCGGGGAGGCCATCAAGGCGGGCGTTTTTGGCTTTATGGTGTACACCGCCCCCGTGGAGGGGGGCGGCCTGAAGCTCCGGAGCGTGGAGCAGACCAGCGATGCCTGGACCAAGGGTCTGCGCTCCGGGGATATCCTCATTGAGGCCAACGGCGCGCCCATCACCGGCCTTCAGGACCTGACCCGGCTCAAGCTGGGCCTGGGCGCGGGAGACAGCGTCTCCCTCACCTATCTCCGGGACGGAGCGCGGTTTACTGTGGATGTGGAGCTGATTGAGGCATGATAAACACCACCTTGTGCTATATCCGGCGGGGAGACGAGTATCTGATGCTCCACCGAACCAAGAAGGAAAACGACTTGAATAAGGACAAATGGATTGGCGTCGGAGGAAAGTTTCTGGACAAAGAGAGCCCGGAGGACTGCCTGCTTCGGGAGGCGGAGGAGGAGACCGGACTGACTCTCACCGACTACCGCTATCGGGGGATTGTCACCTTTGTCTCCGACCGCTGGCCCACCGAATATATGCACCTGTTCACCGCCGACGGCTTTACCGGCACCCTTCGGGACTGTGACGAGGGGGTGCTGGAGTGGCTGCCCAAGGAACAGCTGCTGAAAATCCCCCACTGGGAGGGGGACGCCATCTTCCTGAACCTGATCTGGCAGGACGTCCCTTTCTTCTCCCTCAAGGTATGTTACGAGGGGGACCGGCTGGCCGAGGCCGTCCTCAACGGCAAAAGGATCAAATAACATGTGCGGCCCACGGAAGTCCGTGGGCCGCGTGTGTTATCTTTACATATATTTGTCCGCTTTGGCGATGTTCATATCCTCCAGGGTCAGATCCCGGTCATAGGGGTTGATCAGGCGGTTGACCAGCTCCAGCGTCCCCTCCTGATCCAGCTCATAGCACCACTTGGAGCCGCGGTAGACTGCGTCGCCCCGGCCGGGGAGGGTGGCCGTCTCCACCCCGGTGGAGGGGTCCAGGTTGACGGCCTGGCTGGCAAAGTAGAGCATTTCGTTCAAAGACAGGTCGGTATCCACCGTCTCGTTGAAGATCTCCACAAACCCGTTGATCTTGGTCAGGCTGTCCCAGGACAGCACCTTCTTGGCTAGCGCAATCAGCAGCTTCTGCTGGGTCTGGGTACGGCCCACGTCGGAGTATCCGCTGCCGTCGTTGTTTTTCCGGAAGCGGGCCACCTCCATGGCCTGCTGGCCGCTGAGAGGCTGCATACCCTCCTTAAAATGGATATGCAGATCGTTGTTGATGCTGGGGTCGTCGTAGTTCATATCGCAGGGAACATAGAAGTCAATGCCGCCCAGATAGTCCACAAGAGTGACAAAGCCCCTGATGTTCACCTTCACATAGCAGTCGATGGGGACGCCCAGCATATCGGACACGTCCTTGATCCGCTGCTCCACCCCGCCCCCGCCGTAGACCAGATGGGGACTGCCCTTCTGCCTGGCAACCAGGGTGTCCCGAGGAATGGAAATCACGCCCACCGTCTGGTCGTTGGTGTCGTAACGCATGACCATCATCACGTCGGTGAGGGTCCCGGCCTTGTCGGTGGCGGCCAGGAATACGGTGTAGACCCCCTTCCGCCGTTCCAGCTTGACCGGCACAACGCCGGGGTCCGCCGTGCTCACTCCCGTGCCGTTGGAGCCAGGGTTTTCGCCCTGCTGCACAGGCGGGGTCAGCTCGTTCTGCTCCGGCGCCTTCACCATCAGAGAAACGCCGATATAACCCGCCACGACGATGGCGGAGATGACCACCAGAAATATGTAAAAGCCTTTGAGCACACCTACCACGCCGCCCCGCCCCTTGGGGGCCGCCTTTCTCCGTTTGGCGGGCCTGTCATCCCAGTCGTCGTCCCGGCGGTGGGGCGGCGCGCTGCGGGCGCCGCTTTGGCTCCGGGAGGGCGCCGCCCGCCGCCCCTGGGGCTGGCGGGACATATTCAGATATCTCTCTTCCAAAGGGGTCCCTCCCCGAGTTTAGTCCTTTCAAGTATACCCGCTTCGACCCGCTTCGGCAAGAGGAAAATACACCAATTCATAAAAAATTAAGATTTTATGTCACCTTGTGAAATCAGGCCCGCCGGACAGGCACGCCGACCCGCCTTACAGCGTCTCCTCCACCATGGCCCACACCTGTTCCGCCGTCAGTCCGTCGCAGCGGTAGGACGCCAGGGTCCCGTCCGGGTAGAGCACGTCGAAGGACCAGGTCATTCCGCCGGTGTCGTGCTCCCGGCCCCGGGCCTCCACGACAGCCAGGGACATGTCCTCCGCCCGGAACGCGGGGCAGTTCACCGTCTCCCGGTACTCCTCAGGCACGCTGTCGCACCAGGGGATGGAGTAGAGGCGCAGGTCGTAGGTCTCCGGCGCATCGGGGGATACCAGGTTACAGGAGCGGTACCCGTCCCGGTATACACACACCTCCACGTTGTCATATCCCCGGCTCCAGCGGACAAACAGGGTGTTCTGCCTTCCCTCCTGATAGCTGAGACGGCCATAGAACTCCTTGTTCCCGGCGTAGGAGCCGTAGCCCTCCGGCTCAGACATGGGCAGGTAGGGGGCAAAGTCGATCTCCTGCCGGGCCTGGGCCAGGGAGGAAAACTCCTCCTCCCGCCAGGCGGGGATATGATCGGCGGTTTTCAGGTGGTCCAGGTACAGCCCGCCGTCATCGGCCAGGGCCTGCCGGGCAAACAGGGCATTGAAGGTCTGAGCGCCCCCCAGGTCCATGTCCCCGAAAATGACGTCATCCTCGTTCCGATATTCTGCGCGCATAGTACTGTTCCGGTTGACAAACCGGACGCCGATATCGTTTTGGGTCATAAACTCGCTGCCGCAGATATAGTCGTCCTGGCCGTCGCCGTCCCGGTCGTAGACCTGACTCCAGCCGGCCACGGAGACACCGTTAAACTCGCTGATGATGTCTCCCCGGTTCATGTCGATGCAGCAGGTAAAGGGCATAGCCCCCAGGCGCAGCTCCAGCTCAAAGTCGGCCCGGTCCTTTTCGCCCCAGAGGGTCAGCTCCGTCAGCCGGCCCTGGCCGTCGTAAAGGGCACGGCCTCGGAGGGCGTAGCCGTCCCAGAAGAGCATCCAGGGCAGATCGCCCTGCTCCGCCTTGGGGTGGTCTGCCGCCGGCTTGCCCTCGGGGCCCCAGAAGATGGTCTGGATATCCTCTTTTTTCAAATCCACCAGAAAGCTGCCCGGCAAATAGACCCGGGACATGTCGACGGACAGCTGGGACCGGTCTGTGATATCCTGATAGAAAATGCCGGGAATCATGGGGAACATCAGCTTGCCGCCTTCTGCGGGACTGCTCACCACGAAGAAATCATCCGGCTCCACCACATCCTTCTCCCCGGGCAAGGGGGTGTAGTCGGCGGCGAACTGGCCGGCACTCTGGGGTGGGTTCGGAGCGGCCGCAGGCGCGGGGGCCAGCTTCCACATCCCCGCTCCGACGATGAGGGCCGCACAGGCGGCCAGAGCCCCATATTTCAGCCAGGAGCGGGAGCGCCGCGCGGGAGCTTCCAGATTCAACAGATTTTCATGGACCGTCGGGGAAAGTTCCTGCCGGTCCATATACGATTTGTAGTATTTCATCACAATTCTCCTTATCGTCTATTCCTCTAGCAGCTTTTTCAGTTTCTCACGGGCCCGGGAGAGGCGGGAGCGTACCGTCCCCGGCTGACAGCCCAGCATCCGGGCAATCTCCGCCGTGGAGTAACCCTCGTAGTAGTGCAGATGAATTACCGTTCGATCCTCGGGCGGGAGAGCAAACAGCTCCTCCAGTTCTTCCCGCTCCTCCGGGCCTGGAGCGGGAAGGGCCTCCGGGAGGGGGCCCACCCGCCGCCAGGCCAGGCGCAGGCGGCTTTTGCAGCCGTTCACCAGCACCCGCATCAGCCAGGCAGCAGAGCTGTCCAAATGGGCGGGAGCCTTTTCCAGATAACGCACAAAGGCGTCCTGCACCGCGTCCTCCGCCTCCTGGGGGTGGCCCAGGATGGCCAGTGCCGCCCGATACAGGCGGGTTTCATTCTGCGTGACCAGCGCTTCCCAATCCACCGGCCGGTTGGATTTTCGGGACATCAGGGCCACCTCCCTTCACTGATATAGACGTTTCAAACAGAAGAATTGTTGCGGGAGACAAAAAAACGGCGGGGGTAAGCCCCCCGCCTTACACATCAGAAAATCATATCCCGCGAAATCTCCTCCAGGGAGTGGACGCCGCACATGGCCATGGTGTCAGCCAGCTCGGCCTTGATCTTGTGGGTAAGCACCTTTACGCCTTCAGCTCCACCTCCGTAGACGGCCGTGACATAGGGGCGGGCCAGAATACAGGCGTCCGCGCCCAGAGCCAGAGCTTTGCACACATCCACGCCGGTTCGGATACCGCCGTCCACCATCACCACCATCCGGCCCTTTACCGCCTCCGCAATGGCGGGGAGAACCTCGGCGGTAGCAGGAACCCCGTCCTGCACCCGGCCGCCGTGGTTGGACACCACAATCCCGGCCGCCCCCGCCTCCAGGGCCTTCCTGGCACCTCTGACGGTCATAATGCCCTTGAGGATAAAAGGCACTCCTGCGTACTCAATGACCTCCCGCAGCTCGGCCACCGTCTTGGAGCCGGCGGGAGGATTCAGTCCCTTGAGGAAGGGCAGGCCGGCGGCGTCGATGTCCATGGCGAACATCCGGGCCCCGGAAGCCTTGGCCTGGTCCAGCTTGGCAAAGAGAGTATCCCGGTCCCAGGGCTTTACCGTCGGGATGCCCTTGCCGCTGTTTCTGCCGATTGCCTCGGCCGCCGCGGCAAAGACGGCAGGATCGGTACCGTCGCCGGTAAAGGCGGCGATACCGGCCTGGACACAGGCGGGCACCAGGATATCGTTATACTCCAAATCGGTAAACTTGTCGCCGTAATGGAGCTTTACCGCTCCCACCGGACCTGCGAAAACAGGCAGGTCGTAGGTCTGGCCAAACAGGGTAAACCGGGTATCTGCCGGGCCGTTGGCACAGATAGTATCCATGTTCAGAAAAACTTCCTGCCACGCGTCGTAATTCCGGGCGGCAACGGTTCCGGTACCCTTGGCCCCCGGACCAGGCATGGTGTTTTTGCAGGCCCGGCCGTTGCACACCGGGCAGGCTTTGCAGTAAGGGCCGCTGCACACCCGGGCGGCCGCTAAAATTTCCTGATAGGTCATTTGCTTCCCCTCCTTATTTCTTTCATCATACCGTCTGGAAGGCCGCACGTCAAGAGCAATCCGGCCCCTGCAGGACATCGCACCGGAAATTTATCGCAGCCCCCTTGACCTTAGTACAGTACCAGGGTTTATGATAGAAACATCTTAAGCAAATGGAGCTGTTATCATGAAGCTGGAAAGCCAATCCCTGAAAAGCACCTTTTTAAAATATGTAATTCCCTCTATCCTGTCCCAGTGGGTGTATGCTCTTTACACTATGGTGGACGGAATGTTCGTGGCCAAAGGCGTAGGCCCGGAGGCGCTGACGGCGGTGAATCTTTCAACCCCATTTTTACAGCTGCTGTTCGCTCTTTCCCTGCTGTTTGCGGCGGGCACCTCCACGGTGGCGGCCATTTTTCTGGGCGGAGGCCAAAAAAAGCGGGCGTCGGAGGTATTTACCCAGAATGTGGCCGTACAGATTATTCTCTCTGCCGCAATTATGGCCATAGCGTTGCCCAACCTGGGACTCCTGATCCGCTTCTTGGGAGCGCGGGACGCCCAGACTGCCGCCAACATGCGGGAGTATCTGACCTTGATTATCCCCTTTGTCCCCGGCTTTCTGTTGTCCTATGCCTTTGAGGTTCTGATGAAAACCGACGGCTTCCCCCGCAAAACCATGGCTATTGTGCTGACGGGGGCCCTGGAAAACTGCCTGCTGGACTGGCTGTTTGTCATCGTGCTGGGCAGGGGACTGGCCGGAGCGGCCTTTGCCACCAGCATCTCCCAATGCACCGTTACGCTGCTCTATCTGTTCCATTTCCTGAAAGGAAAGGGAAATATCCGCTTCGTCAGGTTCCGGCCCGACCTCCCGGCACTGGTCCGGGAAATGCGCAACGGCGCCTCCGTGGCTCTGACGGAGCTTTCCGCGGGGGCAATTACCCTGATTTTCAACCGGGCTATTGCGGCGCTTCTGTTCCCAGGCGCGCTGGTCAGCTACGCCATCGTGTCCTACATCAACAATATCGTGGTGTTCTCCGTAACGGGCATAGTCCAGGGCAGCCAGCCCCTGATCAGCTACCGCCGGGGCCGGGGGGACGAGGCCGGCTGCCAGACACTGCTGCGCTATTGCCTCACCGCCGCGCTTTCCTTCTGCACCGTAACCGTTCTGGTTTGCGCGCTCCTGGGCCGGCAGATCGCCGCCTTCTACATCGGGCCTGATATGCCGGAGCTGCTGGATTACTCCGTCTCCGTGATTCGGATTTTTATGCTTTCTTTCCCACTGCTGGGACTGAACATCGCTCTGAGCGGATACTTTGCCGCGGTGGAGTACGCCTTTTCGGCGATGCTCCTGTCTATCGGGCGCAGCTTCGTATTTCTGCTCCTCAGCCTGGCGCTCCTGACCCGCCTTCTGGCTGGTACGGGAATCTGGTGGGCCCCACTGCTGTCTGAGGGGCTGTGCCTCGGAACGGCCTGCATTCTGCTTGCCGCTCTCCGGCGGCGGTCCGTTCCGAAAACCGCGCTGAACGGCTCCCGGACCGGATGATTTTATCTGCGTCATATGAACCGGCGGCTCCGCCTCCGATCTGGAGGCGGAGCTGTTTTGCACCTGCTTTCGCCATTTCCTCCGTGCCCCGACCATTTTCCCCCGCCCTGAAAAGAGAATTCCTGTGCGGCGGAAGCGCTCCAAACGCAGCTTTCCTATCTGTGCTTCCCCCGCCTCCGGTGGGGGAAACACGAAAATAAATTTTTTCGGCGGACACTCCCCGCACGGCAAATGTATTGCGCTTTTTTTGTTTTCTGGTATAATATGAAAGCAGTCAGCAACCCAGGCCCCATTGATATTTAACCTCAGCCCATCCGGATGAGGGCTATCCACAGGGGACAGACAGAGGAGGGTTTTTTTATGCAGACGACAAAGAAAACCTGGCAAAATGCGCTGTATATCTGCATTCTGCTGGCAGCGATTATCCTGCTGTTCCAATGGTACTCCACCACCAACAGCCGGCGAATTGAAAAGCAGAATCTGAATTACGCCATGGATTCTGCCTATCAGACCTCCCAGCAGATCGAGAGCGAGTTCAATAGCGCTCTCCTGCGGCTGCGCAACTACGCTTACCTGCTGGGTGTCGGACAAAATCAGCCGAAAATCACCCCTGAGCTGCTGAAGGGGATGGAAGAGCACGCCTCCTTTGACGCCATTCGCTTTACCAACGCCGACGGGCTCAACCTGGCCTCTGACGGTCAAACCAATGACAGCTCCGACCGGGCCTATTTTATCAACGGAATGCGTGGGGAGAGCGGGCTGGAAGTGGTCAGATCCCGGCTGACCGGCCAGATAATGACGGTATTTTATGCCCCTGTCGAATACGATGGCGAGATTGTCGGTATGCTGCTGGGTCTGTATTTCGCAGAGGACTACCTCCGGAACATGCTGACTGTCAGCTATTTCGGCGAGCCGGCAGACACCTATCTATGTTCCTCAGACGGCAGGGTCATCGCCAGCTCCGGCAGCAATAGCAATGATGATTTTCTTCCTGATATGCTGTTCAACGACGGAGTCATCGGCAGCGATACCGCCGGTATCCTTCGGGCAGCTTTTCAAGACGGTACGGAGAACAAGGGCTTTATCTGTCCAGACAGCTTTGTGGACAATCTGTGCATGGTCCGCATCCCGAACAGCGAATATACCCTGGTACAGACCTTTCCTCCGAGCGTAACTCAGTCCATGCTCCGGGAGGCCAACCATGCCGGCATGGTCTTGCAGGGGATTCTCATCACCCTGTTCGCCGCCTACATTATCGTTTTGATTATTCGGGGCCAGGCGCGGCGCAAGATACTGGAAAAGCAGAACATCCAGTTCGGCTATGTGCTGGACGGCCTGAATACCCTTTTTTCCTCCCGCTATCTCACCGTAGATCTGGAAAATAATACATATTCCTATATGGCCGGCATCCGGCCGCTGAGCAGCAGCCTGGCCATGGAGGGCTCTTACGACGACATTATCCGCATTCATGCCCAGGATATCATCGGTGAAGAGGAAAAGGAGCGTTTCCTGCAGGCCTTCAGCCCCGAACCTATCGCGGAAATTCTCTCAGACCAGGATACCTTTACCTATGAGTGCCACGTCTCCCGGAACGGAAAGGAGGATTGGGAGCACCTGATTGCGGTGTGCCTCCAGCGGAAGGAGGGCCGGGCCGTCAGGATTCTCTACGTCCGGCAGAATATCACGGAGATGAAGCAGCGGGAGCTCCAGAACCAGAAGGCCATGTCCGTTATGAACCGCAAAGAACGGCAGTACCGGATTGCCATCACCTCCACCGCCTTCTGCACCTTCGAGTTTAACCTCACCCGGGACCTGATTGAGCACGACATTACCTGCATCATCGACGGACAGCAGGTCTCCCTGCTGGAGAAGTCCGGACTGACAGTCCCCTGCTCCGCCTCAGCCTGTTTTGATATGTGGAAGTCCTTTGTCATGGAGGAATCTTTGGAGGAGTACTGCGCGGCAGCCAGCCCGGAGCGGCTGCGGGAGCGTTTTGAACAGGGAGAGCTGGAGATCAACGTGGATTACTGGGGCCGGCCTGAGGCCGGACAGCCCATGTGCGTACGCCAGACCTTCATCATGACCCTGGACGACGACACCGGCGATATCATGGTCATGGTGGTCTCCAAGGATATCACCGCCCAGGTCCAGCGGCAGCGGGAACAGACCCAGGCCCTTCAGGACGCGCTGATGCAGGCGCAGCGGGCCAACAACGCCAAGACCACCTTTCTGTCCAACATGTCCCACGACATCCGCACCCCCATGAACGCCATCATCGGCTTTACCACCATCGCGGTCAGCCATATTGACAACAAGGACCAGGTGAAGGACTGCCTGCAAAAGGTCCTCTCCTCCAGCAACCACCTGCTCAGTCTCATCAACGACATTCTGGACATGAGCCGTATCGAGAGCGGAAAGGTCCAGATTAAGGAACAGGAGTGCAACATCTCCGAGCTGACCCATAATCTGGTGAATATCATTCAGCCTCAGGTGAAGGCCAAGCAGCTGGATCTGTTTATCGACACCTTTGACGTGAACAATGAGGACGTGATTGCCGACTCTCTAAAGCTGAGCCAGGTCTTTGTAAACCTGCTGAGCAACGCCGTAAAATATACACCGGCGGGGGGCTCGGTAAGCTTCCGCATCCGGCAGGAGACCACCTTCCACCGGGGCTACGGGGACTATGTATTTATCGTCAAGGACAACGGCATCGGCATGGCGCCGGACTTTGTGGAGCACATTTTCGAGCCCTTTGAACGGGAGGCCAGCACCACCAAAACGGGCATTCAGGGCACCGGCCTGGGCATGGCCATTACCAAAAATATTGTGGAGATGATGGGCGGCACCATTACGGTCCAGAGCGAGAAGGGCCGGGGCAGTGAATTCCAGGTAACGCTGAGCCTGAAGCTCCAGGATGTGGAGAAGAACGCGGCACAGATCAAGGAGCTGGAGGGTCTCCGGGCCATTGTGGTGGACGACGACTGCGACAGCTGCGAGAGCGTGACCCGCATGCTCAAGCAGATCGGCATGCGGGCGGAGTGGACCACCTCGGGCAAGGAGGCGGTCTACCGGGCGAAAAGCGCCCACGGTCAGGGGGCCGCCTACCACACCTATATTATCGACTGGCAGATGCCGGAGCTGAGCGGCATTGAGACCTGCCGCCGCATTCGTGCCGCTATCGGTCACGAGGCCCCCATCATCATCCTCACCGCCTACGACTGGACGGACATTGAGGAGGAGGCCAGAGCGGCGGGGGTTACCGCTTTCTGTGCCAAGCCCCTGTTCATGTCCGACCTGAAATCCGCCCTGCTGGCAGCCAATAACCTGATTGAGAAAGAGGAAAAAACATCCTGGACCCAGGCGGATTTTACCGGCAGACGGATCCTGCTAGTGGAGGACAACGAGCTCAACCGGGAAATTGCCCAGGCCATCTTGGAGGAGACCGGCTTCACCGTGGAGACTGCGCCCGACGGCACCGACGCTGTGGACATGGTGCGCCAGGCGGCGGAATACTATTACGATGCAGTTCTTATGGATGTGCAGATGCCGGTGATGGACGGCTATGAGGCCACCCGCACCATCCGGGCCCTGCCCCGGCGGGATGTGAAAGGCCTCCCTATCATTGCCATGACGGCCAACGCCATGGAGGAGGACAAGGAGACCGCCCTGAAAAGCGGCATGAACGCTCACATCGCCAAGCCTTTGGACATTGAGCTGTTTTTGAGAACGCTGGGCAAATATTTAAACTAGGATTTCTCACCTCTCCTGCACAGAACAGAGGAAGCCCCGGAATTTCGGCCGAAATTCCGGGGCTTTTTCTGCTTTTGGGCGCAGTGCGTCCAAATTTCCAATAAATGTATGGAAACGTCCCACTTTGGGGCGTCTTCTCTTGTTTTATAGAGGGCCCTGAAGGCTCCTTCGGCAAAGGAGCCTTTTTGTGCGCCCCAACAACACATAAGGAGGAAACAGCATGCCCAGCAATCACACAGCCAACTATCAGCTCAGCCAGTGGGTAAAGCAGGACAAGGTCCTGATGGAGGACTTCAACGCGGACAACGCCAAAATTGACGCGGCCCTGAAGGCCGGGGCGGACGCCCGGGCGGCTATGGCCGCCACCCTGTCCACCCGGGGCAACTGCCGGGTGGTGTACGGCAGCTACACCGGCAGCGGCCTGTCCGGGGAAG
Source organism: uncultured Bacillota bacterium (assembly GCA_947426945.1). Lineage (GTDB taxonomy): Bacteria > Bacillota > Clostridia > Oscillospirales > Oscillospiraceae > Lawsonibacter. The sequence continues at coordinate 90,086 of CANEFX010000009.1, forward strand.
CCCATCCCACTACCCTCACCTTTGACAGGCCCCCTGTGGCGGTATTTATCTTTCCGTCCGCCAACACCGGCGGGTACCTCGGGATACCGATCCTGCGGGGGACGTCATCCTTCTATTCCTCTCCTACAGACCCCTACTCCGGCTGTGTCGTGAACTGGAGCGGAAACAGCGTCTCCTGGTACAGCTACGACGGCCGTACCGGATATCAGCTCGCCCAGCGGGACACCACGTACGTATACGCCGCCTTCCTGCCGGCGGATGAATAAAGGAAAGCCCCCGAGGGGGCTTTCCTTTTATAAACGTGGAATTAGCTTACAGAGCCGAGCTGGGACCGGGGATATTGTACATGACACCGTTGATCTCCACATAGTAAGTGACAAGACCAGCCTGAATCACGCCGCCGGGAATGGTGGCGCTGTTGGCCCAGTTCTGGCCGACCACTGTGGTGACGGTACCAGTAGCAGCTACGACCTCAGTTCCGAAGATGGACCGGCCGATGACCCGGTAGGTAAGGGTCTTGGCGGTGGTCTCGTTCGCGGTCAGCTTCACTCTCACGCAGTAGTTGCTGCTGCCAAGGTCATAGACGTAGGCGCTGCTCACGTTCGCAACCTGAGGTCCGGACACGTTGGCGCCGGCGTACACCTGGTCGCGGAAGATGACGGTCTTGGCGAAGCCGGTGTTCTTGTCGGCGATGATGGCAATCTTGGCCCCATCGGTGAGGGTGGAGTCAACCTGGTTGTCGTTGCCGAGAGCAGCCAGGGCGGAGGCGGCGGTGGGATACAGGTTGTACTTGCCGTCGGTGTCGTCCTTGCCGTTCACGAAGAACTTGGTATCGCCGGTGATGAGCACGTACTGGTTGTTGTTCGTGGCGCTCAGGTACAGGGTGTTGCCGCTGAGGGTCACCTTGGTGGCGCTGCCGTCGGCAGCCAGGGTGTAGGTGCCGTAGCCGTTATCCTTGTAAGCCTGAGTGTTGTAGGGGCCAGTCCTGTTGTCAAGGCTGGTGCGGTCGTCGAACCTCTGCTCCATCTTGGTGATGAAGCCCTTGGCGTCGTAGGTGGCCTTGTACAGGGTGTGGGCGCTCAGGGGAGCCAGAGCGGTGTTCTCGTCCAATCCGCCGCCCGCGATCCAGCGGACCAGGGAGTTGACGGTGATGACCTCGTTGGAGTCGGCGTTGATGGCGTCGTACTGATAGACATACTTCTTGATGTCGCTGTCATAGTAGCTGCCGGTGATGCCGGAGGTCAGGTAGACCATGTTGTTGGCGGCTCCGCCGTCCTCGCCGATAACCACGGCGTAGGTCACATAGCCGTTCTTGTCGTACAGACCGAACACGTTGAAGGTGTTGGCCACGCCGGTGCTGGCAGTGCCGTCAGCGCGGATGGTGCCGGTCCTGGGATCAATGTTGACGTTCTTGATGCCGGTGGTCACGCCGTTGACCTCGTCAATGCGGACAGCGCTGCCGGTAGTCTTGGTCTTTACGGCGATGTAGACGGAGTTGTCGTTGCCGTAGACAAAGGTGGGCGCGGAATCACCGCGGACAATGTAGGAGGTGCTGGCTCCAGAGGCGGGGGAGGCAACATTCTGGGAAGACATGGTGGCGTAGATGCTGTTCACCTTACCGGCCTCATAAGCGGGGGTAGTGGTGGTCAGGTTACGGTTCTCGGCAAACTGGCGGTTGCTCAGGTTGCTGATGACATAGGTGCCGTCGGCGTCCACGGTGTAGTCATACCAGGCGTTGACACGGTCATAGCCGCCGCTGACGCCAACTGTCGCACCAGCGGCCACAATGCCGAAACCGCCCTTGCCCTTGACAGTGACCTCCTTGGAGGTGCCGTCGGGGAAGATGACGAAGGCCTTGCCGGAGGTGTTGCCCCAGTTGACGGAGTTGGGATTGTAACCAACCACGAAGAACACGTTCTCAGCGGCGGTCACGTTCTTGATGCCCAGCAGGTAGCCGTAGCTGTCCAGAAGCAGGTCATAGCGGTAGCCGTCCAGCTGCTGGCTGCTGTTGCTGTAGTCATACAGATACTCGGGGTCGTGATAGGCCTTGGCGGAGATCTTGTACTCCTTGCCGTCGGCGGTGACCTGGGTCAGGCGGCCGGCGGTGCCCACGTAATCGGCGGGATCGCTGGGCTTGGAGGAGTAGGCGCTGACATAGGCGTCGGAGACCACAACAGGATCGGCGATGGTCTGGACGTCACGGTTGGGGCCGGCCATGGTGACCATCATGTAGTCGTCCTTCTTGTAGCCGGTGATGGAGGGGAAGTCCTCCAGCTCCAGCCGCTTGCTGACAGAAACAATGTTGCCTGCGGCATCGCGGCCGGTGTAGACGCTGATGTTCAGGCTCTCGTTGGTGGTGTTGTAATCAACGATGGCCTGGGCCAGGAAGGTGTGGATCTCCACGATGGTGAGCTCACGATCCTGGGTGTTCACAAACACCTGGGTGAGCACGCCGCGGGCGGTGGTCTCATCCTTGTCGGAGGCAAAGACCTTGCCGTCGGCGGGTCCGACGGTGACGTCGTTACGGCGGACCAGCTTGTTCTTCTCGGTCTGGGTGTCGGCAGCGTTCAGCTTGATGCCGTCAACCCAGTAATCCAGGCTGTAGTTGCTGCCGCAGGCCTCGGAACCGATGTCGTCATAGATCTTGCCGCCCTTGACGCCCTCGGTGTAGGTGGCGCGGATCAGCTCTTCCTTGGCGTAGGTGCCGATCTTCTTGCCGTCATACTCCCACTGGCGGGAGGGGCGGCCGAAGTCGTCGGTGGAGTCGATGAGGCGCAGCTTGCCGTTGTACAGGTGCTCGCCCAGCTCCACGGCGTAGCCGTTCAGGCCGTCAGAGCCGCTGCCGGCAGTCTCGGTGCGCATGATGGCGCCGGAGACGGCGTAGTTGGTGCTGGAACGGACCACGTACTCGCGGTCGCCGCTGATGGTGAAGCTGAGGTCACCGTTGCCGCCAACGATGCTCAGACCGTCCTTGGTGTCCACCATGGGGGACTTCAGGGTGTTCAGGGCCAGCTGAGCCACCTGGTTGCGGGTGAGCTTCTCGCTGGGGTTGGAAGCCACGTCGGCAAACAGACGGATGCGGTTGGCAGCCGCGGTCACAGGGGCGCGCCAGTCGGTGGCGCCCTTGGACAGGTCCTTGTAGCCCAGAGCACGCAGCATCATGGCCGCGGCCTGGACGGCGGTCAGGGACTGCTGGCCGCCATAAGTGGTGGCGCTGGTGCCGGAGGTGAGGCCGTTCTCATAACAGGCGGCCACGTACTTGTCGGCCCAGGGCGCAACGTCGGTGTAGGGGTGAGTACCGACATAGTTGTCGGCAGCCTCGTTGCCCAGCACCAGCTTGGCCATGATGACGGCCA
>CANEFX010000010.1 GCA_947426945.1 uncultured Bacillota bacterium
TTATCATCTTTACATGAAAAAGTCTGCCATACGGCAGACTTTTTCGACAGGCTGACCTGTGCATAGTAACCCTATGCACAGGTTTTGTTTAAATTGGTACGGGTAATGGGGGTCGAACCCACACGCCTTGCGGCACAGGAACCTAAATCCTGCGCGTCTGCCAATTCCGCCATACCCGCATGATAAATTTTATCATACAGGAACACGGCCCAAAAGTCAATTGGTCTTGTAAAAAATCAGGTAACTTTCAGTTCCGCTGCCAAGCTCTCCACGGCCTGAGACACATAAACGGACAGCGGTCGTTCCTCCACTCCGGCCACAATGACTCCGCAGCTGTTCATGGGAATCAGAAACTTCCTGGCCCGGCATCCCCCCACCGCTTCAGCCATAGCGGGCGTAATCTCCCCCAGAATGGAATTGGCAACAACGATGCCAACCGCGCCCAGCACCCCGTCGGCATCCATCACATTCCGCACTACTGGATTCTCCCCGGTGGCGCCAAAATCTGCCCCCGCCCTCAGCATAGCAGCGGTGGCCACAGTATTGGTCCCCAGAGCATAGATCCGCGCTTGGGGCATCCGGGTTTTGACTCTCTCTACCAGCAGACAGCCCAGCCGGCCGCCCTGGCCGTCAATGACTACGATTTTCATAAAAAGCTCCTCTTTTTGCACCCTTCCCGGCCCATCTGACATAAAATAGTTCGGGGGTGGTCATTTTGTCTTCCATTTATAATGCCAACAGCGGAGAACTGCTTACCATGGCAGTAGCTCTTTCCGCCGCCCTGGCCCAGGGGCAGAGCCAGGCTCAGCTGGCCAAGCTGGGGGCCTTTTTCACCATTGTGGGGGACACCTTGAACCTCTATGCACTCCAGCCCAGTCAGGTGGACCGCACCGGGACGGCCCTCAGCCTCGCAGATAACCTCTGATCTCCTCCATACGCTCCATCGCCGTCTGATAGCCCGCCGCCCACAGCAGGCGCAGCTTCTCGGTATCCCGCTCCGTCCGGGCCACCCCAAGGGTGGACTGGGGGGCAATCACAAGGAGCTTTCCCTCCCGTTCCGCCTGGAAAAGGGCCTCCCGCTCCCGATTGTACATCTCTGCCCTGCCCTCCATCGCCACCACAAATTTCGGGTAGCTCCTGTACCGCTTCCGGATAAGCTTCATCATGCGGTCGGACCGGCGGTGGTAGTGCCGGGGACGGGTGAGCACCACGACCACCCGATCACACTTGTCCAGGGCCCGCCGCCAGGGAATAGCGTCCCCGATCCCGCCGTCCAGATAGGGCTGGCCGCCTATCTCATAGACCGGGAAGAGAAGGGGCATGGCGCAGCTGGCCTGAAGGACCACCGCCTCCTTGTCCCGCCGGGGAACAGACAGATAGTCCGCTTTTCCAGTATTCAGGTTGGTGACAACTGCCTCTACCTCCCCGGGAAAGGCCTCGAATGCGTCGTAATCGAAGGGCACCAGCTCGTTGGGGATAGTTCCGTAGGCAAACTTCAGTCCGAAATAGCAGCGGTTGTCCCTGTCCGCCAGATTCCGCCAGCCCATATACCGCTTGTCAGGAGCGAAGCGGGTAACCACCTCCAGATTGCGTCGGGGCTGTCCGGACACATAGCTCACTCCGTAAGCGATGCCTGCTGACACACCGATGACATAGTCTGTCATAATTCCGCCCTCCAGCAGGCCGTCGCACACGCCGCTGGAAAAAATCGCCCGGAGGGCTCCGCCCTCCAATACCAAGCCTGTTTTCATAAGACCTCCCGCGCCCCGTCGGGCGTTTTTTTCTATTATACCCCTTCCCCGGCAATTTTGCAATCTCTCCCAATTTTCTTGACACTCCCCGCCTGTTGGGGGTACAATAGTAGTAATTATATCCATGCGGAGGTACGCCATGACCACCCACAAAAAAGTTTCCGTTCTGCCCATCTACCTGGTGGGCTTTGTCTGGCTGGGCTACGCCCTTCTGTTTCCTTTGAACACTCCACTGCACTATCTCCTGTGCGCCGGTCTGTCCTTCATCGCCTTCGTGGCGGGCAAAGCCATTTTCCCGGACAAAGTCTATCAGACTCCCGGCCCGTCCAAGGAGGAGGCCAAAAAGCCCGAGGCCAAGAAGGAGGAGAAGCTTGACCCCAAGGTCGCCGCTCTTCGGAGGGAGAAGGAACGGGCCATTTCTGAACTGCGCCGGCTCAACGACGCCATTCCCGACCCCAAGATTTCCGCCCAGATAGACCATCTGGAGGAAGTTACGGGGAAGATTATCGACCACGTCATTGCCAATCCGGCCAAGCAGCCCCAGATCTCCCGGTTCCTGGACTACTTCCTGCCCACCACCATCAAGCTGCTCAACTCCTACGACCGGATGGACTCTGCCGGCATCTCGGGCAGCAACATCGATGCCACCAAGTCCAAGGTGGAGCAGATGCTGGACACACTGTGCACCGCCTTTGACAAGCAGCTGGACGCCCTTTTCGGCGACGAGGCCCTGGATATCTCCACCGACATCACCGTGATGGAAAACCTCCTGGCCCAGGAGGGCCTGAGCGGCGGGACCAAACCCATTGACAGCCCTGAAGGCCCCACACTGGAGCTGTAAAGGAGGCCAACATGGACAAAAAATTTATCACACGGGGAGACCTGCTTGTCACCGCGCTGCTCCAGACTCTGATTCTGGCCTTGCAACTGGCCGCGTTTCTCTTCGCCTTCTCTGATCTTGGCTGGCAAAATTGGGGACTATTCGCCCTGCTGATCCTTCTCCAGCTTTTTGGCTGCGTTTTCTATTGGCGCCGCTATCTTGCTTATAGTAAAAAAGAGGGACCGCAATGAATAAAGAAATACAGCACGCCCTGGCTATGGCGATTGCGTGGACGCTCTTGGCAATCCTCGCCGTTGCTCTTACAATATATCGGGACAAAAGCCCATTACAAATCGCAGTTGCCGCACTTCTTACCGTTGACGCCGTATTATGGTGGCTGAAATGGTATCGACTTAAAGATGATTCTAAAAAACAGGAGGAACAAAAACCATGAGTGACGAACTGAACCTGAACACCACCCCGGAGCTGACCTTTGAACCCTCCGCCGCTCAGGCCGTGGAGGCCCCGGCGCTGACACTGGAGCCCTCCGCCCCGGCGGCCCCCCATGTGGACGAGGCGGCCCAGGCCGCCCGGGACGCCAACGCCGTCAAGCTGGACGAGTCCATGCTCAGCGAGGCGGAAAAGAAGATGGTAGAGGACTTCTCCAAAAAAATTGACGTGACCGACAGCAATCTGGTGCTGAACTACGGGGCTGCCGCCCAGAAGAACATCGCCGTCTTTTCTGAGAGTGCCCTGAACAACGTCAAAACCAAGGACCTAGGCGAGGTTGGAGAGGCTCTGTCCTCCCTGGTGGTGGAGCTGAAAACCTTCGGCCAGCCGGAGAAAAAAGGCATCGGCGGCTTCTTCCAGAAGAAGAAAAACGAGCTGGAGGCCATGAAAGCCAGTTACGCCAAGGCCGAGGTCAACGTGGACAAGATTGTCAAGGTGCTGGAAAACCACCAGGTCACCCTGATGAAGGACGTGGCCATGTTTGATCAGATGTATGAGCTGAACACCAAGTATTACAAGGAGCTGACCATGTATATCCTGGCCGGCAAGAAGCGGCTGGAGTATCTGCGCACCCACGATCTGGCCGATCTGAAAAAGAAGGCGGAGATCACTGGCGCCCAGGAGGACGCCCAGGCTTACAACGACTTCGCCAACCTGTGCAACCGGTTTGAAAAGAAGCTCCACGACCTGGAGCTCACCCGGATGATTTCCATCCAGATGGGTCCTCAGACCCGCCTGCTGCAGAACAACGACACCCAGATGCTGGAAAAGATTCAGTCCTCCTTGGTGAACACCATTCCCCTGTGGAAGAGCCAGATGGTGCTGGCCCTTGGGCTGGAACATGGCCGCCAGGCCACCGCCGCCCAGGCCGCCGTCACCAACATGACCAACGAGTTGCTCCAGAAGAATGCCGACATGCTGAAGATGGGCACCATTGAGACTGCCAAAGAGGCAGAGCGAAGCGTCGTCTCCATTGAGACCCTCCAGCACACCAACCAACAGCTCATCACCACACTGGACGAGGTGATGAAAATTCAGACCGAGGGTGCTCAGAAGCGCAAGGAAGCCGAGAAGGAGCTGGGCCGCATTGAGGGCGAGCTGAAACAGAAGCTGCTGGAGCTGCGGGGGTAAAGCCCCCTTAGGCAAAGGAGGTGCCACAGTGCGCATACTGGGGCACCGCAATCCTCAGCCAGCCTCCGGCTGACAGCTCCTTTGCCAAAGGAGCCTTAATAAGGAGAACATCATGAAATTTTTTCAAAAAACCTGGGTGGCTTGGCTTCTCACCGCCGTGATGGTGGCGGCAGCTGTTGGAATCGGACAGGCCAAAGGGGGGCGGCGTGAGCCTGAGCCGCTGCCCTCGGGCAGCGCAGCGCTGGATACGAGCTTGTCCACCCAGCAGTTTGCCGACTATATCTGGGACGAGGCAGGGGTACTGTCCTCCAAGGAGGAGGAACAAATATGCCTGTACAACGCCAACTGGGCCAGGCGGTACGACAGTATCATAGCCGTGGCGGCGGTGAAGTCGGCGGACGGCAATATTGATGACTACGCCTACGACTTGGGAAGTGAGATTGAGCTTGCCTCGGCCGACGGCATTCTGGTCATTGACACCGCCTCGAAAGACGCCTACCTGGCGGTGGGTCCAGACTACCCCCTCACCGACGGTCAGGTAACCTCCTATCTGGATAACTCCCTCTACCCCTATGTCCAGTCCAAGGACTACGGCGGCGGCGTTCTGAATCTGTTCAAAGACCTGAACAAGTATTATGTGGATAACTACGGCCTGGGCTATCTGGACAATGGCGGCTCCTACTCTCCGGACTACTCCGGCAGCGGCGACACCTTTGTGGGGGTTGTAATGCTGGTCATTATTCTGATTGCCATTGTGCTGGTGATCAGCGCTATTGACCGCTCCCGCTACAACACCTACCGGCGGCAGTATTACGGCGTAGTGAACCCCCCAGTGATGTTCCGACCTATCTTTTTCTGGCACGCTCCCGGCTCCTGGTGGTACCGCCGGCACTGGCGGCAGCCTCCTCCCCCGCCCCGGCCTCCCAGAGGACCGGGCGGCCCCGGCCCGGGCGGACGGCCCGGCGGTGGTAATTTTACCGGCTTTTCCGGCCCCAAAGGGGGCTCCTCCCGGGGAGGCGGATTCTCCAGCGGCCCTCGCGGAGGCGGCTTCTCCGGTGGTTCCCGGGGCGGAGGTTTTTCCGGCGGTCCCAGAGGGGGCGGTTTCTCCGGCGGCAGCCGGGGTGGAGGCTTCTCTGGTGGACGGGGAGGCGGATTCTCTGGAGGCAGCTCCCGGGGTGGAGGCTTCGGCCGGCGCTAAGCAGATAAAAACTCCCTCGCTCTACGCGAGGGAGTTTTCTCATACCTGAATTCGCTCAATGCCGTCCACGGCGGCCTGAACCATGGCCTCAATGTCCAGCCCCTGTTCCGCCGCCTCCAGCTCCTCCAGGGTGGGACGCAGACGGGGGTGCCGGGGGGTAAAGACGGTACAGCAGTCCTCATAGGGAAGGATAGAGGTCTCAAAAGTGCCGATCTTCCGGGCAATTTTGACGATGTCCTCCTTGTCCATCCCCACCACAGGACGAAGAATGGGCAAATCTACAACCGCCCCGGTAACGGCCATGGCCTCCATGGTCTGGCTGGCCACCTGGCCCAGGCACTCACCGGTGACCAGGGCCTTGGCCCCGCACCGCCGGGCCACTTTTTGGGAGATACGCATCATAAACCGGCGCATGACCAGAGTAAACAGCTCCTGAGGGACGGAGCGGCGCAGCTCCTCCTGAATGGCAGTGAATGGAACCACATGGACAGTGAGCCGACCGCACCAGGGGGTAAGCAGCCGGGCCAGCTCAAGGACCTTTTCCTTTGCCTCGTTGGAGGTATAGGGATAGGAGAAAAAGTGGACCATCTCCAGAGCCACGCCCCGTTTGGCGATCATCCAGGAGGCTACCGGAGAGTCAATGCCTCCGGACAGCAGGGACACCGCCCGGCCGTTAATCCCTACCGGCAGCCCGCCCGCCCCCGGCTCCGGGTCGGCGTGGACAAAGGCAGCGTAGTCCCGAATCTCAATGTGTACGGTGAGCTCCGGGTGGTGGACGTCTACTTTCAAATCCGGGTAGAGCTCATCCAGCTCGCCGCCCACATACTGGCTGAGCTGGATGGAGGTCATGGGGAAGGTTTTGTCCGCCCTCTTGGTCTCCACCTTAAAGGTGCGGGCGGCGGACAGCTTACCGTCCAGATACTCCCGGGCGGCGGACAGGATTGCGTCCTTATCCTTTTCGCAGGCCCGGGCCCGGGACAGTCCCACTACCCCGAACACCTTCGCCAGCACCTCCCAGGCCCCGTCCATATCGCACATGTCGGTCATGGGCTCTACATAGGTGGTGGACTGGCGGGTGTATACCCGGAACTGGCCCAGATTGTTGAGCCGGCGGTAGATGTTGGCCTGGAGCTTATCCTCAAAGCTGCGTCGGTTCAGCCCTTTCAGGACCATCTCTCCCAGCTTGAGGAGAATCATTTCATTCATAGACTTCCCTCTTTTATTCTAAAACTCTCCTCCCGCCCACAGGCGGAAAGGCTCCTTTGGCAAAGGAGCCTTTTTCGTTTTCCTTCAAACAATTCGGTTTACATTTCTTTCCTCTGCCAATCAGGAATCGCCTTGGCCTGCTCATACAGGCGGACGTAGCTCTGATGACGGGTGACCGAGATTTTCCCCTCCCGTACCGCCGCCAGAACGGCGCACCCCTTCTCTTTCACATGGGCACAGTCCTGAAAGCGGCACCTTCCCAGATAGGGAACAAACTCCCGGAATGCGTATTGCAGTTCCTCCTTCCGGGCCAGTTCCATCCTGTCCGCGTCGAAGGAGGAAAAGCCCGGCGTATCTGCCGCCAGCGCCCCGCAGGACAGACGGAAGAGTTCCACATGGCGGGTGGTGTGCCGGCCTCGTCCCAGCTTATCGCTGACCTCTCCAGTAGCCAGGTTAAAATCCGCTTCCAATGCATTTAAAATACTGGACTTCCCCACCCCGGAGTTGCCAGTGAAAGCACACACTCTGCCGGCAATGGCCTGCCGGAGGGCCTCCATCCCTTCCCCTGTCCCGGCGCTCACCCGCAGGGTGGGAAAGCCCGCCTGTTCATAGATGCGGGCCAGCCCCTCTCCCCGCTCCAGGTCGCACTTGTTGACGCAGATCAGGGTCTCACACCCCCGGCCGGCGGCAATGGCCGCCACTCGATCGATCAGGAAGGGATCGGTCACCGGCACCGCCTGGGAGGCCACCACCACCAGCAGGTCGATATTGGCCACAGCTGGACGGTAAAATTCATTCTTCCGAGGAAGTATCTCGTCCAATGTGCCGGAGCCCTCCTCCAGTGGGGTGAAGCGCACCCGGTCTCCTACCAGAGGGGTAAACCTCGCGTAACGGTGCTTTCCACGGGCCCGGCAGGAAAATACAGTCTGTCCGTCGTCCACGTAGTAGAAGCCGCTGAGGGCCTTTCGGATGATCCCCTCGCTCATGCGTCAAAATTCACCGATTCTGTGCCCTTGGCCACACCGTTGATGAAGATGGTCACTTCCTTCGTCCCCATTCCTCTCGTTCCCTGGATGTGAATCTCCGCCCCGGTCTCCATGGTGGCGTCGTAGTTCTGATTCCAGACCTGTGCGCCGTCCATCAGCACCCGCACGTTTACATCCCCCTCATAGCCGTCCAGGGGGACGGTAAAGGACTTGGTTACCGGGATGGGGTCCGTCACCTCCGGCGGCGGGTCGGGGGGCAGAGTGGCGGGATCGGGACCTGCGCTGATAATCAGGTTGACTTCAGTCCCTTCTGGCACCTCTGTTTTGGCGGTGGGGTAATGGCTGATGACCTTTCCGGCCGGCACCGTATCGCTGTACTGGCTATCGTCGATCCTGCCGACCTCCAGGTTGTAGGTACGGATGGTGCTCTCCGCCAGAGATTGGGTCATCCCCTCCAGATTGGGCACCTCAATGGGCACATCTTTGGGGCCCTTGCTCACCACGATCTGCACCTCTGTACCCGGCGGAACACTGACGCCCTGCATCGGTGTATAGGAGATGACAAAGCCCTGCTCGATGGTTTCGTTGTTCTCATAGGAGGGCACGCCGGCCTTCAGGCCAACCTCCTTCAGTCGCTGAGAGGCGGTCTGGTAGTCCATGTTATCCAGGGGGATCATCTCCACCATCTCCGGCCCGCCGCTGATGGTCACCTTGATCTCGGTAACGCTCTCCCCCACCTCCCGTTCGGCCTTGGGGTCCTGATCGATGATGGTGCCCGGGGCAGCGTCGTTGGCCAACGTCTCCCCCTCAATGAGAGTAAAGCCGTTTAACAGCTCGGTGTTGTCCTTGACCTCCTCATAGATCTCACCCACCAGTTTGGGTACCGTATGGGTCTTGGGGGGGGCGATCATGCCGGCAAAAATGGTGTTCCACAGGAAGTAACCGATCACCCCCACAAAGAGGAGTACGGCAGCCACGGCCAGAAACACGGGCCACACCGGATTGCGGCGGGGGTAGTCGTCCTCTTCCTCATACCGGCGGCGGCGACTGCGTTCCTCCTCATACCGGTGGTTGCTGCGGCGCTCCTCCTGCCGTCTGCGCTCCGGTTCCTGCCGGCCGCCAGAGGCGTGGATGGACCGTATCTGGGTGCGATCATCGTCCAACTCCTCCTCCGGATCAAATTCGGAGGAGCTGTAATTGAAGTTGATATTGGGATTTTTCCGGAACTCCTCCAGGTCGGCCAGCATGTCGTCAGCAGAGAGGTACCGGTTCTCAGGCAGGGGGGCCATGGCTTTCATCGTGATGACCTCCAGGGCCTCGGGGATGGAGGGCTCCAGCTCCCGGGGGGACAGGGGGATGGAGTTAATGTGCTGAATGGCCACCGACACGGGGGTGTCCCCCTCAAAGGGCAGACGCCCGGTGAGCATTTCATACAGCACCACACCGGCGGAGTACAGGTCGGACCGGGCGTCAATATGGCTGCCCCTGGCCTGCTCCGGGGAGATATAGTGAACCGAGCCCAGGGCCTCCTGGGTCAGGGTGCTGTGCCCTCCGGAGGCCACCCGGGCAATACCGAAGTCGGCTACCTTCACGCTGCCGTCCCGCAGAACCATGATGTTGTGAGGCTTGATATCCCGGTGGATAATCCCCCGGCTGTGGGCATGGCCCAGGGCCTTGGTAATCTGGGTGATGAAATGAAGGGCCTCCCGCCAGTTGAGCTTGTTGCCCTTGCGCTGCATGTACTGCTTCAAGGTGATGCCGTCGATCAACTCCATGACGATGTACTCCAGCTCAGAGGACCGGCTTACGTCGTACACGGCCACAATATTGGGGTGGGACAGCATAGCGACGGCCTGGGACTCGTCGTGGAAACGGCGGCGGAACTCGGCGTCCTGAGACAGGTCCTCCCGCAGGATCTTAATAGCTACCAGTCGGTTCAAGCGGTGGCACCGGGCCTTGTAAACCTTAGCCATGCCGCCGGTACCGACCAGCTCCAATATCTCATATCGGTTATCGAGTAATTTACCGATGTAAGGATCCATGGTAAATATCCTCCTATCTCTTTAACGCTTGATGAGCACTACGGTCACGTTGTCCGGGGCACCGCGGCTCAGGGCGATGTTCAGCAGCCGCTGGCAGCACTGCTCCGGCGCACCCCCGTGAACCACCTCATAGAGCATCTCCTGTTCGTTGACCACGTTGCTCAGCCCGTCGCTGCACAACAGGAGGCAGTCCCCCTGGGCAAGAGGCTGGCGGAAGCAGTCCGCCATGAGGACGGGCTCCGCCCCCAGCGCCCTGGTAATCAGGTTCCTGTGGGGGTGAGTCCGGGCCTGCTCCCGGGTCAACTCTCCCCGCTCCACCAGGTCCTCCACCAGGGAGTGATCCCGGGTAACCAGGACAATCCCCTCGCTGTTGATGTGGTAGGCGCGGCTGTCCCCCTCGTTGAGAATGACCGCCTCTGCGGCCCCGGCCAGGGCCGCCACCATGGTGGTTCCCATGCCGGCGCACTCCGCGTCGCTGTTGGAGCGCTGAAAAACTGCCCGATTGGCCACCGAGGCGGCATGACCCATCCGTTCCTCCTCGGGACCCTCCTGCCCCGGCTTGAGGAACTCCTCCATAAACAGCTCCACAGCCATGGTGCTGGCCACATTCCCCGCCCGGGCGCCGCCCATGCCGTCGCACACCAGAGCGATGATCCTGCCATCCTCCAGCGATCTGGCCGCATAGGCGTCCTGGTTTTGTTGGCGTACCGCTCCGCGGTCGGTCACTCCCCATACCTGCATAGCGTTCAACCTCGTTTCTTGCTTTGTTGCATCTCTGATGTAGGGCCGGCCTTCATCCGTCTAAAAACATGCCGCTCCTACAGTGGCTCCTCTTTCATTGCCTTGCGCCGCAGTTGGCCGCAGGAGGCGTCGATGTCCCCTCCCAGCTTCCGCCGGACGGTGACGGTAATCCCATGTCCCTCCAGCCGCTTCTGAAAGGCCGCCACCCGGCGGCTGGGCCTCAGGGGGCTCTCCTCCACCTCGTTGAGAGGAATCAGGTTCACATGGGCCGGAGCCCCTTTCAGCCGCCTGGCCAACAGGTCGGCCTGCCAGTCGGCATCGTTCACCCCGTCGATCATGGCGTACTCGTAGGAGATACGCCGTCCGGTTTTTTCAAAATAGCGGCGGCAGGTCTCCAGCAGCTTCTCCACGCCCACGCTTCTGTTGACCGGCATAATTCTGCTCCGGGTCTCGTCGTCCGGGGCATGAAGGGAAACCGATAACGTTAATTGTAACTCATATTGGGCCAGTTTGTCAATTTCATTCACTAAACCACAGGTGGACAGGGAGATGTGCCGCATCCCGATATTCAGTCCGTCGGGGTTGTTTACCAGGGTCAAAAAGCGCATTACCGTATCAAAATTATCCAACGGCTCGCCGATTCCCATCAAAACGATGTTGGAAACGGGGACTCCGCTGTCAATTTGGGTAAAAAGCACCTGATCCAGCATTTCTGCCGGCGTCAGATCCCGGACCTTCCCCGCGATGGTGGAGGCGCAGAACGCACAGCCCATCCGGCACCCCACCTGACAGGAGATGCATACCGTATTCCCGTGACGGTAGCGCATCAGCACTGACTCCACACAACTGCCGTCAGCCAGCTCCCAGAGATACTTCACTGTGCCGTCCAGCTTCGACATCTGCTTCCGGGCAATCTCTGGAGGCGCAAGAAGGGACTCTTCCTCCAGCTTCTGGCGCAGGGCCCTGGGCAGGTCGGTCATCTCTTCAAAGGAGGCGGCTCCCCGGTAAAGCCATTTGAAAATCTGCTTTGCCCGGAAAGCGGGTTCCCCCAGCTCCTTGAGCCAGACGGCCAGCTCCTCTGGCGTCATTGATTTTATGTCAACCAAAGAGTTCACTCCTCTTTGCGCATCTTACAGATAAAGAATCCGTCCGTCCCCTGCCGGTGGGGCCAGAGAGTAAGCATCCCCGTCCTGGCGTCCCCCACATACTCAGGCAGACGGAAACCCTCCGGCCTGAAATCCGGGTGATCCGCCAAAAAGGCCAGCGCCACGTCCTCATTCTCCCGGCGCAGGAGGGTGCAGGTGGAATAGACCAGCACTCCGCCTGGCTTCACATATCGGGCGGCGTTGTTCAGAATGTCCCGCTGGACAGTCGGCAGGTCCCGCAAGGACTCCGGGCTTTTATAGCGGATATCCGGTTTCTTCCGGACGACTCCCAAGCCGGAGCAGGGGGCATCCACCAGTACCCGGTCAAAGGAATCTTCCCATTCGGGGCGGAATTTTTTCCCGTCGGCGGTCATGGGAGTGACATTAGAAAGACACAGCCTGCCGGCCCCGGCCTGAATCAGCTTCTTTTTGTGGGGGTGCAGGTCGCAGGAGATCACCTCTCCCCTGCCCTCCATCTGGATGGCGCAGGCAAAGCTCTTTCCCCCGGGAGCGGCACAGCAGTCTAACACCCGCATCCCCGCCCCGGGATCCAGGGCCAGCGCAGCCAGCTTGCTGGCCGGATCCTGGATATAGAACAGCCCCTCCTGAAAGGCGGTCAGACGCTCCAGATTGCCCGTTTTCTCCAAAATCAGGCAGTCAGCCATCCAAGGGTGAGGCCGGTTCTGAATTCCATCTCTCTCCAGCGTGACAGCCAACTCCTCCACAGTGGCTTTGGTGGTATTTGCCATGGCGGTAATGGGAACCCGGGCGTTATTGGCAGAGAGCAGCCTGGCGGTCTCCCCACTGCCCAAGGCGGTGAGAAACTCCCGCACCAGCCATTCCGGATGAGAGTAGCGGGTAGACAGATAGCTCACCGGATCGGTCTGGGAGATGGTAGGCAGGCTGTCCAGATTCCGTTCCATGCTGCGCAGAATGCCGTTGACCATTCCCGCCGCCCGGGGGTTTTTGCAGTGCTTCCGGGTCAGCTCTACCGAGGCGTTCACCGCGGCGCTGTGGGGAATTTTGTCCAGAAACAGCATCTGATAAGCTCCCAGCCGCAGAGCCTCCACCACTCGGCCCTCCATCCGTTTCAGGGGCAGATTGGAGAAGTGGGAGAGGTAAAAATCCAGCAGCAGTCGGTTTTGGAGCACGCCGAAGCACAGTTGAGTGGCCAGGGCCCCGTCCCGGCTGTCCAGCCCAGAGGTCTCCAGCTGCTTTTTCAAAATGGCGTCCGACCATCCCCCTTGACGCCGGCAGTCGTTCAGTGCCAGCAGTGCCGTTTCCCGGGCATCCATAGGCTTTCCCCTCCTCTCACAGTTCTCGTCTCCCGCAGGGCCAAGGTTCCTTTGGCAAAGGAGCTTTTTCTATCTGGAAATCGGGTGGCCTGCCAAATAGGCGGCGGCGGTCATCCGCCTGCCGCCGGGGGCCTGAAGTTCCAGAATACGCAGGACCTGGCCGTCCCCGCAGGCCACGTCGATACCCTGCTTCCCGGCGGCAATCACGGTTCCCGGGGCAGAATCGGTACGCTCCTCCACTGCCTGAGCGGCCCACAGCTTCACCGGCTCGCCGGTAAGGGCTGTGGTGGAGGCCCCCGGCCAGGGGTACAGACCCCGTATCTGGTTGAAAATCTCCTGGGCGCTCCTTGTCCAGTCCACCGGGGACAGGGCTTTGGACAGCATGGGGGCCGGGGTGGCTTTCCCGTGGTCCTGGGGAACGCGGCAGGCAGTCCCGGACTCGATTTGGTCCACAGCTTCAATCAGCAGCTCCCCGCCTATGACAGCCAGCCGGTCATACAGGGAGGATGCATCCTCTATCTCTCCAATGAGGGTAGCACGCTGGAGGATAATATCTCCCGCATCCATCTCGCGGGCCATATGCATGATGGTCACGCCTGTTTCCCGTTCCCCGTTGAGGATGGCCCAGTTGATGGGGGCGGAGCCCCGGTACTTGGGCAAAAGGGAGGAGTGGACGTTGATACATCCCTTGGGAGGCAGAGCGAGGATATCGTCCGGCAGAAAACGCCCATAGGCCGCAACTACGATCAGCTCCGGGTCCAGCTCCTGCAAGACGGCCAAGGCTGCCCCGTCCCGGAGACGTTCCGGCTGATAGACGGGGATGTCGTAAATCTGGGCTCGCTCCTTCACCGGGGTGGGCTGGAGTCTGTTCTGGTGTCGGCCCACGGGCTTGTCCGGTTGGCTGAACACTCCCACAACCTGATGCCCGGCCTTCACCAGCTTCTCCAGGGAGGGGACGGCAAAGCCGGGGGTGCCCATAAAGACAATCCTCATCCGTCCATCCTCTCGCCTTCCATCTCATCCAACTCCTCAGTAGTATAGAGCCTGTCAGTATGCTCGTCATACATATGGCCTTCCAGGTGTTCCAGCTCATGGCAGAAGCACCGGGCCGCCAGGCCTGAGCCCTCCGTCTCAAACCAGTTTCCCCGTCGGTCCTGAGCCCGCACCTTCACCCACTCAGGCCGTTTTACATAGCCCCACATACCTGGGATGGACAGACAGCCCTCCAGGCCGTCCTGCTCCCCCTCCTGGGCCAGAATCTCCGGATTGACCAGTTCCACCATTTCGTCCTTCTCCGGATCGGGCACCACGATGACCGCCCGGCGCAGGATGCCTATCTGGGGAGCCGCGAGGCCCACACCGTTGGCCTGCGTCAGCGTCTCCCTCAAATCGTCCAGCAGATCGTCCAGCTTACGGTCAAACCTGGTTACCGGATGGCACCGCTTGTTCAGCGCCGGGTCTCCCTGGGTCAAAATCGTCCTGATTGCCATACTTCCTTCTCCTTTGGGCTTTTGTCTCTTCTTTTCTTTATAAAAAGAAAGAAGCAAAAGAAAATTTTGGAATCCTTATATTTTCCTAACCGTTGTAGGGATCTGCATCGGCATAGACAGAGACGCCCCGGTTTTCCCTGTCCCTGTGGGCCGCTCTCAGCAGATAGGCTATTAAAGCCCGGAACTCCTTCCCCGGCTGGCCGGTAAGGGTGAGGCGGTAGCGGTAGCGGTTATTTACTTTTGCCACAGCGGCGGGGGCGGGCCCCAGAAGCTGCCACCCGCCGGGTACTTGGGGCAGATCCTGCTCCAGCGTCCGGCGCAGGCGGGTACAGCACCGCAGGACGGCCCCCTCCTCCGGTCCGGAGGCCGTAATGATCACATGCTGGGCAAAGGGCGGGTCACGGCGCACCCGGCGCAGTTCTATCTCCCGCTCATAGAAGCCGTCGTAATCCTGTCTGGCGGCACAGCGAATTACATCGTTATCCGGGGTGAAGGTCTGGATAATCGCTCTCCCTCGCTTCTCCCCCCGGCCGGCCCGGCCTACCACCTGGGTAAGGAGGGAAAAGGTCCGCTCCCCAGCCCGAAAGTCGTCCACATAAAGGGACAAATCGGGGGCCACCACCCCCACCAGTGTGACATTCTCAAAGTCCAGCCCTTTGGCTACCATCTGGGTTCCCACCAGAACGGGGATACGCTCTTTCCGAAAGCGGTCCAGCAGCTCTTCATGGGGGTGGGCGGCGGAGACAGTATCCGTATCCATCCGCAGCACCTCCGCCCAGGGAAACAACTCCTGGAGCTCCTCCTGGACCCGCTGGGTGCCGGTACCGATAAAGTTCAGCAGTCCTCCGCAGGAGGGACATGCCGGAGGCAACAGCTGGGAGTGGCCGCAGTGGTGGCACATCAGACGATTGTTGGCCGAGTGATAGGTCAGCTTGACCGAGCAACGGGGACACTCAGGCACTTGGCCGCACTCCCCACAGGACACCATCCGGCTGGCTCCACGGCGGTTGAGAAACAGGATGGCCTGCTCCTCCCGCTTGAAATTCTCCTCCAGCTCCCGCCCCAGCACGGAACTGACAGCTCCGGCACGGCCCTGGCGCAGCTCCTCCTTCAAATCCACAATAAGCACCTGGGGCAGGGCTCTCTGGTTGTAGCGCGTTTTCAGCCGAAACAGCCCGATCCGGCCCTCTCTGGCCTGGTACATGGTTTCCACCGACGGGGTGGCCGAACCTAACACCAAAAGAGCGCTGTTCTGGAGGCAGCGGTATTTGGCCACGTCCCGGGCGTGATAACGGGGAACATTTTCCGACTTGTAGCTGGCCTCCTGCTCCTCGTCCAAAATGATCAGTCCCAAATTGTCCAAGGGGGCAAAGACCGCCGACCGGGTGCCGACAACCACCTGGGCCTCCCCCCGGCGGACCCGCTTCCACTCGTCGTACCGTTCTCCCGCCCGGAGGGAGCTGTGAAGCACCGCCACCTGTCTGCCGAAGTGGGCGGCAAAAATCCGCAGCAGTTGAGGGGTGAGCACAATCTCAGGAACCAGCACCAGCGCCGTTCTGCCCCGGGCCAGAGTCTCCTGAATCAGGCGGATGTATACCTGAGTTTTGCCGCTGCCCGTCACCCCGTAGAGGAGGGCGGCGGCGGCTTCCCCTCGTTGAGCCAAAGCGTCCAGTCCCTCAAAAGCCGTCTGCTGCTCCTCATTGAGTACCGGGGGCAGGGCGGGAGGCACGTCCTCCAGGGGAGCGCGCCGCAGCACCTCCTGCTTTTCCAGGGTGAGGATTCCGCTCTTCTCCAGAGATTTCAACGTGGGCATGGACGCCCCGGTAAAATAGCACAGCTCTTTGGCAGAGGCAGCTCCCAGCGCGCACAGCAGCTCGGTCACGGCATACCGCAGAGGGGCGGACTTCCGCCTGGGGGTCACTATGGCCATAGCGTCCTCCGCCGGAACGGCCAGCACCGCCAGTTTCTCCGTTTTGTCGGACACCGCCCGCTGAGCTCCGCTCTCCAGAAACGCCACGCCGGCCTCTGTCAGACGGCGGATGGCCGGATTGGGGTCTTTGGCCCCGAAAGCCAGACGGATCTGCTCCATATCCCCTCTGCCGCCCCAACTCCACAGCAGGTCCAGCAGCTGTCCGGCGGCGGGAGATCCCTCAGCAGCGCTGTAGGCCCGCTCCCGGTCCACCCCGGGCTGGATGGCCACACAGTCCCGCAGGGCAAAGTACAGCCCTGCGGGCAGCATAGCCTTCACACAGTCATAGACGGTGCAGAAATACCGCTCCCGCATCCATAAGGCCAGCCGGATAGCCCCTGTGTCCAGCACCGGAGCGTCGTCCAGCACTGCCTGGATAGATTTTAAAGACTCCCCCGCGGAGGGGACCTCGCCAAGGGACAGCACCAGCCCATCCGATCCCCGGTTACCCGCGGCGAAGGGAATCAGCACCCGCATCCCAGGCTCCAGGCGCGCCTCCAGCTCCCGAGGCACCAGGTAGTCATAAGGCTTATCGATAGCGTAGACTGCTCTGGCAACAGCCACCTTTGCGATTGTTCTGCTCAATGGCTGTCACCTCCGTAAAAAAAGGGGGCGGCGCCCCCTTACGCTTCTGTCTGCTCCAGTTCTCCGGCCTTATTGTCCAACTCGCCGTTGGCCACGGCTTGAATGGCGATGCTCACTGGCTTCTCCTCCAGCGGCTCACCGGCCATTTCGGCGTCACGGGCAATGCGGCGGGCCTTGCAGGCCACCACATTCACCAACTCGTAGCGGCTGGGCACCTTTTCCAGCAGATCCTTCATTGCGGGTTCAAGCATCATAATAAAAACTCCTTACTGTGTCCCTGGAACGGGGACGTCATATCACTATTTTTACGCAAACTGCGCCAGAATAGACTTCCGGCTGTCCACCCTGCACTCCGCGGCGGTCAAAATTGCTTCAATCTCCGCTACTGCTTCGGACACTTTGTCGTTAATGACCAGGTAATCATAGCCTGGAATCTCTTTAAACTCCACTCTGGCTTTCTCCAGCCGGCCGGTAATCACATCCTCGCTGTCTGTATTCCGGCGGTGGAGGCGGCGGGACAACTCCTCAAAGGAGGGAGGAATGATAAAGATAAACAGGGCTTCAGGGCACCGCGCCCGTACCTTGGCGGCCCCCTGGACTTCGATATCCAGCAGCACGTCGATACCCCCGTCCAGCCGGTCCTGGATGGCCTTCAGGGAGGTGCCGTAATAGTTGTTCACATACTCAGCGTACTCCAGCAGCTCGCCCTCAGCAATCATCCGCTCAAACTCCGCCCGGTCCACAAAATTATAGTTCACCCCATCCTGCTCCCCCACCCGGGGCTGCCGGGTGGTGTAAGACACGGAAAAATAGATATTCTGCCGCTGGCTGAGCAGCTCGGCTATAACGGTACTCTTACCTACGCCTGACGGGCCGGACAGCACAATGAGCTGGCCCTTGTCCTTTTTTCGCTGCACGGTCACTCCTCCTCTTCCTCCGGACGCTCCTCTCCCTCCAGACGGCCGGCGATGGTCTCCGGTGAAAGAGCGGACAACACCACATGATCGTTGTCCATAACCAGCACCGCCTGGGTGCGCCGGCCATAGGTAGCGTCGATGAGAACGCCCCGTTCTCTGGCCTCCTGTGTCATACGCTTGATAGGGGCGGAGTCCGGACTGACCACCGCCACCAGCCTGTGGGCAGACACCAGACTGCCAAAGCCAATGTGAATGAGCTTCAAGGCGCGGCCTCCTCACTCAATATTCTGTACCTGTTCTCGAATCTTTTCAATCTCCGCCTTGATGTCCACCACCTGGCCGGATATCTCAATATCGCTGCACTTGGAGCCGATGGTATTGGCCTCCCGGTTAAACTCCTGAATAAGGAAATCCAGCTTTCGGCCGGTGGCCCCTCCCCTGGAGAGCATCTCCCGGAGCTGGCCAATATGACTGCGCAGGCGGACGGTCTCCTCATCCACCGCCACCTTGTCGGCAAAGATAGCCGCCTCGGTGAGGATACGGGCGGGGTCCAGCTGGGTGTTGGACAGCACCTCGTTCATTCTGGCCTCCAGCTTAGCGCGGTATTCCGACACAGTCTGGGGAGAGCGCTTCTCCACCTGGGATACCTTCTCCTCAATCGCCGCGGCCCGGGACAAAACATCCTCTTTCAGCCGCTCCCCCTCCCGGGTGCGCATCTGGTCGAAATCGGCCAGCGCCCGGTCCAGCACGGAACAGATGTCCTTAGCCATCTGTTCCACGTCCTCCTCCGCCTTCTCGGCCAGCAGCACCTCCGGAAAGCGGGACAGCAGGGAGACAGAGATTTCTCCGGACAACCCGTAGTCCTCCGCAAGCTGCTTCAGCGCGGCATAGTAGCCGTCGGCCACCGGCCTGTTGACAGACACCTGCATTTTTTCGGCGCCGGCGCTGTCCAACGTGACGAATACGTCCACCTTTCCCCGGGAAATCACACCCTGCACCCGCCCCTTGATGGCGTCCTCCGCAAAAAGGTACAGCCGGGGAATGCGAACGTTACAATCCAAATAGCGGTTATTCACCGAACGCAGTTCTACGGTGATGGTACAGCCGCTGAAAGTCTCTTCTGCCCGGCCGTATCCGGTCATGCTCTTGACCATAGTCGATCACTCTCCTGTTGACAAAGTACACATCTTAATGCGCCGCTCCGCAGCCGGTCTCAGCAGCAGGGCCCGCCCCATGGGGTCAGGCAGCTGCAGCAGAGATAGGCCGTACAGGGGTCGCAGCCCGCAGAACTGTACCCGGCGGGCCGGTAGCCTCCCATAGACCCCCGCTGCATCAGCTGCAGGGCCTGACGGTATTCCATATTGCTGGGCTCCATCTGAACTGCCAGTGTGTAATTCTGCATGGCCTCGTCCAGCCAGCCCTTCCGATAGGCGATGCTGCCCGACAGGAAATACCACTCTCCGTCCTTTTGTCCCACCTCATAGAGCAGCTGCTCCGCCTGGTTCAGGTCACCGGCGTTGATGAGATTGCGCACCCGGGCATAGACAGGGTTGGCAGAAGCGGAGGAATAGCTCTGTTGATAGCCGTAACCGCCGCCGTAGTTCCCGGACGAACTCCCCGAGTAGCCGCCGGCACGCTGCTTGGTGATAGTGTCGTAGGCCTCGTTGATCTCCTTCATCTTCTCCTCAGCCAGGTCTGCCAGAGGGTTATTCTGATAATTGTCCGGGTGGTATTTCCGGGCCAGCTCCCGGTAGGCCTTCTTAACCTCGTCATCGCTGGCGTTCTGGCTCACGCCCAGGACGCTGTATGGGTCTCTCATGTGTCGTTTCTCCAAATCTTTTGTTTTTTTATTCTGCTCCAGCTGCCGTCAAATACGGCTCTCTGCACCAGGGGCAGACCCAGATATACAATGTTTTCCAGCAGCGGTCCCCGGCATCCGAAGTCTCCCAGCTGCAGGGCCGCTCCCATCAGTTGCAAAGAGTTGTCCATGGTCAGCTTCAGCGCTTCGTCGTTCCCCGACCGGCCATACCGGGCGGCTACCGGGTTATACCGGAGCTTGTCCTCCTTCAGATCGTCCCGGGCATCGGCCAGATAGATCCACCGGCCCAGGTGGTAGAGCAACTGGGACAGCACTCGTCCCCGCTCCCCGCCGCAGGGCGCGGCCGCCTGAAGCAGACGGGCAAATGCGTCCGCCGTTCGGTCCAGGGAGGGACAGTTCTCCCGCTCCAGACAAGACAGCTCCTCCAGACAGCACCGCACCGTCCGGTCGAAATCGGGCCGGCGGCGGGCTGCCTTTTGATAGGCGGGTTTTAATACCCAGGACAGGGTCCGGGCAGGAAAACCACCCCAGAACCCGTTGTCCCTCAAGTCATCCCGCAGCTTCCACCAGGCCAGCACCACGCTTTCGTCCGCCGCCTGTTCCAAAGCGGGACTGTCGGGGCACATGGGCACCTTCCGCAGCGGGCTGCCGTGGCACCGGCCCTGGCAGGGAGAAAAGGCCTCCTCCGGCTCCCACAGCAGCAGAGCCAAAAAGGTGAAATCGAAGTTGAGCAGCATGGGAGCAATCAGCCCATACCGCCGCCGAAGGCAGCGGCATAGTCCGCAGTAGGTGGCCCGGTACAGGTCGAAATCCTTGCATTTCAGCTCCGGACGGCAGGGGCGCACATAGCCGAACATAACGCCTCCTCAGCGCAGCTGCTTCAAAATGGCGAATTCCGGTGCGGGACTCCGGGCAATGGCCCGATTCATCAGGACGGCGGGGAGAAATCCGGCGGCCAGCCCCAGAGCCGCCGTCAGCAGGGCGGACAGCTCGTCAAGGTGCAGCAGGCTCATTCCCAAGGCATAGCCTACCCCCAGCCCCACGCAGGGCAAGAGGAACACCGCTACTGAGGCGCTGATATTCCGGCCGCCCGAGGGCTCTACCTCCACAAAATCCCCCGGTCTGGCCCCAATCCCGTTGGAGGCCAGGGCCAGAATTTCCTGGGGAGGCTTGGCGGAACACCCGGCACAGGCTCCGTCGCAGTGCAGGCCGCACTCCATCTGCCGCAGGAGGGATACCTCGGCCACTCCCTCCCGGACAATTTTCTTTACAATCGCATTCTGAACCATGTCGTTTCCTCGTTTATCTGCTCATATTCACAGAGATGGTATACTCCCCGATCACACCCACCGTACTGGTCCCATCCAGATAGACATGGGCGGGCACCAGCTGGTTTCCCTCAGTGGTCACGCCGGACAGGTTGGCCACAATGCGAATCTGGCTGGCGTCGATATTGGCCAGATCCTCCGCCGGCCCCCGGACGGTCACCAGAACACTCTGCGTCACCACGTCCACCGTATAACCGTCCGGCGGCGGACTGGTGCGGATATTGGTCACAGCAAAGGCCTCGGTATCCAGCCCCTCCACCGTCACCTTGACAACGGCCTCAGTCAGGCCGCTCTCATTGGTCAGGCTGGGATCCAGCGTGATAGGCCGGGTAAAGGTATTGGGACCCACCACATCGGACAGGCTGATGGAGCCCAGGGAAATCTCTTCCAGGCCCTCCAGGTCGGCTTCAGAGCCCGAGACCACGATGGTCTCCGGTTCAATCTTTCTCTCGGCGTTATCCTCGGTAGCGCCGCCGCCGGGCAGCAGATTGATGGTAAGCTTGACCTCCTTGGTCTTCACCACCGGCACCACCACGTAAGCCGTCTCGGCGCTGAGGGTAAGCTCCAGATCGGTGAGGGCGCCGCCCTGCTTGTCCACAGGAATCAGCTCCAGATCGCCGGCAAAGCGCTCGCTCAGCTCCGCTTTCCTGAGCACCGCCATCACTTTGTCCACCTGATTCACCTGATCCACCGGACCGCTGATGACCACCTTCTCCGGCTCAATGGCGGGGGTGCCCATCTGATAGTCCGAGGCCACCTTACCCTCCAGCTGGAACTGGATATCAAAGGTCTTGGTGTACAGCTTTTCCACTTTTACGGTAACAGTGGACCGCTGGGCGGTCAGATCGTCGGGGTTGATGTTCTCCGGCCACACCTCCCGCCAGCGCAGGGTGTTCTCTCCCTCCACGCAGCTGGAGACATCTACGCGCACATACAGGCCGCTGCGGTTGCGGAGCAGATTGGTGCGGGCACTGGTGGGACCCTCCACCTCCAGCTCCACCACCTGGGGAGAAATTTCCGCCACAGCCAGGCCCTGGCTTGTCAGCACGTTGGTTCCGGTAGCCTCTACCCGCACATTGTGGATATTGGTCGTCCCGTCGGGGTCCACCGCCGCCCGCACATAGACCCAGAAAGAGATGGCCAGCAGCACGGACAGCAGAATACAGACCCAACGCTTCTCCAACAGTCTTCCCATCACAGCTGGTCACCCTCCTTCCGGCTTCCGCTCATCAGAAGCCCGACCAGAGGCAGCTGACCGCCCTTTTTTTCCTCCTGCTTATCGTTAAGCAGCTCGTTGCGCAGCAGCCGTTCCAGTGTCTCCGGGGCCAAGTGCCGCTTGAGCATGCCTCCCACGGCCGCCGAGATAGAGCCCGTCTCCTCGGACACGATGACCACCACGGCGTCGGAGTGCTCGCTCATGCCGATGCCCGCCCGGTGCCGCATCCCCAGATCCCGGCTCAGATTCACGTTGCCCGACAGGGGGAGCATACAGCCCGCTCCCACGATCCGGCCGTCCCGAACAATGACCGCCCCGTCGTGGAGGGGGGCCTTGTTCCAGAATATGTTCTTCAGCAGCTCGCTGGACACGCTACAGTCCAGCGACGTCCCTGTTTTGATCACGTCGTCCAGCAGGTTCTGCCGCTCAAATACCATCAGAGCGCCCACCTTGTCCCGGGACAGGTCGGCGTAAGCTTCGGTGGTCTGGAGGATGGCGGTCTCCACCTCCTGGCCGGCCTCCCTGGAGGAGGCAAAGACAAAGCCCAGCCGCCCGCTGCCCATCCGCTCCAGAAAACGGCGGATCTCCGGCTGAAACAGCACCACAAGCACCAAAATCCCCCACTGCACCACCTTGTCCAGCAGCCAGCTGGTGGCAGTAAGGCTGAGTACGTAGGAGGACGAGACGAACATGACCATCATCAGGATCAGCACGCCCCACATCAGCCGGCCGGAGCTGGTTTTGCGCAGCATCCACAGCAGCTTGTAGATTACAAACGACAAAATTGCAATATCCAGAATATCGGTCAGCTGGAGCTGAAGCAGGGGAAAATTGGACTGCAAAAACATCTGAAACGTATGAATCAGCTCTGTCACGCGGGGTCACCTCATTTCCGTAAAAACCATCATCATGTTATTATACGATATTTCCTAAGGTTTGGCAACCTTTAAGACAAATTCCAACATGAAAATTTTATGAATTTTTCAAAATTAAATTACGCCTCCGGAGAGGAGGCGCAGCATCCTGCCGCTCCTCCTCCCCGGGGCGTTTCCGTTCAATTTTCCGCCGTGTCCAGCTCCCGCATGAGGTGGAGGAATTTTTCGATCTCCCTGCCGGTGCTGAAGGCCGAAACGCTGGCCCGAACGGTACCCGTTTCCAGGGTGCCCGCGCTCTCGTGGGCCAGGGGCGCGCAGTGCAGTCCGGCCCGCAGAGCAGCCCCGCGGCCGCCCAGCAGTTCTCCCACTTCTTCGCAGTCCCGGCCCCGCAGCCGGAAGGAGAGTACCCCGGCCTGGACGGCCGGGTCCCCGGACAGAAACACCTCCGCGCCGGGAAGCGCACACAGGCCCTCCCCCATGCGGCGGATGAGATCCGTCTCGTGGGCCGCGATCTTCTCTACCCCCCGGCGTTCCACAAATCGCAGCCCCTCCAGCAGTCCGGCGATCCCGGCGATGTTGTGGGTGCCGGCCTCCAGCCGGTCGGGCAGAAAATCGGGCATAGACTGATGTTTGGACTCGCTGCCCGTCCCCCCCTCCAAAAGGGGGACCGGGTCCGTCCCGCACAGCAGCAGGCCGGTGCCCTGGGGTCCGTACAACCCCTTATGCCCCGGCATAGCCGCAAAGGCCGCCCCCAAGGCGGTGAAGTCCAGGGGTACGCAGCCGGCAGACTGGGAGGCGTCTACAACGAGAGGCACTCCCCGCTCCCGGCACAGCCCGGCAATCTTTTCAACAGGCAGAATGAAACCGAACACATTGGACACATGGGTGCAGACGGCCAGGTCCGCTCCCCGGTCCAGCTCCCGCCGGAAGGCCGCCAGGGCGGCCTCCTGATCGAAGAGGTGGCTGCGGGCCACCCGAACATCCGCCCCCAGCGCATGGAGGGGCCGGGTGACGGCATTGTGCTCATAGCCGGAGACCACCACCCGGCTTCCCGGCCGGGCCAAGGTCTTAATGGCAATGTTCAGTCCGTGGGTGGCGTTGAAGGTAAAAACCACCTGCTCCGGGTTTGTAACGTGAAACAGCCGGGCCGCCGCCTCCCGGCAGGTAAAAGCGGT
Organism: uncultured Bacillota bacterium; assembly: GCA_947426945.1. Lineage (GTDB taxonomy): Bacteria > Bacillota > Clostridia > Oscillospirales > Oscillospiraceae > Lawsonibacter. The sequence goes on from CANEFX010000010.1 coordinate 24,200, forward strand.
CTCCGCCGCCTCCATGGCCGGCCGGTGCCCGCCCCGACCCGGGCTTGCCAGCTGGTTGATAGCCCGGGCAGAGGCCGCCGCTACGGCGGCGGGTTTTTGCAGGGTGGTGGCGGCGCTGTCCAGATAGATCACAGGGCCACCTCCTGATAGCTTCCGTCCCCGGCGGTAATATAGACCCGTTTCGGGGTCAGCCCCACCCGCTGGAGCACCCGCAGCGCGTCCAGCAAATTGCGCTGGGATATTTTTACCGAATGGCTGCACCCCTCCCCCGCAATGCTCTTGGGGGAGCGGAGTACCCGGGCGGTGATGCCCGCCCGCTCCAGGGCAGCGGCGGTGCGCTGGGCATAGGTCAGCGAGCGGCATACAATCAGATAATAGAGCATGGCATGGTTCCTTTCCTGGGACGGAACCCTGTCCGCCCCGCAGAAATAGCCGGGAGAGGAATTTGAGATTCCTCTCTCGTATCCAGCCTATGCGCCGGTCCCGGCGGTTGACACCGCCGCCAGCAGCCGCGCCATCTCCTTTCTTGCGCCCTCAAGATACCGCCAGACGGCGTAAAACCCGTCTGTATAGGGATTGTCCACGTCCTCCAGGCCCATTACCATCAGCTTTATTGCGTTCAGCCCACAAGATAGCTGGTCAAATGCCTCCTCCAGGTCCATCAAAAGGCTTTTTTGATCCATAAGCTTCCTCCTTGATTTTCACCGGGAGTTGTGGCATAATCAGATTTGCCATTCCTCCGGGTGTGGTATAAGAGTTTCGGTGCGTTTGTGAAAGGGTGCCCGAAACTCTTATTTTTTGGCCAAGTACTCCAGAATAATCATACGAATCAGCGCACTGACATTGGTTCCCTTGCTCTCCGCCTCCTGTTTCAGCGCCTCCAGGTGCTGCACTGACAAAAACGTACTGACTCGCTGTGTATTGGCCTTTGCCTTTGGGGACAAACTGCTCACCTCCCATATGTGTATTATACGTACATATAACGTACCTGTCAAGAGCAAAATAAAACCGCCCTTGACAGAACCAGGACGGTTTTTTCTTTATATCTTCTCGATCAGCGCCACCGCATGGGCGGCCATGCCTTCTCCGGAGCCGGTAAACCCCAGCCCCTCCTCGGTGGTGGCCTTCACGTTGACCTGGGCGGGGTCCACCCCCATCGCCCGGGCCAGATTGTCCCTCATCAGAGGGATGTGCGGGGCCAGCTTGGGCCGTTGGGCCAGGACCGTGGCATCCACATTGCCCACGGCAAACCCCTTCTCCCTCAGCAGGCCGGCCACATGCTCCAGCAGCTTCAGGCTGTCCGCTCCGGCGTAGGCAGGGTCGGTATCCGGAAAATGCTTTCCGATGTCCCCCAGACCCGCCGCCCCCAGCAGAGCGTCCATAACCGCGTGGGTGAGAACATCCGCGTCAGAGTGGCCCAGCAGGCCCTTCTCCCAGGGGATATCCACCCCGCCCAAAATCAGCTTCCGGCCCTCCGTCAGCCGGTGGACGTCGTAGCCGTGTCCGATGCACATACCGCTCACAGCGCCCCCTCCCCTCTGGCCCGCAGAACAGCCTCTCCCACGATCAGATCCAGGGGGGTGGTAATTTTGATATTTTCCCGGCTGCCCCGGGTCAGGGTGACCGGCATCCCCAGCCGCTCTACCGCGCCGCAGTCGTCGGTGAGCAGCTCGCCGTCCTCCAGCGCCTTCTGCACCGCCCCTTTGATCAGTCCGGCCTCAAAAATTTGAGGGGTCTGCACCGCCCACAGCTGGGCACGGTCCACCGTCTCTGTCGTCCGGCCTCCCTCCGCCCGCTTAACGGTATCGGTCAGCGGAAGAGCGGGGGCGGCGGCCCCGGAGGCAGCGGCGGCCGCCGCCGCCTCCTGTATGATCTCCTGGCTCACCAGCGGCCGGGCTCCGTCGTGGATGGCAATCAGCTCCGCTTCGGCGCTGACTTCCCGCAGGCCGGCCTGGACGGAGTGTATGCGCTCCTCCCCTCCTACCACCACCTTGGTCACCTTGTCAAAGGCAAAATCCCTACAGATGCGGCCCACCTCCACCAGCAGGTCCTCCCGGGTGACCACCACCACCTCGTCCACGGCGGCACAGTCCTGAAAGGCATAGAGGGTGTGGACCAGTACGGGCAGTTCCCCCAGAGGGGCCAGCACCTTGTCAATCCCCTCCATCCGGCGGGCAGATCCGGCCGCCACAATCACCGCCGCGCATCTGGGCGCCGCGGACTTCTTTTTAAACAGAGACAGCAGTCCAGCCATGCTCCTCGCTCCTCTCCCATAGTTCAGTATACAAAATGCGGCGGCCTTTTCATTCCCCTCCGGAACAAAAAAGCCGCCCCGATTTCTCAAAGCTTATGCCAGCGCGGTATTCAGCTCTTCTTCTACCGACTCGTAGCTGACGCTCTTGGACAGCACAATCTCAGAGATAAGGATCTGCTTTGCGGAGTGGAGCATCTTCCGTTCGCCGGTGGACAGACCCCGCTTCTGGTCCCGGATGGTCAGGCCCTTGATTACCCGGGCCACCTCCAGCAGGTCTCCGCTCTTCATCCGCTCCATATTTTCCCGGTAGCGGTGGTTCCAGTTGGCCGTCATCTCCACCTGAATATCGGGGATGGCGGCCATTACACGGTCGGCCTGCTCCCGGTCCACCACCGGACGCACACCGATCTCCTCGCAGTTCTCCGTGGGAACCATTACCACCATGGAACGGTTGGGCAGCTGAAGGATATAATAATCCCGCACCACGCTGTCCACCGTCTTCTGGACGATGCTGTCCACCACGCCCGCCCCGTACATGGGGTGGACCACCTTATCCCCAATCTGGTACACCTGCTACCTCACTTTCTCTCATCCAATCACGGCTTTTTTCCACGTCTCCTTCATATATCTGATATGATTATAACAAATTTTGCCTGCTTTTGCAAGGGAAAAACCATATTTTTAAGAAAACCGGCGTATCGGAAAGACCGATACGCCGATTTGATGCGCGAAAAAACAGGACTTTTGGCGTTTAGCCGCCGAACACCTTGATCATGAAGCCGGCCGCACAGGCGGAACCGATCACGCCGGCCACGTTGGGACCCATGGCGTGCATAAGCAGGAAGTTGGAGGGGTTCTCCTTCTGACCCACATTCTGGGCCACACGGGCGGCCATAGGCACGGCGGACACGCCGGCGGAGCCGATCAGAGGATTGACCTTGCCCTTGGTCAGCACATACATCACGTCGCCCAGGATCAGGCCGCCGGCGGTGGACAGCAGGAAGGCGGTCAGGCCCAGCGCGATGATGGACAGGGTCTGGAAGGTCAGGAAGCTGGAAGCAGTAGCCTTAAAGCCCACGGACAGGCCCAGGGGGATGGTGACAATGTTAATCAGCGCGTTCTGGGCGGTATCGGACAGGCGCTCAGTGACGCCGCACTCACGGAACAGGTTGCCCAGCATGAGCATACCGATCAGGGGGGCGGTGTCGGGGATGAGCAGCACCACAAAGATGGTCACGGCGATGGGGAAGATAATCTTCTCGGTCTGAGAGACCTTGCGCAGCTGGCTCATCTTGACCTGGCGGGCCTCCTTGGTGGTCAGCAGCTTCATCAGAGGCGGCTGAATCATGGGGATCAGGGCCATGTAGGAGTAAGCCGCGATAGCGATGGCGGGCAGAAGCTCAACCGCCAACTTTGAGGCTGTCAGGATGGCGGTGGGGCCGTCGGCGCCGCCGATGACGCCGATGGCGGCGGCCTCGCTGGGATTGAAGCCCAGAACCAGAGCCATCAGGAAAGCGGCGAAAATACCCATCTGAGCGGCGGCGCCCAGCAGCAGGGAGGTGGGGTTGGCCAGCAGGGGACCGAAGTCCGTCATCGCGCCGATCCCCATAAAGATAATCGACGGATAGATGGCGTACTGCACGCCCTGATAGAGCACCCACATAAAGCCCACCGTGCCGCTGTGGGTGGCCGCGTCATACACCGGTTCGTTGAACAGGCCGGTGATAGGCAGGTTGGCCAGCAGCATACCGAAAGCGATGGGGACCAGCAGCAGGGGCTCAAAGCCCTTGCCGATGCCCATGTACAGCAGCACACAGGCGATGAACAGCATGATAACAGTCTTGATGTCCAGAGCGGCAAAGCCGGAACCGGACGCGATGGCGGTCACAACACGAGTGAAAAATTCCATACTTTACCCCTCCCTTCAACCGATCGTGACCAACAGGTCATCGGTGTTGACGGCAGTGCCCACAGCGGCGGCCACGGCCTTGACGGTGCCGGCCACGGGGGCGGACACCTCAATCTCCATCTTCATGGCCTCCAGAACCACGAGGACATCGCCTGCACTGACAGCTTGGCCCACGGAGCACTCCACCTTGAAGATGTTGCCCGGCATGGGACTCTTCACGGCGGTCTCGCCGGCGGCGGGCGCGGCCGCGGGAACCGGAGCGGGAGCTGCCGCAGGAGCGGGAGCCGGAGCGGCCACGGGAGCCGGGGCGGCAGGTGCGGGAGCGGCGGCGATGTTGGTAATCTGGAAGGAACCCATGGGCATGCCGGACTCCTCGGCCACGGCGGCCATCATCACGGCCACCAGCTCGCCGTCGTCCTGAGCGGGCGCGGCGGGAGCCGCAGCCGGTTTCGGGGCGGGAGCGGGCGCGGCCTTCTTGGCGGGAGCGGCGGCGGGCTTGCGCTTGCCTTCAATCTGCTGTACCACCCAGGAGATAACATAGATCACCAGCATGAGCATGGCCAGCATCATAAAGACCACCAGCAGGCCGCAGACGGCCGTCAGCAAGGCCTCAGGCACGGTCAGCGGCTCAAAGGGGTGCAGGATATACTTGTTAGGATCAGTACTCGGCATAGTCGAAATTCCCCCTTATCAGCCCAGGGTAACCAGCAGGTCGTCGGTATTGACGGCGGTGCCCACGGCGGCGGCCACAGCCTTGACGGTACCGGCCACAGGGGCGGAGACCTCGATCTCCATCTTCATGGCCTCCAGAACAATCAGCACATCGCCGGCATTGACGGACTGACCCACGGAGCATTCCACCTTGAAGATATTGCCGGGCATGGGGCTCTTCACGGCAGTCTCACCGGCGGCGGGGGCGGCGGCAGGAGCAGCAGCGGGAGCCGGCGCAGGGGCAGCGGCGGGAGCAGCCGGCGCGGCCACGGGGGCGGCAACAGGAGCGGCAGCCACAGGCGCAGGAGCCGCAGGAGCGGCGGGAGCAGCGGCACCGGTCCTCTCAACGGAGACGCTGTAGACCTTGCCGTTGACGGTCACATTGTAATTCATAACTTCTTTTCCCCTTTACATTAGTTTGTCTCAGCCTCTGGGCCTACCCCGGACGCCGAAACGCAGCCTTGCGGTTCCCTTCCGTCCGCCGGGACGGGAGAGAAACCGAAATTGGAAACATTATACCATTTTTGCAGGAGAACTGTCAATATGGCATTCTGCGGCCTTCTCACAACTGAACGCTTTTTTTACGGCGCCGCTGGGGCCGGCGTGTTTCCAGCGGGGCGGCACAGAGGCCGCCCCCGCCGGGAATTCTTACAGCACGTCGGCGAAAGCCTGGATGGCGGTGCTGGCCTGGCCAAAGTCCCGCATCTGCTGGTCCACGCCCAGCTTGATATGAGGGATTCCGGCAGCGTCCAGCGCCTTCTTGAAATAGGGGTACTCCATCTCCTCGGGGTCGCAGAACTGCTGCATGAACAGCACCAGGCCCTGGGCGCCCGAGTCCTTCACCTGTTTGACCACAAAATCGGCCCGGCGGTTCTGGTTGGAGAACTCGTCGTAAAGCAGCACGTCGTAGTCCTGGTCGGCAAACTGCTGGGCCAGAGCCATCATGGGGTCGCCGGTCTCTGCGGCGTCCACCCGGATCATACGGCTCTCATGGGCCACATCATCGGCCACAATGGCGATCTTGTTGTCGTCGAAGATCTGTAGCAGCTTGGGATTGTCGCAGATAATACCGGAGGTGACCACCTTCTTGCCCTTCCAGTCGCAGGGAGGCAGAGCGCGCAACTCGGCGTTCAGGGCCTCCACCTTGGCGGTATGATCATCCTTAATCATGAACCATGCAGAGCGCAGCACGGCGGAGCGGCTGACGGCGGAAATCACGTCCGGGTGCTCCCCGGCCAGCTTGACAAACTCCCGACGGGCGGCCCGGCTGCGGTTGTATACCTTGATGGCCTCCCGCAGGGCCTCGTCGGTGATGGTGTTGCCGGAGATCTTCTCCAGCTCACCCTTTACGTGCTGATACTGGTCCATGGTAAACTGGAGACCGAAGGCGGGCTTGCGCTGCTGGGGATGGGCCAGGAAGATGCAGGGCAGCTTATCCTTCATGGCCACCCGGAAATTCTGGCTCATGGGGCGCAGGGTGTCGCAGATGGTGGGGGTAATCAGGCCGTCCAGGTCGTCCAGGGTGCCGTCCAGCAGCATCTCCAGGGCCAGCTGGGCGATGGTGCAGTAAAAGGTGGCGCAGTACTCCTTGGCCATGGAGATGGTCTTCTTGTTGCTGCCCCAGATACCCATGGGCACCATGCCGGCGGCATACACCAGCTCTTCGGGAGCGTAGTAGGGCAGAACGCCGACGACCTTCTTGCCCTCGGCCTTGAAGGCCTTGATCTGGCGGTGGGGGTGCTCGGAAACCTCGGCAAATTCCTTCAAAAGTACTTCAATGCTCATTGCTCAGCCCTCCTTATTCTCGGCGTTGGCCTCCATGGCCTCCACCAGTCCCTGGACGCGGGTCTCATACTGGGCCTCGTTGAAGTTCCGGGGGTCGGCCTGGTCGCCGTCGAAGCCGGCGCAGGGGATCCCCAGGTCCTCGGTGAAGCGGCGCTGCATCTCGGCCATGTAGCCCGACCAGGGTTTGCAGGAGCGGTTGTAGTGGACCAGCACGCCGTCCACCTTATTGTCCTTGCAGATACCCTCACGCCAGGACACGCCCTGCTCGATGCACACGGAGTTGGGGGCTTTGTAGTAGGCGCGGACCATCTCGTCCATGTTGTTGTACACGAAGCCGAAAGCGGGGGCGTATACCACGGCGGTGACGTTGACGCCGTGCTCCTTCAGAGGCTTGAACAGATTGGGCAGCTTGGGCCAGCAGGGGATACCCTCAAACATGACCCGGTACTTCTCGGGGAAGGGGGTGGTGGACTTGCCCACCTTCACGGCCTCAGCCAGGTCCTTCTCCAGCTGCTCGAAGGCCTCGGCGGCCTGGACGCGGCCCCGGGCGGTAACCACGTCAGCCATGTGGTTGAACAGGTCGAAACCGGAGTAGGGCGCAGGCTTGTACTGCAGGTAGTCGCACACCCGCAGCCAGGCGCTGGCTGTACGGTTGGCGTTCTTGCAGGCCTCGTTGAACTTCTCCTCGTCAAACTTCTTGCCGGTCAGCTCCTCCAGCTGCTTGATGGCGTGGTCGAACTGGGCGCGGACGTAGGCCACGTTGGTGTCGTGGACCTCCACGGTGTTGTTGTAGGGGATGTCGATCATGATCAGGGGCACGTTGCACATCCGGGCAATGTTCTCATACCACTTGGTCATGCAGTTGCAGATGTTGTTGCAGCACAGCACGAAATCAGGCTGGGGCATGCGCATCTGCCGGTAGGGCTTGATGGCTTCCCGGCGGAAGTTCTTGTAGGCGATCTCCTTCTCGGTGGTCTCAGGCAGAGCCTCGATTTCATAGATGTCGTCCAGCACGGTGTAGGGCTGCATGGTCTTGGGATCCTTCTTGGGCTTGCCGGTCTCGGGGTCGATGACCACCTTGCCGTCGGCATCCTTCAAAGGACGGCCGCTGGCGGGGTTGATGACATACTCCAGAGTCTCAGGGTCAAACTTGCGGGAGGCCCGCTTGCCGGCTGCGTAGGCCAGGGAAATACGGGCGTAGCCGCAGATATCGTTGTCAAAGCCCAGCTCCTCGGCGGCCTTGCACATGATTTCACCGTCCCGGTTGGCGGCAATGCCGGCGGCCTGGTTCTCAGGGTACATCACGTTCAAGCCAAAGGCCTCGGCCAGCTCACAGGGGAACTTGGAGCTGGACCAGCCCACCAGCTTGCCCTCCTTCTTGGCCACGCGGGCGTCGGCGTAGACGTCCTCAACCACTTTACGCAGCGCCAACACGCCGGGGCTTACTTCTTTTGCCATGGTAAATTCCTCCTAACCAAATTTGTATTGTGTCAGGTTGTAGGGGCGGATATCATCCGCCCGAAAATGATACGAAACAACTACGGCGGGCGGATCATATCCGCCCCTACGGGTGCGTCATTTGTCCTTTGTAAACGCGCCGATTCCGGCGATGACCAGTCCCGCCAGGCCGAACAGCATGGCGAACTGGTCCTGACTGAGCAAATTGCCCACCAGATGGCGGACCCAGCCGTCACACATCATAGACAAAATGGCGAACAAAATCAGGGCGATGCCAAACAAAACTTTTTTCATGTCTTCTGCGCCTTCTGATACTTCTGCCAGGCGAACAGGGCGGCACCCAGGGCACCGTTGTACTGGGTGAGGGGCGAGGTGTGGATTTCCCGGCCCAGGGCTTCCTGGAGGGCGTTGACCACCCCGGTGTTCTGGGCCACGCCGCCGGTCATGACCACTTGGTCCTGGACTCCGATGCGGTGGGCCAAGCCGGCCACACGGCTGGCCACAGACTGGTGGATGCCGTTGATGATGTCGCACTTGTCGGTGCCCATGGACAGCTGGCTGATGACCTCGCTCTCAGCGAAGACGGTGCAGGTGGAGCTGATGCCCACATACTTGGTGGACTGGGCCCCCAAGGTGCCTAAATCCTCCACGTCCACCTCCAGCACCCGGGCCATCACGTCCAGGAACCGGCCGGTGCCGGCGGCACACTTATCGTTCATCTGGAAGTTGGTCATTACGCCGTTTTCCACCCGCATGACCTTCACGTCCTGACCGCCGATGTCGATGACCGTGCGCACCTGGGGGAACAGGAAGCCCGCTCCCTTGCCGTGACAGCTCAGCTCGCTCATCTGGTCGTCGGCGAACTCCTCCAGGGAGTTGCGGCCGTAGCCGGTGGCCAGGATAAAGGCCATGTCCTCCCGGGTCTTGCCGGCCTCCTGGAGCACCTGCTCAATGGCCCGCTGGGGACCGCTGGTGCCTGCCCCCACGTCAATGAGGGACTTGGCCACGATCTCTTTACCGTCGGCCAGCATGATACACTTGGACGCGGTGGAACCAATGTCGATTCCCAGGGTGTAGATACTCATAGGTTTGTTCTCCTTGTGTTCTTGTAAGGCCGTGTGTAGGGGCGGATATCATCCGCCCGCACACACAAACCTTCCCAAACGGGCGGATAATATCCGCCCCTACAGGCGATGGTTTGGCGGGGCGGCGCAGAGGCCGCCCCCTGCCCGATTATTTATGCCCGTCCTCGTAGTCCTTGATGGTACGCGGCAGCAGCATCTGGTGGAAGGGACAGATAGAGGCGGGGTTCTGGTAGCAGGAGTCGGCGAATGCCACGATGTAATTGCGCATCATGGGCATATCCACCACCTCGTCCACAAGGCCGGCCTGGGCACAGAACAGGGGCTGGGACTTCACATTGTAGTCGTCAATAAGGGCGTTCATTTTGTCGATGGTGGGCTGCAGGTCCTTGCCCGCTTTCTGGTCCTTGGCCAGACGGCCGGTATACATGGCGTTGGCGGCGGTCTTGCCGTTCATGACGTTAATCTCAGTGGCCGCAGTGCCCAGGGAGAAGGCGTTATTGTCGTTGCCCTGAGGTCCGCCCAGCACGTAGTGGGCGGCGGCGGTGCCCCGGCGCAGGGTAATCTCCATCATGGGCAGGCCGGAGGCCTGGATGGAGTAAATCAGGGACTGGCCCAGGCCCAGCAGCTCGGCGACCTCGGCGTCGTCGCCCACGTCGATGCCGGTGGTGTCCTGAATCCAGACCATGGGCAGGCGGTCCCGGGCGCAGAGGGTAACGAACTCGTTCATCTTAATCAGGCCCTGGCGGTACAGCTTGCCGCCCGCGCCCATAGCCTGGCCGTACTTGGCCATCTTATACTCGGGGTAGTTGGGGAACACGCCCTGCTGGTTGGCGACCACGCCCACCAGCAGTCCGTCCACCTTGGCGATGCCGGTAATCATCTCGGGGCCGTAGCCCTTCTTATACTCCATAAACTGACTGCCGTCGAACAAGCGGCCCAGGACGGAGTACATATCATAGGGACGGTTCTTGTTGTTGAGCACCAGATCGTACAGCTCCACGTCGGACATGGCGGGAGACTGGGGGGTATCCACCCGGAAGAACTCCAGGTCGAAGGTGGGCAGCATGTCCACATACTTCTTGATGCCGGCAATGACCCCCTCCTGCTCGGTGTACACCTCGCGGAAGAAGCCGGTCTCTCCATAGTGGATGGACACCGATCCGGGAGGATCGGCCCGCAGGCCCTTGGTGGCCTCGATCTGGGCCAGAGCGGCCTCCATGTCCACATGGGGCTTGGGGTTCATACCGCCCACAATGCCCGCGCCGCCCACGGCCATATTGGCCTTCTGGTGGGCCACCAGCACGGTGGGAGAGATAGAGTGGTAACCGCCGCCGGCGGGGTTGGTGCCGTGGATGCCCACGATAACGGGAATGCCCATCTGGTTGAGCTCAGAGTTGCGGTAGAAGGGGGTGCCGCCGCCCCGGCGGTTGGGGTACACCTTCTCCTGCTTGTCCAGCTCCACGCCGGCGCACTCCAGCAGATAAATCAGGGGGATGCGCAGCCGCTTGGCGGTGTCGCTGCCCCGGAGCAGGTTGTCCGCCTGGCCGGGCACCCAGGTGCCGGCATGCTTCTTGTTGTCGGAGGCAATGATGCAGCACCACTTGCCGTTGACGCGGCCCAGGCCCTTGACGATGGAGGTGGAGCCGTTCTTGTTGTGCTCGGGGTTGTACAGGCTGTTCAGAGGGCACCAGGTACCGGCGTCCACCAGCAGAGCCACCCGCTGCATGGCAGTGAGCTGGCCTTTGGCGTTCATATCCTCGTCGGCCTTGCCGCTGGACAGAGCGTCCACAATGTGGGCGTGGATGTCGTCCTCAATGGCCCGCAACTCGTTGACGTTCTCTGCGTTGGCCTTGACGGCCTTGCCCACCACGGGCATGTTCTGGAAATACCGGGGCATGGAATAATTACCCATTGTAAACTCCTCCTAATATTTGATTTGGTCCCCGCCGGGGAACTTCCTCGTCCCCCGCAGGCCAAGGCCCCTTGGTAAAGGGGCTCCCGGCGAAGCCGGGTGGGGATTGTATTTCGCGAAGCGAAATGTGCGGAGCAAATTCAGGTTTACTCCATACATTTTGGCTTCGCCAAAATACAACCCTCCGTCACCGCCCCTTTGGGGCGGCGCCATCTCCTTTGCCAAAGGAGACTTTTTCCGCTGCGGCGGGACGGGGCGGGCGGCCGCAGGCCGCCCCTGCAGGCTTAGCGCTCAACCGTCAATGGTGAGATTTTCCAGGATTTCAAAATCATCATAAAATTCGAAGCTGATGACATGGGAATCGTCCAAGGTATGCTCGCAGTAGGAGACCTCAGACGTATCCAAATCAATCCTCGGCTGTCCGAGGGCTTTGGGCAACCTGGCCTTGTCCAGCTTTCCATAGAATTCTTCCAGGGCGGGAAGCATGAAGTCCAAAATGCGGGACAGATTCTCCTGGTAGCTCGCGGCAAGGTCACGGACCTCCTCCTCACTCAGCTCGGGCTCCTCCTCGCTGACAAATTCGATCCCATCTGCTACCGCCTGGTAAAGCTCCTCATCTTCGTTATACTGAAACATTGCGTTTTCTTACTCCTTGGGAATCTTGATAAACGCCTGGCCGGGGTCGATCTCCTCGCGGATGATGCGCAGGATCTCCTGGTCGGGATCGGGGAAAATTTCAGCCTTGGAGCAGTCGATCTCAAAGCCGGTGTTCTCCTGGACGATCTCAGGGGTGACGCCGGGGAACATGTAGGCGCAGTACATGCGCTTGGTCTGCTCGTCGAACTTCATGATGCCCAGATCGGTGACCACCATCTGGGGGCCGCGGTTGCCGGGCAGGCCCACCTTCTCACGGCCGCCGGGGCCATCCATCCAGCCGCAGGAGGTGATGTAGTCGATGTGCTCCATGAAACGGCGCTTCTGGTGCTGCATCATGATGATGGTGTTGCAGTAGGTGGCGATGCCGTTGGCCCCGCCGGAGCCGGTGAAGCGGGTCATGGGCTTGACGTAGTCGCCCTTGCCATAGATGCAGGTGGAATTCACGTTGCCGTAGGGGTCGATCTGGGCGCCGCCGATGAACGCGATAAGGCGGTCCTCGTCATGGAGCCACTCGTTGGCTTCAAAGCCGATGAAGCGGATGTTGGGCCACTGGACAGCGCAGTGAGCCATAAAGCGGTTGTCGCCCACGGAACGGGGAACCTCCACGGGGGAGCAGTCCATCAGTCCGCTCTCCACGATAGGGTGGCAGGAGGGGCAAACCACCCGCTTGGCCAGAGAGGCGCCGATAAGGGGAAGGCCAGTGCCCACGATGACAATCTGATTCTCTTTGATGTTCTTGGCGATGGCATAAGCCTGACGCTCCTGCTTGGTGATTTTATATTCAGCCATTTCTATTTTACCTCCCTTTTCTTAGTGCCGGGTGGAATATCCCAGGTGGGGCTCGTTCTTCAGCCGCATCAGACGGGAGCCGCCAATCTTGTCCAGCAGCTCATCATGGTCCTTTACGCTGTAGACCCACTTCTCCACATAGTCCTTAAAGGTCTCGGGGATGACGGCGCCGGAAGCGGCGTCGTCAGCGGCCTTCCGGGCCTTGGCGGCGGCAGCGGCGGCCTTTTCGTCTCCGGGCTTGGCCTCGGCGGCCTTCTGGGCCTTGGCAGCGGCCTTGGCCAGCTGGGCCTTGGCATCCTCGGCATCCTGATACTTGGAGGCCTTGTCGTATTCGATCAGGGCATGAGAGTCATTATCATAGTAATTGTAGCACTGGGAGGGCCATGCGCCGTAGGGGGCGTGGACCACGGCGGAGACACATTCGCCGAAGATACGGGTGAGGGTGGGGTCCCGGCGGATGTACTCGTCGCTTACCAGCTCCTCGCAGGTGACGATCACCTTGCGGGCGGCCACGGCCACATCAACATCGTGGAACTCGTCGCCCTCGATGATACAGGTACCATCTGGGGAGGCCTTCTGCACATGGATGACGGCCAAATCCAGCTTGGGGGTTGGCACCGCCACCACCTTCTCACCGGGGTTGAAGGGGTTTTCAATTTCCACGCACTTCAGGTTGTCCACCTTGTCCAGAGCTTTGCGCTGCTCTTCGCTGATACCCCAGTACTTCATCAGGCCGGAGCCCTGCATCAGTCGGACAGGCAGGAAGGGCAGGCCCAGGGAGGCGGCGTGGAGCTGGAGCATCAGGACATCCTGGGAGTAGTCCTCATAGGTCAGTTCCCCCTTCTCAATGGCGGCGCGAAAACGGCGGGAGACATTGGTATAGCCCGAGTTGGCGGTGTAGCAGTTGATGTACGCCTTCACCCGGCCCTCGCCGATCATCATGTCCCAATCGCCGCCGGCGGGACCAGCCCATACAGTGAAGTCCTTCTGTCCCTGGCGCAGGATCTCGTTGACCACGGCGTAGGGCTTGCGGTTGGTGGTAAAGCCGCCAAAGCAGACACAGTCTCCGCTCTCGACGAACTTGGCCACGGCGTCGTGCATGGAATATACCTTGTTCATAGTAATACCCCCATTACAAATTTTTTGGTTCTCTCTTTCTTCGCTGATTGTCAAGGTGCCGCAACGCGCTTTATTACAATGGTCATTTTACCACAAATCTCACAATTGGTCTATACTGTAATTTAGCATAAAGTTTGCATATCTGGACCTGACGTGATATAATGGGGACGGCCCCGCAAGGGGCGGTCTCCTCGCCGCCCTGTTCTCCACGCTTCGGCAGCGGAACGGCACAAAGGTCAACCCCTGCCAAAGTTTTTTAAGGAGGCAATTTCTCATGACCAACGTGGAATTCCACCTGCAATTGAACCACAATGAGACCTGGAATATGAGCCGGCTGCACTTTCACGACTATTGTGAGCTACTGCTCCCTTTGGTCAGCCCGGGAAACATCTTTGTCGGCGGCCAGGTCTATCCCCTGCGCCGGGGAACACTGTATCTCATCGGAGAAAATACCCTCCACCGAACCATGTCCGAAGGGTTTCACGCCCGGTACGTGCTCCATATCAGCAAAAAAGCTCTGGTCCAGCTGTCCACTCCCCAGACTGATCTGACCCAGTTCTGCGAAACTTCCTTTCGCCGGGCGGAACTTCAGGCCGGCGAGATGACTGAAGTAGTCGAATTGTTTCAGTCTCTGGAACGCAATAAAAACGACGGCTCCTTCGGCAGCGATATGAGGCAGACAGTTGCCCTGCTTAATCTGTTAATCCGGGTGGCTCCCATCCTCAACGTGGCTACCGCCGGAGAGTCCATCCAGAACAAGGATTTCCTGCGGGTCTCCCCCATTCTGGACTACATCCGGGACAACCTGTCCGAGCCTCTCACTCTGGATCAGATTGCCGGGCAGTTCTTTATCAGCAAGCATTACCTGTGTCGCATCTTTAAAGCAGCCACCGGCTTCTCCGTGATGGAATACATCATTTACAGTCGGGTGCTCCGAGCCCGGCAGCTGCTCCAGAAAGGGGTCAGCGTCCAGCAGGCCGGCGAGCTGTCCGGCTTTTCTGACAACTCCCATTTTATCCGCACCTTTGGCCATCTTACCGGCCTTACTCCCGGAAAATATGCCAAAGAATACCAGTCCGGCGATCAGGTGCTCCTCAGTGGGGACCTAAACGCGTGATGTGGGTTCGACAGAGCCAACTTTGCCAAAAATGCCGTTTTTATGTCAACATCTGCAAATCAGTTTCCTCCATACCAAAGTTTCAGTTCTTTCAAAAAAGACTCTTTACATTTCAAAAAAATCTGTTATAATAAAGAAGCTGTCCAGGCAGTCCATGCAACAAACAGTTGCCTGAGTTTGTAGTGCAGTTGGGAAAGCAAGCGGTTCGCAACTCAAAAATTGCATACGGGCTTGTAGCTCAGCTGGGAGCGCGAGTGGTCCGTTAAGCGGGCCCCTAATCCGCCAGAATTTTCGCCAAGTCCCTTGTCGAAAATTTTGTGGGTGTGACCGATGGTCACACTCCAATTTCGCCAACTTCTTCTTTTTTCTTCACCCCCTTCGTTCGCATCTTCATTCATTATATTTTAAATAGTTCAAAATCCTACCTCAAAACTAAAAAACAAAGAAAATAAGCCGAAAATTGAATAACTGGAAAAATCTGGGCCTGTAGCGCAGTTGGGAGCGCATCACATTCGCATCCATAGTGAGACACATCCGACCCGATTTTCTGTTTGCCGTTTTTCTGTCCGATTTGTTGGACTTTCCCCTGAAAATCAAATATTTGAGAAATCCAAGATTCGCAACTTTTTTCGCATGAAAAGTGCCGATTTGGGCCTGTAGCTCAGCTGGGAGAGCGCACGGTTCGCATCCGTGAGGTTCGAGGGTTCGATCCCCTTCAGGTCCACCATTCGGGCCGTACTCGAACTTTTGAGTGCGGTCCTTTTTCTTGTATATTGTAGAAGATCATCGCCTGGCCGTTTCTGACCTCGATCCGGGCGATGAACGTGTCAACGAGACGCTGCCGGAAGGCGGCGTCTTTTGTGTCCCCATTTCTGAACGAACGAAGCCAAGCCCCGACCGCCTCACTGGTGAGCCGGGGCTTTTTCATTTCTGCCCGCTCGATCTCCACGAGCAGCTCCTCCTCTTCGGCTTCCAGTTCCGCCAGGCGACCGGCAAGGCCCCGGGCCCCGGTGCCCTCCTCGATGGCGTCCAATATGTTCCGCTGGCGCTTCCGGTTTGAGTCGAGCTGCTTCCGGTATGCTGCGGCCGGATCCAGAGCGTCCTCCTGCTCCTGGATCTCCAGGATCCGGACCGTGAGCTTCTCGATCATGTCCTCGGTCAGCATGTCCTCGACCGTGGCCTCAATGACCCGATCCTCGAAGTGATCCCGGGGGATCGGCTTCAGCTCGCACTTCTCGCCGCGCTTCTTCGCGCCGCACTTGTAATAGTGGTACACCTTCCCCGTTTTACTGGTGCCGGACTCCCCGTTCAGCATCGCCCCGCAGTATGAACAAAAACATTTACAGCTCAGCAAATAGTCCACTTTTGCCCTCCCTGCCGCGTTATTGCGCGGCGTCCCGAAGTGTTTGGCCGCTTCCTCGAAGGTGGCCAGGTCGATGATGGGATCCGTCAGGATCTCAACCCCCTGAATCTCGAAGCGGCCGAGATACTTCTCGTTCCGTAACATCCGATAGATCACGGCCTGGGTGATCGGCTTCCCGCGCTGGCCAGTGACGCCGTGCTTCCGGAAGAGCTCGACCAGTTCCTTCGTCTGGGCCCCGGCGTTGTGCATCCAGAAGGCTTCCCGGACAACGGCAGCCTTCTCCTCGTCGACGATGATGTGCTTCTCGTCGTCCACCGTGTAGCCAATCGGCAGCGGCGCCCCACAATACTGTCCCTTTTTCGCGGTCTCCCTCATGCCTCTGACGATCTTCTGCCGGAGGTCTGCGGAGTAATACTCGGCCAGGCCTTCCAGAACGCTCTCCAGGATGATCCCCTCCGGACCCTCCGGAACAGACTCCTCAGCATACAGCAGACGGACGCCCGCCTTTTTCAGCTTCATTTTACTGAGGGCGATGTCCTGCCGGTCACGCCCAAAGCGGTCGATCTTCCAGACAATCACGCACTCGAAGCGGTGCTGCTCCGCGTCGTGCAGCATCCTCTGGAACTCATTCCGGCCGACGATGCTCTTCCCTGAGATGTGCCGGTCGGCGTATATTTCAACGATCTGGATCCCGTTTCTCTCTGCATAAGCCTGGCAGTCAGCGACCTGGCCCTCGATGGACTGGTCCGTCTGGTTTGGCCCCGCAGAGTATCTCGCATAAATAGCGCCCAGCATAAGCGTCAGCCCCCTATCTTTGCAAGCGCTTCATCATGAAGCTGCTGCACCAATGCAACATTGGCCGCCGACATCTGGTAGTAGTACGGCTCCAGCGCCGTCTGAAACTTCTCAAACTGGGATCGCTTCCCTCTAACAGTTTTGACTTTCTCAGCGTTCAGCAGAGTCTTCTGGAAGTATCTCAGAATGAAATCACGGGTGGCGGCTTCCTCCTGCTCCTGGGCCATTCTCAGCACCTCTGCGGGCTTCGTACCCTTAAACTTGACATACTTCGAGAGCTCGGTCAGCTTTCCGGCCAAGTCTTTCAAACTCGCGTAATCAGTAAAGAACGAGTCTGGATCCGTAGTATTGTTTACTACGTCCCGGGCTTTTCGCATATCGTCCAGCCAGATGGGAGCGAGGAGCTCCGCGTTTTTCTTTTTCTCTTTGTGTCCAAACATCACCGTCACCCTCCTATCTTCCGAGAGTTCTTTGCCAGATCATTCAGCAAGAAGTCCATATATAAAGCCACCCGGCTCTCCAGCTCTTTTATATTTTCCTCAGTGACCTCATACTCAACTCCGTCATGGGTGAGGATCACGTTTCCGTCTGCATCATACAGCACAACCCAGCTCAGGAGCTTCATCTGCTGCTCCAGACAATAAGAGAAGCTGACCGTCTTCCGGTTTTCTGTCCAGCCGGAGAACTCGATGGCGGTCATCCCTAACGCTTTAGCAAAGGCCGGAACCTTTGCCCGTGGAACATCTGCCGCGCCAAGCTCGATCTTATTGATTGAACTTTTATGCTTATAGCCCAGTATCTTCGCCAGGTCTTCCTGACTGAGGCCAAGCTCTTCCCGTCTTTTCTTAATTTTCTGCCCTAAATTATCCATTGATCACAACCTCCTCGGAGAAACCATTATACCATGAGAGGCAAAAAATTTCTACTTTTTCGGAAAAAATAGTTGACTTTCTTTCTGCCCGGAGGTACACTATCCACGGGTAGAAAAATATTCTACCCAGTAAACGAGAGGAGGACACACCTACATGGCAACATTGAGAGAAACCGCGAGCAGCTACGCCGACGAAATCCGCGAGCGGATCGCCTGGGTCGTGGTATGGAAAACCGGGCGAGGCTGGAACGCCTCAGCGTTCTGGCTGAGCTGTGACACTGACGTCTTTGAGGATGATGACCTTCCAGAAGTCCACAAGATCCTGGAGCAGGACCCCAACGCCGTCATGATAAACGGCTACTACTGCGGACACCTCGGCGAAGACATGAATGTGAACGATCTGGCGGCTGGGATCCGCTGGCACTATGAGAACGGTTACAACCGCCTGAGCGACTCGACTGCTCTTCCGGAAGAAGACAACGCACAAGCCATAAAAGTCATCTACACTTTCGGCTCTGACGAACGCTTTCCCTTCCGCGGCGGCTGGGTGGAAATAGTCGCGCCCAGCATGAGAGACGCACATGCAATATTCCGGAAGCACTATCCTGATAGAACCCCGGGGATCCTGAACTGCTCCGACTACTACACAGAACAGCAATTCAATGAGTCGGACATGCCGATCACTGGCAATCGGGGAGCTTTCTGCCACTGTAAGCTCAGCGCATAGAGAGGAGGGATAACATGAAGAATACACTGCAAGACCTGAACAACCACCTCTTTGAGCAGCTGGAACGGCTGAACGATGAAGACCTGACAGACGAACAGCTTGACAGAGAACTGAGGCGGGCGGAGGGCATGACAAAGATCGCCACCCAGATCATCGAGAACGGCGAGCTCGCCTTCAAGACCATGGTCCACATGGACGAGTACGGCTACAACAACGGCCACCAGCAGATCCCCGTCATGCTGGAGGCCCACACAAAGGGGGGGGGGACTGAATGAAGAAGGTGTGGAAGTATCCGGATGAAATAACGGACTTTGTCCGAGAGCATGGGCATGAGGGAAGCGTCCGGGAGATGCAGGAGCGGGTCAACAGCCGCTTCGGGACCTCTTTCACCTACGACCAGATGAAGAGCATGTTCTCCCGCCACAAGGTCCATGCAGCGCCTCGACTGGGGCGCAAATATCCCGACAAGCGGATCACCACGCCGGAGATGGACGCCTTCATCCGGGAACATCTCGAAGGGACCGGCTACCAGTCAATGGCCGATCTACTCAATGCCCGCTTTGGCACCAGCTTCACCAAGGACCAGATGAAGAACTACTACAACCGGAACAAGCTGGACAGCGGCCTCACGGGGCGCTTTGAGAAGGGATCCATCCCGGTCAATAAGGGGAAGACCTGGGACGAGTTCATGAGCCCGGAGGGACAAGCTGCCAGCCGGAGGACCACCTTCAAGCCTGGACACCTGCCCCACAATGGAGGCACCCCGGTCGGCACTATCCGACTGAGGCACGGCCACAGAAACCGGCCAGGCTCCCACCCCTATTACTGGCAAAAAGTCGCGGAGCCCAACGTCTGGCGGATGAAGCACGTCATTGAATGGGAGGAGCACAACGGCCCGGTCCCTGAAGGCAGCATGGTGACTTTTGCAAACGGTGACACGCTTGACTGGCGGATCGACAATCTGATCCTGGAGACGAAGGCCCAGCACGCGGTCAAAAACCGGCATCACATCCACGGCTATGATCAGGAGAGTGCTCTGACCGCCAATCAGATCGCCGACATCAAGATCGCCGTGTCACAGAAAAAGAGACGAAGAAAAGGAGGAAAGTCATGACCAATACAAAGCTACTCCGCGAAAAAATTGAAGCCAGCGGGCTGAAGCTCGCCTACATCGCCAGTCAGCTCTGGATCTCGCCCAAAGCGCTGACCATGAAGATAGAAAACCAGACCCAGTTCAAAGCTGCCGAGATCAAACGGCTCAGCGAGATCCTCGGAATTGAAACAGCGGAGGAACGGGAACAAATTTTTTTAAGCTGAAAGTAGAAAATTTTTCTACAAGGAGGACACACATGTCACGAAAAAACAACAATCCGGATCTGACAATGCTGGCGCTGGCCGCCTATGACGCGATCCGGAGGAACCTGGAGGAAAATGATGGAGAAGAAAAGAAGGCGGCGGAGGTACACGCCGCGGAAGCAGCTGCTCAGCCTGGCGATCGGTATCATGATCGGGCTCCTGGCGGGGCTGGCACACGCGAACAGCGTCCAGCAACACAGGCAGGCTATCGTCTCATTGCCATCTGAGCCCCCGGCCATAACGGCCACCCAGGAAGCCCCAGAGACGCCCACAGCGCCTCCTGAGCCCTACAACGACCCGAACATCCCGGACAACGTGGAAGAGGCTGCACGAGCCGCTGGCGCGGCTTATGACCTATCTCCTGAGCTTCTGGAAGCCGTTGCATTTCATGAGAGCCGTTACAGCCTGGACGCGGTCAACGGTGACTGCGTCGGTCTGATGCAGATCGCGACCTACTGGCACGAAGACCGGATGGAGCGCCTGGGAGTGACTGAGGCAGACCTCTGGAAAGCCGGGCCGAGTATGATGGTCGCGGCGGACTTCCTGGACGAGCTGATCCGGCGCTATGACGATCTGGGCACGGCTCTGATGTACTACAACGGCGGAGGCGACCACATGGCTGCCTATCTGGAGCGCGGCGAGCTGAGCTGGTACGCCAGCAGCGTCATCGAGATGGCTGAGCAGCTCCGGCAGGAACATGACAACGCGGAGGAGGTGAGGCCTTTGGACTCAATAAAATAGGCCCCGGAGAAGTTTCCGGAGCCCAGGAAGACACACATCAATTATAGCAAAAAGGAGGACATTTTTCAATGAAAATCACAGTTACTTTTGACACTCTGGAAGAGTTCCAGACCTACATGGGGATCCAGTCCCCGAGTAAACCGGCTCAGGAGGCCGCCCAGGGGGCCCAGGAAGCGCCGAAGGGCACCGGGGCAAAGAAGGACACGAAAAAGGCCGCAAAGGCTCAGGAGGCCGCCCAGGCGCCCGCTGAGGACGATCTGATGGAAGACACTCCCGCACCCGGAACGCCCACGGCTCCCGAAGTGACCGAAGACTTCCGCGTGGAGGTCCGGAAGACCCTGGCACAGCTGAACAAAAAGGTCGGGAAGAACATCGCCAGCGAGCTGATCAAGGGCTTCGGTGTGGACAAGCTGACCGAGGTCGCTCTGGCTGATCTCCCCGCTCTCATGAGCAAAGCAAAGGAGGCCCTCAATGCCGAGTAAACATGCAAAACTGTCCGCATCGAGCGCTTTCCGGTGGATCAACTGCCCCGGATCCGTTGTACTGGCCGACCAGCTCCTGGCCCCCGGGTCGAGCGCCTACGCGGACGAAGGAACCCTGGCCCACGCACTCGCCGAGCTGAAGCTCCGGAAGTTCCTCGGCGACGCGGGCAACTACGACAAGGAGCTGGCCCAGATCCAGGCCAGTGAATACTACTGCGGCGAGATGGACGAGGCCACCGACTTCTACGCTGAAACCGTCCAGGAGCATCTGGCAGCGGCAGGCGAGGACGCGGAGCTCATGATCGAGCAGCAGTTCAGTCTGGACAACTGGGTGCCGGAGGGCTTCGGGACCTCTGACGCCGTCATCATCGGCGGCAGCACGATCGAGGTCATCGACCTGAAGTACGGCAAAGGGGTCAAAGTGGAAGCCAAGAACAACCCCCAGCTGAGGCTCTACGGCCTGGGCGCTTCTGCCCTCTTCGGGGATCTCTATGACTTTGAGACTGTCCGGACGACCATCATCCAGCCCCGGCTGGACCATGTGAGCGGCGAGGAGATCCCTCTGAAGGAGCTGCTGCTCTGGGCCGAGGAAGAAGTTGCACCGAAAGCCCGGATGGCGATGGATGGCACGGACTACACCGCCTGCGGCGACTGGTGCCGCTGGTGCCCGGCGAAGGCGGTCTGCCGGAAGCGGGCCGAGTACAATCTGGAGCTGGCAAAGGACGAGTTCAAGGCTCCCCCGCTCCTCACGGACGAGGAGATCGGCGAGGTCCTGAGGCGCGCCGAGGAGATCCAGAAGTGGACCAGCGACATCCAGGCCTACGCCCTGGAGGAAGCCCTGGCGGGCAAACAGTTCGACGGCTGGAAGCTCGTCGAGGGCCGGAGCAACCGGAAGTATGCCGACGATGTCAAGGTGGCCGAGACCCTGGTGGCTGCCGGTTATGACGAGGCCATGCTCTACGAGCGCAAGCTCTACGGCATCACCGCGATGGAGAAGCTCGTCGGCAAGAAAAAGCTCACGACGACCCTGGGCGACCTGATCATCAAACCGGCAGGCAAGCCCGTCCTGGTCCCGGAGAGCGACAAGCGCGAAGCAATCAACACGACCGAAGCAGCAAAGGCTGACTTTGACAACACCGAGGACGCCGAGAACGTCCCGCAATTTTAAGGAGGATAACATCATGAGCACTAAAGTCATTACCGGTAAGGTCCGTTTTTCCTATGTCAACATCTTCAAGAGCCGCGCCTTCCAGAGCGGCCAGGACGCGAAGTACAGCGTCTGCCTTCTGATCCCCAAGGATGACAAGGCCACCGTCAAGAAGATCCGCGCCGCGATCGAGGAGGCCATCCAGGAGGGCATCGCTTCCAAGTGGGGCGGCAAGAAGCCCGGCAACCTGAAGCTCCCGCTGCGTGACGGCGACGACGAGCGGGCCGACGAGGCTCCGGAGTATGAGGGCATGTTCTTCCTGAACGCCAACAGCACCCAGAAGCCCGGCATCGTGGACAAGGATCTGAACGAGATCCTCGACCCGGACGAAGTCTACAGCGGCAGCTGGGGCCGGGCCTCGATCAACTTCTACCCGTTCAACACCAACGGCAACAAGGGCGTCGGCGTCGGCCTGAACAACATCCAGAAGCTCAAGGACGACGAGCGGCTGGGCGCTGCCCGTGCTTCTGCCGAGACTGACTTCGGCGACGGCTACGAGGACGACGAGGACGATTTCTAAGAGAGGAGAAAACAGATGCACAGAGTCATGGGTGTGGACATTGAAACCTACAGCTCCGTGGATCTGGCCGGGTCGGGCGTCTACGCCTACACGGAGGCGCCCGACTTCGACATCCTGCTGATCGGCTATAAATTCGACGACGAGGCGGAGGTCCATGTGATCGACACGCTCGCGGTCGACCGGGACTTCGACCCGGAGCTCTACGAGTTCCGCGAAGCGCTCACCGACCCGGACATCATCAAGACCGCCTTCAATGCGAACTTCGAGCGGACGTGCCTGGCCAAGTGGACCGGCGCGGCAATGCCTCCGGAAGAATGGCGCTGCACGATGATCAAGGCCCTCACCCTGGGCCTGCCGGGCAACCTGGCAGACGTCGGCATCGCTATGGGACTACCGGAGGAAAAGCTGAAGGACCCCCAGGGCAAGGCCCTGATCCAGTTCTTCTCAAAGCCCTGCAAGCCAACACGGATGAACGGGCAGAGGACGCGCAATCTTCCGGCGCACGACCCCGCGAAGTGGAAGCTCTTCATCGAATACAACCGGCAGGACGTCGTCACCGAGCAGGAGATCCTCAGGCAGCTGGACATATACAAGACGCCGGAGTCAGAGCAGCAGCTCTGGGCTCTGGATCAACACATGAACGACAACGGCGTGAAGCTGGACATCCCGATGGTCGAGAAGATCGTCGAGTATGACACCCAGCGGCGCCAAGAGCTTCAGGAAGAAGCCAAGGTGCTCACGGGGCTGGCCAATCCGAACAGCCTGGCCCAGCTTAAAAAATGGCTGTCCAAGCAGGGCGTCACGATGACCAGCGTCACAAAGGACACCATCGCGGCCACGCTCCAGACAGACATCCCGGACAGTGTCCGGAGGATGCTGGAGATCCGGACCGCCCTCGGCAAGACCTCCGTGGCCAAGTACAGCACAATGCTGACGGCGGTCTGCCAAGATCACCGCCTCCGGGGGATCCTCCAGTTCTACGGGGCCAACCGATCAGGGCGATGGGCCGGGCGCCTGGTGCAGACGCACAACCTCGCCAAAAACAGCCTGCCAGACCTGGATCTGGCCCGTGAGCTGGCTGCTGCCGGAGATTTTGACACGCTGGCCACGCTCTTCGGAGAGACGGCCTTCGTCTTCTCCGAGCTGATCCGGACGGCTTTCATCCCTTCGGACGGCTGCCGCTTCGTTGTGAGCGACTTCGCGGCCATCGAGGCCCGCGTCCTGGCGTGGATCGCTGGCGAGGAATGGACCCTGGAGGCCTTCCGGCAGGGCAAGGACATCTACTGCGAGACCGCGTCTATGATGTACCGCGTCCCGGTCGAGAAGCACGGACAGAACAGCCACCTCCGTCAGAAGGGCAAGGTCGCCGTGCTGGCCTGCGGCTACCAGGGAGGCGTCGGCGCCATGAAACGCATGGACAAAGGCGGCAGCATCCCGGAGGACGAGCTTCAGAGCGTCGTGGATCAATGGCGCGAAGCCAATCCCAAAGTCGTGAAGCTCTGGAGGACCTGCGAGCTGGCAGCAAAGACGGCGATCCAGGAGCACCGGACCGTCCGCCTGGCCCACGGCATCGCCTTCAGCTACATCAACCGGAACCTCTTCATCCAGCTGCCAAGCGGCCGGAAGCTCTGCTACTGGGACACCAGACTGAAGCAGGACGACTACACCGGCCGGCTCTCCATCACCTACATGGGCGTGAACCAGGAGACAAAGCAATGGGGAGAGACCGAAACCTATGGCGGGAAGCTGGTCGAGAACATCGTCCAGGCAACCGCGAGGGACTGCCTGGCCGTGGCCATGACCAGGGTCAGCGCCCTGGGCTACAAGATCGTGATGCACGTCCACGACGAGATGATCGTCGACGTGCCGAACACAGACACCGAGGCCCCCGGCAGGATCAATGCCATCATGGCCCAGCCGATTGACTGGGCCGAGGGGCTCCCACTAAAGGGCGACACCTATGAGACGCCCTTCTACAAGAAAGATTAAGGAGGACACACAAATGCCTATCTACAAGAGCAATCAGCCGATCGAAGTCATCAGAAAGACCAACACGAAGGGCCTGGAGATCATGGTCGGGGACCAGATCCATGTCAGCAAGTACACCGCAACCTGCCAAAAAATCACCCAGGCGGGCGCCCTCTTCCTTCTGGACCAGTATCTCGACCAGGCCTACCCGATGAACGCGGAAGACAGCAACCGGGGCGGCTACGAGGCCAGCGACCTCAGGAAGACGCTCCAGAGCGAGGAGGTGCTGAAAATCTTCGCGGAATATCGCGACCGGATGCAGCCCTTCGACAACGGCGACCTGCTGCGGATCCCTTTCTTCGGTGAGATCTTCGGGAAAGAGGACGCCAACTACTTCGAGCCGGACGGCTGCGAGCAGTGGCCGCTCATGAAGGACCGGAAAAACCGGATCGCCTTCCGGGACAACTCCTGGGAATGGGGCTGGCTCCAGAACAAGAGGAAAGGGTCGGCGGCGAACTTCTGCGACGTCGGCGGCTATGGCGTTGCCCTCACCTGGGGCGCCGCGAACTCCGTCGGCGTCCGCCCGGCTTTCCTTATCGTTTGATCATACAATCCCGGGGCCCTCGCGGCCCCGGACATCTGGCAATAAACCAGCAAGGAGGAACCGATGGATCAGAAAATTATCAATATCACTTTCCACCAAGGAATGGGGCACATGACCGTCGTGCTGGACGCGTTCTTCCCGACCGATGCAACCCGACTCCGGAAACTGCTCAGCATCATCGACGAGGACTACGAGCACCGGGACGAGCTTCGGGCCGTCGTCCAGCACTGCGGTCAACGCGCCCAGGCCCTCATGGACGGCCGGAGCGATCTGGCCAACCAGGCCGTAAACTACCACACAAAGGCAACGGAGCTGCAGCCTGAGATCGACAAGATGGCCCGGCAGGTTGACACTCTCCAGCGGTATGTAAAGACCTACTGCAAGCGGGGCGGCCAGGGCTACCGCCAGCAGCTCAAAGAGCTGAAGGCTCAGCTGAAAGAGGTCAAGAAACAGCAGCGGCACGCGCTCACTCTCTACCGCGACTATCAGAGGCGGTTCGTCGGCGCCGAGAAAGAGGCCGAGAAGCTGAAGAAGAACGTGGAGGTCGCAAAGCATGAACGATAAAGACAACACGGCCCGGATCATGAACCTGGCCGACTACAACATCGGAATAAAGCACAACGGCGAGCTCCTGATCTCCCTCGGCAAGAGCCGCTTCGAGACGGCATGGAAGAACAAGCGGATCCTCTGGTCCTCCCTTCTGGCCCGGCTCTCGAAGTCCGTGGAGACACCGGAGACCCACGCCGAGTACATGAAAATGTCAAAGGAGCAGCAGGACCGGATCAAGGACATCGGCGGCTTCGTCGGCGGGCATCTGGAAAACGGCCGGAGAAAGACCGGCAGCGTCCTGGCCCGCCAGATCCTCACCCTCGACCTGGACTTCCCTCCTGCTGACTTCTGGGACACGCTCATGAACAACCTGGAGATCAACAGCGCCCTGGCAGTCTACTCGACGCACAAGCACTCAGCAGGGACACCACGCTTCCGGCTGATCATGCCTCTGGATCGGGAAGTCACGCCGGACGAATACGAGGCCATCGCCAGGAAGATCGCCGAGAAGGTCGGCATCGACCTCTTTGACGACTCCACCTTCCAGCCGACGCGCCTCATGTACTGGCCAAGCAACAGCACCGGCGTCGAGCCCTTCTTCAACTACTACGACGCGCCGTTTTTATCGGCCGACGCTGTCCTGGCAGAATACCCGGACTGGACTGACACGAGCTACTGGCCGGAGTCCTCCAGGATGACCGGGATCCGGAAGCGCCAGGCAGACAAGCAGGGGGATCCTCTGGAGAAAAAGGGCATCGTCGGCGCGTTCTGCCGGACGTACAACATCACCGAGGCGATCGCCAAGTTCCTGCCGGACATCTACACCCAGACGGCGAAGCCCGACCGCTACACCTACGCGGCGGGCTCCACGGCTGCGGGCCTTGTCGTCTATGACGGAGAGCTCTTCGCCTACTCAAACCACAGCACGGATCCGGCAGGTGGGCAACTCTGCAACGCCTTCGACCTCGTCCGGATCCATAAGTTCAGCGACCTGGACGACGGCAAGGAGGACAAGAGCGGCCGGGAGCGGCCAAGCTACAAGGCGATGGCCGCCTTCGCATCAGAAGACCCTGGCACCAGGATCACGCTGGCCAACGATACAAAAGCCAGGGCCGTCCTCGACTTCGGCGAAGAGCTTCCAGAGGTCGACGAAGACTGGGAAGCCAAGCTGGACCGCACTGAGGAGGGCGGCGTCCGGTCAAACATCACCAACGCCGTGCTGATCCTGAAAAATCACCCGGCGCTCCAGGGCATCCGCTTCAATGAGCTGTCCGGAGCGATCGAGGTCAAGGGCAGGCTCCCCTGGAAGCGCCCGAACAAATACTGGCGCGACGCGGACGACGCCCAGCTCTACGGCTGGGTGGCTGACCAGTATGGCGTCCAGTTTCCTGAAAACAAGTTCACGAAGGCCCTGGCCATAGTCACCGACCAGCGCCGGTTCAACCCGCTGCGGGACTACATCAGGGGACTGCCTGACTGGGACGGCGTCCCCAGAGTCGACACGCTGCTGGTGGACTATCTGGGTGCAGAGGACTCACCCTACACCCGGGCCGTCACCAGGAAGACCCTGATCGGAGCCATCCAGCGCGTGCTGGAACCCGGCTGCAAGTTTGACACGGTCCTGGTCCTGGACGGGAAGCCCGGCATCGGCAAGAGTACCCTGCTCCGGAAGCTGGGCGGGGTGTGGTTTAGTGACTCCCTCAGTCTGGCCGACACCCGGGACAAGACTGCCGCCGAGAAGCTCCAGGGCGTCTGGATCATGGAGATCGGCGAGATGCAGGGCACCCGGAAGGCCGACATCGACGTGATGAAGGGCTTCCTCAGCCGCCAGGTGGATGAATACCGGGCGGCCTACGGCCGGGTGGTGGAACGCCATCCGAGGACTTCTATCATCTGCGGCACCACCAACAGCACCACCGGCTTCCTCCGGGACACCACCGGCAACCGGCGCTTCTGGCCCGTGACCGTGAACGGCGGCGGCCGTCTGAACGTCTGGGGCATGACCGAGGAGACCCGCGCCCAGATCTGGGCCGAGGCGATGGCCTACACAGCGGAGGGCGAGGACAGCTTCCTGGACGCTGAAATGGAAAAAGAGGCGGCAAAAGCCCAGCAGGCGGCGCTGGAATATGACGACCGCGAAGGTCAGGTGCTTGAATACCTGGAGACCCTGCTGCCGGATGACTGGTACAGCTGGGACACCAACAAGCGCGTGGACTACTTCATGAACCGGGACGCCCTGGCGCCAAAGATTGACGCCACCATGCAGAGGAAGCAGGTGTGCGCCGTGGAGATCTTCTGCGAGTGCTTTGGACGGCCAAGAAACACCTGGAAAAAGTCAGACGGCTATGAGATCGCGAACATTATGGCGAGGATCCAGGGATGGGAAAGAACCGGCAAGAGGGCCCGGATTGAGGGCTACGGGCAGCAGAGGCCATACTCCAGGAAGTTGTCACAGTGACAAGTCCATAATGGCAGACTTGTCACAAGCGCTAACTCCAGACGAAGTAAGACAAGCGAAGTTGTCCCCGAAGTTGTCCCCGGAGTTGTCACGAGCTGAAACCCGTGAAAAGACTGGAAAATATGCAGGGTGTGACAAGTGTGACAAGTATTTTTTATATAGATATTCCTTTTAATGAAACACACGCAAAAACGCGCCCAAACGCACCTATATACACGAGCATATAGAGAGTGACGGCCCTTTTTCTTCGGAGTTGTCACAGTAGGAGGAGAACATGGAACGAGAACGCGATATTGAAAAGCGGCTGCGCTGCCAGATCGAGCGCATGGGCGGCAAGTTTATGAAGTTTGTCAGTCCCGGAAACGACGGGGTGCCCGATAGGATCGCCATCATGCCGGGAGGCCGGATCTGGTTTGTCGAACTAAAGACGCGCAAGGGGCGGCTGTCAGCGCTTCAGGAATGGCAAGGGCAGCAGCTTGAAGCTCTGGGCTGTCAGATCAGGCATGTCTGGGGAATGGATGAAGCAAATGCTTTTATCAGGGAGGTGCAAAATGCAGTATCAAGCACATGACTATCAAAAACGAGCGACCCAGCTGGTGATCGACATCCCGAGGATCGGCCTTTTCCTGGACATGGGCCTGGGCAAGACAGTCATCACGATGACCGCGATCCAGGAGCTCATGTTTGACCGCTTCGAGGTCTCCCGCGTCCTGGTCATAGCGCCGAAGCGTGTGGCCGAAGACACCTGGACCAGGGAGCACGCAAAGTGGGACCACCTCAAAGACCTGAGGATCTCGAAGGTTTTGGGAAACGAACAGCAGCGGGTCCGGGCGCTGAAGGCAGAGGCCGACATCTATGTGATCGGCCGCGACAACGTGATCTGGCTGACTGAGTATTATCAGGGACTCCGGAAGGGATGGCCCTTTGACATGATCGTGATCGACGAGCTCTCCAGCTTCAAGAACCTCCAGGCTAAGCGCTTCCGGGCCCTCCGGAAGGTCATCCCGCTGGTGAAGAGGGTCGTCGGGCTGACCGGTACACCAAGCCCCAACGGCATGATGGACCTATGGGCTGAGGTGTACCTCCTAGACCAGGGCGAGCGCCTGGGGAAGACACTGGGGGCCTATCGGGAAAAGTATTTCCGGCCGGGGGCCCGGAACGGTTACGTCGTTTACAAGTGGGAGCCCTACCGGAACGCACAAAAAGAGATCGAGGCCAAGATCAGCGACATCTGCATCAGCATGAGCGCGGCGGACTACCTGAAGCTGCCGGAGCGGATCGACAACATCATCCCGGTGCAGCTCTCCCCCGCCGAGATGCGGGCCTACAAAACGATGGAGTCCGAGCAGCTCCTCCAGATCGAGGACGAGGACATCGCGGCTCTGAACGCGGCGGCGGTCATGACCAAGCTCCTCCAGATAGCCAACGGCAGCGTCTACTCCGTCGACGGCAGCATCGTCCGGATCCATGACGCAAAGTTGGAGGCCCTGGCCGAGATCATCGACACAACGGATGGGCCGGTCCTGGTCTTCTACAGCTACAAACACGACCTCGCGGCCATCCAGGGCAAGATCAAAGACGCCAGGATCCTGAATACGGCCCAGGACATAGCGGACTGGAACGCCGGGAAGGTCCAGGTGCTCCTGGCGCATCCGGCCAGCGTCGGCTATGGGCTGAACCTCCAGGAGGGCGGCCATGTGATCGTCTGGTATGGCCTGACCTGGAGCCTGGAGCTCTACCAGCAGGCCAACGCCCGCCTCTACCGGCAGGGCCAGGAGAAGCCGGTCATCATCCACCACCTGATCGCCGAGGGCACGGTCGACGAAGAGGCCATGCAGGCCCTACAGCATAAAGACACGAGCCAGGCCGCACTCCTGGCGGCACTGAAAGAGAGGCACCAGAGATGAACAGGGAGGGCTACAGCGACCCGACCGCTGACCTGGCGATCGGGCGAATAATGAGAAAGGAGCGAAGGAATGGAAAGAAGCATGATTTTATATCTAAGCGGCCCGATCACGGGCGTGGACAACTATCAGGAGATCTTCAGAACGGCCAGGGGCAGACTGGCAGCGATGGGCTACAAGGTCATCAATCCCGCTGAGATGATCGGGGTGCTACACGAGGGCGCCAGTTATGAGGACTTCCTGGACATAGATCTGGCGCTGCTGGCCAAGGCTGACGTCCTGGTGCAGCTTCCCGACTGGGAGGGCTCCCGGGGCGCCAACAGAGAGCTGGGCTTCGCCCTGGGGACCGACAAGATCGTCGTCTCCCTGGACAGTCTTCTGGGAGGAGGTGATGACCATGGACCTGCAGGCGACTTATGATTATCTTATGCGGATCCGGAAAACGGAGTACGCCATCAAGCGGAAGCAGCTCCGGTGTGAAGAGCTGAGGAGCTGCCTGCTGCCGGGCGCGATCCGGTACGACCTCGACAAGGTCCAGACCTCACCGAGGGACAAGATCCCGGAGATCATGGCTAAAGTGGACGAGCTGGAGCACCAGATCGAGGTGCTGATGCAGGAGAAGGCCATGCTGATCATCGAGATCGGCGAGGCGATCGAGCAGCTTCCTGACGATAACGAGAAGACCGTCCTCACGGAGTTCTACATAGGCCGGGTGTCTATGGAGAAGGTGGCAGCGCTGATCAATTACAGCCCACGGAGGGCCTACTATTTCAGGAAGCAGGGCGTCATCCATCTGGGGGAGGTGTTATCGTGATCCAGCTTTTACATGGGGATTGTCTCACGCTTATGAAGGAAGTGGAGCCTGGCAGCGTCGATCTGGTGCTTTGTGACCCTCCCTACTCCAGCGGCGGCACTCATGCAGGCGACCGCAAAGCCAACACTACCGCCAAGTACACCGACCGGGATTTTGATGGTGCTGCAAGGCTGCCAGCGTTCTCCGGTGACAACATGGACCAGCGGAGCTTCACGGCCTTCATGCGATGGGTGTGCAGCGAGCTGAGGCAGAAAACCCGGGAGGGCGGGATCCTGGAGATCTTCGTGGACTGGAGGAACCTCCCGGCAATGACCGACGCCGCCCAGATGGCGGGCTGGGTATGGCGGGGCGTCATCGTGTGGGACAAAGGCACCAGCAGAAACCAGCCGGGGCGCTTCCGGAACGATTGCGAGTATGTGGTCTGGTGCTCCAACGGCGACCTCCCTATCGACTGGAAGGCTGCCAAAGGCATCAAGGCCATGCCGGGCGTCTATCATGTCCCGATGGTGAACCCGAAGCAGCGCTTCCATCAGACGGAGAAGCCGGTCGAGCTCCTGGAGAGGCTTCTGGCCATCTGTCCCCCGGGAGGCACTGTCCTGGACGCCTTCATGGGATCCGGCAGCACCGGCGTCGCGGCTGTCAGGACCGGGAGGTCTTTCATTGGAATGGAGCTGTCTGATCAGTATTTTGAGATCGCCAGCAGCCGGATCCGGGAAGAAAACGAGCGAGCGCTGGAGGACTTTTGAAAAGTCGGCGAACATTGCAAAAATAAATGTGCTATTATGATAGCGTGGAATGATGAGAGCAGGCGAAGGACCGCCTGCTCTTTTTCATGGCCACCAAAACGACGAATAGCGGAGGTGGTGAGGTCGTGCCCAAGGCGAAGAACGCGAAGGCGGACGAAGCCCTGGCGCTCTACCGGCAGGGCCTCAAACTCGTCGACATCGCGAAAAAGCTGGATCTTCCAGAGGGAACCGTCCGCCGCTGGAAGTGTACCTATAAATGGGACGGAGAAAAAAGCGAGCGTTCGGGAAAGAAAAAACCGAACGCTCGGAAACGCGGCGGCCAGCCCGGGAACAAAAACGCCACCGGGCCCCCTGGGAATAAGCACGCGGAGAAGTTCGGCTTCTTCTCCCGCTATCTGCCGGAGGAGACGCTGGAGCTGGTCGGCCTGACCGCTGACTCCTCTCCCCTGGATCTTCTCTGGGCTCAGATACAGCTGGCCTTTGCGGCCATCGTGAGAGCCCAGAAGATCGCCTATGTCAAAGATCAGAACGACAAGACGGTCGAGAAGGTTGAGGAGAAAGACGGCAACGTCATCGGCGAGCGCTGGGAGGTCCAGGAGGCATGGGATAAGCAGGCCAACTTCATGAAGGCCCAGGCCCGGGCGATGGACTCCCTCCGGGGGCTGATCAAACAATACGACGATATGCTGAGAGCTGCCGGTGAGGCTGCCACAGAGGAGCAACGGCTTCGCCTGGAGCTGCTGAGGGCAAAACTCGGGAGCGGCTCTGGAGAGGTGAAGAAGGTGACGATCATCAATGACACAAAGCGACAGCCAGATCCGGATCAGTGATCTGATTATTGAGAAGTTCTGGGACGTGTTCAACGATGACGAGCACACTCACAAGATCCTGACATCAGGAAGAGCTGGGACCAAGTCCAGCGAGGCGGCCATCGAGACCGTCTTTAAGATCGTGCAGGACATCGACGGCAGCGCCGTCGTCATCCGGAAGCGCCACAACAAGCTCCGGAAGACGGTCTACAAGGAAATAAAGAGGGCCATCAAGCGGCTGGGCCTGGACGAGCGGCTCTTCAAGATCACCGTGAGCCCGATGGAGATCACGTTTCTGGAGAACGGGAACACGATATACTTCACCGGCTCCGACAACATCGACGACACCAAGGGCATCATCGACGAGAGCAAGCCGATCAAGCTGGTGCTGATCGACGAGGTGAACGAGTTCTTTGAGCAGGGCGAAGGCGAGGACGAGCTTCAGAACATTGAGGCGACCTTCATCAGAGGCAACGACGAGGGCTTTCAGATGCTCTACCTTTACAACCCGCCGAAGAACCCCAACGCTCCCGTCGTCGTATGGACCCGCAAGATGGAGCAGCGCCCCGACTGCGTCCACGTTCATGTGGACTACAGAGACGTGCCCCCCGAGTGGATCGGCCGGAAGCTGCTGGAGTCGGCGGAGATCCTCCGCCAGGTGGA
The DNA here is from genome assembly GCA_947426945.1 of uncultured Bacillota bacterium. Taxonomy (GTDB): domain Bacteria; phylum Bacillota; class Clostridia; order Oscillospirales; family Oscillospiraceae; genus Lawsonibacter. Next base: position 57,573 of record CANEFX010000010.1, read on the forward strand.
CGAACGCCAGTGGCGCTGGCTCTGGCTGGGCCAGTCTATCGGCGTCGACGAGCTGATCTATTACATGTTCAGCGACCGGCACGTCGGGCGGACCAAAGAGGACGCTTTTCAGATCATCGGCGTGGGCGTCGACTATGGCCAGCAGAACGCGACCACCTACCAGGCGGCCGGGCTGAACGTGGCCAAGCACAAGCTGGAGGGCCTGGCCGAGTATTACTACAGCGGCCGGGAAACTGGGGCCCAGAAAAGCCCGAGCGACTACGCTGGGGACTTTGTGGGCTTCCTGGATGACCTTCATGAGCGATACAGCTGCGGCCTCTTCTATGTCTACATTGACCCCTCAGCCAGGGGCCTGATGGAGGAGATCAAGAGAGCCGCCAGAGGGACGTCTTACACGGTCCTGATCCGGGACGCTGAGAACGACGTCGCTCTGGGCATCTCCAGGGTGCAGAAGCTCCTCACCTTTGACATGCTCAGCATAGACCCTGGACAGAAACACGCCCGGGAAGAGTTTGGTCTGTACGAGTACGACAAAAAGAGTATTGAGCGGGGCCTGGAGAAGCCGGTCAAGCTGTCCGATCATTGCATGGACGCCATCCGCTACCTAGTGATGGGCCTCTGGTCAAAGCTGAAGCACTTCCTCCCCGTGTAGGATAAAGAAGACGAGGAGCCGGAAGGAGTCATTAAATGAACATTTTCGAGTATTTCAAAAAGAAGGGGATTGACACCATCGACAGCTCCTTCTACACAAAGATTGCAGCATGGGACAGCTGGTACAGATCCAACGTGCGGAACTTTCACCAGTACCGGGTCTATCACGGCGCCAGCAACTACGAGCGCTGCCAGAGGAAGAGCCTCAGCATGGCGAAGAAGCTCTGCGAGGACATCAGCGACCTGCTGCTGAATGAGCGCGTCAAGATCACGGTAAAGGACGAGACCACGGCGGCCTTTGTCGAGAGCGTGCTGACCGCTGCCAACTTCACCGTGCAGGGCAACGAATACCAGGAGCGGAAAGCGGCCTGCGGCACCGTGGCCTATGTTCCGTATCTGACCAACATGGAGATCGACGACCAGGGCCGTGTGGTCAATGCTGAGGTAAAACTGGACTATGTCGTGGCGAAGAACATCTTCCCGACTGCCTGGGAGAACTCCCGGATCACGGAGGTCATCTTCGTCTTTGAGAAGACATACAAGCGGAAAAAGTATGCCCAGTTCCAGCACCACAAGCTCGAACCCTGGAAGGATGAAACGACCGGCGAGTCTCTGGGCTTCCAGTACGTCATCGAGAACAGCGTGGTCCTCTGCACGTCCGGAGCCGGGCGTGAGCTGACGCCTGAGGAGTGGAACCAGATCCCCCACTTTGAGGGCCTGGCGGCCCGTGTGGAGACCGGATCCGATCAGCCCCAGTTTGTCATCGACAAGCTGAACATCGCCAACAACGTCGACGAGGACGACTCGAACCCGATGGGGATCTCGCTCTTTGCCAACAGCGTCGACGTCCTGGCCAAGCTCGACCTGGAGTATGACAGCTATGCCAATGAGTTCTCCCTGGGCCGGAAGCGGATCTTTGTCTCGCCGGAGATGCTGACCAATGTGGACGGCGCCCCGGTCTTTGATCCTCACGACTCAGTCTTCTACCAGCTGCCGGAGGACTACTTCAAAGACACCAAGGAGGCCATGCACGAAGTCAACCCGACCCTCAGGATCCAGGAGCATGAGCAGGCCATCAACAACGACCTGAACCTGCTGAGCTTTAAGTGCGGCTTCGGCACTCAGTATTACCGCTTTGAGCGTGGGTCGGTCGTAACGGCCACCCAGGTCATCAGTGAAAACTCTGACATGTACCGGACGATCCGGAAGCATGAGATCATCCTGGGCGACGCTCTGACGGATCTGATCCGCTGCATCATACGCCTGGGCCAGACGGCAAACGTCCCCGGGCTGGTGCTGGAGACTGACATCACCATCGACTTCGACGACTCGATCATCGAAGACAAGCAGACAGAGAGGCAGGAAGACCGCCAAGACGTCGCGATGGGGGCCATGAGCCTGCAAGAATACCGCGCTAAGTGGTACGGCGAGACCGAAGAGGTCGCCGAGCAGAAGCTCCCGGACCAGTCTGGCGGGATCCTGATGTGAGATTATGGACGAGAGCTACCACAGCCTACTGGCGGCAGGCATAGAAAAGAAATACCGGCAGCTGGAGCAGGACATCATGGACGACATCGTCCGGAGGATCCGGAAAGCTGGGACGATCACAGACTCGGCCGACTGGCAGATCCAGCGCCTTATTATTCTGGGCAACAGCACCCAGGACATCGAGAACCTGATCCGGAAGGCAGTGGACGGAAACGAGGCAGAGGTCCGGAGGCTTTACGCTGAGGTTATTGATCGGGAATACACCCGGGACCGGGGCCTCTACGAGCAGGTGGGCAAGGAGTTCACCCCCTATGAGCAGAACCCCGAGCTCCAGCAGATCACCAACGCCCTCGTTGATCAGTCCAGCGAGGAGCTTTACAACATCACGAAGTCGATGGGCTTCATGATAGACAACGGACACGGCGGCAAAGTGTTCACGCCGCTGGCTGACGTTTACAACGGCTATCTCGACCAGGCGATCACGGGCATGGCCAACGGAGCCTATGACTACAACACACTGATCCGGAGGATGGTCGGCCAGATGACGGCTTCCGGGCTGCGGACAGACCACGCCTTCAGCGATGGGGGCAACGACTACGGCATCGACTACGCGAGCGGCTGGCATAACCGGATCGACGTCGCTGCCAGGCGGGCGCTGCTGACCGGCTTCGGCCAGCTGACCGGCCGGGTCACGGACATGAACGCCCAGCGCCTCGGGACTCAATACTTCGAGGTCACATGGCACGCGGGCGCTCGACCGGATCACGCGGTCTGGCAGGGCAAGGTCTACACTAAGGAGCAGCTGACGACCAAGTGCGGCCTGGGCACCGGCTCGGGACTGCTGGGCTGGAACTGTCGCCACACCTACTACCCCTTCATCCCCGGCATCAGTGAGCGACTCTATACGGACGAATGGCTTGCAGAGCAGAACGCCCGCGAAGCTACGCCGAAGCGCTTCCGGGGCCGGGAATATACGACCTATGAGGCCACCCAGAAGCAGCGGCAAATGGAGACCGCCATGAGGGCAAGGCGTGAGCAGGTGCAGCTTCTCCGGGACGGAGGGGCTGATCCGGAGGACATCACGACGGCCCAGTGCAAATACCAGGCCCAGCTGGACGAGTACAAGCGCTTCAGCAAAGCGATGGGACTGCCGGAGCAGATGGAGCGGGTCTACACCGGGCGCACCCAGGGGCGGATCGCCCCCAGCCCTCAGACCTACGCAAAGTGGCAGGCGGAGCAGATCAACAGAGCGAAGGAGCGCCAGGAGAAAAAGCGCCAGGCCGATATAAGGGCCGCACAAAGAGCGGCTTCACAAAATGCCCCGGCATCTGGTACAATAAAGAGAGACCCGGGCGTGCCCGCGAGCTGGAAGAAGGGCGAGCCGATGACGGCCCAGCAGGCCGTGACCGGGACAAACCCGAACTTCAAGCTCTACACGAAGGAATGGACCCTAAACTGCCAGCGCTGCGTCTCCGCCTTCGAGGCGAGGATGCGCGGCTACAATGTGGAAGCCAGGGCCCGCATACTGACCGGCGTCGACGAGCTCCCCTATATGAATGCGAGGACCGGCTGGCTCTCTGTCTATAACGGCGCCACGGTTACGAGCGTACACAAGAGCACCGGGAAGGCATGTCGGGCCACGATTGAGTCAGAGATGCAAAACTGGGGCGACGGAGCCCGGGCCATCGTCCGGGTGCGCTGGAAGTCTGGCGGCGGCCATGTATTCAACGCGCTGCAAGTGGATGGGCAGACTGTTTTCGTGGATCCACAATCCGGAAGCATGGACTGTTCGGGCTATTTTGCGGCGGGCATGATAAAGCCAGGCATGACGGAACTCGTCCGGATCGACAATCTGGACTTTACTGATCGTATAGAGCTATGTGCTAAGCAAAAGGAGGAATAACATGGTCACAATAGAGCAGGCAAAGAAGGCGGCGCTTGATTTTATGGGCGCCGGGCTTGAAATATCGGAGGCGAGCGAACTCCCGGACAAGTGGGTCTTCAGCTTTCGCAACGCTGAGACAAAAGAAGAGCCGGACGTCGCGCCCGTATCTGTCAGCAAAGAGAACGGCATCGCGGCTGAGTTCTTTCCCCCGGAACATCTGGCGGAGCTGCCGCTTATGAAGCCGATCGAGGTGTGAGCCTATGATCAAAGTACACCTCGATCTTCATCACATAACTGTCCAGGGTCACGCGCCCAGGGCCAACGGCGAAGCGCCGGGCCAGAACATCGTCTGCGCTGCGGTCTCCGCTCTCACCCTCACCCTGATCGAAGGGCTGGAGGCTATTGCAGGCATGACGATCAAAGCCCTCGATGATCCGGGCGACGTCCGGATCGAGTGGGAGGAAGTGAACGCCATCGGCAAGGCCCTGATCGACACCTGGTACATCGGGATCATCCGGATCCGGGACAGCTACGACAACACGATACTGATAATTTGAGCGCCCAGCCAGGGCGCTCTTTTTATGGCCGGACGGCTCTGCCTCAATGAGCCGGAACGTGTTCACGCACACTATAAAAACGGAGGAATAAATCATGAAAAAACGCTTCAACCTTCAGCTCTTTGACGACGGCGGTCAGAGCGGCGCTGGCGGCAGCCAGGGCGGAGCAGCCGGGACTGGTGACGGCGGCCAGGTAGCAAGCGCCGGGAACAACGGCGGGGGCGGCTCTTACAGCTTCCAGCAGGCCGAGGAGATTGCAAACGCCAGGGCACAACGCGCCGAGAAGGCCGCTCTCGCGTCCTACTTCAAGCAGCAGGGCATGAGCGAGGAAGAAGTGTCCAAGGCCATCGCGACCTACAAGGCCCAGCAGGCGGCAAGCAGGCCCAACGTTGACAGCATCACAAAAGAGCGCGACGACGCGCTCGCTGAGCTGGCGGCCCTGAAGAACAGCAACGCGCTCCGCGCCAAGGGCGTCCGCGAGGAGGATCTTGACTATGTCATGTTCAAGGTCAGCGCCCTCATGCAGGCGGATGACAAGCTGGACTTCGAGAAGGCGGTCGCCAAGTACCTGAAAGAAAACCCGCGCTTCACGACCGGGGGCGGCACCTACAAGGTGAAGACCGGAACGGACGGCTCCGGGCAGGGCGGAAGCTCTGGCCAGGGCACCAACGACGCCATCAATGACGCCATCCGTCGAGCAGCGCGACGCTAACATCAACACTTTATGGAGGTAAAACTATGAAAAAGAGATTTTTCAATCTTCAGCTTTTTGACACCGACGCCCAGATCATTGACCGCTCGGGCGCGGAGGCTCTGATCCCCGAGGACAGGGCCAAAGAGATCATCCAGGGAGCCATCGAGCAGTCTGCTGTCCTCTCGGTCGGTCGCCGTCTGGCAGACATGACCACCGCCCAGAACAAGCTCCCCGTCCTGGACTCCCTGCCGATCGCCTACTTTGTGAACGGTGATACCGGCGCGAAGAAGACCACCAAGCAGGCATGGGACAAGAAGGTCATCTACGCCGAGGAGATCGCGGTCATCGTGCCCATCCCCGAGGCGGTCCTGGACGACGCTGACTACGACATCTGGGGCGAGGTGAAGCCCAGGGTGCAGGAGGCCTTCGGCAAGGTCATCGACGCGGCCATCCTCTTCGGAGACGGCAAGCCGACCAACTGGCGCGACGGCCTGGTGCCTTCTGCGAAGACTGCGGGCGCTTCCGTGGTCATGGGCAACGACCTTTTCACCGACCTGCTCGGTGAGGGCGGCGTCATCTCCAAGGTGGAGGAGTCCGGCTTCTTCGTGAACGGTCACGTCGCTGACATCTCCCTGAGGGCCAAGCTGCGTGGACTGAAGGACCAGAACGATCGCCCGCTCTTCCTGAACTCCATGCAGCAGTCCGGCAATTACAGCCTGGATGGCTCTGCCATCTACTTCCCGCGTAATGGGGCCTTCGACAAGACTGAGGCGATGCTGATCTCTGGTGACTTCTCCCAGCTGGTCTACTCTATCCGCAAGGACATCACCTTCAAGCTCTTCACCGAGGGCGTGGTCCAGAACACGGACGGCACCATCGCCTACAACCTGATGCAGAATGACATGGTCGCGCTGCGGGCTGTCATGCGTCTGGGCTGGGAGATCCCGAACCCGATCAACTCCCTGGAGCAGGACAAGACCAAACGCTTCCCGTTTGCGGTCCTGGCTCCCGCTACTACGGGCACCACGCTGACCGTTACGTCTGCTGCAGGCACCAACAGCGGCGACACCAAGATCACCGTGAGCCCGGCGCTCTCTGACGGCAACAGCTACAAGTACAAGACCGGCCCCAGCGTCACCAAGCCCGCCATCGGTGCGATCTGCAAGAGCGGCTACACGGCATGGGACGGCTCCGCTGACATCGCTGCAAAGACCGGCGACAAGATCGTGATCGTGGAGGTTGACAGCACCAGCAAGTGCGAGAAGACCGGCGACGCGACCGTCACGGCCAAGGCCTAAGAGGGGGTGATGGCTGATGTACGTTTCTTATGAGTTTTACACTGAGACCTTCGGGACCCTGATCCCGGAGAAGGACTTCCCCAGGGTCGAGGCGGAGGCTGAGGCGGCCATCAGCTACCTCACCTATATCAACGGCGACATCTTTGCCAAAGAGGACAACCGCGTGAAGCTCGCGGTGTGCGCTGCGGCGGAGGTCGTCTACAACAGCAAACAAAGCAACGGCGCCAGCGGGTCCGCTGGTGTAAAAAGCGAGAGCAATGACGGCTACTCTGTCACCTATGTGACTGAGGCCCAGGACGGTCAGACCGCTGAGGCGGCTCTTCGGAAGAAGATCGCCGAGGCGGTCAGGCTTTACCTGCTGCCGACCGGCTGGCTCAGCAGAAAGGTGGGGTGCTGTCATGTATGTGCAGGTTACGATCACAGTCTTCAATAAGCGGCTGAGCGCTGACCGGCGTGAGGTTTATTTTCCGACCTGCATCTCCGGTGCCTCTTACTACGAGTCGAAAAGCTCCGGCCACTCCACGGATGGTGCCCACGCTGAAAGTCTGACCTATAAGCTCCGGATCCCGATTGACGCAAAGGTCCAGAACGACCGGATCCATGCAAACGAGAGGGCCTTCAAGGCCATGACAGAGGAGGAAGCCAGGCAACACTGGACGCTTCAGAAAGGCGACATTGTCCTGGCATGTGAAACCTCCCTAACGGATCCGATCGACGAGGCTGCTGTCAAGCAGCTGGCCGCCACTGAGTTCGTGGACGTCATCACGGTGAAGGAATACGCCGACAACACGATCCGCGGCTCAGCAGCGGTCAAGCACTGGCGGATAGGGGGCGAATAATATGGCATTTAAGCCGATCAGGAGCCCCAGAGGGGCCATCATCCAGGGAAGCAATGGCAGGGTCCAGCTGATCTGGAACAACGGCTGCGCGCCAAAGATGAACGCCGTCCTCAGCAAAAAACAGGAGATCATTGACAGCGAGGTGCTCCGGCGCTGCGCTCCACTGGTCCCGAAACGGACCGGCGCCCTGGAACGCTCCGGCACTCTGGGCACTGTCATCGGTTCCGGCGAGGTGCAGTATATCGCGCCATACGCCAGGGCCCAGTATTACAATACCAGCCAGACCCGGTCTTATGATCCAAGGCGCGGCGGCATGTGGTTTGAGCGCATGAAGACGGCCAACCGGGCGGCGCTCTTGCGATTGATCAACAGCAAATAAAGGAGGCCAAGCATGGTCAAGTCAATTATTGAGGGCGTGACTGCCTTCTTCCTGGACTGCCCTCTGCTGGCTGACGGAGTGTTCCGCGTGGACGCCCTGGGCGACCAGCCGCAAGAGTACACCATCGAGACCGGCATCTTCAACCCCGTGATCGAGACCTACATCGACGGCAGCTCAGACCGGCGCTACCAGTTCAACTTTGGCAGCCGCGAGTATTACGGAATGGACCGCCTCCAGAATATCGCGAACAGCTCCTTCTATGAGGACTTCGCGGCATGGGTGGAGGCCCAGAGCACAGCGGGCAACTTCCCGGAGCTCCCTGAGGGGATGCACCCGGAGCATCTCGCTGTTTTGTCGTCTGGCTACATGTTCGACGAGTCGATGCAGAACGCCAGATACCAGATACAGATCGAACTCATTTATCACAAGGAGGCATAAGCGCATGAAAAAGAAAATTTTTGATCTTCAGCTCTTTGACGAGAGCCGCGCTGCCCTGCTCCGGAACGCCATCGCGGACTACGCCGAGATCGATGGCACCTACGAGCTCATGGGCACCGGCTTCACTACCCTGGACGAGAGTCCCGGGGCCCAGACCGACAGCGAGACCTATGTCAACGAGGTCACGGCCTCGACTGACATCACCGGCTACGAGACCGAGTTCTCCTACGAGTCCCGCCTGATCCCTTCCCAGAAAGCGATCTACAAGCTCTGGAAGATGGGGCGCGACCACGCCACCGGCGACGAGGCCCAGCTGAAATATGTCCGGGTGGAGCTCTTCAACCCGATCGGGACCCCGAGCGAGACATCGGCCGAATACACCGCCCGCCAGTTTACCGTGGCCAATGAGGTCAGCGATAACTCCGGAGCAGGTGGCGAGAAGATCAGCGTCTCTGGCACGCTTCACGCGGTCGGCGATCCCATTCAGGGCAAATTTGACACCGTGAGCAAAAAGTTCACGGCTGGCACTTTCGCTGGCAAATACGACGCTCCCGTCGTTTCCGGCGACTAAACAAGTAAACACTGGCTCCGTACTACTGGCCCGATGGGGCAGTGAGCGACCAGGCACCAGCAGGCGCAACGGTGCAGCCTGCTGGTGCTCTTTTTATAGCACCGACCAGAGGAGGACAACAGAATAATGGAATTGATTATTAACGACGTGAAACTCGAAGGCGATCTGATGGATGCGGACTTCATGGAGAAGTTTGAGCAGTCCATGATCAAAATGCGCGACACGGCTCAGGCCAAAAAGCGCGAGAACTTCCCGACCGCTGCGGCCAATTACCGCGCCCAGTGTGAAGTGGTCAATGTGTGCTTCGACGAGATCTTCGGATCCGGAACGGCCGACAGGCTCTTCCACGGCAAGATGAACGTCATGGAGCACCTGAAGGCCATCGAGAAGGTCAGCGAGTGGGCTGCCAGCGAGAGGAAGACTCTCAACGACTTCACCAACCGCTACACCCAGCGCCAGCAGGCCGCCACCCGGCAGATGCAGACCGCGCAGTTCGTCTCCCAGCAGCACGGTCACGGCAAGGGTAAAAGGCACTGAACCTTCTGATCGACGGCCTGCCCGAAGAGGTCGAGATCGCGGGCCAGATGGTCCCGATCACTACCGACTTTCGCACGGGGATCCTTTTCGAGGAAGTCCTGCAAGACGGTCAGCTCGACGATCTGGAAAAGCTCCGGACCGCGCTGGACCTCTATTTTCCGGGCACCGTTTTTGATGGCAGCGTACTCGACGAGGCGATCAATCAAATGATCTGGTTTTATCGTTGCGGCGCGGATCCCGCTGAGACGACGGAGGCTGACGCCACGGACAGCGACAAAGACCCGCCCTTTTCTTACGAGTATGACGCCGACTATATTTACTCCGCGTTTATGCAGGCCTACGGCCTGGACCTGGCGCGACACCCCCTCCACTGGTGGCAGTTTCGAGCGCTTTTTCGATCGCTCCCTGAAGAGACTCAGCTGGTCAAGATCATCGGCTACCGCACGATGAAGATCCCGGCAAAAGCGTCCAAGGAGCAACGGCAGCACTATGAGCACCTGAAGCGCGTCTATGCGCTCCCTCAGTCGGCTGACCGGCAGCAGCTCGAAAGTGACCTGAACTCTCTACTCATGAACGGCGGCAACCCTGCCGCCCTTTTAGCAGGAGGAGAAGGTCATGGCATCAGACGGGACTCTGAAATTTGATACAAGCCTGGACACTGGCGGTCTACAGTCAGGTATGGGCAAGGTCGCAAGCGTCGCCCAGCAAGCGCTGGGCGTGTTTACCGGCCAGATGATGACCAGAGCGGTTGATGCTCTGGCCAACCTCGGAAAGTCTGCCCTCGACAGTGTGGGGCAGCTGGAGCAGAACGTCGGAGGCGTGGAGACGCTCTTCGGCGATGCAGCTGACGCGGTCATCGCGTCGGCGGATCGTGCCTACCAAACGGCGGGCATGTCCGCCAACGACTACATGAGCACGGTCACGAGCTTCTCGGCGTCTCTGCTCCAGTCCCTCGGTGGAAACACTGAGGAAGCGGCCAAAGTGGCCGACATGGCCATCATAGACATGGCCGACAATGCGAACAAGATGGGCACGTCCATGGACATGATCCAGAACGCCTATCAGGGCTTCGCAAAGCAAAATTACACGATGCTGGACAACCTGAAGCTCGGCTACGGTGGCACCAAGACAGAGATGGAGCGCCTCCTGGCTGATGCGGAAAAGCTGACCGGCGTCAAGTATGACATCAACAACCTGAACGACGTCTACCAGGCGATCCATGCCGTTCAGGAAGAAATGGGGATCACTGGCACCACAGCAAAAGAGGCCGCGAGCACACTGGAGGGCTCTATGGCTTCGGCCAAGGCCGCCTGGGACAACTTCATGAACGGATCCGGTGACGCGGACCAGCTGGCGGATGCTTTCGCCACAGCGGCGGACAATATCGTCAAAAACCTCGCCGAGATCATCCCGCGCTTTGCCGAGACACTTCCCGCCCTCGGCGGTGCCATTATTGCACAGATCCCCGGGCTGGTGGCTGCCATCGTCCCTGCCGTGCTTTCAGCTGGCCAGAGTGTTCTGAAGCAGCTCCAGGAGACGGTCCTGAGCTTTGACTTTGTCGGAACCGCTGACAAGATCGTCCAGACGATCACGGGCTTCATCGAAGGGGACGGGCTGGGCTCGCTCCTGGACACGCTCACCTCGATCTTTACGGGGATCGTGAGCGGCATCAGCTCCATGCTGCCGTCGCTTCTGCCCGCTCTGGTTGAGCTGATCAGCTATGTCACGACCTCGCTCCTGGACCAGCTGCCCGCGATCCTCGACTGCGCTCTGGATCTGATCCTCGGTTTGGCTCAGGGGATCCTCGACGCCCTGCCGGTTTTGGTCGCTGCTCTGCCTAAGATCATCGACTCGATCGTCAAGTTCCTGGTCTCTTCCATCCCGAAGATCCTGGAGGCTGGGGTCGAGCTTCTGATGGCTCTGGTCGACGCGCTGCCCGTGGTCATCAAGTCGCTGGTCGCTGCTCTGCCCGAGATTGTGACCTCTATCGTGACCACGCTGGCCGCTTCCGCCCCGGATATTCTGGCGGCCGGGATCGACCTCCTGATGGCTCTGGTCGAGGCCATTCCTGACATCATCGTCAAGCTGGCTGCGGCCATCCCTGACATCATCGTGGCCATCGTTGACGCGCTCGTCGCGGCGGCTCCTCAGGTCCTCGAATGTGCGAAAAACCTCTGGGGGCAGATCACCGCTGCCGTGCCGGAGCTGCTGTCCAAACTCGGTGAAGCCATCCCCCGGATCGTCACCGCGATCGTTGACGGGCTGGCCACGCTGAAGGACAAGGCGGCCGAGATCTTCCAGATGGTCCTCGACAACCTGCTGACATGGGGCAGCAATATGATCGCCCAGGCCCAGCAGGCCATGAGCAACATGTTGAACGCGGTCGTCACCGTCGTGCAGCAGCTCCCTGGGAAGGTGTGGACCTTCCTCGTCAATACCGTCACCCGGCTGGTCCAGTGGGGCCAGCAGATGCTCAGCAATGCCTCGTCGGCCATGAGCAACATGCTCAGCAAGATCACCAGCATCGTGCAGCAGCTCCCTGGGAAGGTCTGGACGCACCTGGTCAACACGGTGAACAAGCTGATCCAATGGGGTCAGCAGATGCTCAGCAACGCCTCGACGGCCATGAGCAACATGCTCAGCAAGATCAACAGCATCGTGCAGGAGCTTCCGGGAAAAGTCTGGACGCACCTGGTCAATACGGTGAACAAGGTCATCAGCTGGGGCCAGCAGATGGTCTCTAATGCCAGCACGGCCGTGAGCAACATGCTCAGCAAGGTGTCCAGCACGCTCCAGCAGCTCCCTGGGAAGGTCTGGACCTATCTCAGCCAGGCGGCTTCAAAAGTCGTTTCCTGGGGCACTGAGCTGGCCAGCAAGGGCGCTGCAGCGGCGAAGCAGCTCTTCGACTCCGTCGTCAATGGGCTGAAGTCTCTGCCCGATAAGATCAAAGAGGTCGGCAGCAACATCGTCAGCGGGCTCTGGAACGGCATCAGCTCCGGCTGGGACTGGCTGAAGAACAAGGTCGCTAACCTGGCTTCGAGCCTTTTGGATGCGGCTAAGGACGCCCTGGGCATCAACTCGCCGTCGACAGAGTTCCGGGACGAGGTCGGCCGCTGGCTCCCTCCTGGCATCGGTGAGGGCTTTGAGAAAGCCATGCCTGACGCTGTCAAAGACATGCAGCTCCAGGCGAAGAAAATGGTCGCAAAGATGCAGACCGCTGTCTCGGCTTCCGCTGGATCTCTGAACCTGAACGCCTCCGGCGCGGCAAGTGCGAGAGCGCTGACCACGACCGGCACCAGCGTTTACTATGACCAGCGCATGGAACAGCAGAACACCTACAACGTGCCCGTGGCAACGCCTTCCGAAGTGAGCAAGGCCCAGCGCGAGGCGCTGCGGAACATAGTGGGAGGTGTGAAATGACACGAAACACAATCACCATAGAGCTGACCTGCAACGGCAAGACGCTCCGCATGGGCCCGAACGAGGACATCGACATCACCAAAGTGACGGGCCTGGAGTCCTCTGAGCTGGAGCTCAGCACGTCGGACAACGCCCTGGTGGACGGGGCGTCGGTGGATGGCAAAAAGATCAAACCGCGCCCGATCCACATCGAGGCCAGCTTCAAGAGCAACAAAAACAACCCCGAGAACCGGGCCCGCGTGATCCAGTTCTTCAATCCAAAGTACACCGGCCGCGCCCTGATCATCAACATGGGCGTGAGCCGGAACATCGAGTACGAGCTGGAGGGCTGGACTTTTGGCACGGCTCAAAACATGGACAACAAGCTCCGGATCCTGGTCGACCTAATCTGCCCGGATCCGTACATGCTGAACGTCGACAACTTCGGCAAAAACATGGCCAATATCTCCCCGCTCTTCGCCTTCCCCTGGAGGGTGCTGGCGACCAGAGCCACGGGCAAGCTGGACTATCCGCCGAAGGCCCGGGGGCTGATGCTGGGCGGCATGACAATGGGCTACCGGACACTGCACAAGGAGGTCGTTCTTTCCAACGATGGAGACGTCCCGACCGGCGTCCAGATCCAGTTCATCGCTACCCGGGGCAGCGTTACCAACCCGAAGATCACCAACACCGGCACCGGCCAGTTTATGAGGGTCAAGGTGGTCATGCAGCAGGGCGACATCCTGCTGATCGACACAAACGACCGGCACCAGGTCATCACGCTGAACGGCGTCAACTGCTACCAGCGCATTGACCGCCAGAGCGAGCCCTTCCAGCTCGCCGTGGGTGACAACTATCTGGAGTATGACGCGGATGGGAACTACACCAACCTGGACGTCAACCTTTTTTATACTCCGAAGTATCTGGGGGTATAGCCTATGCAGCTGATCATTCTCGACAAAAACATGGACACGCTCGGCGCGGTGAGCGTTTTCAATACTCTGATATGGGACCGGCGTTATTATGACTCCGGCCTCTTTGAGCTCTACACTCCCGCCGAGTTTTTTGAGCTTATGAACACCGGCCGCTACCTCTACCGGAGCGACCGGACTGATCTCGGCGTCATCCGGGAAGTCAACTTTGCCCGGGACGCCAAGGGCGCACGGACGGCCTACTGCAAGGGCTATTTTTCGGAGGAGCTGCTGAACGATCGGGTCCTGAACACCCAGATCAACATCACCGGCACTCCGGAAGCTATCGGCCGCCAGCTGGTCCAGAAGTTCGCCATCAACCCGACCGACGCTGGCCGCAAGATCGCGCACCTACAGCTCGGAGCGCTTTCCGGCGTCGGCAGCAGCATCACCGTCATGGCCACCGGCGACCGGCTGGGCGACAAACTCTACGAGGTCGAAAAGACCCAGGAGCTCAGCCACCGGCTCGCCTATGACTATCAGGCCAACACCCTCTCCTTTGTGGTGTGGCAGGGCAAGGATCGAACCGACGCGCAAGAGGTCAACAGCTGGGCCATCTTCTCCGACAGCTTTTACAATGTCAAAAATGCGGTTTATGACCGGGACGAGTCGGAGTGCAAAAACTTCGCTTATGTGGCCGGGGAAGGTGAAGGGGCCGCCCGGGTCATCGTGGAGGTGGACATCCGGAGCAATCCGAACGAGGAACGCCGGGAGCTCTATGTGGACGCAAGAGACCTGCAGAGCACCTACACGGACGACAACGGCAGCGAGCACACCTACACCCAGGCACAATACCGGCAGCTGCTCCGGCAGCGCGGCCTGGAAAAGCTGGCGGAATACGAAAAAGTGGAGACGGTCAACAGCGACGTGGATCCGGACGCCAATCTGGTCTATATGACAGACTTCGACCTGGGCGACCTCTGCACCTACCGCTACACCGACGTCGGCATTGAGACGACCAAGCGGATCACCGAGATCCAGGAGGTCTACGAGAGCAGCAAGCAGACGCTCAGCGTGGTCTTCGGCAATGACATGGCGACGTCTATCACAAAAATCATAAAGAGGGAGGCATCGTAAATTATGGCTATGAGATACGGATATTTTGACTCAGAGATCACCGGGGTCGACTCTGAGGGTATGCCTATTTTTGACCGAGCAGAAACGTCAGAGCTCTTTCGGCTCTTGTTTGCGAAGCTGCTCACCAACGGGGTGCTGGCTCTGCCCGGGGACTGTTTTCAGGTCGTCGCGGGCAGTTCCGGCCTGACCGTAAAGATCCGCCCAGGCTTCGGCCTGATCAACGGGGCCTTTGCCTATGACGAGGCAGAGGAGACCTACGCACTCGCGACAGCGCCCACACAATACAGCCGGATCGACCGCGTCGTGCTCCGCTGCAACTACCTGGAGCGCCTCTGCGAGATCATCGTCAAAACCGGCACACCTGCGGCCAACCCCGTCCCGCCTGAGCTTCTCCAGCCGTCCAGCGGCGACTATTATGAGCTGGGCCTGGCTCTGGTCAGCATCGGCACCAACCAGGGCGTCATCACCCAGAGCTCCATCACGGACACCCGGGCGGACAGCTCTGTCTGCGGCTTCATCACCCAGCTGATCGACCACCTCGACACGGAGGTCTTCTATGATCAGTTCAATGCTTTTTATACGGAGTTCGTGGAGAAGTCGGACGCCAGTTACGAGATGTTCCAAAACATGGCCACGCAAGCCTATAACGGCTACACGGCGGCGATCGACGAGTACATCGAGCAGCTGGAGGCAAAGGGCAACGCGGATCTCACCGCGACCACCGAGGCCCTGAAAGAGTTCCAGCGGAACAGTCAGAACGCTTTCAACGCCTGGTTTGCAGAAGTGCAGGGGCTCCTCGACGAGGACGTCGCCGGGCGTCTGATCAACATCACGAACGAGCAAGGCGAGCGTCTCAGCCTGCTCGAATACATGAACATCCACAACGACTTCTTCGCGCCGCTGCTGGATGATGATGGCAACGTGATCCTGGACGACGATGACAATGCTGTCATGGTCGACTGGAAATATATGTACGCATAAGAAGGGAGAAAACAACATGCAGATCAACATCGAAAACGGCAAGCGCTTCAATGAGGAGCCCGCGATCGCGGCAGTCTCCAGCGGCAACGACATCGTTCTGGTCCGTCTGGCAGACGGCACCGGCGTCAAGGCCCTGAAGCTGTCCGCGCTGGGCGCCTTCATCACTGGCGACCTGAGCACGCTGGAGACAGCGGACAAGACCAGTCTGGTCGCTGCCCTCAATGAGGTGCTGGGCGACACCAAGACAAACGCCCAGGCGATCGAGGACCTGGAAACGCTGACCGACATCCTCACCAAGCCTGGCGCCTCCAGAGCGAACTCGCTCATTGTGGAGTACGACCTGGGCACCAGCTTCACAGCGGAGCAGTCCCAGGACATCCGCTCGGGGGCTTTCAGCAAGGTCCGCGCCGGGGGCTACTGGACCATCAACGGCCGGAAATACTGGGCGGCCCATGCCGACTACCGGCTCCACTGCGGGGACACTGAGCTCACCCGGCACCACATGCTGGTATTTCCGGACAAGTCGCTCTACAACGGCGTCATGAACGACACCAACGTCACGACCGGCGCCTACTACGGCAGCAAGATGAAGACCTCCGGCCTGGCTGCGGCTCTGGCGACTATCAAGCAGGACTTCGGCGCGGATCACATCCTGACCCACCGCCAGCTCCTGGCCAATGCTGTCAGCAACGGCATGAGCTCCGGCTGGTCCTGGTATGACACACAGATCGACCTCATGAATGAGCACATGGTCTACGGCTCCCACGCCTGGGGCGGCGGATCGCAGAATGGTTACGACACCGGCATCGACAAGAGTCAGCTGGCTCTGTTCCAGGCGCGTCCGGATCTGATCACGAATAGGGAAAACTGGTGGCTGCGGGATGTTCGGTCGGCGGCGCTCTTCTGCAACGTCGACTCCTATGGCTTTGCCTACTACTGGAACGCCTCGCACTCCGTCGGCGTCCGCCCGGCTTTCCTGATCTACTGATCGACAATCCCCGGGCCCTTGCGGCCCGGGATGATAAGGAGATAACGAAGCATGTCAGACATCCCAAAAAGCGAGCGCTCTGAGTCACCTCTTCGCGCTCAACACATGATCTACAACATCAGGAAGCGGATCACCGCCGAGCTGATGGCGACCTTCGGCTACAGTCAAAAGCGCTTTGAAAAGCACATCAAGGCCGTGACTGCCTATGTGGTCAACGAAGAAGAGCGCGAGGAGCTGGCGGCAAAGATCCGCGAGCAGGAGGAAGATTTCAACCTCTGGTTTATCCAGCAGGAGCGGGCCAGGGTGCTCACGTTCTGCCAGGACATCAGCGTCCACATGCGGGCAGCCAATACCATCTGGCCGGACTACTGGTCGGAATATGAGGAGAGGCGGCTGCAATGGGACAAGGCGATGGAGTGCTGCAATATGCTCCAGGACGAGCTCCAATATATCGCGGAAGTCCTTCCGGCAGACAAAAACAAGTACACCGGCATCGTGCTGGAGATCGAGCACCTGTTCAACACGATCAAGAGCCTCCGGCAGTCTGACAACCGTTTCAAAAAACACTTGAAAGGACCAAAGCGCAAAGCAGCGGGTGACTCTTGATATTGTTCGGTCGGCGACGAACTTCTGCAACGTCAACAACAATGGCAATGCCAACAACTGGAACGCCTCGAACTCCATCGGCGTCCGCCCGGATTTCACAACCGTGCATCCTATCGGGCTGGATCCCGCGCACGGCAATGGGAAAGGAAGAGTCATCCCTTCGGCCGCTAAGCCGATAAATGCCAACCGCGACGTGGCCGGTTACGATCGCTGTCACTATTGCGCGGTTTATTTTTATGGATAACAAATTGTATGATGCAAACCGGATCTACGATGCAGGCACCAAGGCAATGACCGGCAGCCGCTTCAAGTACAAGACCCAACTGTATGAGATGACCCAGCTGCTCCAGACTGCAAAACTCCAGGACGAGCTCATGCACGGCGCGTACCGACCAGGACCCGGCCAGAAGTTCCCTATCAATGAACGGGGCCACAGCCGGTACATCACCAGTAACATCATGAGAGACAAAACAGTCAATCACCTCCTCTGCGACGAGGTGATCACTCCGTCGATCCAGAAATACCTGGCCTATACCAACAGCGCGAGCCAGAAGGGCAAAGGCGTCAGCTTTCACCGGAAGCACTTCGAGGAGGATCTGCATCACTATTACATGATGACCGGCAGCAACGAGGGCTGGGTGCTCTTCATTGATTTCTCCGGTTATTATGGCAATCTCCAGCATGAACCGATCCTGGCCACGCTCGACTATTTCATCCGGCGAGAGCAGGAGCCGGACGTCGCTCAGGTGGCCATGACACTGATCCGGGACATCTTCAGGACCTTCGAGCTGGACGTCTCCCGCTTCTCCGATGAAGAGATCGCGGAAATGTACCACAGCAAAGTCGACCCGATGATGAACCGCTTCACAGATCCGAAACTGCTGACCGGTGAAAAGACGCTAAAGAAAGGCGTTGACATCGGCAACCAGGTCTCTCAGGACGTCGGGATCGTTCATCCGTACCGGATAGACAACTACATCTCGATTGTGATGGGCTGCAAGCTCTTCGGCAGATACACCGACGACACGCACATCATCAGCGACAGCAAAGAATTTCTTTTGACCGTGCTGGAGGGCGTGAGGCAGATCGCTGAAGAATACGGCATCATTATCAACGAGAAAAAGACGAGGATCTGCAAGCTGTCCAGCTTTTACCGCTACCTGCAGATCGGCTACTCTCTGACTGACACGGGGCGCGTGATCCGGAAGATCCACCCGAAGGCAGTCACCCGGGAGCGCCGCAAGCTGAAGGCCTACAAGCGGAAGCTGGACGCCGGGGAAATGAGCTATTTTGACGTGGAAAACTCTTTCAAGTCATGGCTGGGCGGCAACTGGAAACGCATGTCAAGGCAGCAGATCAGCAACATGAGCCTGCTGTATTATCAACTTTTCGGAAGGAGACCAACATGGAAAAAAGGACATTCAAGATTACGCTGGCTGATGGGACAGCCCTGGAGGGACTCACCCTCAACGGCAACAACTACATCAGCGACAAGAAAGTCACCGAGGACGTCTTCCGGGACAACCTCAGCAAAGTGACCATTGAGGGCCCGGATGGCGCCCAGGAGCACGAAAACATGAAACTGGTGCAGATCTGCAAGGTCGGCACAAAATACTGGTTTATCCTGGCTGACAAGACCGCCGACGAAGTGGCCAAGGAAGCGATGGAGGCCAAGATGAACGAGATGGAGCAGGCCATGAAGGTGCTGCTCACGGGGGAGGTATAAGCTATGGACATGATGAAATTAGCCGCTGAAATGCGGACCGCTTTGCAGTATTTTGTCACCACTTTGGACGCGGAGACCCAGCTGGACAAGATGCTGGAGATCCCGTCCATGTTCCCGGCCTATGAGGTGGGCAAAGCCTACAAGGTCAAGGACGTCATCTCCTACGGCGTGAACTCCGTGGGCGATCCCCAGCTCTATCAGGTATTGCAGGACCACACCAGCGCTGCTGAGTGGACGCCTGACACCGCCACGAGCCTCTACAAGGCCATCGGCGTGACCGAGGGCGGCTACCCGGTCTGGGTGCAGCCTCTGGGCGCTTCTGACGCCTACAACACCGGGGACATCGTGAGCCACAACGGCACCCTCTACATCTCCACCATGGACGGAAACGTCTGGAGCCCTGAGACATACCCGGCAGGCTGGGAAGTCTATGCCGAGTAAATAAAAAGGAGGTACACAAGTATGAAAAACGGAATTTGCACAATCGTGGGAGTGGTGGGCAGCTTTATCGCTTCCCTCTTCGGCGGCTGGGACACGGCCCTGGTCACGCTGATGATCTTCATGGCCGTGGACTACATCACCGGCCTCGTCGTCGCTGGCGTGTTCCATAAGTCCCCGAAGACTGATGGCGGCACGCTGGAGAGCCGGGCCGGGTGGAAGGGCCTCTGCCGCAAAGGCATGACCCTCCTGGTCGTGCTGGTAGCCTGCCGCCTGGATCTGATCATGGGGTCTAACTTCATCCGGGATGCGACGATCATCGCCTTCATCGCGAACGAGACGATCTCGATCATTGAAAATGCGGGACTGATGGGCGCGCCTATTCCTGGCGTACTGGTCAAGGCCATCGAGGTCCTGAAGCAAAAGGCGGACGGCGAAACGCCGGTGCCCAAGGAGTAAGACATGAAGGCGACCGGGTCCTCCACAGAGAGGACGATCTGGAACTTTCTCAGGTGTAAAGGCATGAGCCCTGCCGGTGCGGCAGGGCTCATGGGCAACCTTTACGCCGAGAGCGGGCTCAACCCTCAGAACCTCCAGAACAGCTACGAGAAGCGCCTGGGCTTCACGGATACGGCCTACATGGCCGCCGTGGACTCCGGCGCTTATTCTAATTTTGTCCATGACAGTGCTGGCTACGGCCTGGCACAGTGGACCTACTGGAGCCGCAAGGAGTCCCTGCTGAACTTTGCCCGGAAGACCAGCGCGTCCATCGGCAGCCTGGAGATGCAGCTGGACTTTATGATCCGGGAGCTGAAGGGCTACGCGGCCGTTTGGGAAGTTCTCCGGACGGCCAGGACAGTGAGGGAAGCGTCGGACATCGTGCTGACCAGGTACGAACGCCCGGCAGACATGAGCAGCAGCGTCAAGGCCAAGCGGGCCAGCTTCGGCCAGGCTTATTTTGACGCCTACGCAAATAAAAGCACCGAAAAGGAGGACAACATCATGGGCAACAGCCCGCTGGTGACATACACCAACATCACCAAAAACCGCACCAGCCCGCGCAATCACGCCATTGACACCATCACGATCCATTGTATCGTGGGCCAGTGGACAGCAAAGCAGGGCTGCGACTACTTCGCGACCACAGACCGCGAGTGCTCCGCCAACTATGTCGTGGGCAAGGATGGCAGCATCGGCCTGAGCGTGCCGGAAGCAGATCGCTCCTGGTGCAGCTCCAACCGCGACAATGACAACCGGGCCGTCACCATCGAAGTCGCCAGTGATACCAGTCACCCGTATGCAGTGACCGACGCGGCCTACGCGGCCCTCATTGAGCTGGTGGCGGACATCTGCAAGCGCAACGGCATCAAGAAGCTGCTCTGGAAGGCAGACAAGAGCCTGATCGGCCAGGTGGACAAGCAGAACATGACCGTCCACCGCTGGTTTGCCAATAAGGCCTGCCCGGGCGACTATCTCTACCAGCGCCACGGCGCCATCGCGGACGCTGTCAACGCCAAGCTGGGTACCGGCACCGAGCAGATCGTCAGCAGCTTCCCGGCCACGCCCTTCACGGTCCGGGTCATCATCAACGACCTGAACTATCGCGAGGGTCCGGGCATGAGCTACGCCGTCAAGGGCCAGACCGGCAAAGGCGTCTTCACCATCACAGAGGTGCAAGATGGCTGGGGCAAGCTGAAAAGCGGCGCAGGCTGGATCTACCTCGAAAACCCTGCCTACTGCACCATCCTGGACGATGGCCAGACCGAGGCCCAGAAGGCAGCGGAAAAACTGGCCCAGGACATCGCGGCCCAGCTGAAGAACTCCGGCTGCGATGCTGCAGCCGTGCTGAAACGAGTCAGCGAGATCCTGGCATAAGACGAGAGCCCCCGGCAGCTGCCGGGGGCTTTTTTTGCGTTTATATGGCGATCGGGAGAACGATGTACCCGTCAACGACAAAGGGCTCAAAAGTTCGAGTACGACTCCGCGACCTCCACCAATAAGAAAACACCTCAGTGAAAACTGGGGTGATTTTTCTTTTGACCACAGAAATACCACAGACGGGTTTCAGAAAATTTTTGGGCGGCGGGCTGTTACTTTGGCCCGCCGTCCTATTCTTTGGATATAGCGCCTCAACCTTTGCTGTGTGTGAGACTATCGAAACACGAAGCTGCCGGTCGTTTTTCCATCCACGGCAAAAGAGAAAAAGGCAACTTGACTGATCGCCGCAGCGTAACCGCCCTCATTCCAATCGAAACCGTCTTGTTCTTCCAATAGCTTCAGCGTCTCCCGCAGCTGGAGCATGGCGGCAAAGGTGTGCTTGCAGGGATAGCCGCAATAACAGCTGCAGGTGAGATTTTTGATTTCGCCGCCGCCATAATCAAACTCGATCTCATAAGGGGAAGTTCCTTCCACGATTCCCCGCCCATGACCACGGTCAATGCAGAGGTAGACAACCCGGTTCTCTGTATAGTAGTCGTGCCCACGCTCCGCAATGGCGCTGGTGACTTTCATTCCGCTGAGGTCGTCCAGCCGAAAGCTGTGGTCATCACTGCCGGACACATAGACGTCATCCTCTTTGTCCGGGGCCTTGAACCAAGTGATGATTTTCTCATAGGGGATCGTCTGGGGGCAAAGGATACCAGGCGGGAGCCGGCCATGTGGAGTTCTCCAGAGATGTGGGTATCCGCCACAGCGACCACCCGCTTATAATCGGAGAGCTTGATCTTAAAGCTGTAATTTACAGCGGTCACACGCCCCCGCAGGCCCTCCAGCTTGCCGTCCACATAGATAATATCCCCCACCTGGAGGTCAAACTGGTCGTTGTAGTAGGACAGATCCATTCCTCGCTTGGGGAAATAAACCTGCACCAGGGACTTTTTCGGTGCGGAGACTGGAGCTTCATCCTTAGAGCAAGTGATATTGTCGGCATCTCCTTGAATCTCATTCCAAAAACCAATTTTCTGCTTCATACAGAATCCTCCTTTTGGCATGGTGTCTCGCATTGTGCTTCCAGCTTACAGCAGGAGGTGTCCAATAAAACTCCCTTTTAATTTTTTGTTCCAATAGGAGCAATCCAGCTCACACTCTGCTACCCGAAGTTACTCTTCATCTGAGCAGTTCCAGTTCTGCCGCTCAAGGAGGGCTTTTACAGTTTCCTTCAGTTCATCACTGAAATCTTCCAGAGCTTCTATGCTGATCACATCATTGTTGATAAGCGCAATGATGTTGTAGATAAAATTTGTCCGGGTCATTTCTAGCTGGACGCCTGGATTTCTTTTGTCACTTCTTATCCGCTTATCCAGCTTCCAGAATTTTTCTGACGGATCACCATCGCCGCTCAGCAGTTCTATGTATTCATCGCATAGCCTGTCCATGTAGGCTTCCTGCCAGCTGCCGATTTTACTGCGGAAAAGGGTCCAATCCCGTTTTGTAAATCGCTGCTCCCCCACGACTTCACCCCCATCAAATCTGAATGAATGAACAAACCAAGCATATCACGGCATCGGTCGTTTATCAAGAAGAAAAGAATTTATGCAGACTCCATCTGCACAAATTGCCTCCGCCTCAGAAAAGGACAGCGAATCACCTCGACCCGCTGTCCTATCTTTGTCTATGGCACCTCAGTATCTAGAGGACATTCCCGCCGCCTGTGCCGCTTTCAACTCCGCCAGTTCCCGCTTCATCTGAACGATCAGCGCTGCCAGCTTTTCCTCGCACTCCTCGCGGGTGTGGGCGTAGATGTTGCGGGCGTGCTTTTTGCCGTCGATCCACTTGGGCGAGTAGCGGCCCTCCCACAGGTGGTCATTGATTTGGCTGATGCAGCCTGTCCCAGGTCTGCGGTGCTGGGGACGGTACGGCGTGAAGGTCACGGGTGGGGTGGCTTCCTCACGTTCCGGCTCTTCCTGCACCTCCACCCCGGCGATGCCCTGATCGATATTCCGAGCCGCGTTCCGCTGCATCTCGCCGGTGATGTGGGTGTAGATATTCAGTGTGGTGGCGGAGGAAACATGCCCGATGATGGTGGACAGGGTCTTCACATCCATTCCATTCTCCAGGGACATAGTAGCGAAGGTGTGACGGAAATCATGGAACCTCACCCTCTTGCACCCGGCCCGCTCCAGGATAACTTGCAGCCGCTTGCGGACATAGCCTGGGTCCACAGGCTGCTCCGGCTTGACGCGGGAAGGAAACATCCACTCCGAGAAAATCTGCGCCTTGTACTCCGCAAGCAACTCCACCATGGCGGGAGGCAGGATGATGGTGCGGACGGCGGCCTTGGTCTTCGGCTCGTTGATCTCCATCCTTCCGTTGACAGAGTACACCTGCCTGCTGATACGGAGCCGCCCCGTCTTGAAATCCAGGTCGGACCATTGCAGGGCCAACAGCTCGCCCCGACGCATCCCCGTGGTCAGTTCCAGGAGGAACAGCTCGTACATTCCTTCTTCCTTGGCCTGGATCAAGAATCGCTGGATCTCTTCCTTGGTCAGAATCTTCATCTCTCGCTCCCGCAGGGGCGGCAGCTTACAGCCGATGGCCGGGTTCACCCGGATGAGCCCCTCCTTCACCGCCCGATCCAGCGCCATCTGGCACACCGCATGACAGCTGCGCACCGAGCGATCCGCCATTCCCGCACCATGACGCTCCACGTTGTTGATTCGCCCACCCTTTTTCATCTCGGTGAAGAACTGCTGGAGGTCAGACTGAGACAGCTTGTTCAGCGGGATGTCCCCTACTCCAGGAATGGCGTGGAGGTAGATCCAATTCTCGTAGTTCAGTTGTGTGGTGTGCCGCAGGGCCGGCTTGGAGTAGTTCTGATACCAGAAGTCCAGCCAGTCCCCGAACCGCATTTCCGACCTGACCTTCATCGGCCCGGAGCCGCCTTGTTCCTTTTTCAGCTGTTCCAGCCTCTCGGCGCACTCCTTCTTGGTCTTGGCCAGCACATTCTTTGTCCTGGGATTGCCGCCCTCATCGTAGCCTACGACCACCCGGCCCTCCCAGCGTCCGTCCTTCCGCAGACGGATGGTGCCCTCACCTTTCTTCCGCTTCTTCGCCATACTCTCACCTCCTCACCATGATGTCGTTCATAAAGCCGCCCACGATCTCCGCCGCCCGGCGGTGCATGTCTCCGGTGACGTGGGTATAGGTGTCCAAGGTGAAGGACGCTTTGGTGTGGCCCAGGATACCGGAGAGGGTCTTGGCATCCACGCCGCTGGTCAGGGCGTGAGTGGCGAAGGTGTGACGCAGGTCGTGAAACCGGATGCGAGGCAGGCCAGCATTCTTCAGCAGAGTCTTCATGTGATTGTAGGCGCTGCCGGGACTGACCGGACTCTCCGGGCAGAGGGGATTAGGGAATATCCACTGGGAGCAGGAGCGCTTCTGCCGCTCCCGCAGCAGTTGGGCTGTGCTGGGCGGCAGGGTGATGGTGCGCCGGCCCTTTCCCGTCTTGGTCTCGCCGGTGGTCAGTCCGCCGCCCTTGCGCTGGTGGAGCGTCCGGCGCACCGTCAGCGTCCCCTTCTTCCCGTCGAAGTCAGACCACATCAGACCGCAGATCTCACCCCGTCGCATCCCGGTGGTCAGCTCTGTGTAGAAGAAGTCGTGCCAGACCGGGTCCTTTTTGATTTCCTCCATAAACCGCTCCAGCTGCTCGTCGTTGAGGATTTGTTTGGTGGCGCTCTTCTTTTTGGGGAGGGTGACGTCCTCTGTGGGATTCCTCGCCGTGAGCCGCTCCTGTACCGCCGCGTCCATGGCCTGGTGGAACACACCGTGGAGGCTGCGGATGGTAGAGCCGGAGAGCGCATACCCGTACTCAGGGTGTTCGGTCTTGCGCCCGTTCTTCTGCACCTCCCGGTACAGGGCCTGCACATCGGCGGCGGTGACCTTACAAACCGGTCTGTCCCCCAGGCGGGGCTTGATGTAGCGCTCGATGTACTGCCGGTAGCCCCGCAGGGTGGACTCCCGTACCGAGGGGGAGACGTACTCCTCCAGCCAGCGATCCAGCCAATCCCCCAGCGGCATCCGGCTGTCCTCGCTCAGGTCGATGTCCCGGTACTCCTCGATGCTCTGGTGCAGCTTTTTCATCAGCGCCTTCTGACTCTTGGCGGAGACGTAGCGGAAGATGGACTCGCCGTTCTCCTTGTGGCCCACCACGATGCGGCCCTCCCAGCGTCCGTCCTCACGCTTGCGCACCATGCCGTCGCCGGACGGTCTGCGCTTTGACATTGGTTACTCACCTCCTGTCCGAATATCACCGTCGTTTTCATCCATGCACTCGGCCATCAGCCTGACACCCAATCGGAAACCCAGGATGAAATTCTCGGTTGCTGTGATACTGTTGATCTCATGCTGTGATCGAATGAGTTTTGTAAGAGTCTCCTGCTCGGTTTCCTTCAGCTGTTCCATGAGCTGATTTTCATATTTGGCGACACGGTCCACTGCCCGCTTCAGCTCTGAGCCAGGCGTCATCTGCTGCTCATTGGGTGTGATGTTGCCGTAGTAGAGGTCTTCCAGAATCGTTCTCATATCTACCGCCTCCTTTGCAACACAAACACATACCACACTTTGCGGAATATAGCTACTACTTTTTTCACAGTCCGCCGTTCTGATAGCGGACCGCATCGTCCAGCGTGACGCTTCCGCCTGTCTTTTTCACGTTCTGGACGCACCGTCCCCGGAGCGCCTTGAGCTGTTCATCGGGAATCTCCATCCCCGCCGCCAGCACATTCATCACCATGTCCTGCTCCACCGCCAGCTTGAAGAGCAGACGACAGACGCGGTTCTCCGAATCCTGCACCGCACCGCGAATAGCGGACAGGTACATAGGCGCTACGGCTGTGCAGTCGCTGGCGTTTAGATAGTCGCAGTAGAACCGCAGAGCTGTTTCTACGAACTCGTTTTGACTTCGGCAGTGTGCCAGCGGCATCGCCGCTTTGATCTTCCGGTCTGTGTCCGGGTCGATCCTCATCTGAAATCTCACTTTTTCTTCTGCCATGATGTTATCCTCCAAAATCGTATTTTTCGGGGCATTTGCCACCTGTAATGCCTGGATTTTCCTTGCGGCTCTAAGCCTTTGCCTGTATCTAATGCCAAATCCAGCGCCATACTGGGAAAAGTAATGCCATTCTCCACTTTGCACAGTTCCTCGTAAAATGTACCGCAAACGCCTTCAAACCTCGGTTTTCCCGCCTCCCGGCCCGCATTGCGGGTCGGTGTGACCCGGCGTGGCGGCGTAAGGCGCCACGCCTTTATCCTGCACTTTTTTCGACCCCCCGGTTCACCTGACCGTTTTGAAAATCGCTGAGGCCACCCACTTTGCACACCGGGCTGCACAGCCCCGACACGCAGCGTTCCACTGTTGGGGGTGTTGTAGGATGCCCCGCCGGCAGGGGCGGCTCCTGAGCCGCGCACAGCCGCGACAATCGGGCCTGTGCTTTCTGTCGTTCTGTGTCCAACTCCAGTTGACTGAGCTGCCGCTCGTGGTAGTGATCCACTGCTTCACGGATGGGGCGGATGTGGTAGCGCAGTGTGCCGTTGCGCTTGCGTCCGTCTCTGGTGACGACAGTGGTGGACTCCGTGCGGATGAGGTGCTTGCCCTCCAGCTCCAGCACATACTTTCGCACGGTGTTGGCGCTCATCTTTACCGCTCTTCCGATGGTGTTGTAGCTGGCGTAGGACTGAAAGGTCTTCCTGTCCTCGATGTGCATCAGGTAACCGTAGACCGCGATGGCGCCGTAGGACAGGTCCAGATAGAACACCTCGTTGGGCAAAGGAGAAAAATTTTTGGCTGGGTCGTGCCTGGAATGGAGATCATACTTCTTCACGCTGTACCTCCTGTGTGTTCTTCCACCCAACGGATGAACGCCTCCTTGGGGATCACGATGCGGCTGCCGATGCGCAGTGCCGGGAAGCCCTGTTCGTGCATCAACTCGTACCCGCTGGACGGCGAGATGCCCAACACCTTTGCTACTGTCCCCGCATTCAGGAACAGCGGCAGCTCGTCATAGGTCTTGTAGATGGATTCTTTCATACTGTACTTGTTCTCCTTATCAGTTGTGATGATTTTTTCTCTCTACGTTGGAGTCAGGACAGAGTGTGATAGCCATTCACGCTGTCCTTGCCATACCAGAGAAAATAAAAAACCTACACATCCCTGCTGGCAAAACAACCAGCGGTACAGAATATCGTACCGCGAG
Source organism: uncultured Bacillota bacterium (assembly GCA_947426945.1). Lineage (GTDB taxonomy): Bacteria > Bacillota > Clostridia > Oscillospirales > Oscillospiraceae > Lawsonibacter. The sequence goes on from CANEFX010000010.1 coordinate 85,285, forward strand.
GTCTTGCACAGCCTCGGATATGTAAGTCGGAAGTAGAGCGAGGCAGTTTGTTCAGTTGTTGTACTCGAATATATGTTCTGTGTACAGGATACTCGATCAGGCAGCTTTTGTCAAGAGGGTGCGTATAAAAATTTTGGGGATCGGGAATACTATAAAGTTTCCCATGGCTGTTGGGGTGTGCTCTTTGCGTCCGACGATATGGGCGGCCTTGATTCTCCATTTGGAATCGTATAAAATATTGACAGACGAACCGTATCGTTCAACTGGGCACGGGAGGAGATGCGACTTGAGGATTGCCACTTGGAACATCGAACGGCTGAAGCACAAAAAATCGCTGGAGCAGATTCTGCTTGCCTGTGAACAGACTCAGGCGGATATCCTCGTGCTTACCGAGACAGATCATCGTGTGAGACTGGATTATCCGTACAGCTTCCACTCGCCGCCGCTGACAGATCTTCAGCCTGCATTCTACAGCCCCACCGAGAACAGAGTGTCCATCTGCACAAATTATCCATGCGTCCGGCAGCATAAGACCTACGACGAGTATACCACACTGTGTGTTGAGCTGGAGACAGAAAAAGGCCGTCTGTTGGTCTACGGAACCATCATTGGCATTTATGGAAACAGACACCCTTCGTTTCAGCAGTCCTTGGTCCAACAGCTCAACGATATCAAGCGGCTCTCCGACAGTGGGATACCTCTGTGTATTTGCGGCGACTTCAACTGTAGCTTTTCCGACGGTTACTATTTTACGAAGCAGGGCAGAGAGGCTTTGCTCCGCACCTTTTCTGATTACGACATTGAGCTGCTTACAAAAAACGAGGCAGAGTGCATCGACCACATCGCTGTCTCGAAACGCTTTATCTCTAACAGCGGCATTCAGATTACAGAATGGAATCAGGATAAGCTGATGTCTGACCATAAAGGCATTGCTGTGTACTTTTCGTAGCGGTTTGACTTTTTTCTTTGGATATTGAGGAGCAGAATCTGAAAGCCAAGAGCAGACCGCATCTACGGCCTGCTCTTGGCTTTCGTTGGGCGGTTGCTATGCGTAGAAGTTGACGCTGTTGGGGATTCCAAGGAACAGGTAGCAGTAGGTGATGCCGTTGTACTGAGTCACCCCCACTCCGATACAGTCGCATCTTGGGTCGATCATCGTCTCGAAGTGTCCGGGGGAGTTGATCCAGTTGTCGACGGCGCGTTGAGCGGCATCGGCTGTGCCGGTGAACACGGTCAGGTTGTCACCGAAGCCGTAGGGATAGCCAGCGTCGACAGCGGCCTGGCTCTCCTCCGGAGCGTGATGCCAGGTGTAGCGTCGGTTGGAGCAAATCTGTGCGGCGTTCATCAGGGCATCGTTGACTGGAAGTTCTGGCACCCCATTAGCCTTGCGGGTTTGATTGACCAACCGGACTATCTCCTGCCGTATCTCAAGGTTGTCCGTTAGACTGACGCTGTTCCCGCCAGCGGGGGCTTCCGGTGTGGCAGGAGTAGCGGGGCCGACCGTCAGCGTTACGGCTCCGGACTCTCCCGCACTGTTGGAGGCGGTGATCTCCGCACTCCCTTCCGCTTTGGCAACAGCTACCCAGAAGGTTAACACTTGCTCCACCGCTATCGTGTCCGGGGCGCTGGAGGTAACGGTGTAGTCTGTATCACTGGGGCCGATGATGAGGCCGCTCCGCTCTCCGACCTCCAGAGTGCTGCCCTTGTAACTGCTTACCCGGATGGACTTGGCTGGTGCTTCTGCTGTTGCGGCGGGAAGGGTGAGGGTAACTGCAAGGGTAGTTGCTGCCAACGCGGCGATGCATTTTTTCAAACTGGTCATACTTTTTCCTCCTGTATTCAGTATTTGGGGTGCTCTTGGCAACCAACACAATACCGAATGAAGGAGCAAAAGTCGATAGAAAAGAAAATTAGAAATAGAGAAATTAACAGGTCAAAATGAAGCATTTTAGCCAAGTTTTTTATTTCAGTGCCTCATAAAATTTCCGGATTTTCTGTGCCATTAGCACACGCCTCTGCTCCAGGAAACGAGAATAGTCTTCAATTCCCATCTGAGCAAAGTCCTCCGGAATACAGTTCGCCTCCAGATTTTGCCTCAGTTGATCCAAATCAGTGATTCCACCATAGACCGGCTTCCCGGTCTCACACTGGTGGAGAACAACCGCCATATAATCCTTTGGCGCGTCCGCACTGATTTTAATATTGATTTCCGACTGCAAATAGACATAGTTGGCGATTTGGTTGTACTGTCCTTTGCTGGTAATCCCATTCCGAATTAAGTACTTCTTAGGGAAAAGATGGTGGATATCTCCACGCTCCTCCAGCATCGCTTTTACTTCTATGTGTTCACCCAGGAAACCGTTGTCGTGATTCTTGACCTGAGCCATTAGGAACACATTAAAATAGGGACTGCTGGCCACAGAAGTATTCAGCCGATCCACCAGCACGTTGTTCCAGAATGCATCGGAGAGTTCACCGGCCTCTACCTGTTCCAAATAATCAAGAGGATTTTCATAAGTATTGAACCGCTTCACGTCATAGTCGAAAGCAGATTCAGGTGAACCCGAGTAGCGGCCGGTCAGAATCGTCAGGACGATCCAGCGGCGAACAATTCGCTCAATCATGCTGGAGTCGATTTCCCGTGCTTTCAAGGTGAGATACAGGATATAGCCAAAGTTCAGCACATTCTGGGAGCGCACCTGAGAGGCCCGCTCCACACCGACAGTTTTCAAAATCATGACGTACCTCTGGAAATGGGTCTGATTGACCACATCCAGAACCGCGTCATGCAAATCGTAAAACGCTTTTTCCGCAATCTCCGCTTTGAAATCCCTGGCTTCAAAGTCACGACCGGACAACAGGCTGACCAGGTCGGAAAGCCGTCTGCGGCTGAACTTATAGGTAAAGGCAACGCGGAGGACATCACTGTAATCTGGTTCATAGATATCCTCGTTTTCATTAACGATCCACTCAATTCTGTGGAACTCCGGTGTCTGAGCAAAAGTGGTATCATTGGATCTGATCTCGCTGTAATCCGCCGGAACCTGTAAAAAGTGGCAGAAATAATCGATCATCTTTCTGATGGTATTTCCGCCGAATTCTTCATTGCTGGAAATCTTACTCATGGCAAAGTCAGCCTGGGAGAGAACAACACCCTTGGAGTTGATTCGGATAAAAATGTCTGTAACCTGTTCAATATCCAACTCATGAGAGAGATTAATGACTCCGAGATTGTTATTTTCAATACTTTTCAAGCGTGTGATAATATCGGAGATCTTAGACATTCCCTCGCTGTCAGTAATTCCGTTTTTCTGGCAATAGTCGATGACAAAGCCAAATGAATTAAAACCAGGATCGAAAATTGCAGCAATATCAGGAATATACTTGGCGTCCTTGAGAATCGCCGGGTTCACCACATCAAACCGCTCCTCCTGGGGATTAAAGGCAATTTTTATGGGGAACTTTTTGTAATCAGCACCCACGACCTCTTGCCCAACAATCGCGGCCGCCAAGGCGGTGATCCGCTGCTGCCCATCAATCAGGACTTTTTTGCCGGAGGATATGGTTCCGTCTTTCAGTTTTATGTCCGGATTCTGCCACACTATGATGTAGCCAACCGGATAGTTTTGATACAGGGAATCGATCAGATCGCGCACCTTGGTGCTGTCCCACACAAAGGGACGCTGAATTTCAGGAATTGCGATACTCCCGTCTTTGATGTTGGAAAGCAGAGAACCGACCGCAATATTGTTGACGTCGTATCTTGCCATAGTACAACTCTCCTCCGATAAGTTTCTACAACGCCGTTCTCATCGCCTGTTCGATCTGCTTTTTCTCATCACTGCCATTTGTTCTGAGACGCAGCAGAGGAATCCCGCATTGAGCTAAAATATGATTTTTCTTTTCATCCCGCGCTGCTTGATTGCTGCCGGTGGCGTGAAAAGCCGTTCCATCCACCTCAATCGCCAGCAGCGGCGACTTATCCATTTTCCGGAACAGAAGAAAATCTACATGAGTCAGCGGGTTTCGAGCATAAGCAGTTTCCTCTCGATTCAGCAGAGAATAATCTTTTACAAGATTGACCAGCGACACATGGACGGCGCTGGACACAGCAGAAAATTCCGGCTCCATAAGAACACGCTCGATTACAGCATAGAGCAGATTTTCGGAATCATACTCCGAAATTCGCCGGTGCTTTTGCAGGAAAACGCGTCGCTGCTGAGCGTATCCCTGATAAAGAAGGTCAAAAATGGAATAAACGGAGCTTTCTACAACCGCACAGCTGTTGTACTCGATATAGCGGGCCAAGTCCCCATAGTTTGTCTGGTCATTTCGCGGATCTTGGGAGGTGACGACTGTCAGCGATTTGACCGCCCGAGACACCGCCACATTCAGCATTCGAGGATCATCCACAAATTCTGTGATCACATTATCCACCGAAGTCAAAACAATCGCGTCTTTCTCCCGCCCCTGGAACTTGTGGACGGTGGCCGCCTCAATGCCGCCTCCCAGTTGGGTTTGAAGCGCGGCCACCTGATCTCTATAAGGCGTAATGACCCCAATACTTCGGTATCCTTTTTCTTGCAGATGCGGAAGAATTTCTTTTTGAATCACATCGATCTCCCGCTGATTCAGGTGGCCACGGGCGTGGCTTCCCGGCGCGGTACGATACATTGTCAGCACGTCCGGTTCATCGTGGTCAGCTGTCATAACAATCAGCTTTCCGCCATAGAACTTCTGATTGCAGAAATTGATGATCTTGGGATGACAACGATAGTGCTCCCGCAGCAGCACCGCAGGCGCCTCCGGCCATGCCGCCAAAGCAGAGGAGAGCAGGCTGTGCGCGGAAAAATGATAGGCTTCCGGAAGAGAGTAGCGGTTCCAAATTGCCTCACTGATCTGAATATCTCTGTTGTTCAGGACGTTGGGAAGCTGCTGGAGATCGCCAACGATCACGATATTTCGGGCGCAGGCAAACGCTAATACGCCAGTGGCCAAATCCACCTGAGACGCTTCGTCTACAATCAAATAGTCATAGATGTGGTCAATATTCAATGTGCCTTTGATGGAATATGTAGTGCTTAGAACGACCGGATATTCTCGGTTAAACTCATTTGACCGGCCCCGAAAATCCCGCATCTCAAAGGTTCGGCGTTCCTTTTTCCATTGATAGGTATTGCTCAGCTCCGCTCGGAATAAGCGAAGGGACTTCTCTGTCAATTCCTCCATTTTCTCAGAAAAAGAGTAATTTGCAAGTCTCTGTTCCAGTTGGATTCGTTCTTCTGTCAGCTCCCGCTGCCGCACGACATAAAATTGCCGTTGAAGATAGGGAATCACCAGCTCCGGGGACTGGAGGAACATCTTCAGGGCGCTGAGATTAAACCGAAACATGATGGAGAGTTTTTTCAGCAGGCCCAGTCTGCTCTCATGCTCGGCGTGCTGTTCATATTCCAACCAGAGGTTCAGGATCTTTTGCGAAGAAAGTCCCTTTAAATTCTCCTGCGGTGCCTGTGCATAAGTCTGATAGTATTCGTCAAAGTAGTACTGCTCTGGTCTGAGCTGTAAAAATTCCTGCTCAATCTCCGCAATCCGATTCTTTGCGTTGAGCATATCGTTCAATTCTTTGGAGAGCGCGGTCACTTCCTGATTGAGCCATGTCTTTTCCTCCTGTCCTAAAGTCCACTCTCCCATATCCGGGTATCTGCCAGTCTGGGTTTCCAGAAAGCGTTCCTTATTGCTGATACTTCCCAGAAAGGCGGCGAGAAAAGAAAGCCCTTTTTTCTCTAACTTTTCCGCAACATTGAGGGTCGCGGAATTGTTGTTAGATACCACTGCCACTGTTTTTCCGTTTCTTACTGCGTTGGCAATAATATTTAGGATCGTCTGCGTTTTACCGGTACCTGGCGGGCCCTGGATGATGCTGATTTGAGAGGACAGTGCGTTTTCTACCGCGACTTTCTGGCTCTGATTCAGGCCAAAGGGATAGATAACGGTCTCTGGGAGGGGAACTGTTTTAGGCTGTCTGCCAGGCTCCAGATAGCAAGCCAAAACGGTTTCTTCACTAACAGTTTGAATCCGTTCATACTGCATACTAAGGATATTAATATCATTTCCTACCACCAAGCTGACAGCCCCTGCCGTCTCCTTAAAATAATCGAAAATACATTTTTGACTGTCTTCTGTCAAGCAGTTGTGCTGGATCTCCACTTCTCCTCTGGGATAAGAAAGTGTTTTCTTCCCGCTGCGGACAAGACGATAGAATGAACCAAAATCTAAAATCATGTCCACTTGGGTCATACGGATGCCTTTGACAGTTACGATCAGGCCAGCAGGATCAATGCACTGTTGCAGCTCCAGAATTTTTACCTTGCCGCTTTGATAATGGTACACTTGAGAAGAGCTGGTATAAATTATGTCACAACTGTCACCACAGGGCTGAAACTCCTTGACAGAATCCGTTTTGTCCTGCCCATTGATTAGAATTAGGTATTTTTCTCTATCCATTATGATTCTCCCTGTGACAGCTTTTACAAAAATACTTTTTTGCACTTTGGTTGATAAGCCTATGAACATCTTCTGTTTTTTGAAGAATGAGGAGCAGATTACGCTTCAAGCAATCTAGAACAGCAAATTTTGATTTATCGCT